>NZ_CAWNSE010000001.1:0-514755 GCF_963876935.1 Escherichia sp. MOD1-EC4550
ACCGTGAGGCTTAACCTTACAACGCCGAAGGTGTTTTGGCGGATGAGAGAAGATTTTCAGCCTGATACAGATTAAATCAGAACGCAGAAGCGGTCTGATGAACAGAATTTGCCTGGCGGCCTTAGCGCGGTGGTCCCACCTGACCCCATGCCGAACTCAGAAGTGAAACGCCGTAGCGCCGATGGTAGTGTGGGGTCTCCCCATGCGAGAGTAGGGAACTGCCAGGCATCAAATTAAGCAGAAGGCCATCCGTCAGGATGGCCTTTTTGCGCTGGTGCGGAAAAAATGCCGGATGCGACGCTGGCTGCATCTTATCCGTCCTACGCTCCCACATAAGCCAGATTCAACAGCGAATACGGCTTCCCCAAATTGCCCACTTAAATACTTCCTCCTTACCAGAAATCTATCCTTAAGCTCCTTAATAACCATTTTCCTGCTAACTAAATTCATGGTTAAGGTTGCATAATGATGCGCAACAAATGTATAACATTTTCTTTACCAAAAAAAATAAACAACAGCGACCGACAAAAGCATCGGATTACGGCAGGAGACATAATGGCATGGCTGAAAGTACTGTAACGGCAGACAGCAAACTGACAAGTAGTGATACTCGTCGCCGCATTTGGGCAATTGTGGGGGCCTCTTCAGGTAATTTGGTCGAGTGGTTCGATTTCTATGTCTACTCGTTCTGTTCACTCTACTTCGCCCACATCTTCTTCCCTTCCGGGAACACGACGACTCAACTACTGCAAACAGCAGGTGTTTTTGCTGCGGGATTTCTGATGCGCCCAATAGGCGGTTGGCTATTTGGCCGCATAGCCGATAAACATGGTCGCAAAAAATCGATGCTATTATCGGTGTGTATGATGTGTTTCGGCTCACTGGTTATCGCCTGTTTGCCAGGCTACGAAACAATCGGTACCTGGGCTCCGGCATTATTGCTTCTTGCTCGTTTATTCCAGGGATTATCCGTTGGCGGAGAATATGGCACCAGCGCCACCTATATGAGTGAAGTTGCCGTTGAAGGGCGCAAAGGTTTTTACGCATCATTTCAGTATGTGACGTTGATCGGCGGGCAACTGCTAGCTCTACTGGTTGTCGTGGTTTTACAACACACCATGGAAGACGCTGCACTCAGAGAGTGGGGATGGCGTATTCCTTTCGCGTTAGGAGCTGTGTTAGCTGTTGTGGCGTTGTGGTTACGTCGTCAGTTAGATGAAACTTCACAACAAGAAACACGCGCTTTAAAAGAAGCTGGATCTCTGAAAGGATTATGGCGCAATCGCCGTGCATTCATCATGGTTCTCGGTTTTACCGCTGCGGGCTCCCTTTGTTTCTATACCTTCACCACTTATATGCAGAAGTATCTGGTAAATACTGCGGGAATGCATGCCAACGTGGCGAGTGGCATTATGACTGCCGCATTGTTTGTATTCATGCTTATTCAACCACTTATTGGCGCGCTGTCGGATAAGATTGGTCGTCGTACCTCAATGCTATGTTTCGGTTCTCTGGCAACCATTTTTACCGTTCCTATTCTCTCAGCATTGCAGAACGTTTCTTCGCCTTACGCCGCTTTTGGTCTGGTGATGTGCGCCCTGCTGATAGTGAGTTTTTATACTTCAATCAGTGGAATACTGAAGGCTGAGATGTTCCCGGCACAGGTTCGCGCATTAGGCGTTGGTCTGTCATATGCGGTCGCCAATGCTATATTTGGTGGTTCGGCGGAGTACGTAGCGTTGTCACTGAAATCAATAGGAATGGAAACAGCCTTCTTCTGGTATGTGACCTTGATGGCCGTGGTGGCGTTTCTGGTTTCACTAACATTGCACCGTAAAGGAAAAGGGATGCGTCTTTAGTGATGCGCCAGTTGCCAGACGGTATAGCCAGTAGTTGCACCGGCGACATCCCAGGTAAAATCTTTCCAGCTCCAGCCGCTCCCCTCGGGGCGGCTATCCCAAAGTTCTTTTGACGCGCCCAGCCCAACAGAGAACATCAGCCCGAAAGTGGCACTGCGATCGCGACTCATCCCCTGATGCTGTGAATATTCATTTCCGGCAGCGGAAAGCATCGCCGAGGCGATAAAGTGTTGAGCTTTATCCTGCCCGCTCCAGCTATCGTTAGCCATATGGCTGCATCCAGAAAGTAACAATAGCGAACAGACAAAAAGAATACGCAAAACGTGGCCTCCAAAAACAAACCCCGTACAGGACGGGGTTGTGATTACAGGATGCGGCTAATTAATCGGTCGATGCGGATACGGCGCAAACGGCGAATGAGTTTACGAACCTTCACCGGATAATCGGCAATACTTTGCAGATCGCGATAGTGCTTAACGATGGTGGTATGCTCGCGGATCAGCTCCAGTTCTTTCTCTCGCTGTGGCGCAAGCTCCAGTTGCGGATCGTGAATCAAAATAGCGTTTTCCAGATCCAGACGCCAGGCGCGCGGGTTCAGGTTATTGCCGGTGATCAGCATCCACTTATCATCAACCCACATCCCTTTCAGGTGATAGGTGTTGTCGTCGTCTTTCCATAACCGAACCACTAACTGGTCAGTATTGACGTAATACTGCAAACGGCTCAGGAAACGACGCAGATTGATCTCATAGAGATAAGGCAATGCGCCAATTATCTTGAAAGGTTCATCTTCCGGAATGTAGAAGTCATTCGCGGTTTTATCACCAACAATAATTTCGACCTTTTTCCCTTCGCGCAGTAACTGGATGATATTACGCACAAGGATTGCTGGCAGGTTGAAATATGGTGTACAAATGGTTAGTTTCTGCTCGGCACAAGGCATAAGGTGGAAAATGGTCTTGTTCAACAGACTCGATTTCCCCAGGCCCACCAATGGCGTAACAGAAAGCTGATCGTTATCAGCATCACCCTGGAAATGATAAGCGGCATCACGCAGCTCCTGGCGGAACAGGCGAATGTCGTTCTTGATTTCCGGGCTTTTTGGACGATTAACATCATCCAGACGATTAACTCCGCGACCATTCATTATATTCTGTGTAACCCATTCGAACATAATGTCTGACATCTTGCGGTTACGAATCAGATGATAACGGTCGTAGCGGTATTTATCGTGCTGATGCAGGTAAACATCGTTCAGGCTGGCACCGCTATAAAGTACGCTATCGTCGATGATAAAGCCTTTAAAGTGCAGAACACCAAGGGCCTCACGGGTATTGATTGGAACGCCATAAACTGGAACATCTACGCCCGGATTTTCCTGCGCCATGCGGCAGTACCAGTCAGCGTTAGTGTTAGATGCCGCAGCGCCAATGCGTCCACGTTGTGCACGATGCCAGTCGACCAGCACCCGTACATCCAGTTCCGGACGCTGCCTTTTAGCCTCATACAACGCGTTCAGAATGCCTTTGCCACCGTCATCCTGTTCGAGATACAGGGCGACAATGCAAATGCGCTGCTTCGCGCTGGCTATTTTTTCCAGCAGCGTCTCCCGGAAGTCGGCGGGAGCGTAAAAGAAATCGACATCATCAACTGATTGAGAAATCTTGGGTAGTTGGGCAAGGTGTTGTTGATGTTTATTACGCTTAAATTTTGACAACATCACAGTGCATTTCTTCTCTGTTCATTGAAGGGTCCTCTGTGCAATGCAGACGACATAAGCGGGCAATAATAACACCAGTCCCGATTAAGTGGTCAACATTTCCAGTACCTTACTCATGATTCCTCGCGCTGGGCAAGATTTAGCATAAGCCCAACGATCCCCTCTTCGAGCTGGATATCAACGTTAAACCCGAGCTTGCGGGCCAGCGTCACCATGCCACGATTGTTTGGCATCGTAATACCATTCAGACGTTGCAGTCCGTGATCTCGCGTATAGGTAATCAACTTTTCCATTAAGCGTCGACCTAAGCCTAACCCTTTGAGATCCGAGCGAACCAGCACGGCAAATTCGGCATCGATGTTATCAGGATCGGAGATCGCACGCGTGACGCCGAGGATCTCTTCCGTTTGATCAATACGTCGTACCGCTACAAATGCCATTTCCCGATCGTAGTCGATCTGCGTCATGTTGGCTAAATCTTCATGGGTAAATTCGTTGATCTCGCTAAAGTAGCGGTAATAAAGATCTTCTTTGGTGACTCGCGAAATGAACTGCTGAAGTTGTGGCTCATCTTCCGGCAAAATCGGGCGGAACAAGCAACGTTCGCCGTTTTTCAATTCTACCCATTCTTCCAGCTGATGAGGATAAGGGCGGACTGCCAGGCGACTCTCGTTATCGCCTTCAAACGGAGCGATATCCAGCGTGACATCAAGCGCGGTAAATTCATTGCCGGAAGCCAGCAAAGGATGAATATCCAGCCTCTGAATCTCCGGACAATCGACAATCAAGTTAGAAACCTGCACCAGTAACTGGCTTAATCCCGCCACATCCAGCGGGCGTAGCGCACTACGCGCACGAATCTTTTTACTTTTGATCCCCTGAATGACCAGATAACGTGCCAGGTTCATGTTCAGCGGCGGTAGTGCGACGACGGCTTGATCTTCAGGACGCCACTCCACACCGCCTTCGCCCAGCATGATCAACGGTCCGAAAACCGGATCGTGCTCAACCACTACTCGCAACTCCTGAGCGCCAGCACGGTTAGCCATACTTTGTACCAGCAGGCCGTGGATACGCGCCTGCGGCCAGGCCATTTTTACGCGATCGAAAATAGCATTTGCGGCTTGCTGGACTTCATTGGCTGTACGCAAGTAGAGCATGACGCCCTGAACTTCTGATTTATGTGGAATATCCGGCGAGCGTAATTTTAGTGCCACCGGATAACCAATCTGTTCGGCAATATGCACAGCCTCGGTGCTGTCAGTGGCAATCCAGGTGGGAAGTGTGTTCATGCCGTACGCTTGCAGGATAGGCTGAACTTCATGGGTATCGAGCGACGTTGCCCCTTCGACAATGGCCTGTTGCAACAGAAGATGCGCTTCTGCGGTATTAGAGGTCAGATTGCTGGGCAACGCCGGCGTTTCGCGTAGTTGCTTCTGATTACGCCGGTACTCCACCATATGCATAAAAGCGGTGATGGTTCCTTCCGGGGTGCGGTAGGTCGGCAGCCCGGCTTCGCTGAATAAACGTCGTGCCTCTTGCGAGGAGTGCTCGCCGCACCAGTTCGTCAGCAGAGAAACATACTTGCTGCGGGGATGATGCTTTACTGCTTCAATTAATGCATGCGCGCTTTCTGTTGCGGGAGCAGCGGCGCTGGGCGAATGAATAACCATCAGCGCATCAAAATCCTGACTGTGGAGCAGAATATCCAGCGTTTTAATATAATGCTCACTACTGGCGTCATCACGAAGATCGAGCGGGTTAGAGATTGCCACATGTTCTGGCAGTGCATCGCGCAATTTCTGGCAGGTTTCTTCACTGAGCGTAGCCAGCTTGCCATTGCGTGACCATAAGGCATCCAGCGCCAGTGCGGCAGGTGCTGCACCGTTGCTGATAATCATCAGCCGCTCTCCACGTAGCGGGCGCATATGGCTAAGGGTTTCGACTGCCGAAAACAGCTCGTGGGTATCCTGCACTCGCAACAAACCGGCGCGCTGAATAGCTGCATCCCAGGCAGGATCCATTCCTGCCGTGGTGTTCAGTAGTCGTTGCGCCGCCGGGCTACGTCCACTTTTAATCACCAGAATCGGTTTATTACGTGAGGCGCTACGTGCAGCCGAAACAAAACGTCGCGCATCACTTAATTGTTCGAGGTAGAGCAGGATTGCACTGGTTTTGCTGTCGCGCGCCAGATAATCGAGCAATTCATCAACGTCGATATCCAGACTGTCGCCGAGAGCAATAAAGTAGGAAAAGCCCATTTCCCGCTGTTGTGCCCAGTCGAGGATGGTATTGGAGACGGCGGCAGACTGCGAAATAAACGCCAGTTTGCCGCGTTTAATCGGTACAGGCGAAAAGCTGGCATTCAGGCCTTGCCAGGGGGCCAGTAATCCCAGACTGTTTGGCCCCAGCAGACGCATGTTATGGCGCAGGGCGCAGGCGCGGAGATCTTCGTGTTGCGATGCCGGGGCGGAAAGAATAATGCAGGTTTTACAGCCTTTCTCGCCGAGCTCTTCCAGAAGAGTAAGATTGCGGCTGGCATTGGTACATAAAACCGCAAGATCGGGTGTAAAGGGCAGGCTGGCAATATCCGGCCAGGCCAACACACCCAACACCGCTTTCCAGGCAGGCGTCACCGGGAGTACCGGCCCGTTAAATCCCCCCGCCAGCAGGTTACGCATCATCAGGTAACCTGCGCGATTGGGTTTCATCGATGCGCCAATTACCGCAATCGATTTTGGTCGCAGTAGTGCTTCCAGTCCTCGCTGACTCATATCGGTCTCCCGCAGAAGTGACCGAATGATTTTAAACGCTTTCTAACTGTTCTGCTGTGATGCTACCCAGATGTTGCGTTTTTCCTGCCAGATAGCGTGTTTTAAAGCGGGTGAAATACTCGCCTAGACCTGCCGCCGCTCCGGTATCGCCGGCCATATCTAACAGTGCGATGGCAACTTCGGCAGTGCAGTATTGGCCTTCAGCCTGGGCTTCACGCAGGCGATAGGCAGAAAGCCGGGAAAGATCGACGGAAATGACGGGAAGATTATCCAGATACGGACTTTTACGAAACATCTTGCGAGCTTCCGGCCAGGTACCATCGAGCATGATAAACAGCGGTGGCTTACCAGCAGGTGGTGTAAAAATCACTTCCCGTTGCTCATCAGCATACGAGGCGGGAAAGACCACCATTGGCTGATAATCCGGGTTTTGTACCAGAGCTAGCAAATCCTGCGAGGGTTCGGTACGGGACCATTGAAACGCGACGGTATTTGGCAAGATATCGGCAATCAGACGCCCGGTGTTACTGGGCTTCATTGGCTCGGTGTCGAACATCAGCAAACAAAAGCGACTTTTAGCTTCCGCTGGAGTAATTGTCGAACAGAGACATAATTTCTCTGGCAAAAGACAGCGTTGGCAGCGACGAACGCGATTACCGCGGGCAAGAAAAGGACGTGTTGCGCGCGCAATACGCTCGGCGCGTAACTGGAGAACAGCGTTTTCGGTCATAAGAGAGCGTCGAAAAAACGCCATTGTCGCAGAGGAGAAAACGGGGCACAAGATGCACCCCGACAAGATTAAAGCGATTCGTTCAGCCAGCTATCGAAAGGTGCTTTTGGTACTGCGCCATTAAGCATGTCGACAACCTGACCGTTTTTGAAAATCATGATTGTCGGAATGCTACGAATACCAAAGCGGCTGCTTAATTCACGTTCAGCTTCGGTATTCACTTTCACAAAGCGCACTTTACCGCTACGCTCTTGCGCAACATCTTCAAAAATTGGTGCGAAATTACGGCAGGGGCCGCACCACGGCGCCCAGAAGTCGATCACCACAGGCAGATCATCTTTCAGCAATTTATCGAGCGTTTCACTGGTCGCATTAATCACCTCTCCGTCAAACAAGTCGTGACCGCAGCGTCCGCATTTTGCCGCATCTTCGATCCGATCGTCGGGAATGCGATTGATGGCCTGACAATGGGTACAAACGGTATTCATAACTAACCTCGGGATGAGTAAGGAGACTTATCGGCAACGACGCCGGTATGTTTCTAATATGTTACATATTATCGGGGACATTGTTCCAGACAACAATCTGTTTTATTCAATAGGTATGATAGTCGCAGGCTTTGGTACGAAATCATGGCGAACCGCGCGCACTTCGGGTAATCTGCGCGCTTCGCGCAGCGCTGGTGGAGAAAAGCATGAACGATGAGATGAAAGGTAAAAGCGGCAAGGTCAAAGTGATGTATGTCCGCAGTGATGATGATTCTGATAAACGTACCCATAACCCGCGTACCGGGAAAGGGGGCGGGCGTCCAGGAAAATCTC
Organism: Escherichia sp. MOD1-EC4550; assembly: GCF_963876935.1. Taxonomy (NCBI): domain Bacteria; kingdom Pseudomonadati; phylum Pseudomonadota; class Gammaproteobacteria; order Enterobacterales; family Enterobacteriaceae; genus Escherichia; species Escherichia sp. MOD1-EC4550. The sequence goes on from NZ_CAWNSE010000001.1 coordinate 7,905, forward strand.
GTGCCGACGGTGGCCGTCGCCCCGCCCGCGATGACAAACAAAGTCAACCCCGTGACCGCAAGTGGGAAGAGTCTCCGTGGCGCACGGTTTCCCGCGCGCCAGGTGATGAGACGCCGGAAAAGGCCGATCACGGTGGCATCAGTGGTAAAAGTTTTATTGATCCGGAAGTGTTGCGTCGTCAGCGTGCGGAAGAAACCCGCGTCTACGGCGAAAACGCCTGTCAGGCACTGTTCCAGAGCCGCCCCGAAGCGATTGTTCGCGCCTGGTTTATTCAGAGCGTAACGCCACGTTTTAAAGAAGCATTGCGCTGGATGGCGGCAAACCGCAAAGCGTATCATGTGGTGGATGAAGCGGAACTGACCAAAGCGTCAGGCACGGAACATCACGGCGGCGTTTGCTTCCTGATCAAAAAGCGTAACGGTACAACCGTGCAGCAGTGGGTAAGTCAGGCAGGTGCGCAGGATTGTGTACTGGCACTGGAAAACGAATCTAACCCGCATAACCTGGGTGGCATGATGCGCAGTTGCGCGCACTTCGGCGTGAAAGGCGTTGTGGTGCAGGATGCGGCGTTGCTGGAATCCGGTGCGGCTATCCGTACCGCAGAAGGCGGTGCAGAGCATGTTCAGCCGATTACTGGCGACAATATTGTTAACGTGCTGGATGACTTCCGCCGGGCGGGTTACACCGTAGTGACCACCTCCAGCGAGCAGGGTAAACCGCTGTTCAAAACCAGTCTGCCAGAGAAAATGGTGCTAGTGCTGGGTCAGGAATATGAAGGGTTACCGGATGCCGCACGCGATCCGAACGATTTGCGCGTGAAGATTGACGGAACTGGCAATGTTGCCGGGCTGAATATCTCTGTTGCAACCGGCGTTTTGCTTGGCGAATGGTGGCGTCAGAACAAAGCCTGATAAATCAGCCGGGTGGCAATTCTGCCATCCGGCGTTTTCCCTTAAATTTACTCACTCTCTGCCGGTAATACTGGCATCCAGTCAATCGGTTTCTCGCCACGTTGTTCCAGCCACTGATTTGCCAGCACAAAATGATTGCAGCCAAAGAATCCACGATGTGCAGAAAGCGGTGATGGATGCGGCGCTTTCAGTACGTGATGGCGTTGCTTATCAATAATCGCCCCTTTCTTTTGCGCATGTGATCCCCACAACAAAAACACCACGCCTTCGCGGTGCTGGTTAATCAGGCTGATGACTTTGTCGGTGAAGGTCTCCCAACCGAGGCTGGCGTGGGAATGCGCCTGACCTGCGCGAACCGTCAAGACGGTATTGAGCAGCAAAACGCCCTGACGCGCCCAGCTCTCAAGATAGCCATGGCCAGGGCGGGTAAAGCCAGGAATAGTATTTTCCAACTCTTTATACATATTCAGTAATGACGGAGGAATGGCGATTCCGGGACGAACAGAAAATGCCAGACCATGCGCTTGCCCGGGGCCATGATAGGGGTCCTGACCGAGGATCACGACTTTGACATCGCCCAACTCGGTAAAGCGAAAGGCGTTAAAGACATCTTTTTGTGGTGGATAGATAGTGACGCCGGACTGCCGCTCGCTGGCGACGGTCTGAAGGGTATTAAGAAAATAGGGTTGCTGCTTCTCTTCAGCCAGCACGTCATGCCAGGTTAATTCGTTAGCCATCTCGCTCTCCTGCGAATCTTCAATCCGCCTAGCTTAACTGCTTCTTTCTACAGAACAAAATCATGCTCATTTTATAGACAAAAAGACATGCAAAAAAATGTAAATTGGTAAAATTTCACACCTGCATAAGTTGATGTAAAACAATAAAATCCATTTGTGACCACATTCGATATGTGGTTTTTATTGATTTAAATCAAAGAATCAAGGGTGTTTGAGGAGTATATATACACTCAAGCAACAATGGTTTTACCAATTGGCCGCGACAGGCTGAACAAATCAAATAATTTTGCCGGGGAGGCATCACATGATTACAGGTATCCAGATTACTAAAGCCGCTAATGACGATCTGCTGAACTCTTTCTGGCTGCTGGACAGCGAAAAAGGCGAAGCGCGTTGCATCGTTGCGAAAGCAGGTTTTGCAGAAGACGAAGTGGTTGCAGTAAGCAAACTGGGTGACATTGAATACCGTGAAGTTCCAGTAGAAGTTAAACCAGAAGTTCGCGTTGAAGGTGGTCAGCACCTGAACGTAAACGTTCTGCGTCGTGAAACTCTGGAAGATGCAGTTAAGCATCCGGAAAAATATCCGCAGCTGACCATCCGTGTATCCGGTTATGCAGTTCGCTTTAACTCTCTGACTCCGGAACAGCAGCGCGATGTTATCGCTCGTACCTTTACTGAAAGCCTGTAAGGTTTAAGTAGCAAGTTACTAAGCGGAAGAGGGCGACCTCTTCCGCTTTTTTTCATTAACAGAAAATGCGCACCGCGCAATAGACCAGCAACAACGCCAGCACGATATTTAACTGGCGACCATACTGGCGAAACAATCGCTGAAACAGATGCCCCGCCAGCGCCCAGCACACATTGCCAAAGGTCCCAATCATTGCCAGCAAAACGCTGACGCCAATCACCCAGCTTAACGCCTGCGTTTGTGGCAGGACAAATGTCGACAGTGCTGTAATGCCGTACAAAATAATTTTGACGTTCACAAACTGCAAAGCAAAGCTGGCCCAGAAGCTGATCGGTTTGGCCTGAAGTCCGTCTTCCTTGGTTGGACTGGTAGCGATTTTCCACGCCAGCCAGACAATATATGCCGCTCCTGCCCAACTCAAAAGGTGCACCGCTGCCGGGTCAATAACAGCCAGTGAAAATGAAATTCCTGCACACAGTAACATCACAATCAAAAATCCCAGACTCATCCCTGCCAGTACGCGGGTACTCTGGCGAAAGCCGTGCGTTGTGGCTGAGCTAAGGGCGAGAATGTTGTTCGGTCCGGGCGTCAGAGCGGTAATCAGGGTGTAAGTCCAAAAAGCACTTAAAAGGGTCGGTGTCACTTGTTATCTCCTCTGTTTTGATAGACAGTACCCGACACGGAACATTTAAAAAAATGAATGTTTTTACATTCTAAATTCGATATTTTCGATAGGTTTGGGGTTATGGATCTGCGCCGTTTTATTACGCTTAAAACCGTGGTGGAAGAGGGTTCCTTTTTGCGAGCTTCGCAAAAGTTATGCTGTACACAATCGACGGTGACTTTTCATATTCAGCAGCTTGAACAGGAGTTCTCAGTACAATTGTTTGAGAAAATTGGCCGACGGATGTGCCTCACTCGCGAAGGCAAAAAGTTGCTGCCGCACATCTATGAACTCACCAGAGTGATGGATACGCTTCGTGAGGCTGCCAAAAAAGAGTCGGAACCGGACGGGGAACTACGCGTTGTTTCGGGCGAAACGTTGCTCTCTTACCGAATGCCGCAGGTGTTGCAGCGTTTTCGGCAACGTGCACCAAAAGTGCGTTTATCGCTGCAGTCGCTGAACTGTTACGTGATCCGTGATGCTCTACTGAATGATGAGGCCGATGTCGGTGTTTTTTATCGCGTAGGAAATGATGATGCTCTGAATCGACGAGAATTGGGTGAACAATCGCTGGTGCTGGTGGCTTCACCGCAAATTGCAGATATCGATTTTACCCAGCCGGGAAGACATAACGCCTGTAGTTTTATTATCAACGAACCGCAATGTGTCTTCCGGCAGATATTTGAGAGCACGCTGCGCCAGCGGCGGATCACGGTGGAAAATACCATTGAGCTTATAAGTATCGAAAGCATAAAGCGTTGTGTCGCGGCGAATATCGGAGTTAGCTATCTGCCGCGTTTTGCGGTGGCAAAAGAGTTGGAGTGCGGAGAATTAATCGAATTGCCTTTTGGCGAACAGTCGCAGACCATTACGGCAATGTGCGCACACCATGCCGGGAAAGCGGTTAGCCCGGCGATGCACACTTTTATTCAGTGTGTTGAAGAGTGTTTTTTGCCGGGATAAAAATAATGCCGGGCTTAAACCCGGCACCCAACTTGTCGACGAAGTGCGTTTTGTTCATGCCGGATGCGGCGTGAACGCCTTATCCGGCCTACAAGATCGTGCAAATTCAATATATTGCATGAGCCATGTAGGCCTGATAAGCGTAGCGCATCAGGCAGTTTTGCGTTTGCCAGCACTTTTAATTCCGGGCTTAAACCCGGAATTAAGATCACTCTTCTGTCGTTTGCGGTGGCACGCCCGTTCCGCTTGGTTTACGGCGCTTACCAATATTTTTGGTGTCGCGATGGCGTTTTTTCACCCGCGGCTTCTCTTTCTCTTTAGCTTTTTTCTTCTCGGCACGTTTAGCCAGTACTTTCTTCGATGGCTTGCCGGTCTGCTTTTCGCTTGGCGCACGCGTTTTCGGGCGTAACTCATCAATAACGCGAGCTTTAATTGGCTCTTCAATATAGCGGCCTACTTTGCCCAGCAGCAGATGGTCATGAGCTTCAACCAGTGAAATCGCGGTTCCCTTACGACCAGCGCGAGCAGTACGTCCGATACGGTGTAAATAAGTATCGCCACTGCGTGGCATATCGAAGTTAAAGACATGGCTGACATCCGGAATGTCGATACCGCGCGCGGCAACATCGGTGGCAACCAGTACGTTTACGCGACCTTCGGTCAGACGCTTGATCGCTTCGTTACGCTTGCCTTGTACCATCTCACCTTCGAGATAGCAGTTGTTGATGCCCGCTTCGCGCAGCCAGTTTGCCAGTTCATGCACACGCTCACGCTTACGCACAAATACAATTGAGCGGGTCGCTTCCGGTTGTTTTAACAGATGCACCAGTAATGCGGTTTTATGCTCAAGATCATCAGCACGGTAATACCACTGATGAATCTTTTTGCGCTCACGGGTGGAGGGATTCGCAGAAACTTCCACCGGATCTTCAAGCAGACGCTCGGCAAAATCCTGAATGGCATCGCCTTCAAGCGTTGCCGAGAAGAGCAGGGTCTGTTTACGCCAGCGCGTTTCGCCTGCAATATGTTCGATATCCTGAGCAAACCCCATATCCAGCATACGGTCTGCTTCGTCGAGGATCAGCGTTTCAACCGCGCGGCAATCGAAGTTCTCTTCTTTTATGTATTGCAGCAGACGTCCGGTCGTGGCAACCACGATATCCTGGTTTTCGCTGAATACTTCCGCGTGGTTCATATAGGCTACGCCGCCGGTGATGGTGGCGATATCCAGATGCGTATGTTTCGCCAGTTCGCGGGCATGATCGGCCACCTGCATCGCCAGTTCGCGAGTCGGGGTGAGGATCAAAATACGCGGCGGACCGGATTTCTTACGGGGGAAATCGAGCAGGTGCTGCAACGCTGGCAGCAGATACGCCGCCGTTTTACCGGTGCCTGTCGGCGCAGAACCGAGTACATCACGGCCATCGAGCGCAGGCGGAATGGCGGCAGCCTGAATGGCGGTCGGGCGAGTGAAACCTTTATCCTGGAGGGCTTCCAGCAGGCTTTCGTCGAGTTCAAGTTCGGAAAAAGTCGTTACAGTCATGTTCTACCTCTGTGTGGGGCGCTGATTATAGACGTTACGGCTGCAATCTTCATCTGTTTGTATGGATATCGCTTCTCGGGTATTGTTCTCACCCGGTGCTATCGCCGTTTTTCCTGCAAGGTTTTATTTTCATGTCACAGTCTACATCCGTGCTTCGTCGTAATGGATTTACTTTTAAACAGTTTTTTGTTGCTCACGATCGCTGTGCGATGAAAGTGGGAACGGATGGCATTTTGCTGGGCGCATGGGCACCGGTGGCTGGGGTAAAACGTTGCCTTGATATCGGCGCGGGTAGCGGGTTGCTGGCATTAATGCTGGCGCAGCGAACCGATGACAGCGTGATGATTGATGCCGTTGAACTGGAAAGTGAAGCTGCGACTCAGGCGCAGGAAAATATCAACCAGTCCCCGTGGGCAGAGCGGATTAATATCTATCCGGCGGATATTCAGCAGTGGATCACACAGCAGACAGCACGCTTTGATTTAATCATCAGTAACCCGCCTTATTATCAGCAGGGCGTTGAGTGCGCTACGCCGCAGAGGGAACAGGCACGCTATACCACTACGCTTGATCATCAATCGTTGCTAACCTGTGCGGCGGAGTGCATTACCGAAGAGGGATTTTTCTGCGTGGTGTTGCCAGAGCAGATTGGTAATGGTTTTACTGAACTGGCATTAAGTATGGGCTGGCATTTACGTTTGCGGACGGATGTGGCGGAAAACGAAGCGCGACTGCCGCATCGGGTGCTGCTGGCATTCTCCCCGCAGGCAGGAGAATGCTTTAGCGATCGCTTAGTCATTCGTGGGCCAGACCAGAACTATTCCGAAGCGTATACGGCGCTGACCCAGGCTTTTTATCTGTTTATGTAATGATTGCTGGGGGAAAGGATCGATGGACCGGAATGCGTGAGTAGCTGTGGGTAATCCAGCGTAAAATGCAGGCCACGGCTCTCTTTGCGCATCATCGCACAGCGAACAATCAACTCGGCAACCTGTACCAGATTACGCAGCTCCAGCAAATTATTTGAGACGCGGAAATGGGCGTAATATTCGTCTATTTCTTGTTGGAGCATGGTTATCCGCCGCAGGGCGCGTTCCAGGCGCTTCGTTGTGCGCACAATGCCAACGTAATCCCACATAAACAGACGTAACTCGTGCCAGTTATGTTGAATCACCACCAGCTCGTCTGGGTTCTCAACGCGGCTTTCATCCCATGGCGGTAACGTACTGACGCCGTGGGCATAAGGCATACGCCTGGTAATATCCTCCGCCGCCGACCAGCCGTAAACCAGACACTCCAGTAATGAATTTGAGGCCATGCGGTTAGCGCCGTGTAAGCCGGTATAACTCACTTCGCCAATGGCGTACAAACCTTCGACGTCCGTACGCCCATGATCATCAACCATTACACCACCGCAGGTATAATGTGCAGCAGGCACAATCGGCACCGGTTCTTTCGTGAGATCTATCCCCAGCCCGAGCAACTTTTCATAGATCATCGGGAAATGCTGGCGAATAAAATCGGCAGGCTTATGGCTGATATCGAGGAACATACAATCTGCGCCGAGGCGTTTCATTTCGTGATCAATAGCACGGGCGACAATATCGCGCGGAGCCAGTTCGCCGCGCTCGTCAAAATCAGGCATGAAACGCGTGCCATCCGGTCGCTTGAGATAAGCGCCTTCGCCGCGCAGTGCTTCCGTTAACAGAAAATTGCGTGCCTGCGGATGATACAGCGCGGTAGGATGGAACTGATTAAATTCGAGATTGGCGACCCGGCAGCCCGCGCGCCACGCCATAGCAATACCATCGCCAGAAGATATATCCGGATTGGTAGTGTACTGGTAAACTTTTGACGCACCGCCGGTTGCCAGCACCACTGCTTTTGCGTGGCAGGTTTCCACCGTTTCTTTATTTCGGTTCCATACCCACGCGCCAACAACTCGTCGCGTGCCCGGCAGGCCAATTTTGTCAGAGACAATCAGATCAACCGCGTTGCTGCGCTCCAGCACGCGAATATTCGGATGGTTCTGCGCCTTGCTCACTAGTGTGGTTTCTACTTCTTTACCGGTGGCGTCCGCAGCATGAAGAATTCGTCGGTGACTATGTCCACCTTCACGGGTCAAATGGTAACTTTCTTCGCCATTCGATTGAACGTGGGTATCAAACAACACCCCCTGGTCAATTAACCATTGCACACAGGAACGCGCATTGCTGGCGACAAATTCAACTGCATGGCGATCACAAATACCAGCACCGGCTATCATTGTGTCTTCCACATGCGAATCAATGCTGTCAGTTTCATCAAACACGGCGGCAATTCCGCCCTGGGCATAAAATGTTGAACCTTCCGTGACTGGGCCTTTACTTAGAACGATGACATGATGCCGATCAGCCAGACGTAGCGCCAGTGAAAGCCCGGCAGCGCCGCTACCGATAATCAACACGTCACATGAATGTTCAGGGAGAGTATTCATTTTTTTTGTTTAATTTACTAAACACAGTTTGGTCAGCATAGCATCATGTTGTGCGATTAAACACCTGCTATTTTAATTTTTGTTACAGGGGCTAAACAGACCGAATCACGGCGACGAGAAAACGAGAAGTTACTGGCTGGCGAAGGATTAGGTGGTGAAATAAAAAGGCCGTTGGGTTACTCTTCAGGCAGTTAAATGGGCATTTCTACACAGATAATGCGATGTTCAGATTCTGTAGACTTATAATGATAGATAATGATCCGTCTACAGCATGACAAACAAAAACAGATGCGTTACGGAACTTTACAAAAACGAGACACTCTAACCCTTTGCTTGCTCAAATTGCAGCTAATGGAGTGGCGTTTCGATAGCGCGTGGAAATTTGGTTTGGGGAGACTTTACCTCGGATGAGCGAGCAGTTAACGGACCAGGTCCTGGTTGAACGGGTCCAGAAGGGAGATCAGAAAGCCTTTAACTTACTGGTAGTGCGCTATCAGCATAAAGTGGCGAGTCTGGTTTCCCGCTATGTGCCGTCGGGTGATGTTCCCGATGTGGTACAAGAAGCTTTTATTAAAGCCTATCGTGCGCTGGATTCGTTCCGGGGAGATAGCGCTTTTTATACATGGCTGTATCGGATTGCTGTAAATACAGCGAAAAATTACCTGGTTGCTCAGGGACGCCGTCCACCTTCCAGTGATGTGGATGCCATTGAAGCTGAAAACTTCGAAAGTGGCGGCGCGTTGAAAGAAATTTCGAACCCTGAGAACTTAATGTTGTCAGAAGAACTGAGACAGATAGTTTTCCGAACTATTGAGTCCCTCCCGGAAGATTTACGCATGGCAATAACCTTGCGGGAGCTGGATGGCCTGAGCTATGAAGAGATAGCCGCTATCATGGATTGTCCGGTAGGTACGGTGCGTTCACGTATCTTCCGAGCGAGGGAAGCTATTGATAACAAAGTTCAACCGCTTATCAGGCGTTGACGATAGCGGGATACTGGATAAGGGTATTAGGCATGCAGAAAGAACAACTTTCCGCTTTAATGGATGGCGAAACGCTGGATAGTGAGCTGCTTAACGAACTGGCTCATAACCCAGAAATGCAAAAAACCTGGGAAAGCTATCACTTAATCCGTGACTCAATGCGGGGTGATACTCCCGAGGTGCTCCATTTCGATATCTCTTCACGCGTAATGGCCGCCATTGAAGAAGAGCCAGTACGTCAACCGGCGACACTGATCCCAGAGGCCCAGCCTGCGCCGCATCAATGGCAGAAAATGCCATTTTGGCAGAAAGTACGTCCATGGGCTGCACAGCTTACCCAAATGGGCGTAGCAGCATGCGTATCGCTTGCAGTTATCGTTGGCGTCCAGCACTATAATGGGCAATCTGAAACGTCCCAGCAGCCCGAAACGCCAGTATTTAATACACTGCCGATGATGGGTAAAGCCAGCCCGGTTAGCCTGGGAGTACCTTCTGAAGCGACTGCAAACAATGGTCAACAGCAGCAGGTACAGGAGCAGCGTCGTCGCATTAATGCAATGTTGCAGGATTACGAACTGCAACGTCGACTCCACTCTGAACAGCTTCAGTTTGAGCAGGCCCAAACACAGCAAGCCGCTGTACAGGTGCCAGGAATTCAAACTTTAGGAACGCAATCGCAGTAATGAAGCAACTTTGGTTTGCCATGTCATTAGTGACAGGTAGCCTGTTATTCTCTGCTAACGCCTCGGCCACTCCCGCGTCCGGGGCGTTATTACAGCAGATGAACCTGGCCAGTCAGTCACTGAATTACGAGCTGTCATTCATCAGCATCAATAAACAGGGTGTTGAGTCTCTGCGTTATCGACATGCACGCCTCGATAACCGTCCTCTTGCACAATTGTTGCAAATGGATGGCCCGCGCCGGGAAGTGGTACAGCGCGGCAATGAAATCAGCTACTTTGAACCGGGCCTTGAACCGTTCACGCTTAATGGCGATTACATTGTTGATTCTCTGCCATCGCTCATCTATACCGATTTCAAACGCCTTTCTCCTTACTACGATTTTATCTCCGTGGGACGCACGCGTATTGCTGATCGTCTTTGCGAAGTCATTCGCGTGGTGGCCCGTGATGGCACACGCTATAGCTACATCGTGTGGATGGACACCGAATCGAAATTACCGATGCGGGTTGATCTCCTTGATCGCGATGGTGAAACGCTGGAACAATTTCGCGTGATTGCTTTTAACGTTAATCAGGATATCAGCAGCAGTATGCAGACGCTGGCGAAAGCAAATCTGCCGCCGCTGCTTTCTGTTCCTGTAGGTGAAAAAGCTAAATTCAGCTGGACGCCAACCTGGTTGCCACAGGGGGTTAGTGAGGTTTCCAGCAGCCGACGTCCGTTACCGACGATGGACAACATGCCTATCGAATCACGTCTCTATTCCGACGGATTATTCAGCTTCTCGGTAAACGTTAACCGCGCTACGCCATCGAGCACCGATCAGATGTTGCGCACCGGACGCAGAACCGTCAGTACAAGCGTACGTGATAACGCCGAAATCACCATTGTCGGCGAACTGCCGCCGCAAACGGCGAAACGCATTGCCGAGAATATTAAGTTCGGGGCAGCGCAATGATCAAAGAGTGGGCTACGGTCGTCTCCTGGCAAAACGGGCAGGCGCTGGTCAGTTGTGATGTTAAAGCCTCATGCAGCAGCTGTGCTTCTCGTGTCGGTTGCGGTAGCCGCGTGCTGAATAAACTTGGCCCACAAACCACGCATACCATTGTCGTACCCTGTGATGAACCGTTAGTGCCGGGGCAAAAAGTGGAATTAGGAATCGCCGAGGGCAGCCTGCTTAGCTCCGCATTACTGGTTTATATGTCGCCGTTGGTGGGATTATTCCTCATCGCTTCGTTATTTCAGCTACTCTTTGCTTCAGATATTGCAGCATTATGCGGTGCGATTCTCGGCGGCGTTGGTGGATTCCTGATTGCACGCGGCTATTCGCGAAAGTTTGCTGCCCGGGCAGAATGGCAACCGATCATCTTAAGCGTGGCATTGCCGCCTGGCCTTGTGCGATTTGAAACATCTTCGGAAGACGCGAGCCAGTGATTTCACTGGCTTTGTTGCATTTTGCATAACAAATGCGAGGACGTTTCCAGATACCACAATCCATACGGTATGAACATTTCCTCGCCTCAATGTTGTAGTGTAGAATGCGGCGTTTCTATTAATACAGACGTTAAGCTCAGAACAGCGACTTCTAAAAGCCTGGTTAACCGGGCATTAAGGCACAATAATCATACTTTATGAAGAATATACGTAACTTTTCGATCATAGCTCACATTGACCACGGTAAATCGACGCTGTCTGACCGTATTATCCAGATCTGCGGTGGCCTGTCTGACCGTGAAATGGAGGCGCAGGTTCTCGATTCCATGGATCTTGAGCGTGAGCGTGGCATTACCATCAAAGCGCAAAGCGTGACGCTGGATTACAAAGCGTCTGACGGCGAAACCTATCAGCTTAACTTTATCGACACCCCGGGCCACGTAGACTTCTCCTATGAAGTTTCCCGTTCGCTGGCTGCCTGTGAAGGTGCATTGCTGGTGGTCGACGCCGGGCAGGGCGTAGAAGCACAAACCCTGGCAAACTGCTACACCGCGATGGAAATGGATCTCGAAGTAGTGCCGGTACTGAACAAGATTGACCTGCCGGCAGCTGATCCTGAACGCGTAGCAGAAGAGATTGAAGATATCGTTGGTATCGACGCCACCGACGCAGTGCGCTGCTCAGCGAAAACCGGCGTTGGTGTGCAGGACGTTCTCGAACGTCTGGTGCGCGATATTCCGCCGCCGGAAGGCGATCCGGAAGGCCCGTTACAGGCGCTAATTATCGACTCCTGGTTCGACAACTACCTGGGCGTTGTTTCACTTATCCGTATTAAAAACGGCACCCTGCGTAAGGGCGACAAAGTGAAAGTCATGAGTACCGGGCAGACCTATAACGCCGACCGTCTGGGTATTTTCACGCCGAAGCAGGTTGACCGCACTGAACTGAAATGCGGTGAAGTTGGCTGGTTGGTATGTGCGATCAAAGACATCCACGGTGCACCGGTAGGCGATACCTTAACACTGGCGCGTAATCCGGCAGAAAAGGCGCTGCCTGGCTTTAAGAAAGTCAAACCGCAGGTTTACGCAGGCTTGTTCCCGGTAAGCTCTGACGACTATGAAGCCTTCCGTGACGCGCTGGGCAAACTCAGCCTGAATGATGCCTCACTGTTCTATGAGCCGGAAAGCTCCAGCGCGTTGGGCTTTGGTTTCCGCTGCGGCTTCCTCGGCTTGCTGCACATGGAGATCATTCAGGAACGTCTGGAACGTGAATACGATCTGGATCTGATCACCACGGCGCCGACCGTAGTGTATGAAGTTGAAACTACGTCAAGAGAAGTTATTTACGTCGACAGCCCATCGAAGCTGCCAGCGGTAAATAACATCTACGAACTGCGCGAGCCGATTGCAGAGTGTCACATGCTATTGCCGCAGGCATATCTCGGTAACGTTATTACGCTGTGCGTAGAAAAACGTGGCGTACAAACCAACATGGTTTACCACGGTAACCAGGTAGCGTTGACCTACGAGATCCCGATGGCTGAAGTGGTGCTCGACTTCTTCGATCGCCTGAAATCTACCTCGCGTGGTTATGCGTCTCTGGATTACAACTTCAAACGCTTCCAGGCGTCCGACATGGTACGTGTAGACGTATTAATCAACGGTGAACGTGTTGATGCGCTGGCGCTGATCACCCACCGTGATAATTCGCAAAACCGTGGTCGCGAGCTGGTGGAAAAGATGAAAGATCTGATCCCACGCCAGCAGTTTGATATCGCCATTCAGGCTGCGATTGGTACGCACATCATTGCGCGCTCCACCGTGAAACAGCTGCGTAAAAACGTACTGGCTAAATGTTATGGCGGCGATATCAGCCGTAAGAAAAAGCTGCTGCAGAAGCAGAAAGAAGGTAAGAAACGCATGAAGCAGATCGGTAACGTCGAGCTGCCGCAGGAAGCGTTCCTCGCCATTCTGCACGTCGGCAAAGACAACAAATAACCCTTAGGAGTTGGCATGGCGAATATGTTTGCCCTCATTCTGGTGATTGCCACACTGGTGACGGGCATTTTATGGTGCGTGGATAAATTCTTTTTCGCACCTAAGCGACGGGAACGTCAGGCAGCGGCTCAAGCGGCTGCTGGTGACTCACTGGATAAAGCAACGCTGAAAAAAGTTGCGCCGAAGCCAGGTTGGCTGGAAACCGGGGCTTCTGTTTTTCCGGTGCTGGCTATTGTATTGATTGTGCGTTCGTTTATTTATGAACCGTTCCAGATCCCGTCAGGTTCGATGATGCCGACTCTGTTAATCGGTGACTTTATTCTGGTAGAAAAGTTTGCTTACGGCATTAAAGATCCTATCTACCAGAAAACGCTGATCGAAACCGGTCATCCGAAACGTGGCGATATCGTGGTCTTTAAATACCCGGAAGATCCAAAGCTTGATTACATCAAGCGTGCGGTGGGTTTACCGGGCGATAAAGTCACTTACGATCCGGTTTCAAAAGAGCTGACGATTCAGCCGGGATGCAGTTCCGGTCAGGCGTGTGAAAACGCGCTGCCGGTCACCTACTCAAACGTGGAACCGAGCGATTTCGTTCAGACCTTCTCGCGCCGTAATGGTGGGGAAGCAACCAGCGGATTCTTTGAAGTGCCGAAAAACGAAACCAAAGAAAATGGAATTCGTCTTTCCGAGCGTAAAGAGACTCTGGGTGATGTGACGCACCGTATTCTGACAGTGCCGATTGCGCAGGATCAGGTGGGGATGTATTACCAGCAGCCAGGGCAACAACTGGCAACCTGGATTGTTCCACCGGGCCAATACTTCATGATGGGTGACAACCGTGACAACAGCGCGGACAGCCGTTACTGGGGCTTTGTGCCGGAAGCGAATCTGGTAGGTCGGGCAACGGCTATCTGGATGAGTTTCGATAAGCAAGAAGGCGAATGGCCGACTGGTGTGCGCTTAAGTCGTATTGGCGGCATCCATTAATAGCTTATCTTCGTTCACGTTGTCGCCGTTATGGCGACAACGTGAATTATTTATGAGATAAATCTCCCGTGGCTAACGACATCCCCCGTCGTTGTGTATAGAATATTCCCCCGAAGTTTAAGGTTGGCACCTCCAGGTTGCCACGGCACACGAAACAGCGTTGGTCCCCATATACCGGTAAACTGAAACTGCAGCGAAGCAGTTAGCAGAGCCATGTATATCAGGTCTGTTTCGTGTGCTGAATTGTTGACGCATTTATTTATTGGTATCGCATGAACCCCATCGTAATTAATCGGCTTCAAAGGAAGCTGGGCTACACTTTTAATCATCAGGAACTGTTGCAGCAGGCATTAACCCATCGTAGTGCCAGCAGCAAACATAACGAGCGTTTAGAATTTTTAGGCGACTCTATTCTGAGCTACGTTATCGCCAATGCGCTTTATCACCGTTTCCCTCGCGTGGATGAAGGCGATATGAGCCGGATGCGCGCCACGCTGGTCCGTGGCAATACGCTGGCTGAACTGGCGCGCGAATTTGAGTTAGGTGAGTGCTTACGTTTAGGGCCAGGTGAACTTAAAAGCGGTGGATTTCGTCGTGAGTCAATTCTCGCCGACACCGTCGAAGCATTAATTGGTGGCGTATTCCTCGACAGTGACATTCAAACCGTCGAGAAATTAATCCTTAACTGGTATCAAACCCGTCTGGACGAAATTAGCCCAGGCGATAAACAAAAAGATCCGAAAACGCGCTTGCAAGAATATTTGCAGGGTCGCCATCTGCCGCTGCCGACTTATCTGGTAGTTCAGGTACGTGGCGAAGCGCACGATCAGGAATTTACTATCCACTGCCAGGTCAGCGGCCTGAGTGAACCGGTGGTTGGCACAGGTTCAAGCCGTCGTAAGGCTGAGCAGGCTGCCGCCGAACAGGCGTTGAAAAAACTGGAGCTGGAATGAGCAACGATAAAAGTTACTGCGGATTTATTGCTATCGTCGGACGTCCGAACGTTGGCAAATCCACATTGTTGAATAAATTGTTGGGGCAGAAAATCTCCATCACCTCCCGCAAGGCGCAGACAACTCGTCACCGCATTGTGGGGATCCATACTGAAGGCGCGTATCAGGCGATCTACGTCGATACCCCAGGCCTGCATATGGAAGAAAAACGCGCCATTAACCGCCTGATGAACAAAGCGGCGAGCAGTTCCATTGGCGACGTTGAGCTGGTGATTTTTGTCGTTGAAGGCACCCGCTGGACGCCGGACGATGAAATGGTGCTCAACAAACTGCGCGATGGCAAAGCGCCGGTAATCCTCGCGGTGAACAAAGTGGATAACGTGCAGGAAAAAGCCGATCTGCTGCCGCATTTACAGTTCCTGGCAAGCCAGATGAACTTCCTCGATATCGTGCCGATCTCTGCCGAAACCGGGCTGAATGTCGACACTATCGCGGCAATCGTGCGTAAGCATCTGCCTGAAGCGACCCATCACTTCCCGGAAGATTACATCACCGATCGCTCACAGCGTTTTATGGCGTCTGAAATCATCCGCGAAAAACTGATGCGTTTCCTCGGCGCTGAACTGCCGTACTCCGTGACCGTGGAGATCGAACGTTTCGTCTCTAACGAACGCGGTGGTTATGACATCAACGGTTTGATTCTCGTTGAGCGTGAAGGGCAGAAGAAGATGGTTATTGGCAACAAAGGGGCCAAGATCAAAACCATCGGGATTGAAGCGCGTAAAGACATGCAGGAAATGTTCGAAGCGCCTGTTCACCTTGAGCTGTGGGTAAAAGTGAAATCCGGTTGGGCCGACGACGAACGCGCACTGCGCAGTCTCGGTTACGTTGACGATCTTTAAGAGTAACTCCGATGGAAGGCTGGCAGCGCGCATTTGTCCTGCATAGTCGCCCGTGGAGCGAAACCAGCCTGATGCTGGACGTCTTCACGGAGGAATCGGGTCGCGTGCGTCTGGTTGCCAAAGGCGCACGCTCTAAACGCTCTACTCTGAAAGGTGCATTACAGCCCTTCACTCCTCTCTTGCTACGTTTTGGCGGGCGTGGCGAAGTCAAAACGCTGCGCAGTGCTGAAGCTGTCTCGCTGGCGCTGCCATTAAGCGGTATCACCCTTTACAGTGGTTTGTACATTAACGAACTTCTCTCCCGCGTGCTGGAATACGAGACGCGCTTCTCTGAACTCTTTTTCGATTACTTGCACTGCATTCAGTCTCTTGCAGGTGCCACTGGTACGCCAGAACCCGCGCTGCGCCGCTTTGAACTGGCACTGCTCGGTCATCTGGGTTATGGCGTCAATTTTACCCATTGTGCGGGTAGCGGCGAGCCGGTAGATGACACCATGACGTATCGTTATCGCGAAGAAAAAGGGTTTATCGCAAGCGTCGTTATCGACAATAAAACGTTCACTGGAAGGCAGTTAAAAGCGTTAAACGCGCGGGAATTTCCTGACGCAGACACACTACGCGCCGCGAAACGCTTTACCCGCATGGCGCTTAAGCCGTATCTTGGCGGTAAACCATTAAAGAGCAGGGAACTGTTCCGGCAGTTTATGCCTAAGCGAACGGTGAAAACACATTATGAATGATGAGGATTGTCATGGCTGAATTACTGTTAGGCGTCAACATTGACCATATTGCAACGCTGCGTAACGCACGTGGTACTGCTTACCCGGATCCGGTGCAGGCGGCGTTTATTGCTGAGCAGGCGGGGGCGGATGGCATTACCGTGCATCTACGTGAAGATCGTCGCCACATTACCGACCGCGACGTGCGCATCCTGCGTCAGACGCTGGATACCCGCATGAATCTGGAGATGGCGGTGACCGAAGAGATGCTGGCGATCGCCGTTGAGACAAAGCCGCATTTTTGCTGCCTGGTACCGGAAAAGCGTCAGGAAGTCACGACCGAAGGCGGCCTGGACGTTGCAGGGCAGCGTGACAAAATGCGTGATGCCTGCAAACGTCTGGCGGATGCCGGGATTCAGGTTTCTCTGTTTATTGACGCCGATGAAGAGCAGATCAAAGCCGCGGCAGAGGTTGGCGCACCGTTTATTGAGATCCACACCGGTTGCTATGCCGATGCCAAAACTGACGCTGAACAGGCGCAGGAGCTGGCGCGCATTACGAAAGCCGCGACCTTTGCCGCAAGTCTCGGTCTGAAAGTTAACGCTGGTCACGGTCTGACCTATCACAACGTGAAAGCCATTGCCGCCATTCCTGAGATGCACGAACTGAATATCGGTCATGCCATTATTGGTCGTGCAGTGATGACCGGACTGAAAGATGCGGTGGCAGAAATGAAGCGTTTGATGCTGGAAGCGCGTGGCTAATGGCAATATTAGGTTTAGGCACGGATATCGTGGAGATCGCTCGCATAGAAGCGGTGATCGCCCGATCCGGTGAGCGCCTGGCTCGCCGCGTATTAAGCGATAACGAATGGGAAATCTGGAAAACGCACCACCAGCCAGTGCGTTTTCTGGCGAAGCGTTTTGCTGTGAAAGAAGCGGCAGCAAAAGCGTTTGGCACCGGGATCCGCAATGGTCTGGCGTTTAATCAGTTTGAAGTATTCAACGATGAGCTCGGCAAACCACGGTTGCGGCTATGGGGTGAGGCGTTAAAACTGGCGGAAAAACTCGGCGTTGTAAATATGCATGTAACGCTGGCAGATGAGCGCCACTATGCTTGTGCCACGGTAATTATCGAAAGTTAAAATAATATCGTTCTCTTTAAAAAGTAAAACCCCCGAACTGGTAAGGAACGGGGGTTTTACTTTACAACTTTAATTTTGTGCAGCACACGATTCCAACAAAAATGATTATGGATCAATTTCGTTATCCTGTACAAGCAACTTGCAATCTTTAGCATAAAAACTCGAGCCTTTACGAAGAAATCGATATTGATGAAAAGATTAACGTGACCGCTTTTTGATAAGTACATTAGAATCGGCGTCGTTATTGGATATTTTGCTGTGTTCTACGCCATGCCACTGAATTCCCCCATTGAAACGAGTGGTGTCGTCAAAGCTCTGGTGTGGAGTGCGGCACTCGATTCCAATAACTCGCACGTTCAGTTTTGGGGAGATGTAAGGGCTAATCTGAACGGCTGCATTCCTTGTTTAAGGAAAAACGAATGACTGATTGCCGATACCTGATTAAACGGGTCATTAAAGTCGTCATTGCTGTTTTACAGCTGATCCTTCTGTTCTTGTAACACCAGGAAACGTACTTAAGGCGCGTCAGGTTAACCAGCCAGGCGCGCCTTTAATAATTAGACGTAAGTGTCGGCGTATATATTATCGGAATTCATTTAATGAATATATTCATTAATGACATCATGAAAATGAATATGTAACTTTCGCTTTTATACGAGCAATTAAGCAATATCCTGCTCATAGAGCAAAATATTAAATTTTATCCGCGTGGTGCATCAGCACAAATTTATCCCACAACTGTTCTTCTGTCTCGACATGCGCCGGATCTTTCACAATAGTATTAGGGATCGGGCACACCTTCTGGCAGGTTGGTGTCTCGTAGTGCCCTACGCACTCGGTACACTTATCGCTGTTAATCTCGTAGATATGATCGCCCATTGAAATCGCCTCATTCGGGCATTCGGGTTCACACATATCACAATTGATGCATTTTTTAGTGATTAACAGCGCCATAAGGAAACTCTCAAAACAACACAAACCGGGCGGGCATTATACGCGCATTCTTTACTCAAACCAGTTTTTTCACCAACGCTTCACTATGACGAATACGTTCTGGTGCCAGTTCCAGATCCTGCTGAATCAGCGCAATGAACAGTAAATCCGTTAACATTCCCTGAGCGTGACAAGCAGAGATTGAAGCACTGTTTGTCGCTTGTTCTTCGGCAATGGTATACAGGCAATGAGAAGCACGCTGTTGCAGGGCATTGGGAGTAAAGCCGGTAATCGCCAGCACTTTTCCGCCCACTCGCAGCATCTCATCTGCCGCCAGGTTTAACTCGCGTCGTACACCGGTGTAGGATATGGCTAATAACAGATCGTCAGGGGACGACGCCTGTACTGTAGCGAGTAGCGCATGCATATCGCGCACTGCGGCAGCATTGAAGCCAATCTTCATCAGCTTCCAGGCAAAGTTTTGCGCCACCAGACCCGAAGCGCCAATACCGGTCAGAATTATCCGCCGTGCAGAGCGCAACATTGTTACGCATTCATGCAGTTTCTCTTCACTATTAACATTTAGCGTTGCGTACATAGCGGCAGTATTTTCTTTAATCAGTTTTTCGCCGACCAGCCGTAACGGATCATCACCGCGGATTTGGTTATGAATGGGCACGGAGGGAGATTCCGGCTGGCTTGCCAGCGCTTCACTCAACGCCAACTTAAGTGCCGGAAAACCTTTATAGCCGAGTTTTTGCGCGAACTTCACGACGCTGGACTGACTGACTCCGGCTTCGTTGGCCAGTTGCTGAGAGCTTAAATGGCGCGCCGTATCAGGTTGTAGCAGCAGATAATCCGCCAGTTTTTTATCACTCTGGGCAAGCCCCTGGTAACGCTGACGGATACGAAGTAAGCCGTTCATATCTTTCCTCGCGATGAAATAATGGCGACAACAGGCAATATGAGACACACGCGGGTGAATTTTATATTCCATTGCTGCTAATTGCCATGAATTAAAAATTCCAGATAGCCATGATGCAGTCGATTGTTGCCGGAAAAGTGATGATCTATCTGTTAGGCTATGTAGTAGCGAAGATTAATCAGGATGTTTCAGTCCAGAGGAGTATGGTTTGGCAACTCACGAGCGTCGTGTGGTGTTTTTTGACTTAGATGGAACATTGCATCAGCAGGATATGTTCGGCAGTTTTATGCGTTATTTACTGCGTCGCCAACCGCTGAATGCATTACTTGTCCTGCCGTTGTTGCCGGTCATTGCCATCGCGTTATTGATAAAAGGTCGTGCAGCACGCTGGCCGATGAGTCTGCTTCTTTGGGGATGCACTTTTGGTCACAGTGAAGCGCGCTTACAAGCGTTGCAGGCCGATTTTGTGCACTGGTTTCGCGACAATGTTACCGCTTTTCCGCTGGTTCAGGAGCGATTAACCACCTACCTGTTAAGTTCCGATGCTGATATCTGGTTGATTACCGGCTCTCCGCAGCCGCTGGTTGAAGCGGTTTATTTCGATACGCCCTGGTTGCCGCGGGTTAATCTTATTGCCAGTCAGATCCAGCGGGGTTATGGCGGTTGGATATTGACGATGCGTTGTCTGGGACATGAAAAGGTCGCACAACTGGAGCGCAAAATTGGCACGCCGCTGCGGCTGTACAGTGGCTATAGCGACAGTAATCAGGACAACCCGCTGCTTTATTTCTGCCAGCATCGCTGGCGGGTAACCCCGCGTGGTGAACTCCAGCAACTGGAATAGAGTAAAGCATAGCGTACGTGTATAATGCGCCGCGCTTTTATAATCGGAGTTTTCTTTTTGACTGAAGTCGAATTTAGCCACGAATACTGGATGCGTCATGCATTGACGCTGGCGAAGCGTGCCTGGGATGAGCGGGAAGTACCGGTCGGCGCGGTATTAGTGCATAACAATCGGGTAATCGGCGAAGGCTGGAACCGTCCGATTGGTCGACATGATCCCACCGCGCATGCAGAAATCATGGCTCTGCGGCAGGGCGGTCTGGTGATGCAAAATTATCGTCTGATCGACGCCACATTGTATGTCACGCTTGAGCCATGTGTGATGTGTGCCGGAGCGATGATCCACAGTCGTATTGGTCGCGTGGTCTTTGGTGCGCGTGACGCGAAAACGGGCGCTGCGGGATCTTTAATGGATGTGCTGCACCATCCGGGTATGAATCACCGAGTGGAAATTACAGAAGGAATACTGGCGGATGAGTGCGCGGCGTTGCTCAGTGACTTCTTTCGCATGCGCCGACAGGAAATTAAAGCGCAGAAAAAAGCGCAATCCTCGACGGATTAATTTTGTTTCTCTTCACTCCCTTTCCTCGAAAACAGCAGAGAGGGAGAGTGGGTCAAATAGTTTGATGACGACTGGGAAAGAAACGAGAGAAAAGGAAATTTCTCTTTGCCCAGCTCCGTTGGCGATACTGCCGGATAATCCTGCGCCAGTTGCATCGCCGCTTCTGTAGCCTGCTTCTCTTTCTCTTGCAGATAACCCACCAGGCTAATCTGATACTTACGAATATTTTCGACATAAGCGTAGGCTTCATGCCCACGTGCGTAGCCGTAAGTCAGCTTGCTGTAATAGGGTTTCTGGCTAAGTAAAGGCAGGCGCTGTTTCACGTCAGCCCAACTGTCAGGATTACCTTTAGTTTTTGCCGTCAGGGCGCGGGCATCCAGCATATGCGCATAGCCCATATTGTACGCGGCGAGGGCAAACCAGATCCGTTCGTTCTCCGGCACACTTTCCGGCACTTTACTCATCATATCCTGCAAATAACGCACGCCGCCGCTGATACTCTGTTCGGCATCGGTACGATCCGTAATGCCGAGGCTTTGCGCGGTATTTTTGGTTAACATCATCATGCCGCGCACGCCCGTCGGTGAAGTGGCCTGCGCATCCCAGTGCGATTCCTGATAAGCAATAGCGGCCAGCAAACGCCAGTCAATTTCTTCGGCGTACTTCTCAAACAGCGGTTTCAACTGCGGCAGTACGGTATCGACGGCGCGTAAAAACGTGCGCGTATCGACGTAATCAAAATCATCGCCATGCCCCAGGTATTTCTCTTCAATGCGTGCCAGCGTGCCGTCTTCATTCATTTCGTTGAAGAAGTCGAGCAGAGCGGCAGAAAGGGTATTATCGCCATCTAACGGGCTAAACCATGTCACCGGCTGTTCGTCGGTGATATCAAGCGCTACAGCGAGTTCCGGGTGAACGCGCTGAAACAGGCTGATGGCGACAGAATCAGCAATGGTGTAATCGAGTTTTCCTTCGATGACATCTTCCATTAGTTCTGCTGAGCCTTTTTTGTCGTCTACCTTCCAGCTTAATTCCGGGAATTTTGTTTCTTTCAGGGTCTGGAGATCGTTAACCACCACATGGCCTGGTGCGATGGTAAGTTGCTCCGCTGTCAGATTGCCCAGCGTACGCGGGCGATACTGACCCACTTTATAAACCAGTTGTTGTGACACGGAATAGTAGGTAGGGCCAGGCTGATAGTTTTTTACCCGCTCACTGTTATAAACCAGTCCTGCAGCCAGCAGATCGGCGTTGCCGTTATCGAGGTCGTCAAACAGCTGGCTGATATTCTGCCGCACGGTCACTTTCAGTTTTACGCCGAGGTACTCGGCAAACTGTTTCGCCAGTTCGTAATCCAGGCCAAAAGGTTTCCCGTTGATTTCGTTATAAGTCAGTGGGGTATGAATAGTGCTCACACGCAACTCTCCCCGCGCTTGAATGGCGGCGATACGGTTGTCGGCTTTACCAAACCAGGGAATGGATGGCCAGAGAGCGACCGCGAGCAGCAGTGCCAGAATGCCGATGAACAGATAATTAATCTTTAATTTTTTCAATTAGTTAATTCTCTGTGTCGTGCGCATCCCAGCTTGAAAAAACGTAATAATAGTGAAAGGTTTACTCATAAATGAGCGGCATTTTGCGTAAACCAGCGCCAGTTAGCAACTTATTACAGCCATTGGCGGCACGCGTTGCTAATTCACGATGGTGATTTTATTTCCACGCAAACGGTTTCGTCAGCGCATCAGATTCTTTATAATGACGCCCGTTTCCCCCCCTTGGGTACACCGAAAGCTTAGAAGACGAGAGACTTATGATGGAAATTCTGCGTGGTTCGCCTGCATTGTCGGCATTCCGAATCAACAAACTGCTGGCACGTTTTCAGGCTGCCAGGCTCCCGGTTCACAATATTTACGCCGAGTATGTCCATTTTGCTGACCTCAATGCGCCGTTAAACGATGATGAGCACGCACAACTTGAACGCCTGCTGAAATATGGCCCGGCACTCGCCAGTCATGCCCCGCAAGGCAAACTCCTGCTGGTGACCCCGCGTCCTGGTACCATCTCTCCCTGGTCTTCGAAAGCGACCGATATCGCCCATAACTGCGGGCTGCAACAGGTAAACCGCCTTGAGCGCGGCGTTGCTTACTATATAGAAGCCGGTACGCTGACCCATGAACAATGGCAGCAGGTGACCGCTGAACTGCACGACCGTATGATGGAAACGGTCTTTTCTGCTTTAGATGATGCAGAGCAGCTGTTTGCACACCATCAACCGACTCCGGTCACCAGCGTTGATTTGCTGGGGCAGGGCCGTCAGGCGCTAATCGACGCTAACCTGCGTCTTGGCCTGGCACTGGCGGAAGATGAAATTGACTATCTGCAGGATGCATTCACAAAGCTGGGTCGTAACCCGAACGACATCGAGCTGTATATGTTCGCCCAGGCGAACTCTGAGCACTGCCGTCATAAAATTTTTAACGCCGACTGGATTATCGACGGTGAACAGCAACCGAAATCGCTGTTCAAGATGATCAAAAATACCTTCGAAACCACGCCGGATCACGTTCTTTCTGCTTATAAAGATAACGCCGCCGTGATGGAAGGTTCCGAAGTGGGCCGCTACTTTGCTGACCACGAAACGGGCCGCTACGATTTCCATCAGGAACCGGCGCACATTCTGATGAAAGTCGAAACCCACAACCACCCAACGGCGATTTCTCCGTGGCCGGGCGCAGCTACCGGTTCCGGCGGTGAAATCCGCGATGAAGGTGCCACCGGCCGCGGCGCGAAGCCGAAAGCTGGCCTGGTCGGTTTCTCCGTATCCAACCTGCGTATTCCTGGCTTTGAACAACCGTGGGAAGAAGATTTCGGTAAGCCTGAGCGCATTGTCACTGCGCTGGATATCATGACCGAAGGCCCGCTGGGCGGCGCGGCATTTAACAACGAATTTGGTCGTCCGGCACTGAACGGCTACTTCCGTACCTATGAAGAAAAAGTGAATAGCCACAACGGCGAAGAGCTGCGCGGGTATCACAAACCGATCATGCTGGCGGGTGGGATCGGCAACATTCGCGCCGATCACGTACAAAAAGGCGAGATCAACGTCGGTGTGAAACTGGTCGTTCTCGGCGGCCCGGCAATGAACATCGGTCTTGGCGGCGGCGCGGCCTCTTCCATGGCCTCCGGCCAGTCTGACGCGGATCTCGATTTCGCGTCCGTTCAGCGCGATAACCCGGAAATGGAACGTCGTTGCCAGGAAGTGATCGACCGCTGCTGGCAGCTTGGCGACGCGAACCCGATTCTGTTTATCCACGACGTCGGCGCAGGCGGTCTTTCTAACGCCATGCCGGAGCTGGTGAGCGACGGCGGACGCGGCGGTAAATTTGAACTGCGCGATATCCTGAGCGACGAACCGGGCATGAGCCCGCTGGAAATCTGGTGTAACGAATCCCAGGAACGCTACGTGCTGGCCGTTGCTGCCGATCAGTTACCGCTGTTTGACGAACTGTGTAAGCGTGAGCGCGCACCGTACGCGGTGATTGGTGAGGCCACCGAAGAATTACATCTTTCTCTGCACGATCGTCATTTTGATAATCAACCCATCGATCTGCCGCTCGACGTACTACTTGGCAAAACGCCGAAGATGACCCGCGATGTGCAAACGCTGAAAGCGAAAGGCGACGCGTTGTCCCGTGAAGGGATCACCATCGCTGACGCGGTGAAGCGTGTGTTACATCTGCCGACTGTGGCGGAGAAAACCTTTCTGGTGACCATCGGCGATCGCAGCGTAACCGGCATGGTGGCGCGCGATCAGATGGTGGGTCCGTGGCAGGTGCCGGTCGCTAACTGCGCAGTCACTACCGCCAGCCTCGACAGTTACTACGGTGAAGCGATGGCAATAGGCGAACGTGCGCCAGTTGCACTGCTGGATTTCGCCGCTTCTGCCCGCCTGGCGGTCGGTGAAGCGTTAACTAACATCGCCGCTACGCAGATTGGCGATATCAAACGCATCAAACTTTCCGCTAACTGGATGGCGGCAGCAGGTCATCCAGGTGAAGATGCGGGCCTGTATGAAGCCGTTAAAGCGGTGGGCGAAGAGCTTTGTCCGGCGCTGGGCCTGACGATTCCGGTGGGTAAAGACTCCATGTCGATGAAAACCCGCTGGCAGGAAGGTAACGAAGAGCGCGAAATGACGTCGCCGCTGTCGCTGGTGATTTCTGCATTTGCCCGCGTGGAAGATGTGCGTCACACCATCACGCCGCAGCTTTCTACCGAAGATAACGCACTGCTGCTGATTGATCTGGGCAAAGGCAATAACGCGCTGGGCGCAACGGCGCTGGCGCAGGTTTATCGTCAGCTTGGCGACAAACCGGCAGATGTACGCGATGTCGCGCAACTGAAAGGCTTCTATGATGCGATTCAGGCGCTGGTTGCACAGCGTAAGCTGCTCGCGTATCACGACCGCTCTGATGGCGGGCTGGTGGTAACGCTGGCGGAAATGGCCTTTGCTGGTCATTGCGGCATTGACGCGGATATCGCCACTCTGGGTGACGATCGCCTGGCGGCGTTGTTTAACGAAGAACTGGGTGCGGTGATTCAGGTTCGAGCCGCTGACCGTGAAGCAGTTGAAGCGGTACTGGCACAGCATGGGCTTGCTGATTGCGTCCATTATGTTGGGCAGGCGGTTTCCGGTGACCGTTTTGTGATTACCGCCAACGAGCAGACTGTATTCAGCGAAAGCCGCACTACGTTGCGTGTCTGGTGGGCAGAAACTACCTGGCAGATGCAACGCCTGCGTGACAACCCGGAGTGTGCCGATCAGGAACATCAGGCGAAATCTAACGACGCCGATCCGGGCCTGAATGTGAAACTGTCGTTTGATATCAACGAAGATGTGGCAGCACCGTATATTGCCACCGGTGCGCGTCCGAAAGTTGCCGTGCTGCGTGAGCAGGGTGTGAACTCGCATGTTGAAATGGCGGCAGCTTTCCACCGTGCAGGCTTCGATGCAATCGATGTGCATATGAGCGACCTGCTGGCTGGACGCACGGGCCTGGAGGATTTCCACGCTCTGGTAGCGTGCGGCGGTTTCTCCTACGGTGACGTGCTGGGTGCTGGTGAAGGTTGGGCGAAGTCTATCCTGTTCAATGACCGTGTACGCGATGAGTTTGCAACCTTCTTCCACCGTCCGCAAACGCTGGCGCTGGGGGTATGTAACGGTTGCCAGATGATGTCTAATCTGCGTGAACTGATCCCGGGTAGCGAGTTGTGGCCACGTTTCGTGCGTAACACCTCCGATCGCTTTGAAGCGCGTTTCAGCCTGGTAGAAGTGACACAAAGCCCGTCGCTGCTGTTGCAAGGGATGGTGGGTTCGCAGATGCCGATTGCTGTCTCTCACGGCGAAGGACGCGTGGAAGTGCGCGATGCGGCGCATCTGGCGGCACTGGAAAGCAAAGGGCTGGTGGCACTGCGCTATGTCGATAACTTCGGCAAAGTCACTGAAACCTACCCGGCTAACCCGAACGGTTCTCCGAATGGTATTACGGCGGTCACGACTGAAAATGGTCGAGTCACCATTATGATGCCGCACCCGGAACGTGTTTTCCGTACTGTCAGTAACTCCTGGCATCCGGAAAACTGGGGCGAGGATGGCCCATGGATGCGTATTTTCCGCAATGCGCGTA
Organism: Escherichia sp. MOD1-EC4550; assembly: GCF_963876935.1. Taxonomy (NCBI): domain Bacteria; kingdom Pseudomonadati; phylum Pseudomonadota; class Gammaproteobacteria; order Enterobacterales; family Enterobacteriaceae; genus Escherichia; species Escherichia sp. MOD1-EC4550. The sequence goes on from NZ_CAWNSE010000001.1 coordinate 34,637, forward strand.
AGCAGTTGGGGTAAGTCGTCAAACTATTGGTTTTGCTGCCCGGATGTGGCATTCACGCCGCATCCGGCATTAAACGCCGACCACTATCATAAGCTCCCAGCTCCGGGAGCTTTTTTTGTGTCTGTAAATCACGACAATGGGTGGTTTACCGTGTCGCTTTTTGGCGACATTTAATTGATTGATTTTATTTGGATCTAATAAATTTATCTTAAGGTGTCTCTTTTTAGCGACATAATGGCTGATTTACACCCAAATAGCGAAGAAGTCATAAATCCATCAAAACAACGTATAATCAGTACGTTACCAAACTATTTTATTTATTGGCACAGTTACTGCATAATAGTCATCAGTGGCTCATTCACCGACTTATGTCAGCCCCTTCGGGACGTGCTACATAAAATTCGAATGACGCACAACAAGGTGCCTGCCGTCCAACTTCTGATATCAGCTTAGCTATATCAACCCTCGGGCGAAACGTCGAGTTAGGCACCGCCTTATTCCATAACAAAGCCGGGTCATTCCCGGCTTTGTTGTATCTGAACTTCCCCTCGGTTAGCATCAGGCTATTCGCGTCTGACGAGAGTAACACCTTGAAACGCTGGCCCGTTTTTCCCCGCTCATTACGACAACTGGTAATGCTGGCATTTTTGCTGATTCTGCTGCCCCTGTTGGTGCTGGCATGGCAAGCCTGGCAAAGCCTGAATGCGCTTAGCGATCAGGCGGCGCTGGTTAACCGCACTACGCTTATTGATGCCCGGCGCAGTGAAGCGATGACCAACGCGGCGCTGGAGATGGAGCGTAGCTACCGTCAGTATTGCGTGCTGGATGACCCAACCCTGGCGAAGGTTTATCAAAGCCAGCGCAAGCGTTATAGCGAAATGCTCGATGCCCACGCAGGCGTACTGCCGGACGATAAACTATACCAGGCATTGCGTCAGGACTTGAACAATCTGGCTCAACTTCAGTGTAACAACAGCGGTCCCGATGCTGCCGCCGCCGCGCGTCTGGAAGCCTTTGCCAGCGCCAATACCGAAATGGTACAGGCCACGCGCACAGTGGTGTTCTCTCGTGGACAGCAGCTTCAGCGTGAAATCGCCGAACGTGGGCAATATTTTGGTTGGCAATCGCTGGTGTTATTTCTGGTAAGTCTGGTGATGGTGCTGCTCTTCACGCGGATGATTATCGGCCCGGTGAAAAATATTGAACGGATGATCAACCGTTTGGGGGAAGGGCGTTCTCTGGGCAATAGCGTTTCGTTCAGTGGACCGAGTGAGTTACGCTCGGTTGGGCAACGTATTCTTTGGTTAAGTGAGCGCCTGTCATGGCTGGAATCCCAACGTCATCAATTTTTAAGACATTTATCTCATGAATTAAAAACCCCGCTGGCGAGTATGCGCGAGGGCACTGAATTACTGGCTGACCAGGTTGTCGGGCCGCTTACGCCCGAGCAAAAAGAGGTGGTGAGCATCCTTGATAGCAGCAGCCGCAATTTGCAAAAACTGATCGAACAACTGCTTGATTACAACCGTAAACAGGCGGACGGCGCGGTGGAACTGGAGAAAGTAGAGCTGGCACCGCTGGTGGAAATGGTGGTTTCTGCTCATAGCCTGCCCGCGCGGGCTAAAATGATGCATACCGACGTCGTTCTCAAAGCAACAGATTGCCTGGCGGAGCCAATGCTACTGATGAGCGTGCTGGATAATCTTTACTCCAATGCGGTGCACTACGGGGCTGAATCCGGTAACATTTGTATTCACAGCAGTTTACATGGCGCACGGGTTTATATTGATGTCATCAATACAGGCACACCCATTCCGCAAGAGGAACGCGCCATGATCTTCGAACCCTTTTTTCAGGGAAGTCACCAGCGAAAAGGGGCGGTGAAGGGCAGCGGTCTGGGATTAAGTATTGCCAGGGATTGTATTCGCCGTATGCAGGGGGAACTGCATCTGGTCGACGAGAGCGGGCAAGAGGTTTGCTTCCGCATTGAATTACCGTCGTCGAAAAACACGAAATAATGTTAAGAGCCTATCCCATCAGGCTATTTTATTTGCCAGTTTGGCCCCGTGCAGTGCTCGAAATCCTTACGTACTACGTGTACGCTCCGGTTTCTCCGCGCTGTCCATGTCCAAACTGCCTGCAACAATTACGCCCACTGGGATAGGTTTTAAGTCTGGTGAATATGCGACACATTTTTCAACGATTATTGCCCCGACGGCTATGGCTGGCAGGGCTGCCATGTCTGGCATTGCTGGGTTGCGTGCAGAGTCACAATAAGCCAGCTATTGATACGCCAGCAGAAGAAAAAATTCCGGTTTATCAACTGGCTGACTATCTTTCTACTGAATGCAGCGACATCTGGGCACTGCAAGGTAAGTCAACCGAAACCAATCCGCTTTACTGGCTGCGGGCGATGGATTGTGCTGATCGTTTAATGCCTGCGCAGTCGCGTCAGCAAGCCCGCCAATATGACGACGGCAGCTGGCAAAATACCTTCAAACAAGGGATTTTGCTCGCCGACGCCAAAATTACGCCTTATGAGCGCCGCCAGCTGGTCGCGCGCATTGATGCGTTAAGTACCGAGATCCCGGCACAGGTTCGCCCACTGTATCAACTCTGGCGCGACGGTCAGGCGCTGCAACTGCAACTGGCGGAAGAGCGCCAACGCTACAGCAAACTCCAGCAGTCCAGCGACAGCGAACTGGATACTTTGCGCCAGCAACATCACGTTCTACAGCAGCAACTGGAGCTCACCACCCGCAAGCTGGAAAATCTGACCGATATTGAACGTCAGCTCTCGACCCGCAAACCGGCTGGCAATTTCTCGCCGGATACGCCGCACGAGAGTGAAAATCCCGCGCCATCTACCCATGAGGTCACTCCTGATGAGCCATAAGCCTGCGCATTTATTACTGGTCGATGACGATCCTGGATTGCTGAAACTGCTTGGCTTGCGTCTGACCAGCGAAGGCTACAGCGTGGTCACGGCAGAAAGTGGAGCTGAAGGATTGCGGGTACTGAATCGCGAAAAAGTAGATTTAGTCATCAGCGACCTGCGGATGGATGAAATGGACGGTATGCAGTTGTTTGCCGAAATCCAGAAAGTGCAGCCGGGAATGCCGGTAATTATTCTTACCGCCCATGGTTCCATTCCCGATGCGGTTGCCGCGACACAGCAGGGCGTGTTCAGTTTCCTCACCAAGCCTGTCGATAAAGACGCGCTGTATCAGGCAATTGACGATGCTCTGGAGCAATCAGCTCCCACTACCGACGAACGCTGGCGCGAGGCGATTGTCACTCGTAGTCCGTTAATGTTGCGCTTGTTGGAACAGGCGAGGCTGGTGGCGCAGTCAGATGTTAGCGTTTTGATTAACGGTCAGAGCGGTACCGGGAAAGAGATTTTTGCCCAGGCGATCCACAACGCCAGCCCGCGCAACAGCAAGCCGTTTATTGCTATTAACTGTGGCGCATTGCCCGAGCAATTACTGGAGTCCGAGCTGTTTGGTCATGCGCGTGGCGCGTTTACTGGCGCTGTCAGCAATCGCGAAGGTTTATTCCAGGCGGCGGAAGGCGGTACGCTGTTTCTCGATGAGATTGGCGACATGCCCGCACCGTTGCAGGTCAAACTGCTACGCGTGTTGCAGGAGCGCAAAGTGCGCCCGCTGGGCAGCAACCGCGATATTGATATCGACGTGCGGATTATTTCCGCCACTCACCGTGACCTGCCAAAGGCGATGGCGCGCGGGGAATTCCGTGAAGATCTCTACTATCGCCTCAACGTTGTCAGTCTGAAAATCCCGGCATTGGCGGAGCGCACAGAAGACATTCCGCTACTGGCAAACCACTTATTGCGCCAGGCGGCAGAGCGACATAAACCGTTTGTCCGCGCATTCTCCACCGATGCAATGAAACGACTGATGACCGCGAGCTGGCCGGGCAACGTGCGCCAGTTGGTCAACGTGATTGAACAGTGCGTGGCGCTGACATCATCTCCGGTAATTAGTGATGCGTTAGTCGAGCAGGCGCTGGAGGGCGAAAATACGGCTCTGCCAACATTTGTCGAAGCGCGTAATCAGTTTGAACTCAACTACTTGCGTAAGCTGCTGCAAATCACCAAAGGTAATGTCACCCACGCGGCGAGAATGGCGGGGCGCAACCGGACAGAATTTTATAAACTGCTTTCCCGACACGAGCTGGATGCAAACGATTTCAAGGAATGAATCGGCGTAATGTGTTACGTTTAGCAGATCAAAAGACAGGCGACCTTTTCAAGGAATAGCATGAAAAAGATTGATGCGATTATTAAACCCTTCAAGCTGGACGATGTCCGCGAAGCACTGGCTGAAGTCGGCATTACCGGCATGACGGTCACCGAGGTGAAAGGTTTTGGCCGCCAGAAAGGCCATACCGAGCTGTATCGCGGCGCGGAGTATATGGTGGATTTTCTGCCGAAAGTGAAAATTGAGATTGTCGTGCCGGACGACATTGTCGATATCTGCGTAGATACGATTATTCGCACGGCGCAAACCGGCAAAATCGGTGACGGTAAAATTTTCGTCTTTGACGTGGCGCGGGTTATTCGTATCCGTACCGGTGAAGAGGATGACGCGGCAATTTAAACCGCGTCAGGGTTGCCGGATGTCTCCATCCGGCAACCTCAAATCACAGCACTTTATGCGGGCCAAAGCATTCGTAATGAATGTTTTCCTGTTTCACACCCAGGTCCACTAACTGTTTCGCGGCAAACTGCATGAAGCCAACCGGGCCGCAGAGATAGAACTGCATTGTCGGATCGCTGAACGCACCTTCCAGTTTGCTCAAATCCATCAGACCTTCACTATCAAACTGACCTTTAGCGCGATCGGCTTTGCTCGGCTGACGATACCAGGTGTGCGCGGTAAAGCGTGGCAGTGCTTGCCCCAGTTCCTTAACTTCATCGGCAAAGGCATGAACATCGCCATTTTCTGCCGCATGGAACCAGTTTACCTGAGCGCTATGACCTGCTTTTGCCAGCGTGTCGAGCATTGCCAGCATTGGTGTTTGACCGACACCGGCAGAGATTAACGTCACTGGTGTGTCATCTGCGACAGCCATAAAGAAATCACCTGCCGGAGCGACCAGTTTCACAACATCGCCAACGTTGGCGTGATTGTGCAGCCAGTTGGATACCTGCCCACCCTCTTCGCGTTTCACCGCAATACGATAGCCTTTGCCATCAGGTTTACGGGTCAAAGAGTACTGACGAATCTCCTGATGCGGGAAACCTTCCGGTTTCAACCAGACGCCGAGATATTGCCCCGGACGGTATTCCGCCACTGCACCGCCGTCCACCGGCTCAAGTTCGAAGCTGGTGATCAATGCGCTGCGCGGTGTTTTAGCCACAATGCGGAAATCGCGAGTACCTTCCCAGCCACCGGCTTTGCTGGCGTTTTCGTTATAGATTTCCGCCTCGCGATTGATAAATACATTAGCCAGTACGCCATAGGCTTTACCCCACGCGTCCAGCACTTCCTGGCCCGGGCTGAACATTTCGTCCAGCGTCGCCAACAGGTGTTCGCCGACGATGTTGTACTGTTCCGGTTTGATCTGGAAACTGGTGTGCTTCTGCGCGATTTTTTCAACCGCTGGCAGCAGCGCAGGCAGGTTTTCGATATTGCTGGCGTAGGCGGCAATGGCGTTAAACAAGGCTTCACGTTGATCGCCATTACGCTGGTTACTCATGTTAAAAATTTCTTTGAGTTCTGGGTTATGAGTAAACATACGGTCGTAGAAATGGGCGGTTAACTTTGGCCCTGTTTCCACCAGTAAAGGGATGGTGGCTTTTACTGTAGCGATGGTTTGAGCGTCAAGCATATGGTCTTCCTTTTTTTGCATCTTAATTGATGTATCTCAAATGCATCTTATAAAAAATAGCCCTGCAATGTAAATGGTTCTTTGGTGTTTTTCATGAGGAATGTGATGAAGTGAAAAATTTGCATCACAAACCTGAAAAGAAATCCGTTTACGGTTGCAAGCTCTTTATTCTCCAAAGCCTTGCGCAGCCTGAAGGTAATCGTTTGCGTAAATTCCTTTGTCAAGACCTGTTATCGCACAATGATTCGGTTATACTGTTCGCCGTTGTCCAACAGGACCGCCTATAAAGGCCGAAAATTTTATTGTTAGCTGAGTCAGGAGATGCGGATGTTAAAGCGTGAAATGAACATTGCCGATTATGATGCCGAACTGTGGCAGGCTATGGAGCAGGAAAAAGTACGTCAGGAAGAGCACATCGAACTGATCGCCTCCGAAAACTACACCAGCCCGCGCGTAATGCAGGCGCAGGGTTCTCAGCTGACCAACAAATATGCTGAAGGTTATCCGGGCAAACGCTACTACGGCGGTTGCGAGTATGTTGATATCGTTGAACAACTGGCGATCGATCGCGCGAAAGAACTGTTCGGCGCTGACTACGCTAACGTCCAGCCGCACTCCGGCTCCCAGGCGAACTTTGCGGTCTACACCGCGCTGCTGGAACCCGGCGACACCGTTCTGGGTATGAACCTGGCACATGGCGGTCACCTGACTCACGGTTCTCCGGTTAACTTCTCCGGTAAACTGTACAACATCGTTCCTTACGGTATTGATGCTACCGGTCATATCGACTACGCCGATCTGGAAAAACAAGCCAAAGAACACAAGCCGAAAATGATCATCGGTGGCTTCTCTGCATATTCCGGCGTGGTTGACTGGGCGAAAATGCGTGAAATCGCTGACAGCATCGGTGCTTACCTGTTCGTTGATATGGCGCACGTTGCGGGACTGGTCGCTGCTGGCGTCTACCCGAACCCGGTTCCTCATGCTCACGTAGTGACTACCACCACTCACAAAACCCTGGCGGGTCCGCGCGGCGGCCTGATCCTGGCGAAAGGCGGTAGCGAAGAACTGTACAAAAAACTGAACTCTGCCGTTTTCCCTGGTGGTCAGGGCGGCCCGTTGATGCACGTAATCGCTGGTAAAGCGGTTGCTCTGAAAGAAGCGATGGAACCTGAGTTCAAAACTTACCAACAGCAGGTCGCGAAAAACGCTAAAGCGATGGTAGAAGTATTCCTGGAGCGCGGCTACAAAGTGGTTTCCGGCGGTACTGATAACCACCTGTTCCTGGTTGATCTGGTTGATAAAAACCTGACCGGTAAAGAAGCTGACGCCGCTCTGGGCCGTGCTAACATCACCGTCAACAAAAACAGCGTACCGAACGATCCGAAGAGCCCGTTTGTGACTTCCGGTATTCGTGTAGGTACTCCAGCGATTACCCGTCGTGGCTTTAAAGAAGCCGAAGCGAAAGAACTGGCTGGCTGGATGTGTGACGTGCTGGACAGCATCAATGATGAAGCGGTTATCGAGCGCATCAAAGGCAAAGTTCTCGATATCTGCGCACGTTACCCGGTTTACGCATAAGCGAAACGGTGATTTGCTGACAATGTGCTCGTTGTTCATGCCGGATGCGGCGTGAACGCCTTATCAGGCCTACAAATTCTTGCAAATTCAATATATTGCAATCTCCGTGTAGGCCTGATAAGCGTAGCGCATCAGGCAATTTTTCGTTTGTGATCATCAAGGCTTTCTTCGGGAAGCCTTGTTACGTTATCGCGCCATCAAATCTGTCGTAACTGCGCCTCAACATACAAATAGCCAATCCCCAGCACCTGTTGTGCGCGGCTTAATTGCCCAAAGCCAATTTGCGTCGCTTTCACGCTCGGTCCTTCGTCACGGTCGAACGGGTTAAATCCTGTTAGGCGAATAATGGAATTAAGCCAGTTCTCACCAAAGGCGCAGCTGCGACCGTACAGCCAAATCTGATTAATATTGAGGATATTGAGGAAGTTATACAGACTCAAACCAATGGCGTTGGCACTGCGGTCAACCCAGCTGGTGATCCACGGTTCTCCACTCTGCCAGGCAGCGATTAACTGCGCGGTAGTCAGTTTTTCAGGATCAAGCTGAGTATTAACCGGTTGTGATTTTAGCCATACCCGCGCCTGTTTTTTTAATGCGCTTAACGAGGCGACGGTTTCCAGGCAGCCATAACGTCCACAGTCGCAGGCGACGCCATCCGGATTAACGATGGTGTGACCAATCTGTCCGCTACCATACAAACTGCCGCGATAAATTTGCTCGTTAATCACGAACGACGAGCCAATACCGTAATCAACGTTGATCACGCAGAAATCCCGTCCTTGCGAATTATTTTGCCATTTCTCCGCCAGCGCCAGCATCACGCAGTCATTATCGACCATCACCCGAATGCCCAGCTTCTCTTCCAGCAGATACTTCACCTCAACCGGCGTTGTCCACGGCGCTTGCGGCATGGTTTGCGACACGCCAGTCACTGGATCAACCTGACCGTGGATAGCCAGCGCCAGGTTGATGGTACGGTCTGGCCACAGTTTACGATGACGATGCCAGCATTTTTCGATTTCGGACAACAGAGCCTGCGGTGTCGGTGCATCAATCTGAAAATACTCAAATTCGCCTTTCGGACTTAAACAGGCATTAGCGACCTGACACTCAATGCTGGTGGGCGTCACGTTCAGGCACAGCGTCCAGTCACCTTCCGGCGCGATCAGCCATGTACCGCTACTGTGCCCGCGCGTCTGGCTTTCATCGTCGATATTCACCACCCGCTTTTCGCTTTCCAGTTCCTGCAAAATATTACTGACCGCCGGAATTGAAATTTGCGCCAGCCGGGCCAGCGTTGATTTATTGGCGCGCTTTTGCCGGTACAGCAGTTCCAGAATCACGCATTTGTTATGGTGGCGGATCTGTTGATTGTTAATGCAGGCTCTCATATTCACTAAACCTTGTTTAGTTAATTGCGTGATTATTCCGCGAAAACATTGCCAGATTGTTCAATACACTGCCACAAATCTTTTAATTCAGTATGTCTTGTTAATATTGAGGGCACCATGACTCCAGTAAAAGTGTGGCAAGAGCGCGTTGAGATCCCGACTTATGAAACCGGGCCGCAGGATATACACCCTATGTTCCTGGAAAATCGCGTTTATCAGGGATCGTCCGGCGCGGTTTATCCCTACGGCGTGACCGATACGCTGAGCGAGCAGAAAGTCCTGAAATCCTGGCAAGCGGTGTGGCTGGAAAACGACTATATCAAAGTGATGATCCTGCCGGAGTTGGGCGGTCGGGTGCATCGCGCTTGGGATAAAGTGAAACAGCGCGATTTTGTCTATCACAATGAGGTGATTAAACCGGCGCTGGTAGGGCTATTGGGGCCGTGGATTTCGGGCGGGATTGAGTTTAACTGGCCACAACACCATCGCCCAACCACCTTTATGCCCGTTGATTTCACCATCGAAGCCCATGAAGACGGCGCACAAACTGTGTGGGTTGGCGAAACGGAGCCGATGCACGGTTTACAGGTGATGACCGGTTTCACACTACGCCCTGACCGGGCCGCACTGGAGATTGCCAGCCGCGTCTATAACGGCAATGCCACGCCGCGTCATTTCTTGTGGTGGGCTAACCCGGCAGTGAAAGGTGGCGAAGGGCATCAGAGCGTTTTCCCGCCGGATGTAACGGCGGTGTTTGATCACGGCAAACGGGCCGTCTCCGCTTTCCCCATCGCCACCGGCACTTACTACAAAGTGGACTACTCCGCCGGAGTGGACATTTCTCGCTATAAAAATGTGCCCGTTCCAACCTCATATATGGCTGAAAAATCACAGTACGATTTTGTTGGCGCGTGGTGTCACGATGAAGATGGTGGTTTGCTACACGTTGCCAACCACCATATCGCGCCAGGTAAAAAACAGTGGAGCTGGGGACACAGTGAATTTGGCCAGGCGTGGGATAAGAGCCTGACTGACAATAACGGCCCGTATATCGAACTGATGACCGGTATTTTTGCCGATAACCAGCCTGATTTTACCTGGCTTGATGCTTACGAAGAGAAGCGTTTCGAGCAGTATTTCCTGCCTTATCATTCTCTGGGCATGGTGCAAAACGCCTCCCGCGATGCGGTGATTAAACTCCAGCGTAGCGAGCGGGGGATTGAGTGGGGGCTGTATGCCATCTCCCCGTTGAAAGGATGCCGCCTGGCGATCCGCGAAATCGGCAAATGCAACGCGTTGCTCGACGATGCCGTGGCTCTGACGCCAGCGACCGCCATACAGGGCGTGTTGCATGGTATCAATCCTGACAGACTAACCATTGAACTCTCCGATGCTGACGGCAATATCGTACTGAGTTATCAGGAACATCAGCCGCAAGAGTTGCCGTTGCCGGACGTCGCCAAAGCGCCACTGGCAGCACAAGAGATTACCAGTACAGATGAAGCCTGGTTTATCGGTCAGCATCTGGAGCAATATCATCATGCCAGCCGTTCCCCCTTCGATTACTACCTGCGCGGCGTGGCGCTGGACCCACTGGATTATCGCTGTAACCTGGCGTTGGCGATGCTGGAATATAACCGCGCCGACTTCCCGCAAACGGTGGCGTATGCCACTCAGGCGCTGAAACGCGCACATGCGTTGAACAAAAACCCGCAGTGCGGACAGGCGAGTTTAATTCGCGCCAGTGCTTACGAACGTCAGGGGCGATATCAACAAGCCGAAGAGGATTTCTGGCGTGCGGTCTGGAGCGGCAACAGTAAAGCCGGTGGCTATTATGGTCTGGCACGGCTGGCGGCGCGTAATGGTAACTTCGACGCGGGGCTGGATTTTTGCCAACAAAGTCTTCGCGCCTGCCCAACCAATCAGGAAGTGCTTTGCCTGCATAACCTGCTGCTGGTGTTAAGTGGTCGTCAGGACAACGCGCGTTTGCAGCGAGAGAAGTTGCTGCGTGATTATCCGCTGAACGCCACTCTGTGGTGGCTGAACTGGTTCGATGGTTGTAGCGAATCTGCCCTCGTACAGTGGCGAGGTCTGTGTCAGGGACGCGACGTTAACGCCCTGATGACCGCCGGGCAACTGATTAACTGGGGCATGCCCGCTCTGGCGGCAGAGATGCTGAACGCACTGGACTGTCAGCGCACGCTACCGCTTTACCTGCAAGCCAGTTTGCTGCCAAAAGCTGAACGCGGAGAACTGGTCGCAAAAGCTATTGATGTCTTCTCGCAGTTTGTCCGTTTCCCTAATACGCTGGAAGAAGTGGCGGCGCTGGAGAGTATCGAAGAGTGCTGGTTTGCCCGGCATTTACTGGCCTGTTTCTACTACAACAAACGCAGCTACGGCAAAGCCATTGCCTTATGGCAACGTTGCGTTGAGATGTCGCCGGAGTTTGCCGACGGATGGCGTGGGCTGGCAATCCATGCGTGGAATAAGCAGCATGATTATGAACTGGCTGCGCGTTATCTTGATAATGCTTATCAACTTGCGCCGCAGGATGCACGTTTGCTATTCGAACGGGATTTGCTGGATAAGTTAACCGGTGCTGCACCAGAAAAACGTCTGGCGCGTCTGGAAGCTAATCTGGAAATCGCCCTGAAGCGTGATGACATGACCGCAGAATTGCTCAATTTGTGGCATCTCACTGGTCAGGCCGACAAAGCGGCAGAGATTCTCGCCACGCGTAAATTCCATCCGTGGGAAGGCGGAGAAGGGAAAGTCACCAGTCAGTTTATCCTCAACCAGTTGTTACGCGCCTGGCAATACCTTGATGCCAGACAACCGCAGCAGGCCAGCGAACTGCTTCATGCCGCGCTGCACTATCCGGAGAATTTAAGCGAAGGCCGTTTACCGGGGCAAACTGACAACGACATCTGGTTCTGGCAGGCGATATGTGCCAAAGCCCAGGGCGATGAAACTGCAGCGACGCGTTGTTTACGTCTGGCGGCGACGGGTGATCGCACTATTAACATCCACAGTTATTACAACGATCAACCGGTTGATTATCTCTTCTGGCAAGGGATGGCGCTGCGATTACTGGGCGAACAACAAACCGCACAGCAACTGTTTATTGAAATGAAACAGTGGGCGCAAGAGATGGCGAAAACCAGTATCGAAGCGGATTTCTTTGCCGTCTCGCAACCTGACTTGTTATCGCTGTATGGCGATTTACAACAGCAACATAAAGAAAAATGTCTGATGGTGGCGATGCTGGCGGCTGCGGGATTAGGCGAGATTGCGCAATACGAATCTGCTCGCGCTGAATTGACGGCGATTAATCCAGCCTGGCCGAAAGCGGCATTATTTACCACCGTGATGCCTTTTATTTTTAGCTACGTTCACTAAACACTATTAACTGTAATATTTGAGCGGCACGCGCTGCCGCTCACGCTCAAATAATTAAAATAAGCCGTTGTAAATAAAAACCCTACAGGATGCACTATGCCTAAAAAAATGAGAACAACCCGTAATCTATTATTAATGGCTACGCTATTAGGTAGCACACTATTTGCCAACGCTGCGGAAAAAGAAATGACCATTGGTGCAATATACCTTGATACCCAGGGATATTACGCTGGAGTGCGCCAGGGCGTTCAGGATGCGGCAAAAGATTCTTCAGTACAGGTACAGTTAATTGAAACTAACGCCCAGGGCGATATTTCGAAAGAAAGTACCTTTGTTGATACCCTCGTGGCGCGTAATGTCGATGCCATTATTTTGTCGGCAGTGTCTGAAAATGGCAGTAGCCGCACCGTTCGCCGCGCCAGTGAGGCGGGTATTCCGGTGATTTGCTACAACACCTGTATTAATCAAAAGGGTGTCGATAAATATGTCTCGGCATATCTGGTTGGCGATCCGCTGGAATTTGGTAAAAAACTGGGTAACGCTGCCGCCGATTATTTTATTGCCAACAAAATTGACCAGCCGAAAATTGCTGTCATCAATTGCGAAGCCTTTGAAGTTTGTGTGCAACGACGTAAAGGGTTTGAAGAAGTATTAAAAGCCCGCGTTCCCGGCGCGAAAATTGTCGCTAATCAGGAAGGGACTGTTTTAGATAAAGCGATTTCTGTTGGTGAAAAACTGATTATCTCCACGCCAGATCTCAACGCCATTATGGGGGAATCGGGTGGAGCGACACTCGGCGCGGTAAAAGCGGTACGTAATCAAAATCAGGCTGGAAAAATTGCCGTTTTCGGTTCAGATATGACCACTGAAATTGCTCAGGAACTGGAAAATAACCAGGTGCTGAAAGCGGTAGTGGATATTTCCGGTAAGAAAATGGGCAATGCTGTTTTCGCGCAAACATTGAAGGTTATCAATAAACAAGCCGACGGTGAAAAAGTGATTCAGGTGCCAATCGATCTCTATACCAAAACGGAAGACGGTAAACAGTGGCTGGCAACGCACGTTGATGGTCTGCCCTAATCGCTGATTCGCAGAGGTCCCTATGTTCACGGCAACAGAGGCAGTTCCGGTAGCAAAAGTGGTGGCAGGAAATAAGCGTTACCCCGGTGTCGTTGCGCTGGATAACGTTAACTTCACGCTCAATAAAGGCGAAGTTCGCGCGCTGTTAGGTAAAAACGGTGCGGGAAAATCGACCCTCATTCGAATGCTTACCGGTAGCGAACGTCCGGATAGCGGTGATATCTGGATTGGCGAGACGCGACTGGAAGGCGACGAAGCTACGCTGACTCGCCGTGCCGCTGAACTGGGGGTACGCGCGGTTTATCAGGAATTAAGTCTGGTGGAGGGGCTGACGGTGGCGGAAAACCTCTGCCTTGGTCAATGGCCCCGCCGCAACGGCATGATTGATTACCCGCAAATGGCGCAGGATGCCCGACGTTGTTTACAGGCGCTGGGCGTCGATGTTAGCCCTGAACAACTTGTTTCGACACTAAGCCCGGCGCAAAAGCAACTGGTGGAAATTGCGCGGGTGATGAAAGGCGAACCGCGCGTGGTCATCCTTGATGAACCGACCAGCTCGCTTGCCAGTACGGAAGTTGAACTGGTAATCAGCGCCGTGAAAAAAATGTCAGCACTGGGCGTGGCGGTGATTTATGTCAGCCACCGGATGGAAGAAATTCGCCGCATTGCCTCCTGTGCCACCGTTATGCGCGATGGTCAGGTGGCGGGCGATGTGATGCTCGAAAACACCTCAACCCGTCATATTGTGTCGCTGATGCTCGGGCGCGATCACGTTGATCTTGCACCGGTTGTAGCTCAGGAGATTGCGGACCAGACCGTACTGGAAGTTCGCGCGTTACGCCACAGACCAAAACTTACGGAGATCAGTTTTTCCCTGCGTCGTGGCGAAGTGCTCGGCATTGCTGGCCTGCTGGGGGCAGGGCGCAGTGAATTGCTGAAGGCGATTGTTGGGCTGGAGACGTATGAACAGGGCGAAATTGTTATCAACGGCGAGAAAATCACGCGCCCCGATTACGGCGAGATGCTGAAACGCGGCATTGGCTATACGCCAGAAAACCGCAAAGAAGCGGGGATCATTCCCTGGCTGGGCGTTGACGAAAATACGGTACTGACCAATCGGCAAAAAATCAGCGCCAACGGTGTGCTGCAATGGTCCACCATCCGCCGCCTGACCGAAGAGGTGATGCAGCGGATGACGGTCAAGGCAGCCAGTAGCGAAACGCCTATTGGCACGCTTTCTGGCGGCAATCAGCAAAAAGTGGTGATCGGTCGTTGGGTCTATGCCGCCAGCCAGATTTTATTGCTCGACGAGCCAACGCGCGGCGTCGATATCGAAGCCAAACAGCAGATTTACCGTATTGTCCGCGAGCTGGCTGCCGAAGGGAAAAGCGTGGTGTTTATCTCCAGTGAAGTAGAGGAGTTGCCGCTGGTGTGCGACCGCATCCTGTTATTACAGCACGGTACGTTCTCGCAGGAGTTTCACTCGCCGGTCAATGTGGATGAGCTGATGTCCGCCATTCTGTCTGTGCACTGATGAATTTTACCGAGGAACCTGAAGATGTCTGCTTCGTCATTATCATTGCCGCAGGGCAAGAGCGTCTCGCTCAAACAATTTGTCAGTCGCCATATTAATGAGATTGGTTTGCTGGTGGTAATCGCCATTCTTTATCTGGTCTTCTCCCTGAACGCACCGGGCTTTATCTCATTGAATAACCAAATGAACGTGCTGCGCGATGCTGCCAGCATCGGGATCGCCGCCTGGGCAATGACGCTGATTATTATCTCCGGTGAAATTGATGTCAGCGTTGGACCAATGGTGGCTTTTGTCTCGGTGTGCCTGGCATTTTTGCTGCAATTTGACGTTCCGCTGGCGATTGCTTGTCTGCTGGTGTTGCTGTTAGGCGCGCTGATGGGGACGCTGGCGGGCGTGCTGCGCGGCGTGTTTAACGTGCCCAGTTTCGTTGCCACGCTGGGGCTGTGGAGCGCCCTGCGCGGAATGGGGCTGTTTATGACTAACGCCCTGCCAGTGCCGATTGACGAAAACGAGGTACTGGACTGGCTGGGGGGACAATTTCTCGGTGTGCCAGTATCCGCGCTGATCATGATGGTGTTGTTTGCGCTGTTTGTGTTCATCAGCCGCAAAACCGCCTTCGGGCGCTCGGTTTTTGCCGTTGGCGGTAATGCCACGGCAGCGCAGTTGTGCGGTATCAACGTTCGTCGGGTGCGCATTCTTATTTTTACCCTTTCGGGATTATTAGCGGCGGTGACCGGCATTTTGCTGGCAGCTCGCCTCGGTTCTGGTAACGCAGGTGCGGCAAACGGTCTGGAGTTTGACGTCATCGCTGCGGTCGTGGTCGGCGGTACGGCACTTTCCGGCGGTCGCGGTTCCTTGTTCGGTACGTTGCTTGGTGTGCTGGTGATTACGCTAATCGGTAACGGTCTGGTGTTGCTCGGGATTAACTCTTTTTTCCAGCAGGTGGTGCGCGGCGTCATCATCGTGGTGGCGGTTCTGGCGAATATCTTGCTGACCCAGCGAAGCAGTAAAGCGAAACGCTAAACCTTAACGCCCCTGGCGCGGGTGCGGCAGGGATGAAAATTAATCGTATTGTTAATGAGGGAATTATGAAAACGATGCTGGCAGCTTATTTACCAGGAAATTCGACCGTCGATCTGCGGGAAGTTGCGGTGCCGACACCGGGGATTAACCAGGTACTGATTAAAATGAAATCCTCCGGGATTTGCGGAAGCGATGTCCACTATATCTATCATCAACACCGTGCCACGGCGGCGGTGCCCGATAAACCGTTATACCAGGGATTTATCAACGGTCATGAACCGTGCGGGCAAATTGTGGCGATGGGGCAAGGTTGTCGCCATTTTAAAGAGGGCGACCGCGTGCTGGTGTATCACATTTCTGGCTGTGGTTTTTGCCCGAACTGCCGTCGCGGTTTTCCTATCTCTTGTACTGGCGAAGGAAAAGCCGCTTACGGCTGGCAGCGTGACGGCGGTCATGCCGAATACCTGCTGGCGGAAGAAAAAGATCTGATCCTCCTGCCGGACGCGCTGAGCTATGAAGATGGTGCGTTTATCAGTTGCGGCGTTGGTACAGCGTATGAAGGGATTTTGCGCGGCGAAGTTTCCGGCAGTGATAACGTGCTAGTGGTCGGTCTGGGGCCGGTCGGCATGATGGCGATGATGCTGGCGAAAGGTCGCGGTGCAAAAAGGATCATCGGCGTTGATATGCTGCCGGAACGTCTGGCGATGGCAAAACAGTTAGGGGTGATGGATCACGGCTATTTAGCAACGACCGAAGGTCTGCCGCAGATTATCGCCGAACTCACCCACGGTGGCGCGGATGTTGCGCTCGATTGTTCCGGTAATGCCGCAGGTCGCTTACTGGCGTTGCAATCCACTGCTGACTGGGGACGGGTGGTTTACATCGGGGAAACCGGAAAAGTGGAGTTCGAGGTTAGCGCTGATCTGATGCATCATCAACGGCGGATTATTGGCTCCTGGGTGACCAGTCTGTTCCATATGGAAAAATGCGCCCACGATTTAACGGACTGGAAACTGTGGCCGCGTAATGCCATTACCCATCGCTTCTCACTGGAACAGGCAGGAGATGCCTATGCGCTGATGGCGAGCGGTAAATGCGGGAAAGTTGTGATTAACTTCCCGGATTAAGGAGTCAGCGGATGACCATCTATACCTTATCTCACGGGCCGCTAAAGCTGGACGTTTCTGACCGGGGCGGCGTCATCGAAGGCTTCTGGCGTGACGCGACGCCGCTCTTACGTCCCGGTAAAAAAAGCGGTGTGGCAACCGATGCCTCTTGTTTTCCGCTGGTGCCGTTTGCAAACCGGGTGAGCGGCAACCATTTTGTCTGGCAGGGGCGTGAGTATCAACTGCAACCGAATATTGAATGGGATGCGCACTATCTGCACGGCGACGGCTGGCTGGGCGAGTGGCAATGTGTCTCGCGCAGCGATGAAAGCTTGTGTCTGGTATATGAACATCGCACAGGTATTTATCAGTATCGGGTAAGTCAGGCGTTTCATTTAACGGCAGATACGCTGACGGTGACGCTCTCTGTCACCAACCAAGGGACAGAGACGCTGCCATTTGGTACCGGCTGGCATCCTTATTTTCCGTTGTCACCACAAACGCGGATTCAGGCGCAGGCGAGCGGTTACTGGCTGGAGCGGGAGCAGTGGCTGGCGGGTGAGTTTTGCGAGCAGCTACCGCAGGAGCTGGATTTCAACCAGCTCGCGCCGTTGCCGCACCAGTGGGTGAACAATGGCTTTGCCGGATGGAATGGTCAGGCCCGCATTGAGCAGCCGCAGGAGGGTTATGCCATCATCATGGAAACGACGCCGCCTGCACCATGTTATTTCATCTTTGTTTCCGATCCGGCGTTTGATAAAGGATATGCGTTTGATTTCTTCTGTCTGGAACCGATGAGCCATGCGCCGGATGACCATCATCGTCCGGAAGGAGGTGACCTCATTGCGCTTGCTCCGGGGGAATCAATAACGTCAGAGATGTCGTTGCGGATTGCGTTACTGTAATTTATAAAATGCCGGATAAGGCGTTCACGCCGCATCCGGCATGTTTTTAACGCCGATCGAGAGAAATTGCCCCCGGCCCGGTAATTGCCAACAGCAGGAATGCGCCAGCGATACTGACATTCTTCCAGAAATTAATCATATTTGGCCCAACCGCATCGCCGGTCATATCCCAGTAATGGTGACCAATCACCGCCGTACCCAGCGTGTAGAAAATAAACAGCACCGCCAGCGGACGGGTGAAAAAGCCAAGTACGATTAAAATCGCGGCGGGCACTTCCATAACTACCGCAATAATCGCTGCCAGCATCGGCATTGGCGCGCCCAGCGAGGCCATATATTGGACCGTACCGTCAAAGCCCATCATTTTGGGAAAACCAAAAATAATGAAAATTAAGACCACGGCGATACGGGCAATTAATAACAAAACGGGGCGGGCAGCACCAAAATCAAAATAACGTAGTGTGTTCATAACCAATCCCTTTGCAAGATAATGTGATTTAAACGTAATACACACTCTGGTACCTCGCCACGCCCCAGGCGTTGAGATATTCGCTAATTATCCTGGTTACAGTGATTTAAGCGCGATGTCCTCATCTATCAGCAGTTTCGCATCAAACGTTTTGCCGCTCTGGATCCATTTGCGGATTGGGCGAATCTCACGGCCCTGATTCAGTGTTACCGCACCGATAAGCACGCCGTTTTGCAGATTAAACCAAATCGCCTTCTGAGTTTCCGGGTTGCCACGACAAATCCAGTCATCGCCACGCATATCGCCAATAAACTGTAAGTTATCACTGTACTGATCGCTCCAGAACCACGGCGGCGGCAGTCGCGGAAGCGGTAGCCCCAACATTGCGGCAGCGGCAATTTGCGCCTGGTTATTGGCGTTTTCCCAGCTTTCGCAGCGGTGTAGTGCACCATTATCAAGACGGGTGATTGCCACATCGCCACCGGCAAAGATCGCGGGATCGCAGGTGCGGCAAGCTTCATCAATGACAATACCATTGGCAGTATCAAGGTTGGCCTCGCGAGCCAGTTGGTCGTTGGCGCTGATACCAATACCGTAAATCACCACATCGGCCTGAAGCGTTTCGCCACTTTGCAGCGTCAGTTCTACTTTTTCACCATCGACCACATGTTCAATGGCATTATTGAGCAGAATGCTCACACCAGCCTGCTGATGGCGCTGTAAAAGATAGTGTTGCACGGGCGGTGGTGCATTACGGCCCATGACGGTTGCCGCCAGTTCAATCACTGTCACCTTACATCCATGCTGCGTGGCGCTGGCAGCCAGTTCCAGACCAATAGTTCCGGCACCGACAATCACGACTGACCGTTCGGGCTGCAGAACTTCTCGCAGTCTGGCGGCATCGCCGGCATGGCGCAGGGTAAAGCAGCGTTCTCCCAGTGCATCAAGCAATGGCAGCGGTCGGGCTGCCGCGCCGGTTGCCATAAACAGCTGATCCCAGTGCCAACTTTCGCCGTTGGTTAACACTAACTCTCTTGTGTCGCGGCCCAGCGTTTTGATGGTTACGCCAGAATGCAGATGAACATTGTTTTCCTGCCACCAGTGAGCAGGTAACACCTGCTGTAACTGCGGGGAATCTTCCAGCAACATGGATTTCGAGAGCGGGGGGCGTTCATAAGGAAGATGTTGCTCATCGGAAAACAGATGCAGCTCACCGGTGAACCCTTGCTGGCGTAGCGAGGCCGCAGCCATTGCCGCCGCTTGCCCGCCACCGACAATAATGATCGTTTTTTCTTTCATCGTGCTTCCTTAAAGATCCAGCCCAGCCGCTACGTGGCGAATGCCGCGAATCGCTAAACCCGCATCAGCGTTGATCATCACACCGCTTAATGCGCGATTATTGCGCCGCGATGCCAACATCACATACGGACCCGTAAAATCCGCCGGTTGCGGGAAAAATTGCAGCGGTAATATGGCGGCAATTTTCTCCGGCGTCAGAGACTGCATTATCGAGGTTTCACTTTGCCCGAGCGCCTGTGGGCCGCGTAGATCGCTGGCCATACCGCATGGCCCAACGCCATTCACCCGTACTTTCGGTGCCAGTTCATAGGCCAGTTGGCGAATAAGTCCGGTTGCGGCATGTTTACTGGCGGTGTACAGCGGGCCACCGCCGCCGGGATACCAGGCGGCATTTGACAGTGTGAAAATCATGCTGCCTTCACTGGCGATTAACGCCGGAGCGCAGGCTTTTGCGCCCAGCAGGTAACCGAGTACGTTGACGTTAAACAGCTCGTGGAAGCCGGTTTCGAGCGTCTCTGCGGGAGTATTAACCAGTGAGGCATTGTGATCCCAGATGCCCGCATTGCCGATAAAACAATCCAGCTTGCCAGAACGAGTCAGGATCTGATCGACCGCGCGTTGATAATCGGCATAGCAGGTCACGTTACCTTCCACCGCCAGAATATGTTCGCCAAATCGCTGACGCAGACTGGCGACTTTTGCCGCCGACAGTTCCAGCGTGGCAACCTGCGCGCCTTCTTCGATAAATCGCTCGACCAGCGCCAGTCCTAATCCCGATCCGCCACCAGTAATAAAGATGGACTCGTTATGCAGATCGCTCATGGCTGCGCCTCCGGTAAGTCGATGAAGATATCACCACCTTCAACGTGTACTGGATAAGTGGTTAGCGGATCGGTGGCGGGCAGGCATAACGCTTTCCCCGTTTTCAGGCAAAAACTGGCGGCGTGCAGTGGGCACTCTACCGTAGCATCATCTTCCAGATACCCTTCTGACATCGACGCATTACCATGACTGCAACGATCGTTAATGGCATAAAACTCGCCGCCAACGTTGAACAGGGCGATGACGGGCGAGGTATCGATCCGGAGAGCCTCACCCTCCGGCACATCCGCAACGGGACACGCATAAATTCGATTCATCAGAACAGTACACTCAGGTTATGGGACGTGATCACCGCTTGATCCAGGACGATATCCCGTTCCAGCAAGCGCCAGTTGCCATCTTCCAGACGACGAACTTTGTCAAAACGAGTCCCGACATAGAACGTTTCATCGCGCTCTTTTTGTGCCCGATAAAGCAGATAATTTACCCGAACAGCAAACACGTCTGGGGTGTCGGTTTCGCTTACCTGGCAGTTGCTGATTAAGTGACGGGTGCGCGACGGCGGCTCTTCCGCCCAGGCCATGCCCGTTTCCAGACGCGCGATTCGCCGCTCCAGCTGGTCTTTGGTGTCATTAAAAATCCAGGTTGTCGGTGGCTGAACGCCTTTGCGGCGGTCACGCGTTTGCGCGTTAACCGTGGTGCGCATGGTGTAACGAATCTCTTTGTCGAGCTGCGCCAGCCAGTCACGAAATTTCCAGTCATCCAGCAGACTGGCTTCGTGATAGAGAAACTGGCTAATGCGGTGATGTAACTCCAGTGAAACCTGCGCACTCATTTCATCACCTCCTGCTGGTATGCGGCGGTTTTATCGAGCACTTCCTGCCAGCTTTCGCTGCTCAGGAGATCGGCCCAGCGTTGATACATTCCACGGGCGGCCGTTTCTGAGAAGATATAGTTTGTAATGCCTGGAATGCCGTCGTCGCGACGTTTTTCCTGACCAAGTCCCATTTCCAGACAAAGTTTACTGTTGCGGGCGCGGTGACCTTTCAGCAATTTCTGGATTTCACACCAGTTCTCCGAGTCATCCTGCTCGAGAAAACCAGCAGGACCAAAAGCACGAGTGGCGCTGTTTTCAAAAGCGGCTTTAACTTCATCGGAGGCGGCTTTGTCAGTAATACAGAACGCCCACACTTCAACTTGATCAGGGCCGCGCGGATGCCAGACGCGGAGTGTGGCAGTGCCGTTGAGCCAGGAAAGCGTGGGGAAAATATTGTTATGACCCGCCAGGCGCAGGGCGCGAACTTCACCTAAACGTTGTTCTGCTTCGGCATAGGTTTCGCGGTAATAGCTGGAAACCGCGCCATCGACCCAGACATTAGCATCCGGTTTTTCAGTAAAGAAGAAACCGCTACCGTGACCGTCCTGACCAAATTGCAGCGCATCTTTGGCGGTTTCCCACACCGGGCGGGCGGTTTGTCCATCACCGAGACGCTTATCGCTGCCATCATCTTTCGCCCCTAATACCTGAACGGCAGAAGCATGGCTGAACAGAGCATGATACTGGTCACTGGCGAACTGCTCTGCCGGGAATTTCCAGTTGCAGTTGATCACCCACTTTTGTACGCCGCCGACAATTTCGGTACCGCCTTCGCGACGATCCAGCATGCCATCCAGATACCAGGCAATGTCACCCAGGTAATCACGCAGGCCCGGCGCGGAGGTATCCCAGTTGCCAAAAATCAGCCCCTTATAACTCTCCACACAGGGAACTTCGTTTAACCCCCAGTGGGATTTACACAGCCCTTGTGGGTAGGCGCGAGGTTCCAGCGGTACATCAATCAACTCGCCGTTAATACCATAAGACCAGCCATGATACGGGCAGGTAAAGGCGCGAGTGTTGCCGCAATCGGCATAACTCACACGCATGGCCCGGTGGCGGCATTGGTTGAGAAACGCCTTGATGCTGCCGTCTTTCTGGCGCACCACGACAACCGCATCTTCTCCCATGTAGGTGTTAAAAAAATCACCGGGTTTAGGGATCTGGCTTTCATGAGCGAGAAACAGCCAGCAACGACCGAAAATGCGCTCAAGCTCCAGTTGGTAAATATCCGGGTCGGTATAAATACGCGGAGTAACCCGACCGTTTTGGGTGTCAATCAGTTGGTAAATGTTCAAATCTGAGGGTGTGGTCATATTTTTTAATCCTGAAAGATAAGATGTATTGACCTTCTATTTTTGTGCCATAAGGATGTTGCTGGTTGGTTGCTGATATGTGAAATAGTTAATTTCTACCAACTGAGACGTTTTTTCGATAACAAGGGGAAGGTGATGGAACTACGGCATTTACGCTATTTCGTCGCAGTGGCGCAGGCACTGAACTTTACCCGTGCGGCGGAAAAACTGCATACCTCACAGCCTTCGTTAAGCAGCCAGATCCGCGATCTCGAAAACTGTGTTGGTGTTCCGCTACTGGTACGTGATAAACGTAAAGTCGCGTTGACGGCGGCGGGAGAATGTTTTCTCCAGGACGCGCAGGCAATCCTGGATCAAGCGGAAAATGCCAAACAACGGGCGCGGAAAATTGTTCAGGAAGATAAGCATTTAATCATCGGTTTTGTGCCATCGGCGGAAGTGAATTTACTGCCAAAAGTATTGCCCATGTTCCGACTGAAACAGCCAGAAACTTTGATCGAATTGGTGAGTTTAATTACCACGGAACAGGAAGAAAAAATTCGCCGTGGTGAACTGGATGTCGGCTTAATGCGCCATCCTGTCTATAGCCCGGAGATTGATTATCTGGAACTTTTTGACGAACCATTAGTGGTAGTGTTGCCGGTTGATCATCCTTTAGCACAAGAAAAAGAGATCACCGCCGCGCAGCTGGATGGCGTGAATTTCGTTAGTACCGATCCGGCGTATTCCGGTTCGCTTGCGCCGATCGTTAAGGAGTGGTTTGCGCAAGAAAACAGCCAGCCGAATATCGTCCAGGTGGCAACCAATATTCTGGTAACGATGAATTTGGTGGGGATGGGGCTTGGCGTAACTTTGATACCCGGTTATATGAATAATTTTAATACCGGGCAGGTGGTATTTCGGCCAATTGCCGGAAATGTGCCTTCCATTGCCCTACTAATGGCGTGGAAGAAAGGCGAAATGAAACCGGCATTACGCGATTTCATCGCCATTGTGCAGGAACGTTTGGCAAGCGTAACGGCATAAATACGCAATAATTTTGCAAGGTGCGTTGTGGGGCGCAGCTTTTTTAGTGCTTGCGAACAGGCGTTACAGACATCGGGAAGCAGGCTCGAATATTCTTATTTTTCAACTTGCACCAACATTTGATTAACCCCAGACTAACGCCTCCTGACGGGAGGGACTCATGGTTTTGCAATCCACGCGCTGGTTGGCGCTCGGTTATTTCACATACTTTTTTAGTTACGGCATTTTTCTACCTTTCTGGAGCGTCTGGCTTAAGGGGATTGGCTTAACGCCAGAAACTATCGGCCTGTTATTGGGGGCTGGTCTGGTTGCCCGTTTTCTCGGGAGTTTGCTCATCGCGCCACGCGTTAGCGATCCTTCCCGCCTGATTTCCGCCTTGCGCGTACTGGCACTGCTGACACTTCTCTTTGCTGTCGCCTTCTGGGCGGGGGCGCATGTAGCGTGGTTGATGGTGGTGATGATTGGCTTTAACCTCTTTTTCTCACCGCTGGTACCGTTGACCGATGCACTGGCGAATACATGGCAAAAACAGTTCCCGCTTGATTACGGCAAAGTGCGACTGTGGGGCTCGGTGGCGTTTGTCATTGGCTCGGCGCTGACAGGCAAACTGGTCAGTATGTTGGATTATCGGGTGATCCTCGCGCTGTTGACGTTGGGCGTGGCGTCCATGCTGCTTGGATTTCTCATTCGTCCAACGATTCAGCCACAAGGGGCTAGCCGTCAGCAGGAGAGCACGGGAGGGCCAGCCTGGCTGACACTGGTCCGCCAGAACTGGCGCTTTCTGGCCTGCGTTTGTTTATTACAGGGAGCGCATGCAGCCTATTACGGTTTTAGCGCTATTTACTGGCAGGCAGCTGGGTATTCTGCTTCAGCGGTGGGCTATTTGTGGTCGCTGGGCGTGGTGGCAGAAGTCATTATTTTTGCGCTGAGTAATAAACTTTTCCGCCGTTGTAGTGCACGCGATATGCTGCTGATCTCGGCGATTAGCGGTGTAATGCGCTGGGGAATTATGGGAGCAACGACGGCGTTGCCGTGGTTGATAGTGGTGCAAATTCTGCATTGCGGCACCTTCACGGTCTGCCACCTGGCGGCCATGCGTTATATTGCCGCCCGCCAGGGTAGCGAAGTCATCCGTTTGCAGGCGGTTTACTCTGCCGTTGCAATGGGCGGTAGTATCGCCATCATGACCGTCTTCGCCGGTTTCCTGTATCAATATCTGGGCCACGGCGTGTTCTGGGTGATGGCGCTGGTGGCGCTTCCGGCAATGTTCTTGCGCCCGAAAGTTATTCCCTCATGCTGATTCGAGCATTTTGCGGATCTGCTCCTGTTGGTGTGTTGTCAGCGTCAGATCTGTGTAGATCAGCGGTGGTGAAAAGAGCGGTAACGGCGTGGTGTAAGGCGCAATAATCAGTGCCGCGCCGCGTGGAGCACCTCTCTGCAAAAATGCTTTTACCGACATATGCTTAATGTTGAGCGGCAGTAACGTTAGTTCACGTAACTGCTGCTCAATCTGCGCTTCACGCTCGCTATCATTCCCGGTCAGTAGAATAATCTGTTTTTCATGCAGATCGTTTTCCTGCATTAGCCAGGCACCGAAAATCACCGCGACCAGACCGCTTTCCTCATCAGAAAGATGGACGCTGTATTCACTTTCAAATCCGGTCAGCGCCGCGCGGGTGGTGCGCACCAGGCGTGGGTACAGTCTGGAGAACTCTTCTGGCAGGGTGTTATCAATACCGATGGCAAACAAACTGCGATTTAACGCCTGGGCGAGGTGAGTATAAAGCTGATCGCATAACCCCTGTTCATCATAAAAACGAACATTTCCCAGCTCACGAAAATGGTTTACCAGACGTTTGATAGACTGACGCAATTGTCTATCCCGCTGATGCGCATCCCGAATTGGATCGGGAACTCGCAACATGGAAAAAAGTAATGCCATAAATAGTGGCTCATCAGGCGGTACAGGCTGGAGCGCCCGACGCTGCCAGTGGCGTCCAATTTCCTGCGCTACCTGAAATTCCAGGCAGGATTCTGCCCAGCGACGTTGGAGCGGATTAAACTGAGGCGTAATGCCAGCGTGGTGTTGCAGCAAGCAATATTGCAGATACAGACACAGGAAATGAATATCGCGCGATTCAAAGCGTTTTTGTAGCCGTCGAGAGCAGAGATTCACTAACGCTTGTAGATTGGTATCGTCGTAAAAGTTACGCGAAATTCCGCGCCGCTTTAGTTCACTCTTCAGAGCGGGTGTGAATTGGCTGGTAATAAATGACGGACACAGACGGAAACCACGTCGTAGCCAATGAAATAAACACAAACGTTGGTTAAGCACTGTGCCTTCAACCCGGTAGCTACCGTCATAACCAGTAGTCAGTGTGAGTTGATGATAGCGCAGGATCTCCCGTCCTGTTTCGCTGATATCAAGACTGGCAATATCATCATCCACACCATTAAGCTTGCTGAAGGTTGCCGTGGTGGCGGTCAACCCCGGCTGAAAGAGTGTCAGCAAGATCTGGCAGCGGCGCTGGGGAGCCGAAAGGACAGATGGTGAAGCAAGCGTAGGCATCATCTGTAGATCTCCCATAAGCATAATTGATAAGAATAGCTAAAGTTTGCCCAGGGAAATGGCGAAGGGAATGCTAATCATCAGAAATGTTGGCAAGCGTCACAGAATTTTTCTCATCTTAAACTGTTCTGACCAGTGAATTAGCTCGTCTAAAGGTGGATTTGTGAATGATTATCGCGCTAGCGATCATGGGTTAGTTGTGCGGATTCAACGTGCTAAGGATAAAATCCACTATTTGTTCGCGATAAACATCACCGTGACGATCGGAAAAAGCATCAATGTGTTCGCCGTCAGGGATTAAGATTAAACGTTTTGGCTCTTTTGCCAGATCATACAACTTTTGGCTGTGCTGCCATGGGATAACGTGATCGGCCTTACCGTGAATGAGTAAAACTGGGATCGGGCTGACGCTGGCGATGTAATTTTCGCCGCTGTAACTCTCATCAAGTAAGTAGCCACTGCCGGGGATCATCTGGTTGGCGATGGTTGCATAAGAGGCAAATGTGGAGTCGAGGATCACTGCACGTATGCCCTCACGATCACCCTGACCAACAACATCAAGAATATTCGCCCCGCCAATACTCTGCCCGAACAGCACCAGTCGTTGTGGGTTTACATCACTGCGATGGCGCACCACATTGATGGCACTTAGCGTATCGTCCAGCAATCCGGCCTGAGAAGGCGTGCCTTTTGATTTACCAAACCCGCGATAATCAAACATAAAAACGTTGAAATTACGCTCGGGTAACCAACTGACCAGCGGCCAGTGGGCGGACATATTTCCGGCATTGCCGTGAGCATGAATGATGGTTGCGATGGCGTTGTCAGCGGGGCCTGTCGAAGAGGGGATAAACCAGCCTTGTAGCCGTGTGCCATCTTTAGCCGTAAATTCAACAGATTCCGCAGACCAGGGATCAGGACCGTAAATTTTGTCGTCGGGATAATAGAAGAAGTTGATGGCAACGCGCGGCACTAAATAAACGCAGAAGGCAACAACAAAGAGAATAAACAGAATTTTGAGAACGCGTGTGTTCACTGGCAGTGCCATAACCTTTCCTTGCGACTTCTTTATCATCCATTAATCGGGGAAAGATGGTGGGAGAGTGACGAAAGAAAGTAAAGCAGAGCGGAAGCATTTCGGAATAGCGCCTGAAAGGCGAGGGCGGGTGAGAGAAATCACCCGCCAGAGAAATTAACGCTTCAGGGCGTCGCTTAACTCGTCACGCATGTTCGCCAGCATGGCTTTAACAACGCGCGGGTTACCGGCAACGATGTTACCGGTCAGCATGTAGTTATGACCACCGGTGAAGTCGCTGACGATACCGCCCGCTTCACGAACCAGCAGCTCACCTGCGGCGAAATCCCACGGACGCAGACCGATTTCAAAGAAACCGTCAACACGACCAGCGGCAACGTAAGCCAGATCCAGCGCCGCAGAACCAGTACGACGGAAGTCTGCACATTCGTTGAACAGTTTGCCGACGATGTTGATGTAAGTGGTAGCGTACTGTTTTGCTTTGAACGGGAAGCCGGTCGCCAGAATAGTACCGTCGAGATCGCGAGCGGTGCTGCCGCGCAGACGGTAGCCGTTCAGCTGTGCGCCCTGACCGCGAGTCGCGGTGAACAGTTCGTTACGCATAGGATCATAAACCACAGCAACTTCAGTGCGGCCTTTGATACGAACGGCAATAGATACCGCGAAGTGCGGCAGGCGTTTGATAAAGTTGGTAGTGCCATCCAGTGGATCGATAACCCATTGAACATCCTGATCGGTACCTTCAAGTTCACCGCTTTCTTCGGTGATGATGGTGTGCTGTGGGTAAGATTTACGAATCGTGTCGATAATCACCGCTTCGGCAGCTTTATCTACGTTGGTCACGAAATCGTTACTGCCTTTCTGGCTCGCTTCTACAGCGTCCGGGGTTTCATAGTTTTTGGCAATTAAATTACCCGCCTTGCGCGCTGCGCGCACGGCGATGTTCAGCATCGGATGCATCGGTCTCTCTCACTGGATGTTAAAGAACGGGAAAACGGCGCAGAGTATAGCAGCGAGATCGGCATCTGTCTTCGTTTTATGATAAGATGCGCGAATAATCTTTAGATGAAGAAAGACAATGCTGCAAAATATTCGAATTGTGCTGGTGGAGACGTCACACACCGGCAATATGGGTTCTGTTGCCCGTGCCATGAAAACAATGGGATTAACCAATCTGTGGCTGGTTAATCCACTAGTGAAACCTGACTCCCAGGCGATTGCTCTGGCAGCAGGGGCCAGCGACGTGATTGGTAATGCTCACATTGTCGATACGCTCGACGAAGCGTTAGCCGGTTGTAGCCTGGTGGTTGGCACCAGCGCACGTTCCCGCACGCTGCCATGGCCGATGCTCGACCCGCGCGAATGCGGTTTGAAAAGCGTCGCTGAAGCGGCAAATACGCCGGTGGCACTGGTTTTTGGTCGTGAGCGCGTTGGCTTGACCAATGAAGAGTTGCAAAAGTGCCATTATCATGTCGCCATTGCCGCTAACCCGGAATACAGTTCGCTGAACCTGGCGATGGCTGTTCAGGTTATTGCCTATGAAGTGCGCATGGCCTGGCTGGCGACTCAGGAGAACAGCGAGCAGGTTGAACATGACGAGACGCCGTATCCGCTGGTCGATGATCTGGAACGTTTTTACGGTCATCTTGAACAAACGCTGCTGGCAACCGGCTTTATCCGTGAAAACCATCCGGGGCAGGTGATGAATAAGCTGCGTCGTCTGTTTACCCGTGCGCGCCCGGAAAGCCAGGAGTTGAATATCCTGCGCGGGATTCTGGCTTCTATTGAGCAGCAGAATAAAGGTAACAAGGCCGAATAACCGAGGTTGCCTGATGCGGCGCTTAACGCGTCTTGTCAGGCCTACATTGTACTGAACCCCTGGTCGGATAAAGTGTTTACGCCGCACCCGACAACAGGTACAAACGCCACGATAAAAAAATGGCACTGAAGGTTAAATACCCGACTAAATCAGTCAAGTAAATAGTTGACCAATTTACTCGGGAATGTCAGACTTGACCCTGCTATGCAATACCCCCACTTTTACAATAAAAAACCCCGGGCAGGGGCGAGTTTGAGGTGAAGTAAGACATGAGACTGACATCTAAAGGGCGCTATGCCGTGACCGCAATGCTTGACGTTGCGCTCAACTCTGAAGCGGGCCCGGTACCGTTGGCTGATATTTCCGAACGTCAGGGAATTTCCCTTTCTTATCTGGAACAACTGTTTTCCCGTCTGCGTAAAAATGGTCTGGTTTCCAGCGTACGCGGACCAGGCGGTGGTTATCTGTTAGGCAAAGATGCCAGCAGCATCGCCGTTGGCGAAGTGATTAGCGCCGTTGACGAATCTGTAGATGCCACCCGTTGTCAGGGTAAAGGCGGCTGCCAGGGGGGCGATAAATGCCTGACCCACGCGCTGTGGCGTGATTTGAGCGACCGCCTTACCGGTTTTCTCAACAACATTACTTTAGGCGAACTGGTTAATAACCAGGAAGTGCTGGATGTATCTGGTCGTCAGCATACTCACGACGCGCCACGCACCCGCACACAAGACGCGATCGACGTTAAGTTACGCGCTTAATTTAACCGTCCTGTTTCGTGTTGCATCTGCGTTGACTGCACATACTCACTCCGGTCACTTACTTATGTAAGCTCCCGGAGATTCGTAAGTTTGTCAACTTGCTGAAACCCGAAACAGTTAGGTTAAAGATAACAAGATATTAGAATCAGGCCGGGGCGTCTCGCGCTCCGTAAACACGGTCGTACATCCAGCCGGTAGCCTGGTTCCTTGCATTGAGTGATGTACGGAGTTTATAGAGCAATGAAATTACCGATTTATCTCGACTACTCCGCAACCACGCCGGTGGACCCGCGTGTTGCCGAGAAAATGATGCAGTTTATGACGATGGACGGAACTTTTGGTAACCCGGCCTCCCGTTCTCACCGTTTCGGCTGGCAGGCTGAAGAAGCGGTAGATATCGCTCGTAATCAGATTGCCGATCTGGTTGGCGCTGATCCGCGAGAAATCGTCTTTACCTCTGGTGCTACCGAATCTGACAACCTGGCGATCAAAGGTGCTGCTAACTTTTATCAGAAAAAAGGCAAGCACATCATCACCAGCAAAACCGAACACAAAGCGGTACTGGATACCTGCCGTCAGCTGGAGCGTGAAGGTTTTGAAGTCACTTACCTGGCACCGCAGCGTAACGGTATTATCGACCTGAAAGAACTCGAAGCAGCGATGCGTGACGACACCATCCTTGTTTCCATCATGCACGTAAATAACGAAATCGGCGTGGTGCAGGATATCGCGGCTATCGGCGAAATGTGCCGTGCTCGTGGCATTATCTATCACGTTGATGCAACCCAGAGCGTGGGCAAACTGCCTATCGACCTGAGCCAGTTGAAAGTTGACCTGATGTCTTTCTCCGGTCACAAAATCTACGGCCCGAAAGGTATCGGTGCGCTGTATGTGCGTCGTAAACCGCGCGTACGTATCGAAGCACAAATGCACGGCGGCGGTCACGAGCGCGGTATGCGTTCCGGTACTCTGCCTGTTCACCAGATCGTCGGTATGGGCGAAGCCTATCGCATCGCAAAAGAAGAGATGGCGACCGAGATGGAACGTCTGCGCGGTCTGCGTAACCGTCTGTGGAACGGCATCAAAGATATCGAAGAAGTTTACCTGAACGGTGACCTGGAACACGGTGCGCCGAACATTCTCAACGTCAGCTTTAATTACGTTGAAGGTGAGTCGCTGATTATGGCGCTGAAAGACCTTGCGGTTTCTTCCGGTTCTGCCTGTACGTCAGCAAGCCTCGAACCGTCCTACGTGCTGCGCGCGCTGGGGCTGAACGATGAGCTGGCACATAGCTCTATCCGTTTCTCTTTAGGTCGTTTTACTACTGAAGAAGAGATCGACTACACCATCGAGTTAGTTCGTAAATCCATCGGTCGTCTGCGTGACCTTTCTCCGCTGTGGGAAATGTACAAGCAGGGCGTGGATCTGAACAGCATCGAATGGGCACATCATTAATCGGTATCGGAATCAGGAGAATTTATAATGGCTTACAGCGAAAAAGTTATCGATCATTACGAGAATCCGCGTAACGTGGGTTCCTTCGACAACAACGACGAGAACGTGGGCAGCGGCATGGTGGGTGCACCGGCCTGTGGCGACGTGATGAAGTTGCAGATTAAAGTCAACGATGAAGGTATCATTGAAGACGCGCGTTTTAAAACTTACGGCTGCGGTTCCGCTATCGCTTCCAGCTCCCTGGTCACCGAATGGGTGAAAGGGAAGTCTCTCGACGAAGCACAGGCGATCAAAAACACCGATATTGCTGAAGAACTTGAACTGCCGCCGGTGAAAATTCACTGTTCTATTCTGGCAGAAGACGCGATCAAAGCCGCCATTGCGGACTATAAAAGCAAACGTGAAGCAAAATAAGAGTTGAGGTTTGGTTATGTCGATTACACTGAGCGACAGTGCAGCAGCGCGAGTAAATACCTTTCTGGCTAACCGCGGCAAAGGGTTTGGCCTGCGTCTGGGTGTGAGAACCTCCGGATGTTCAGGTATGGCTTATGTACTGGAATTTGTTGACGAACCGACGCCGGAAGACATCGTGTTTGAAGACAAAGGCGTGAAAGTCGTGGTCGATGGCAAAAGCCTGCAATTTCTGGACGGTACGCAACTGGATTTCGTAAAAGAAGGCCTGAACGAAGGGTTTAAATTTACCAACCCGAACGTCAAAGATGAGTGTGGTTGCGGCGAAAGCTTCCACGTTTGATGCGCATACCGATAACCCCACCGTGGTCAGCTGCGCGTGGGGTTTGTTTTACCTGATTCGTCGTTATTGCGGCGGATCGCAGCCCTGAGAATGTTATGGATTACTTCACCCTCTTTGGCTTGCCTGCCCGTTATCAACTCGATACCCAGGCACTGAGCCTGCGTTTTCAGGATCTACAACGTCAGTATCATCCTGATAAATTCGCCAGCGGAAGCCAGGCGGAACAACTCGCCGCCGTACAGCAATCTGCAACCATTAACCAGGCCTGGCAAACGCTGCGTCATCCGTTAATGCGCGCGGAATATTTACTTTCTTTGCACGGTTTTGATCTCGCCAGTGAGCAGCATACTGTGCGCGACACCGCGTTCCTGATGGAACAGCTGGAGCTGCGCGAAGAACTGGACGAGATCGAACAGGCGAAAGATGAAGCGCGGCTGGAAAGCTTTATCAAACGTGTGAAAAAGATGTTTGATACCCGCCATCAGTTGATGGTTGAACAGTTAGACAACGAGACGTGGGACGCGGCGGCGGATACCGTGCGTAAGCTGCGTTTTCTCGATAAACTGCGAAGCAGTGCCGAACAACTCGAAGAAAAACTGCTCGATTTTTAATTTCTGGAAGCTAAACATGGCCTTATTACAAATTAGTGAACCTGGTTTGAGTGCTGCGCCGCATCAGCGTCGTCTGGCGGCCGGTATTGACCTGGGCACAACCAACTCGCTGGTGGCGACAGTGCGCAGCGGTCAGGCCGAAACGTTAGCCGACCATGAAGGCCGTCACCTGCTGCCCTCTGTTGTTCACTATCAACAGCAGGGGCATTCGGTGGGTTATGACGCGCGCACTAACGCAGCGCTTGACACCGCCAACACCATTAGTTCTGTTAAACGCCTGATGGGGCGCTCGCTGGCTGATATCCAGCAACGCTACCCGCATTTGCCTTATCAATTCCAGGCCAGCGAAAACGGCTTGCCGATGATTGAAACAGCAGCGGGATTGCTGAATCCGGTGCGCGTTTCTGCGGACATCCTCAAAGCACTGGCGGCGCGGGCAACTGAAGCCCTGGCAGGCGACTTGGATGGTGTCGTTATCACCGTTCCGGCGTACTTTGACGATGCCCAGCGTCAGGGCACCAAAGACGCGGCGCGTCTGGCTGGGCTGCATGTTCTGCGCTTGCTTAACGAACCGACCGCTGCGGCTATCGCCTACGGGCTGGATTCCGGTCAGGAAGGCGTGATCGCTGTTTATGACCTCGGTGGCGGGACGTTTGATATTTCCATTCTGCGCTTAAGTCGCGGCGTGTTCGAAGTGCTGGCGACCGGCGGTGATTCCGCGCTCGGCGGCGATGACTTTGACCATCTGTTAGCAGATTACATTCGCGAACAGGCGGGCATTCCTGACCGTAGCGATAACCGCGTTCAGCGTGAACTGCTGGATGCCGCCATTGCGGCCAAAATCGCGCTGAGCGATGCGGACTCTGTGACCGTGAGTGTTGCGGGCTGGCAGGGTGAAATCAGCCGTGAACAATTCAACGAACTGATCGCGCCATTGGTAAAACGAACCTTACTGGCTTGTCGTCGTGCGCTGAAAGACGCGGGCGTTGAGGCTGACGACGTACTGGAAGTGGTGATGGTTGGTGGTTCTACTCGCGTTCCACTGGTGCGTGAACGAGTGGGCGAATTTTTCGGTCGTCCACCGCTGACTTCCATCGACCCGGATAAAGTCGTCGCTATTGGCGCGGCGATTCAGGCGGATATTCTGGTGGGTAACAAGCCGGACAGCGAAATGCTGTTACTTGATGTGATCCCGCTGTCGCTGGGCCTCGAAACCATGGGTGGCCTGGTGGAGAAAGTGATCCCGCGTAACACCACAATTCCGGTGGCGCGCGCCCAGGATTTCACCACCTTTAAAGATGGTCAGACGGCGATGTCTATCCATGTAATGCAGGGTGAGCGTGAGCTGGTGCAGGACTGCCGCTCGCTGGCACGTTTTGCGCTGCGTGGTATTCCGGCGCTACCGGCTGGCGGCGCGCATATTCGCGTAACGTTTCAGGTCGATGCTGATGGTCTTTTGAGCGTGACGGCGATGGAGAAATCCACCGGCGTTGAGGCGTCTATTCAGGTTAAACCGTCTTATGGTCTGACCGACAGTGAAATCGCTTCGATGATCAAAGACTCAATGAGCTATGCTGAGCAGGACGTAAAAGCCCGTATGCTGGCTGAACAAAAAGTAGAAGCGGCCCGTGTGCTGGAAAGTTTGCACGGCGCGCTGGCTGCTGATGCCGCGCTGTTAAGCGCCGCAGAACGTCAGGTCATTGACGATGCTGCCGCTCACCTGAGTGAAGTGGCGCAGGGCGATGATGTTGACGCCATCGAACAAGCGATTAAAAACGTAGACAAACAAACCCAGGATTTCGCCGCTCGCCGCAT
This sequence comes from Escherichia sp. MOD1-EC4550, assembly GCF_963876935.1. Lineage (NCBI taxonomy): Bacteria > Pseudomonadati > Pseudomonadota > Gammaproteobacteria > Enterobacterales > Enterobacteriaceae > Escherichia > Escherichia sp. MOD1-EC4550. The sequence continues at coordinate 69,135 of NZ_CAWNSE010000001.1, forward strand.
GGACCAGTCGGTTCGTCGTGCGCTGAAGGGCCATTCCGTGGACGAGGTTTAATATGCCAAAGATTGTTATTTTGCCTCATCAGGATCTCTGTCCTGATGGCGCTGTTCTGGAAGCGAATAGCGGTGAAACCATTCTCGACGTTGCGCTGCGTAACGGCATCGAGATTGAACACGCCTGTGAAAAATCCTGTGCTTGCACCACCTGCCACTGCATCGTTCGTGAAGGTTTTGATTCGCTGCCGGAAAGCTCAGAGCAGGAAGACGACATGCTGGACAAAGCCTGGGGGCTGGAGCCGGAAAGCCGTTTAAGCTGCCAGGCGCGCGTTACCGACGAAGATTTAGTGGTCGAAATTCCGCGTTACACTATCAACCATGCGCGTGAGCATTAACAGAGGTTAGTATGGGACTTAAGTGGACCGATAGCCGCGAAATTGGCGAAGCACTGTACGATGCATATCCCGATCTTGATCCGAAAACGGTTCGATTCACCGATATGCATCAGTGGATTTGCGATCTGGAAGATTTCGACGACGACCCGCAGGCGTCCAACGAGAAAATCCTCGAAGCGATTTTATTAGTCTGGCTGGACGAAGCCGAGTGATTTCCGCGTCATGCTTCACGCCGCAGATGCGTTGGCTGCGCTCGTTCACCCCAGTCACATAGTTATCTATGCTCCTGGGGCTTCACTCACTTGCCGCCTTCCTGCAACGCGAATCATTTAGCGGAAAAATCCTGGGGCTGCCAACTGGCGGCCCTTTTACAAATAAGGATAACTAAAATGACAGAAGCGATGAAGATTACCCTCTCGACCCAACCTGCCGACGCGCGCTGGGGAGAAAAAGCGACTTACAGCATTAATAATGATGGTATTACCCTGCATTTGAACGGGGCAGACGATCTGGGGCTGATCCAGCGTGCGGCGCGCAAGATTGACGGTCTGGGCATCAAGCATGTTCAGCTAAGCGGTGAAGGCTGGGATGCGGATCGTTGCTGGGCATTCTGGCAAGGTTACAAAGCCCCGAAAGGCACGCGTAAAGTGGAGTGGCCGGATCTGGACGATGCCCAGCGCCAGGAACTGGATAACCGCCTGATGATCATCGACTGGGTGCGTGACACCATCAACGCACCAGCAGAAGAACTGGGGCCATCGCAACTGGCACAGCGTGCTGTTGATCTGATCAGCAACGTCGCAGGCGATCGTGTGACTTACCGGATCACCAAAGGTGAAGATCTTCGTGATCAAGGTTATATGGGGCTGCACACTGTCGGGCGTGGTTCAGAACGTTCCCCGGTATTGCTGGCGCTGGATTACAACCCAACTGGCGATAAAGAAGCGCCGGTGTACGCGTGCCTGGTAGGTAAAGGCATCACCTTTGATTCCGGCGGCTACAGCATCAAACAGACCGCGTTTATGGACTCAATGAAGTCTGACATGGGCGGTGCGGCAACGGTTACCGGGGCGCTGGCATTTGCCATTACGCGCGGTCTGAACAAGCGCGTGAAGCTGTTCCTCTGCTGTGCGGATAACCTGATTAGCGGCAACGCGTTCAAACTGGGCGATATCATTACCTATCGCAACGGTAAAAAAGTCGAAGTCATGAACACCGATGCGGAAGGGCGTCTGGTTCTGGCAGATGGCCTGATTGACGCCAGTGCGCAGAAACCGGAACTGATTATCGATGCCGCGACACTCACCGGTGCGGCGAAAACCGCGCTGGGTAATGATTATCACGCGCTGTTCAGTTTTGACGATGCGTTGGCCAGTCGCCTACTGGAGAGTGCCGCCCAGGAGAACGAACCGTTCTGGCGTCTGCCGCTGGCGGAGTTCCACCGTAGCCAGCTGCCATCTAACTTTGCGGAACTGAACAATACCGGAAGCGCGGCGTATCCGGCGGGTGCAAGTACGGCGGCGGGCTTCCTGTCGCACTTTGTTGAGAACTATAAACAAGGTTGGCTGCATATCGACTGTTCGGCGACTTACCGTAAAGCACCAGTTGAACAGTGGTCTGCGGGTGCGACCGGGCTGGGTGTGCGCACGATTGCTAATCTGTTAACGGCGTAAACTAATATGCCGGATGCGGCGTAAACGCCTTATCCGACCTACAAAGTATTGTGAATTCAAAAAATTGCGATTCCCTTGTAGGCCTGATAAGCGTAGCGCATCAGGCACTTGTGCCCCGAACATTGAATGAATTGTGGTTCTTATGTCCGAAACAAAAAACGAACTTGAAGACCTGCTGGAAAAAGCAGCAACCGAACCGGCGCACCGCCCGGCCTTTTTCCGTACTCTACTGGAATCCACTGTCTGGGTACCAGGTACGGCGGCGCAGGGCGAGGCAGTGGCTGAAGATAGCGCGCTTGATTTACAGCACTGGGAAAAAGAAGACGGTACCAGCGTCATTCCTTTTTTCACCTCGTTAGAAGCACTGAAACAGGCGGTTGAAGACGAACAGGCGTTTGTCGTAATGCCCGTTCGCACACTGTTTGAGATGACCCTTGGCGAAACGCTCTTCCTTAATGCCAAATTGCCAACCGGTAAAGAGTTTATGCCGCGTGAAATCAGTTTGTTGATTGGTGAAGAAGGAAATCCGCTGAGTAGTCAGGAAGTACTGGAAGGCGGTGAATCGCTGATATTATCGGAAGTCGCAGAGCCGCCAGCGCAAATGATTGATTCACTCACCACCTTATTTAAAACCATTAAGCCGGTGAAGCGTGCTTTTATTTGTTCAATTAAAGAGAACGAAGAGGCACAGCCTAATTTACTTATTGGTATTGAAGCCGATGGCGATATCGAAGAAATTATTCAGGCGGCGGGAAGTGTAGCGACCGATACATTACCTGGTGATGAACCAATAGATATTTGCCAGGTGAAAAAAGGGGAAAAAGGAATTAGCCACTTTATTACCGAACATATTGCGCCATTCTATGAACGTCGCTGGGGTGGATTCCTGCGTGATTTTAAACAGAATCGAATAATTTAAAATATGCCGCCCCAAAGGGCGGCATTCGGGCTTACTTGCTGTTCTGAAGGTTGTTAACCATCAGTAAATTGTTGCCGGAGGGACTCCGGTTATTATTTACTTCGGAAAACAGCGCACCAGAAACAATAAGTACGATACAGAAGTACCGTATCTTCATTGTGCGGTCCATGCGAAGACCGCATCACGACAGCACCACTGGCGATATTGCCGCGATAGCAAGCGCTGTGGGGTGCCTGCATTTACGGTCATGGAACATCCTTTCCTAAAGCCAGCGCCCGTTTGCGAGACGGCGAAAAGGGCCGTCACGAATAATACTCTCATATTTGAATAATTACTCTATTTATTATCTTGACTTAGCCAGGCATAAAAGACAGTATTTCAATACTGTGGGGTGCCTGCGTTGCTCCGGCAACACAAGTCAACCTGCTGGAAAGGCCGCGAACCAGACCAGCAATAAAAAACCGCCAAATTCGGCGGTTTTTTATTGCCTGTAAAAAGCTTATTTTACGGGCTCAACCGGTAAATCGGCCCGTGCGCCCCATTCACTCCATGCGCCGTCGTACAGTTTCACGTTTGGCACATCCAGCGTCGCGAGTGCTAACAAAACCACGGCTGCCGTTACACCAGAACCGCAACTGACGATAATTGGTTTGTCGTAGCTGACACCGCGACCAAAAAATATCGCATCCAGTTCATCGGTCGTTTTTAGTTCGCCTTCTCGTACTAGTTCTGTCCACGGAACGTTCAACGCGCCGGGAATGTGCCCGCGACGTAAACCTGGGCGAGGTTCATCAACTTCTGCATTAAAACGTGCAGCCGGGCGGGCATCAATAATTTGCGCCGTATTTTCATGGCTTGCCAATAACACATCGGTTACTTTCACCACAGCCTCAGGATTAAACGCAGCGTTAAACTCACCTTCTGGCAGCGCTACTGCACCTTCTTCTAATAGCAGATCATCACGCTGCCAACCTGCAAGTCCACCACCCAGAATCGACACTTTCTCTACACCAAAGGTGCGCAGCATCCACCATGCACGTGGGGCTGAGAAAAGATTACCTTCGTCATAGACAATCAGGTGCTTATCCTGGTTAACGCCTAACTCACGCATTGCAACGGCGAACGTTTCCGGGCGCGGCAGCATGTGCGGAAGCGGGGAATTGTGATCAGAAAGCGCTTCGATATCGAAAAACACTGCGCCGGGAATATGTCCATTCAGATACTCCTGGGCAACGTTACGATCTTCCTGTCCAGGCGGTGCCATGCGGGCATCGATAATCTGAATTTCCGGGTCATCAATATGTTCGGCGAGCCAGTCGGCTCCTACAAACCATGTCGTGGACATAGGCATCTCCATTTTTGCCGGGTTAGGCTAAATTGTCGGATGTTTAGTGAAAAGCGACAAGCAAAAGAGGCTGATTTGGCTGTCTGAGCCACAATTCTCACTAAAATTCGGATTCCATGGGCGCGATACTGAATTACATAACGTAAATTCTCACGCATAATAATTATTAGACGTTGCTAACGGGCCATTGTGGCAGGGATGAAAAATGAAAAAGTTACGCGTAGCCGCCTGCATGCTAATGCTGGCGCTGGCAGGGTGCGACAACAACGATAACGCGCCAACAGCGGTGAAAAAAGATGCACCTTCTGAAGTTACTAAAGCGGCATCTTCAGAAAACGCGAGTTCAGCAAAACTCTCTGCACCGGAGCGACAAAAACTGGCACAACAGAGTGCCGGTAAGGCGCTGACATTGCTGGATCTCTCTGAAGTCCAACTCGATGGCGCAGCCACGCTGGTGCTGACCTTCTCTATCCCTCTCGACCCGGATCAGGATTTCTCGCGCGTTATTCACGTCGTTGATAAAAAAAGCGGCAAAGTGGATGGGGCCTGGGAGCTGTCAGATAATCTTAAAGAGCTGCGTTTACGCCACCTCGAGCCGAAACGTGATTTGATCGTTACTATTGGCAAGGAGGTCAAGGCACTCAACAACGCAACCTTCAGTAAAGATTACGAAAAAACTATAACTACCCGCGATATCCAGCCCAGCGTCGGTTTTGCCAGCCGTGGTTCGCTGCTGCCTGGAAAAGTTATTGAAGGACTGCCGGTAATGGCGCTCAATGTTAACAATGTCGATGTTAACTTCTTCCGTGTTAAGCCAGAATCTCTGCCAGCATTTATTAGCCAATGGGAATACCGAAATTCGCTGGCGAACTGGCAGTCAGACAAACTGCTGCAAATGGCGGATCTGGTTTATACCGGACGTTTTGATCTCAATCCTGCGCGTAACACCCGTGAAAAATTATTGCTGCCGCTGGGTGATATCAAACCGCTTCAGCAGGCGGGTGTGTATCTGGCTGTGATGAATCAGGCTGGACGTTACGATTACAGTAATCCCGCGACGCTGTTTACATTAAGTGATATCGGCGTATCGGCCCACCGTTATCACAATCGTCTGGATATCTTTACCCAAAGCCTGGAAAACGGCGCGGCCCAGCAAGGAGTTGAAGTCTCATTATTAAATGAGAAAGGGCAGACTCTGACTCAGGCAACCAGTGATGCCCAGGGGCATGTGCAGCTGGAAAATGATAAAAACGCGGCATTACTGTTGGCGCGTAAAGACGGTCAGACAACGCTACTCGATTTAAAACTTCCGGCGCTGGACTTAGCAGAATTTAACATTGCTGGCGCGCCAGGCTATAACAAACAGTTTTTCATGTTTGGCCCGCGCGATCTTTATCGCCCGGGTGAAACAGTCATCCTTAATGGTTTATTGCGTGATGCAGACGGTAAAGCGTTGCCCGATCAACCCATCAAGCTGGACGTAATTAAACCCGACGGGCAGGTACTCAGGAGCGTCGTTAGTCAGCCGGAGAATGGCCTCTATCACTTTACGTGGCCACTCAATAGTAATGCGGCCACCGGCATGTGGCATATCCGAGCCAACACGGGCGATAACCAGTATCGGATGTGGGATTTCCACGTCGAAGATTTTATGCCAGAGCGCATGGCGCTGAATCTGACCGGTGAGAAAACCCCGCTAACGCCGAAAGATGAAGTGAAATTCTCCGTGGTGGGTTACTACCTGTACGGGGCGCCTGCTAATGGTAATACTTTGCAAGGGCAACTTTTCCTGCGCCCACTGCGTGAAGCTGTGTCAGCCTTACCTGGTTTCGAATTCGGCGATATAGCTGCCGAAAACCTTTCGCGCACGCTGGATGAAGTTCAGTTGACGCTGGATGATAAAGGGCGCGGCGAAGTTTCTACAGAAAGCCAGTGGAAGGAAACGCATTCCCCATTACAGGTTATTTTCCAGGGCAGTTTGCTGGAGTCTGGCGGTCGCCCGGTGACGCGCCGTGCTGAGCAGGCTATCTGGCCTGCCGATGCATTGCCGGGGATCCGTCCGCAATTCGCCTCGAAATCGGTTTACGATTATCGCACTGACAGTACGGTAAAACAGCCCATTGTTGATGAAGGCAGTAACGCCGCTTTTGACATCGTTTATAGCGATGCACAGGGCGTCAAAAAAGCTGTGTCTGGCTTACAAGTGCGCCTGATTCGCGAACGCCGCGATTACTACTGGAACTGGTCAGAAGATGAAGGCTGGCAGTCACAGTTTGATCAAAAAGATCTGATCGAAAATGAACAAACACTGGATCTTCAGGCTGATGAAACCGGTAAAGTCAGTTTCCCGGTAGAGTGGGGCGCTTATCGTCTGGAAGTCAAAGCGCCGAATGAAGCGGTCAGTAGTGTGCGTTTCTGGGCTGGCTATAGCTGGCAGGACAATAGCGACGGTAGCGGTGCTGTGCGACCAGACCGTGTCACGCTGAAACTGGATAAAGCCAGTTATCGCCCTGGTGATACCATTAAGTTGCACATTGCCGCGCCAACGGCGGGTAAAGGCTATGCGATGGTCGAGTCCAGTGAAGGGCCGCTGTGGTGGCAGGAGATTGATGTTCCGGCACAAGGGCTGGATCTGACGATTCCGGTCGATAAAACCTGGAATCGTCATGATCTTTATTTAAGTACGCTGGTGGTACGTCCTGGCGATAAATCTCGCTCCGCGACGCCAAAACGCGCAGTTGGCGTGTTGCATTTGCCGCTTGGCGATGAAAACCGTCGTCTCGATCTGGCGCTGGAAACTCCAGCGAAAATACGCCCCAATCAGCCATTAACCGTGAAAATTAAAGCCAGCAATAAAAATGGTGAGATGCCAAAACAGGTGAATGTGCTGGTGTCTGCGGTTGATAGCGGTGTGTTGAATATTACTGATTATGTCACGCCAGATCCGTGGCAGGCATTCTTTGGTCAGAAACGCTATGGCGCAGATATTTACGATATTTACGGTCAGGTCATTGAAGGTCAGGGGCGTCTGGCAGCTCTGCGTTTTGGTGGCGATGGTGATGAACTGAAACGCGGTGGTAAACCGCCAGTAAATCACGTCAATATTGTTGCGCAACAGGCGCTACCGGTAACACTCAACGAACAGGGCGAAGGCACGGTTACATTGCCGATTGGTGATTTTAACGGTGAATTGCGCGTCATGGCACAAGCATGGACGGCAGATGATTTCGGTAGCAACGAAAGCAAAGTGGTTGTTGCCGCACCGGTGATAGCAGAACTGAATATGCCGCGCTTTATGGCCAGCGGTGACACCTCACGTCTGACGCTGGATATCACTAATCTTACCGATAAACCGCAAAAACTGAACGTTGCTCTGACCGCCAGTGGCTTGCTTGAACTGGTTAGCGATTCACCCGCAGCCGTTGAATTAGCGCCGGGCGTGCGAACCACGCTGTTTATCCCGGTGCGAGCATTGCCGGGTTATGGTGATGGTGAAATTCAGGCCACTATTAGCGGGTTAGCGTTACCGGGCGAAACCGTTGCCGATCAGCATAAGCAGTGGAAAATGGGTGTCCGTCCGGCATTTCCGGCACAAACCGTCAATTACGGTACGGCGTTGCAGCCTGGTGAGACATGGGCGATTCCAGCTGATGGATTGCAAAACTTCTCGCCTGTTACGCTGGAAGGGCAATTGTTGTTGAGCGGCAAAGCACCGTTGAATATTGCACGTTATATCAAAGAGTTAAAAGCGTATCCGTACGGTTGTCTGGAGCAAACCGCCAGCGGCCTGTTCCCGTCACTTTACACCAACGCAGCCCAACTGCAGGCGTTGGGAATCAAAGGCGACAGTGATGAGAAGCGCCGTGCGGCAGTCGATATCGGCATTTCTCGTTTACTGCAAATGCAACGTGATAACGGTGGCTTTGCCCTGTGGGATAAAAACGGTGACGAAGAGTACTGGCTGACGGCTTACGTGATGGATTTCCTGGTCCGCGCAGGTGAGCAGGGTTACAGCGTGCCGACAGAAGCCATTAACCGGGGGAATGAGCGTCTACTGCGCTATTTACAAGATCCGGGCATGATGTCGATTCCGTATGCGGATAATCTCAAAGCCAGTAAATTCGCCGTACAGTCTTACGCTGCGCTGGTGCTGGCCCGTCAGCAAAAGGCACCGCTGGGTGCGCTGCGTGAAATCTGGGAGCATCGTGCCGATGCTGCGTCTGGATTACCGCTGCTGCAACTTGGCGTTGCGCTGAAAACCATGGGCGATGCAACGCGTGGTGAAGAAGCGATTGTGCTGGCACTGAAAACGCCGCGCAATAGTGATGAGCGGATATGGCTGAGTGATTACGGTAGTCCACTGCGCGACAACGCATTGATGCTCTCCTTGCTGGAAGAGAACAAATTGCTACCCGATGAGCAGTACCCTCTGCTGAACACACTTTCGCAGCAGGCGTTCGGTGAACGCTGGTTATCAACTCAGGAAAGCAACGCGCTGTTCCTGGCTGCCCGTACGATTCAGGATTTACCGGGCAAATGGCAGGCGCAAACGTCTTTCTCTGCTGAGCTGCTGACAGGTGAGAAAGCGCAAACCAGCAATCTGAATAGCGATCAACTTGCCACCTTACAGGTGACCAACAGTGGCGATCAGCCGTTATGGCTGCGTGTGGATGCCAGCGGTTATCCGCAATCCGCCCCTTTACCGGCGAGCAATGTGCTGCAAATCGAGCGCCATATTCTTGGCACTGACGGTAAGAGCAAATCGCTGGATTCGTTACGTAGCGGCGATCTGGTACTGGTCTGGTTGCAGGTCAAAGCCAGTAACAGCGTGCCGGATGCTTTGGTCGTTGATTTACTGCCTGCTGGCCTGGAACTGGAAAACCAGAACCTGGCTAACGGCAGCGCCAGCCTGGAGCAAAGTGGTAGCGAAGTGCAAAACCTACTCAGTCAAATGCAACAAGCGAACATTAAGCACATTGAGTTCCGTGACGATCGCTTTGTGGCGGCGGTTGCCGTTGATGAATATCAACCAGTCACGCTGGTGTATCTGGCGCGGGCGGTAACGCCGGGAACATACAATGTTCCGCAACCAATGGTGGAATCGATGTATGTTCCCCACTGGCGGGCGACTGGCGCGGCTGAAGATCTGCTGATTGTCAGACCGTAAATGCCTCGCCTGTTAACCAAACGCGGCTGCTGGATAGCGCTGGCAGCTGCGCCTTTTCTCCTTTTTTTTGCCGCGTGGGGAGCAGATAAACTCTGGCCCCTGCCATTGCATGAAGTCAATCCCGCACGCGTAGTCGTGGCGCAGGATGGTACGCCACTCTGGCGTTTCGCCGATGCTGAGGGCATCTGGCGCTATCCGGTAACCATCGAAGATGTCTCTCCGCGTTACCTTGAAGCACTGATCAATTATGAAGATCGCTGGTTCTGGAAGCATCCGGGGGTGAATCCATTCTCGGTGGCGCGCGCAGCATGGCAAGATCTCACTTCGGGACGGATTATTTCCGGCGGCAGCACACTCACCATGCAGGTTGCTCGTCTGCTTGATCCTCACCCCAAAACTTTTGGCGGCAAAATTCGCCAGCTCTGGCGCGCGTTTCAACTGGAATGGCACTTGTCTAAACGTGACATTCTGACCTTGTATCTTAATCGCGCTCCGTTTGGTGGTACGTTGCAGGGGATCGGTGCGGCAAGTTGGGCATATCTCGGAAAATCGCCTGCGAATTTAAGCTATTCCGAGGCGGCAATGCTGGCGGTGTTACCACAAGCGCCCAGCCGACTGCGTCCGGATCGCTGGCCGGAACGTGCCGAGGCCGCACGTAATAAAGTGCTCAATCGGATGGCTGCGCAAGGTGTGTGGTCCCGTGAGCAGGTAAAAGAATCTAGTGAAGAGCCCATCTGGTTGGCACCCAGACAAATGCCGCAACTGGCACCGCTGTTTTCGCGCATGATGCTCGGTAAAAGCAAAAGCGACAAAATCGTTACTACGCTGGATGCTGGTTTACAGCGTCGTCTGGAAGAACTGGCGCAAAACTGGAAAGGACGATTGCCACCGCGCAGTTCGTTGGCAATGATCGTTGTTGATCATACTGATATGAGTGTGCGCGGTTGGGTAGGATCTGTTGATCTTAATGATGATTCCCGCTTTGGGCATGTCGATATGGTCAATGCGATCCGATCGCCGGGATCGGTACTCAAACCGTTTGTTTATGGTCTGGCGCTGGATGAAGGCTTGATCCACCCTGCATCGCTGTTGCAAGACGTTCCCCGGCGCACTGGTGATTATCGACCAGGCAACTTTGACAGCGGTTTTCATGGCCCGATCAGCATGAGCGAGGCGCTGGTGCGCTCTCTGAATTTACCTGCTGTGCAGGTGCTGGAAGCCTATGGACCGAAACGGTTTGCGGCAAAGTTACGCAATGTTGGATTGCCGTTATATTTGCCCAACGGTGCTGCACCGAATCTTTCGCTCATTCTCGGCGGCGCAGGTGCAAAACTGGAGGATATGGCTGCAGCGTATACCGCATTTGCTCGCCACGGTAAGGCGGGTAAGTTGCGCTTACAGCCGGGGGACCCATTACTTGAGCGACCGTTAATGTCGCCGGGGGCCGCGTGGATTATCCGCCGTATTATGGCAGATGAAGCGCAGCCGCTTCCGGATGGCGCTTTGCCACGCGTCGTACCACTGGCGTGGAAAACAGGAACCAGTTATGGCTATCGCGATGCATGGGCTATTGGCGTTAACGCTCGTTACGTAATTGGGATCTGGACTGGCAGACCGGACGGTACGCCCGTTGTCGGTCAGTTTGGCTTTGCCAGCGCCGTACCGCTGTTGAATCAGGTCAATAATATCTTACTGTCGCGCAGTGCGAATCTGCCGGAAGACCCGCGTCCTGATTCTGTAAGCCGTGGCGTTATCTGCTGGCCGGGTGGGCAATCATTGCCAGAAGGCGATAGCAATTGCCGCCGTCGTCTTGCCACCTGGCTGCTCGAAGATAGCCAGCCACCAACATTACTTTTACCGGAGCAAGAAGGAATAAGTGGGATTCGTTTCCCCATCTGGCTTGATGAGCAAGGTAAACGTGTTGCTGCTGATTGTCCTCAGGCTCGACAAGAAATGATTAATGTCTGGCCGTTACCGCTGGAACCCTGGCTACCTGCTGCTGAACGACGAGCAGCGCGCTTACCTGGGGCATCAACAAATTGCTCGCCGTATGGTCGTGATGCTCAGGTACCTTTACAGTTGATTGGTGTGCGTAATGGCGTAATTATCAAACGTCTGCCAGGAGCTACTGATGCGTCATTACCAGTACAATTAAGCGGAGGAACAGGCGAACGCTGGTGGTTTCTTAATGGTGAACCGTTAGCTGAACGCGGGCGTAACGTGACTCTGCATTTGACAGAGAAAGGCGATTATCAATTGCTGGTAATGGACGAAATGGGGCAGGTGGCGACAGTGAGATTTGTCATGCAGTAGTCTGTTTTGCTCATATTTGTTGCTTAAACTCGTTTTATTTTAAAAAAATGTTACCTTCATCAATAGTCAACGGCCCTGTTGCTCATTATAATCCGCGCCATCTCGTACGCTGGTACAGACAACAACAGAACAATTTACAGAGGTAAAAATGGCTATTGAACGTACTTTTTCCATCATCAAACCGAACGCGGTAGCAAAAAACGTCATTGGTAATATCTTTGCGCGCTTTGAAGCTGCAGGGTTCAAAATTGTCGGCACCAAAATGCTGCACCTGACCGTTGAACAGGCTCGTGGCTTTTATGCTGAACACGATGGAAAACCGTTCTTTGATGGTCTGGTTGAATTCATGACCTCTGGTCCGATCGTGGTTTCCGTGCTGGAAGGTGAAAACGCCGTTCAGCGTCACCGCGATCTGCTGGGCGCGACCAATCCGGCAAACGCACTGGCCGGTACTCTGCGTGCTGATTACGCTGACAGCCTGACCGAAAATGGTACCCACGGTTCTGATTCCGTCGAATCTGCCGCTCGCGAAATCGCTTATTTCTTCGGCGAAGGCGAAGTGTGCCCGCGCACCCGTTAATAATTTCGTAAATGCCGCGTGCAAACGTGGCATCCGTGCGCCAGAATTTGTACAATGCAGCGCCCCCGGACGAGCAGCCGCTCACCGGGGCGTTTCTTTTTTCAACCCTCCAGGGGCCATAACGTGTAATAACGAGGCCGGAATAGCATATGTCTGAACAATTAGTCACACCTGAAAACGTCACCACGAAAGATGGAAAAATCAACCTGCTGGATCTCAACCGTCAGCAGATGCGGGAGTTTTTTAAAGATTTAGGTGAAAAACCCTTCCGCGCCGATCAGGTGATGAAGTGGATGTATCACTATTGCTGCGACAACTTTGATGAGATGACCGACATCAACAAAGTGTTGCGCGGCAAGCTAAAAGAGGTGGCGGAAATCCGCGCACCGGAAGTGGTTGAAGAACAGCGTTCATCTGACGGCACCATTAAATGGGCGATTGCCGTTGGCGATCAGCGCGTCGAAACGGTGTATATCCCGGAAGACGACCGTGCCACGCTTTGCGTTTCCTCGCAGGTGGGGTGTGCGCTGGAGTGTAAATTCTGTTCCACCGCCCAGCAGGGCTTTAACCGCAATCTGCGGGTGTCGGAAATTATCGGCCAGGTGTGGCGTGCAGCGAAAATCGTTGGCGCAGCAAAAGTCACCGGTCAGCGCCCAATCACTAACGTAGTGATGATGGGTATGGGCGAGCCGCTGCTCAACCTGAACAACGTCGTTCCGGCGATGGAAATCATGCTCGATGATTTCGGTTTTGGTCTGTCTAAACGTCGCGTTACGCTCTCTACATCAGGCGTTGTTCCGGCGCTGGATAAACTGGGCGATATGATCGACGTAGCGCTGGCAATTTCCCTGCATGCGCCGAACGACGAAATTCGTGACGAAATTGTGCCGATCAACAAAAAGTACAATATCGAAACGTTTCTTGCTGCGGTGCGCCGCTATCTGGAGAAATCTAACGCCAATCAGGGCCGAGTCACTATTGAATACGTGATGCTTGATCACGTTAACGACGGCACTGAACACGCGCACCAACTGGCGGAGCTGCTGAAAGATACGCCGTGTAAGATCAACCTGATCCCGTGGAACCCGTTCCCTGGCGCGCCGTATGGACGCAGCTCAAACAGTCGTATCGACCGTTTCTCAAAAGTGCTGATGAGCTACGGTTTCACCACTATTGTGCGTAAAACTCGTGGTGATGATATCGATGCTGCCTGTGGTCAGTTGGCGGGCGATGTTATCGACCGTACTAAACGTACCCTGCGTAAACGAATGCAGGGTGAGGCCATCGACATTAAAGCGGTCTGATAGCCATTACGCCACGGTTACTTTATGTACCGTGGCGTAATCTTTTATGAATGAAGTATTAAGTTGCAATTGTCAGGTCAATATTAACGGTGCGTTTTTGCTGACTTTAAGGCAGTATGTAACGATGCAACAGTAAGTTAGCCTTAGTGAATGTGGGCTTTGTCACGAGCACACAGACGGTCTTATACTGTATGATAACGGTTAACTTAACGGATGTTTCGCGGTGTGGGTGAGCATGATGGTTCACCGGCATCTCAATTCTCATTTAAACGTACCTGCAGCGAATGAATACTGAAGCCACGCACGACCAAAATGAAGCACTTACTACCGGCGCTCGCCTGCGTAATGCTCGCGAACAACTAGGACTTAGTCAGCAGGCCGTTGCTGAGCGACTTTGCCTGAAGGTTTCCACGGTACGCGACATTGAAGAAGATAAGGCACCTGCCGATCTTGCTTCAACATTCCTGCGCGGATATATCCGCTCTTATGCGCGTCTGGTACATATTCCAGAAGAAGAACTGCTACCGGGGCTGGAAAAACAGGCTCCACTACGAGCTGCAAAAGTTGCGCCGATGCAGAGTTTTTCCCTCGGTAAACGCCGCAAAAAACGTGACGGCTGGCTGATGACCTTCACCTGGCTGGTGTTGTTTGTGGTTATTGGCCTGAGCGGTGCCTGGTGGTGGCAAGACCACAAAGCTCAGCAGGAAGAGATCACTACTATGGCCGATCAATCTTCTGCGGAACTGAGCAGTAATAACGAACAGGGGCAGAGTGTTCCGTTAGATACGTCGACAACCACAGACCCGACTACGACGTCCACGCCGCCAGCGTCTGTGGATACTACCGCAACTAACACGCAAACACCTGCCATAACTTCGCCAGCACCAGCTGTTGATTCACAACAGAATGCAGTTGTTTCACCTTCGCAGGCAAATGTTGATACCGCTGCGACCCCGGCACCAACGGCAACAACAACGCCAGATGGTGCTGCGCCGTTGCCAACCGATCAGGCTGGCGTGACCACGCCAGCGGCTGATCCGAATGCGTTGGTGATGAACTTTACTGCCGATTGCTGGCTGGAAGTCACTGATGCTACCGGTAAAAAATTGTTTAGCGGTATGCAGCGTAAAGACGGTAATTTGAACTTAACCGGCCAGGCTCCGTACAAACTGAAAATTGGTGCGCCAGCCGCAGTACAGATCCAGTATCAAGGGAAACCTGTCGATCTGAGTCGTTTTATCAGAACTAACCAGGTTGCGCGTCTGACCCTAAATGCCGAACAATCACCGGCGCAGTAACAGACGGGTAACGCGGGAGATTTTTCATGCATAACCAGGCTCCAATTCAACGTAGAAAATCAACACGTATTTACGTTGGGAATGTGCCGATTGGCGATGGTGCCCCCATCGCCGTACAGTCCATGACCAATACGCGCACGACAGACGTCGAAGCAACGGTCAATCAAATTAAGGCGCTGGAACGTGTTGGCGCTGATATCGTCCGTGTCTCCGTACCGACGATGGACGCGGCAGAAGCGTTCAAACTCATCAAACAGCAGGTTAACGTACCGCTGGTGGCTGATATCCACTTTGACTATCGCATTGCGCTGAAAGTAGCGGAATACGGGGTCGATTGTTTGCGTATTAACCCTGGCAATATCGGTAATGAAGAGCGTATTCGC
Source organism: Escherichia sp. MOD1-EC4550 (assembly GCF_963876935.1). NCBI lineage: Bacteria > Pseudomonadati > Pseudomonadota > Gammaproteobacteria > Enterobacterales > Enterobacteriaceae > Escherichia > Escherichia sp. MOD1-EC4550. Next base: position 84,506 of record NZ_CAWNSE010000001.1, read on the forward strand.
ATGGTGGTTGACTGCGCGCGCGATAAAAACATTCCGATCCGTATTGGCGTTAACGCTGGATCGCTGGAAAAAGATCTGCAAGAAAAGTATGGCGAACCGACCCCGCAGGCATTGCTAGAATCTGCCATGCGCCATGTTGATCATCTTGATCGTCTGAACTTCGATCAGTTCAAAGTCAGCGTCAAAGCCTCTGATGTCTTCCTCGCTGTTGAGTCTTATCGTCTGCTGGCAAAACAGATCGATCAACCGCTGCATCTTGGGATCACCGAAGCGGGCGGCGCACGTAGTGGGGCAGTAAAATCTGCCATTGGTTTAGGCCTGCTGCTGTCTGAAGGCATCGGCGACACGCTGCGCGTATCGCTGGCGGCCGATCCGGTCGAAGAGATCAAAGTCGGTTTCGATATTTTGAAATCGTTGCGTATCCGTTCGCGCGGGATCAACTTCATCGCCTGCCCGACCTGTTCGCGTCAGGAGTTTGACGTTATCGGTACGGTTAACGCCCTGGAGCAACGCCTGGAAGATATCATCACCCCGATGGACGTTTCGATTATCGGCTGCGTGGTGAATGGACCAGGTGAGGCGCTGGTTTCTACACTCGGCGTTACCGGCGGCAACAAGAAAAGCGGCCTCTATGAAGATGGCGTGCGCAAAGACCGTCTGGACAACAACGATATGATCGACCAGCTGGAAGCGCGCATTCGTGCGAAAGCCAGCCAACTGGATGAAGCGCGTCGAATTGACGTTCAGCAGGTTGAAAAATAATAACGTGATGGGAAGCGCCTCGCTTCCCGTGTATGATTGAACCCGCATGGCTCCCGAAATATTGAGGGGCGCGTTGAGGGTTCATTTTTATATTCAGAAAGAGAATAAACGTGGCAAAAAACATTCAAGCCATTCGCGGCATGAACGATTACCTGCCTGGCGAAACGGCCATCTGGCAGCGCATTGAAGGCACACTGAAAAACGTGCTCGGCAGCTACGGTTACAGTGAAATCCGCTTGCCGATTGTAGAGCAGACCCCGCTATTCAAACGTGCGATTGGTGAAGTCACCGACGTGGTTGAAAAAGAGATGTACACCTTTGAGGATCGCAATGGCGACAGCCTGACTCTGCGCCCTGAAGGGACGGCGGGCTGTGTACGCGCCGGCATCGAGCATGGTCTTCTGTACAATCAGGAACAGCGTCTATGGTATATCGGGCCGATGTTCCGTCACGAGCGTCCGCAGAAAGGGCGTTATCGTCAGTTCCACCAGTTGGGTTGCGAAGTTTTCGGCCTACAAGGTCCTGATATCGACGCTGAACTGATTATGCTCACCGCCCGCTGGTGGCGTGAACTGGGTATCTCTGAACACGTAACTCTTGAGCTGAACTCTATCGGTTCGCTGGAAGCACGCGCCAATTATCGTGATGCGCTGGTGGCATTCCTTGAGCAGCATAAAGAAAAACTGGACGAAGACTGCAAACGCCGCATGTACACTAACCCGTTGCGCGTGCTGGATTCCAAAAATCCGGAAGTGCAGGCCCTTCTCAACGACGCCCCAGCATTAGGTGACTATCTTGACGAGGAATCTCGTGAGCACTTTGCTGGTCTGTGCAAACTGCTGGAGAGCGCGGGTATCGCTTACACCGTAAACCAGCGTCTGGTGCGTGGTCTGGATTATTATAACCGTACTGTTTTTGAGTGGGTGACTAACAGCCTCGGTTCCCAGGGCACCGTGTGCGCAGGCGGTCGTTATGACGGTCTGGTGGAACAACTGGGGGGTCGTGCAACACCGGCAGTCGGTTTCGCGATGGGTCTCGAACGTCTTGTATTGTTAGTTCAGGCCGTTAATCCGGAATTTAAAGCCGATCCTGTTGTCGATATATATCTGGTGGCTTCAGGTGCTGACACACAATCTGCGGCTATGGCATTAGCAGAGCGTCTGCGTGATGAATTACCGGGCGTGAAACTGATGACCAACCACGGCGGCGGCAACTTTAAGAAGCAGTTTGCCCGTGCTGATAAATGGGGCGCCCGCGTTGCTGTGGTGCTGGGTGAGTCTGAAGTGGCTAACGGCACAGCAGTAGTGAAGGATTTGCGCTCTGGTGAGCAAACGGCAGTTGCGCAGGATAGCGTAGCCGCGCATTTGCGCACGTTACTGGGTTAAGGAAGGAGAAGGACAGCGTGGAAATTTACGAGAACGAAAACGACCAGGTTGAAGCGGTTAAACGCTTTTTTGCTGAAAATGGCAAAGCACTGGCTGTTGGGGTGATTTTGGGCGTTGGCGCATTGATTGGCTGGCGCTACTGGAACAGCCATCAGGTTGATTCTACACGCTCCGCTTCTCTTGCCTATCAAAATGCGGTTACCGCAGTGAGCGAAGGCAAACCGGATAGCATCCCGGCGGCGGAAAAATTTGCTGCTGAAAATAAAAATACCTATGGTGCGCTGGCTTCTTTGGAACTTGCGCAGCAATTTGTTGACAAAAATGAACTAGAGAAAGCTGCCACCCAGTTACAACAGGGATTGGCGGACACGAGCGATGAAAATCTCAAAGCCGTGATAAATCTGCGTCTTGCCCGCGTTCAGGTACAGCTCAAGCAGGCTGATGCCGCGCTGAAAACCCTCGATACCATCAAAGGTGAAGGGTGGGCTGCCATTGTTGCCGACCTGCGTGGCGAAGCATTGCTGAGCAAAGGTGATAAGCAAGGTGCGCGTAGTGCATGGGAAGCAGGCGTGAAAAGCGATGTTACTCCGGCACTGAGCGAAATGATGCAGATGAAAATTAATAATTTGTCCATCTGAGAGGGACCCGATGCAATTGCGTAAATTACTGCTGCCAGGACTGCTTTCCGTTACCCTTTTAAGCGGCTGTTCGCTGTTTAACAGCGAAGAAGATGTGGTAAAGATGTCCCCATTGCCGACCGTTGAAAACCAGTTTACGCCGACCACGGCGTGGAGCACTTCCGTGGGTAGCGGCATTGGCAACTTCTATTCCAATCTTCATCCGGCACTGGCGGACAACGTTGTCTATGCAGCAGACCGCGCTGGTTTAGTAAAAGCGCTGAATGCGGATGATGGCAAAGAAATCTGGTCTGTCAGTCTGGCCGAGAAAGATGGCTGGTTCTCTAAAGAGCCTGCATTACTTTCTGGCGGCGTGACCGTGTCTGGCGGACATGTCTACATTGGTAGCGAAAAGGCGCAGGTTTACGCGCTGAATACCAGTGATGGTACTGTGGCATGGCAGACTAAAGTCGCGGGTGAAGCGCTTTCTCGCCCGGTGGTCAGCGACGGTCTGGTGTTAATCCACACCAGTAACGGTCAGTTGCAAGCCCTGAACGAAGCTGACGGCGCTGTCAAATGGACAGTTAACCTCGATATGCCTTCACTCTCTTTGCGTGGCGAGTCTGCGCCAGCAACGGCTTTTGGTGCGGCCGTCGTGGGTGGCGATAATGGTCGCGTCAGCGCAGTGCTAATGGAACAGGGCCAGATGATTTGGCAGCAGCGTATTTCTCAGGCGACCGGTTCTACCGAAATTGACCGCCTGAGCGATGTTGACACGACTCCCGTCATTGTTAACGGCGTTGTTTTCGCGCTGGCCTATAATGGTAACCTGACGGCGCTTGATCTGCGCAGCGGTCAGATTATGTGGAAGCGCGAACTGGGTTCGGTGAATGATTTCATCGTCGACGGCAACCGCATCTATCTGGTCGATCAAAATGACCGGGTGATGGCGTTGACCATTGATGGCGGCGTTACGCTGTGGACACAAAGCGATCTGCTGCATCGTCTGTTGACTTCTCCGGTGCTGTATAATGGCAACCTGGTGGTAGGTGACAGTGAAGGTTATCTGCACTGGATCAACGTCGAAGATGGTCGTTTCGTTGCCCAGCAAAAAGTTGATAGCTCCGGTTTCCAGACTGAACCGGTTGCCGCTGACGGCAAACTGCTGATCCAGGCAAAAGACGGGACTGTGTACTCTATTACACGTTAATCGTCTCTGTCGTTCACTTTGAAAACGGCTCCTGGACAGGGGCCGTTTTCCTGTTTTTAACAACGACACGAATATAGCGTGCGTTGTCTGATGATTTATAAAAATGAGGCTTTAAACATGGTACCTGTGGTCGCGCTTGTCGGGCGCCCTAACGTAGGAAAATCCACGTTATTTAACCGTCTAACTCGCACCCGAGATGCGCTGGTTGCGGATTTCCCGGGTCTGACTCGTGACCGTAAGTACGGTCGTGCGGAAATTGAAGGCCGCGAGTTTATCTGTATTGATACCGGCGGGATTGACGGAACAGAAGACGGTGTAGAAACCCGCATGGCGGAACAGTCGCTGCTGGCGATTGAAGAAGCGGACGTCGTACTGTTTATGGTGGATGCGCGCGCGGGCCTGATGCCTGCGGATGAAGCGATTGCTAAACATCTGCGCTCCCGCGAAAAACCGACCTTCCTGGTGGCAAACAAAACCGATGGTCTGGATCCGGATCAGGCCGTTGTTGATTTCTATTCGCTCGGTTTAGGTGAAATCTATCCTATCGCCGCGTCTCACGGTCGTGGCGTATTAAGTCTGCTGGAGCACGTGTTGTTGCCGTGGATGGAAGATATCGCACCACAAGAAGAAGTGGATGAAGACGCTGAGTACTGGGCGCAATTTGAAGCGGAAGAGAACGGCGAAGAAGAAGAGGAAGACGACTTTGACCCGCAAAGTCTGCCAATCAAACTGGCGATAGTGGGTCGTCCTAACGTCGGTAAGTCTACACTCACTAACCGTATCCTTGGCGAAGAACGCGTCGTAGTTTACGACATGCCGGGCACCACGCGTGACAGTATTTACATTCCAATGGAACGCGATGGACGTGAGTATGTACTCATCGATACTGCGGGCGTACGTAAACGCGGCAAAATCACCGATGCGGTAGAGAAATTCTCCGTAATCAAAACATTGCAGGCGATTGAAGATGCCAACGTGGTGATGTTGGTGATTGATGCTCGCGAAGGTATTTCCGATCAGGATCTCTCCCTGCTGGGCTTTATTCTCAATAGTGGGCGCTCACTTGTCATTGTAGTGAACAAGTGGGACGGCCTGAGCCAGGAAGTGAAAGAGCAAGTAAAAGAGACGCTGGACTTCCGTCTGGGCTTTATCGACTTCGCCCGTGTGCATTTTATCTCTGCATTACACGGCAGCGGCGTTGGTAATCTGTTTGAATCAGTGCGTGAAGCGTATGACAGCTCCACCCGTCGCGTGGGTACGTCAATGCTGACGCGTATCATGACCATGGCGGTTGAAGATCACCAGCCGCCGCTGGTTCGCGGTCGTCGAGTGAAGCTGAAATATGCCCACGCCGGTGGCTATAACCCGCCGATTGTGGTGATTCACGGCAACCAGGTGAAAGACCTGCCGGATTCGTACAAACGCTACTTGATGAATTACTTCCGCAAGTCTCTGGACGTGATGGGTACGCCGATTCGTATTCAGTTCAAAGAAGGGGAAAACCCATATGCGAACAAGCGTAACACCTTGACGCCGACCCAGATGCGCAAGCGTAAGCGTTTGATGAAGCATATTAAGAAAAGTAAGTAATCTCTTATCCGGTTTCCCTTTCCAAACGGAGAGGGAAACTGAACAACAGGCGAGGAGTATTTATGGAACTCAACTGCCCAACCTGCCATAACCCTCTCGAACGCAACGGTGAAACTGCCCACTGTGCAACTTGTGCCAAAGATTTCACCATTCAGGCGCTTTGTCCTGACTGCCATCAGCCATTACAGGTGTTAAAAGCTTGTGGTGCAGTAGATTATTTCTGCCAGCATGGGCACGGTTTAATATCCAAAAAGCGCGTTGAATTTATTGTTGCTTAATATTATTTAAATATATGGTGTAATCATTTGTATTCATAATATAAATGATTGCATCCTATTTTATTTGTTGAAACGCAAATGTAAGTGAGCGAAATCACTGTGTTATAAATTTAAGATTATATTTAGTTTTCCTGGCGTGCCTTTCTGAATAATCTGGAATAGAATATTAGAGCTAATTTTAAGCATTATTAATGTCACAGGGGATGTGCATGCTGCGATGGAAACGCTGTATTATGCTAACATTTATCTCTGGAGCTGCTTTTGCGGCTCCAGAGATAAATGTTGAGCATAAAGAATCGTTACCTGATTTAGGTAGTCAGGCCGCACAACAGGAAGAGCAAACTAACAAGGGTAAATCGCTAAAAGAGCGTGGTGCCGATTACGTCATTAACTCTGCCACGCAAGGGTTTGAAAACCTGACACCCGAGGCGCTGGAGTCCCAGGCCAGAAGCTATCTGCAAAGTCAAATTACCTCTACGACACAATCTTATATTGAGGATACACTCTCCCCCTACGGTAAGGTCCGAACGAATCTTTCTCTTGGTCAGGGCGGCGATCTGGATGGCAGTTCCATCGATTATTTTGTTCCCTGGTATGATAATCAAACTACTGTTTATTTCAGCCAATTTTCTGCACAACGAAAAGAAGATCGTACGATCGGGAATATTGGGCTTGGTGTAAGACATAATTTTGATAAATGGTTGTTGGGTGGAAATATATTTTATGATTATGATTTTACCCGTGGGCATCGCCGTTTAGGTTTAGGCGCCGAAGCGTGGACTGATTATTTAAAATTCTCTGGCAACTATTATCACCCGCTTTCTGACTGGAAAGACTCCGAAGATTTCGATTTTTATGAGGAGCGCCCGGCGCGCGGCTGGGATATTCGCGCCGAAGCCTGGCTACCTGCTTACCCGCAGCTTGGCGGTAAAATCGTTTTCGAACAGTATTACGGTGATGAAGTCGCGCTTTTTGGCACCGATAATCTGGAGAAAGATCCCTTCGCCGTCACGCTGGGTGTGAAATACCAGCCCGTACCACTCATTGCCGTAGGAACGGATTTCAAAGCCGGCACTGGCGATAATACCGATCTTTCTGTTAACGCAACGCTGAACTACCAGTTTGGTGTCCCGCTCAAAGACCAGCTTGATCCTGACAAAGTGAGCGCGGCCCACTCGCTCATGGGCAGCCGTCACGACTTTGTTGAACGTAACAACTTTATTGTTCTGGAATACAAAGAGAAAGATCCCCTCGATGTCACTTTGTGGCTGAAAGCCGATGCGACGAATGAACATCCCGAGTGCGTGATTAAAGATACGCCAGAAGCAGCCATCGGGCTGGAAAAATGTAAGTGGACCATTAACGCGCTCATTAATCATCACTACAAAATCGTTGCTGCCTCCTGGCAGGCGAAAAACAATGCTGCACGTACGCTGGTGATGCCGGTTATCAAAGAAAATACGCTTACTGAAGGTAACAACAATCACTGGAATCTGGTGCTGCCTGCCTGGCAGTACAGCTCTGATAAAGCCGACCAGGAAAAACTCAATACCTGGCGGGTACGCCTGGCGCTGGAAGATGAAAAAGGCAATCGGCAGAACTCCGGCGTGGTGGAAATTACCGTTCAGCAGGACCGTAAAATTGAGCTCATTGTTAACAACATCGCCAATGTACCGGATGAGAACAATCACAGCCACGAAGCCAGCGCGCAAGCGGATGGTGTAGATGGTGTCGTCATGGATCTCGACGTTACCGATAGCTTTGGCGACAACACTGACCGTAACGGTAATGTCTTGCCGCAGGATAATCTCAGCCCGCAGCTGTTTGATGCCAACGATAAAAAAGTGACGCTGACGAATAAACCCTGCACCACCGAAGTGCCGTGCGTTTTTATCGTCAAACAAGATAAAGAAAAGGGGACCGTTACGCTCTCCAGTACGTTGCCCGGCACTTTCCGCTGGAAGGCGAAAGCCGCCCCTTATGATGACAGTAACTATGTTGACGTAACGTTCCTGGGTTCTGACATCGGCGGGCTGAATGCTTTTATCTACCGCGTTGGTGCAGCTAAGCCCGTCAATCTTATTGGTAGCAAAGAACCGTTGCCTCTCAATAGCCGCTATCGCTTTGTGCTGTGGCGCGACGCTAACAAAGACGGCGTGTTCCAGCTTTCTGAGAAGCTCACTGACGAAGAGATGAAACAGTATGACTATCAGTGGGAATTCACGGGGCATAGCGTAAATGGCAATACCGGTGCGCAAACCAATACCACGAACGTCGATATAGAGATCCCGGCAACCAACAAGGAAGCGGCAGCAAAGTTTAGTGCCCAGGTAACCGATGGCGTGCAGGGATACGGTTTGCAGGTCAATTACAGCAAGAAATAGGGGCGGCGCCATGGCTGATCGGGCCACCGCTGAATATTAATCAAGGAGAGTGTTTATGAAACCTCATATGAAACGTGGCCTGACAAAAGTCGCGCTGGCACTGATGCTGGCTGGATACTGTGCCGTACCAGCCGCTATGGCGGAAGATGCCGCCTGGGTCTCCAGTGGAACGACCGCTGAATTCGAGGGGACCATACCCTGGCTCTATCGCGAAGGGGGGAATGCCACGATTAACTCGGAAGATGCGGATCACATTAAAGTAACGTCTGATGGTAAAGGTACCCGTCCTCCGGGTAGCGAGACGGATAAACGCCTTTACTCAGGGGATACCATCACGCTGGGTTGGGATATCGGCGATACCGAAGGGGATATTGATGATGGTCCCGCAGGCATTGATGCGAAAACGACAGCCACTATCAAATGGTACAGTTACAGCGATAATGCGGGTGGCGGTAAAACGGAGCTGACCGCAGCGGCAGGCAAGACGAGTTATAAACTCACTGATGACGAACGTGGGCGTTATATCGGTGTTGAAATCCAGCCCATCACCCAGACCGGTAATCCTTTCCAGGGAACATCGCTGACTCTGCTGGATATTTCAACGGCCAGCGGTGGCGGCAGCGATACGGACAATGTCGATCCCGGCCCGGTTGTGAACCAGAATCTGAAAGTTGCCATCTTCGAGGAAGGTACCACTACCAACCTTATCGGTGGTAATACGGCCATTGCGCTTAACAAAACATATGTGGCCAAACTGTACTCGGATGAAAACCAGAACGGTAAATATGACGCGGGTACGGATATGGACGTTACCGCTAACTATGACTTTGCATGGGTCTTTAACGGTAACAGTAAACAACTCGGTGCTGCAGGCGGTATTGCTAATGCCAGCTTCGATAACAATAAAATTGTTATCCCACAAACTAACGAAGAAGCAAGAACCAGCCTTAACGGTAGTGATCGTAATGGTAAGAGTGGTCTTGCGATCCCGGCAAACGGCGACGGCGTTCAGGGCTATACGCTGTCTATCATTTACAAACACCACTAATGCGCACAACAGCATTCCCATACGGGGATGCTGTTTTCCGCCTGTTTTGCTTAGCGACGCGTTAAGCAAAACAGGTTGATGTTTTGTTTATCATGCTGGAGTTTTTTACATGTCGGTATGTCTGAAACCAGGGAAAATCATTATGCTTCTGGGCATGTTGGCAGCGTTTATGCTGTCTGACTTTGCACGGGCAGGGGCGGAATGGCAGACATATCCTGATTCTACAGGCGAGTTTAACGGAACCGTTCCTTTTGCCGACAGCGCCAGCGTACCCGTCTATCAGGGCAGTGTTCAGCTTAATCCTGCTGAATCTCATGATGTCGGGTTTACTGCTAAACCGAATGAATTTAGCGTTGACGATGACGCTGCTAACCTGATTGTTGCTAATCCTCAGGACAATGAAGGCGACCAGTTTTCCACACCACCTGCGCTGCGCTGGGAAAATCAAACACCCCCTACCGTCAGCCTGGTGTGGGCCGATGCCGCCACGCCCGATGTGCCCCTTAACCCACAACCCATTGCTAACCGTAGCTTTTGTGCTCAGGGGCTCGCCGGACGCTCGCTGGTGGCCTGGCCGCAGATTGATGCGCAGCAAACCCTCCCACTGCTCTACCTGTTGACCTCGACCGGGTATCCCTATGCGGGGACGGTGGCGCTGGTGGACCAGAAAGTGACCCTGAACATCGCGCCCGCGCAGGGCGATTTAATCTCGGTGAGCGCCAGCGGTTATAACGAAACGATCGCGGCGGCAAAAACCACCGTTGGCGACACCATCACGCTCACCGTCACCACTAAAGATTGTCAGGGCAACGTCGCGGGTAATATTCCGTTTATTATCAAACGTAAAGATGCTGAAAATCGCCAGGGGGCAGTGAATAATAGTGCGCCAGTGGTACTGGATAGCACCGAGTTAACGACGACGGCTACCGAATACCATGGCACCTCTGATGCCAACGGCACGGCCACCATCACGGTGAGCCAACCGAACGGCCCTGGCGTCAAAACGCCACTGGTGGTCAGCATTTCCGGCATTGCGCAAACCAGCGAAACCGCAGTGATTTTTACCGTACTCACCAGCCCGGACGTGGCGCAGGCTACGATGTGGGGCCATATGGCGGAGACGGTAGAAGCCCACGGTTACACCTTCAGTCGACCAAAGCTGGCGGCAGAAGTCAGCAATGAAAGCGCCACGGTCGTCGATCACAACGAAACCTGGTCCACCTTCACCTGGAGCGGCGCAGATAGCCACTGCACCGTGCTGCCCGGCATGCGCCACTTCGGCGCGCTGGCGACCGTTATCCCCACATCGGTGCAGACAGTCCTTGGCTGGCCGATGCAGGGGGATTATTACTGGTCATCGCTGGCGGGCACCACCGGGCAGCACCATGCGGCGGATGTCTCTAACCGTGGTGAAACGCAAAAGCCGGATAGCACCCCGTTTCTTGTAAGCTGTGTGGATAAACCCGCGCCTGATGTCGAACCGAAAATCGTCCTTACGCCCGAAAACTATGATGATACGGCACAGGCGATGAAATCGCAGGTGGGCGAAGACGCCACGATGCGTCTGACGATCACCGACAATAAAAATAACGATCAACCACTGGCGTATTACTACTTCTCGCTGCATCTGGATGACGGCGTTAACCGCAAAAATCAAACCGATTCCGCCTGGGAAGCCCATCCGGTGCAGATTACTGGTGGTTCGAATTTGCAACAGGTTGATGCTCACACCTATGAAGGCATGACCGATGTCAACGGTCAGGCTTCGCTAACCCTGAGTCAGCCCGACGGCGCAGGCGTGAAAACCCATATCACGGCGAAAATGCGCAGCAATTTTACGGCCACAGATGCCAAAGATGTGATTTTTACCGTGATCACCAGCCCTGATAGCGATAAGGCGCGGATGTGGGGCCATATGCGCGGCATTGTTGAATCTGGCAGCCTGTTCAAACGCCCAGTGCTGGCGGATGAAACTGAGCATGAACTGGGATCGGTGCGGGAAAATGACGAAGACTGGGCGCTGTTCGATCAAGACACCAGTATGCAGGCTGAATGCGGCGTCGGCCATACGCCACGTCAGAGTGGGCTGGAAAGCCTGTTTTCAGCCCATCCCGGTAACGCGATTGGCACTGAGTATGGCTGGCCCACCGCCCAACAGAGCTACTTAAGCGCGGTGGAGCAAGCCACGCATTCATCGGTGAATCTGGGGAACGGAAACGTCGACAGCTACTCCGGCTTTAAGCAGAATTACCTCTCCTGTTCGGGCAATGAGATGGTAGCGAAGGTTGAAGTCAGCACCGATCACGATATCACCCCTGGCAGCAAAGCGCAGGCCAAAGTAGGTGACACCATCGTGATGACCGTGCGTACGATTAACGCGCTCAATAATACCCCGGTACCCTTTACTGCATTCACCATTACCAAAGGCATGGGGTATAACCGAGCGGGGCTGGTGAGCGGGTTTGATGACCCGAGCAGCGGCGCAATCTCGATGAATGGCACGCAATACGGCACATCACAGCCGTCGATGGTCTACACAGGTACGACAGATGCACAAGGCGTGGCAACGGTCGAAATAGAGCAACCCCAGGGGGTGGGGTTAAGAACCGTGCTGAGCATTACGCCGGTCAATTCCCATCTACCAAATGCCATTAATTACAATGTTATTTTTACCACCCCAACCAGCCCGGATGTTAGTGGGGCGCAGATGTGGGGCCATATGGATGAAACGATTACCGTTGATTCATTAACCTTTACCCGGCCTAAGCTGGCAGCAGAAATCGCCAGTCCGGATGGCACACTAACGGAAAAAAACGAAGTCTGGGCGCGCGTTAGCCAGGCCAGTACGGCCATTACCAGTAAAGGCGGTTGCGGAACCAATATGCTGCCGCGCCGCTCCCAGCTCAGTGCGCTTTATGACGCTAATAACGGTAATGCGGTGCAAGCCACACACGGCTGGCCGACGCAGCGTCAGCCCTACTGGAGCAGTTCCCCCGCGGATTTAACGCCGCACAATTACACCATTGCCCTGGATAACGGCGCACAGGCCATCGGCGGCGATACGCCGGTTTACGTCAGTTGCCTGACGACGGCGAACAAACCTGCCAGCAGCATTACGCTGGATGTGGTTGATAACGCACAGTGGGCTGCCGGAAATAACGCGGCGAAGCTGAAAAAAGGCGAAACGCTACGGGTTAAGGTAACGGTAAAAGATGCGCAGGGTAATCCGCTCACGGATATGCCATTTAAACTGAGTCGCGGAGACGGTTATACCCGCACGGGCGAAAAACATATTGCCGGTAGTGGCGATGCGCTGGTGGCACCGGTGGTGATTAACAGTGGGCTGGCGGATGAAACGACGTTGAACGACACCGCGGGATTTTATACTGCCATGACCGGTAGCGACGGCAGCAAAATCCTCAATATTACCCGCCCGGATACTCACGGCACCAAAACGGCGCTGACGGCGACGTTGTATTCCGATCCAACAAAAAAAGACAGCCTGGATACAATCTTTACTGTGGTCACCAGCCCGGATAGTAGCAAAGCGAAAATGTGGGGGCATATGCCGGAAACGGTGACGGCTGCGGACGGTACGGTATTTAAACGCCCGCTGTTGTTGAAGGAACTGGCCTATCAGACTGGGCGAACATCGACGTCTGAAGACAATGAAAACTGGGCGTTGTTTAACATTAATTATGCGAGTTCTTCCACGACGTATAGTGGCTGTGGAACCAACTATATTCCGACTCAAGCCGGTCTGACGTCACTGTTTGCTAATAATGCGGGCAACACCATGAAAACCGTGCAGGGCTGGCCGGTGGCAACACGCTATTTGTCCAACACGTCCGACAACGGCAGCATGGAGCAGCGTAACTACAAGGCGGTAGATCTCAGCAATGGCACGAGTGCGGCAGTGTCATCAACGGCGCTGCAACTGCTGACCTGCCAGACCACGCCGGTAACCACGGTGGGCCAAATTCTGCTGGAAGCGGCAGATCCGGCGACGCTGGATACCACCTATAACGTGGTAAAAGCGAAAAAAGGCGAAGAATCCGTGGTGCGCGTCACCACCAAAGATACGCAAGGCAACCTGGTGGGCAATACGGCATTTATCCTGACGCGTGCCAACAGCGTGAGTCGGGCTAACGCATCAGCAACCGCGAGCGTGGGCGCGCTGACGGTGACGGATGCTTGGGGAAATACGCGAAATAATTTCCAGTCGACGAGTGAAACGATTTACGGCGTGACTGGTGCAGACGGGTCAACGACATTTACCCTGAAACAGGATAACAGTACCGGGTTAAGAACCGATCTCACGGCAAAACTGGATACGTCCAGCAGCGTCAAGGCGACGCTACCGGTGGTCTTTACTGTCGTGACCAGCCCGGATTCGCCAAAAGCGAATTTTTGGGGACATATGGCCGAAACGGTGATGGCCTCCGACGGTACAATCTATAAACGACCACTGTTGTTGAAAGAGCTGAGTAACACCAGTGGTCGAAATTCTACGGCTGAAAACGGTGAAGATTGGGCAAGATTCACCTGGACTCAGTCGGCTGACACCAGCATGAATGGGTGTGGTACAGATTATATGCCGACGCTGGATGGACTGAAGTCTTTGTATGACGCCAATAGCGGTAATGTGATGAGTACGGTGCAGGGATGGCCGGTAAAAACGACCTATCTCACCAATACCCCGAGTGATACGCAAACAGGGAGCCGTTACTACAATGTGGTGCAACTGAATACTGGTGCAGTCTCACAAATCTCGACGAACACAGTCGTGCAACAAACCTGCCGCACAACGCCGTTGACGGCTGCTAGCCAGATTACGCTGGAGGCCTCAGACCCCTCGCAATTTGTCAGCATTGACAGTACGCTTAGCGCGATCAAAGTGCAGAAAGGCGATAGCGTGTCGATCCGCATTTCGACTAAAGATGCACAGGGGAATTTAGTCGGCAATACGCCGTTTGCCCTGAAACACGCTAACCCGGTCAATCGCCAAAATGTGGCGTCAACATCGCAGAAAGTGTCGGTCACGACTGCGTCGGGTACGACGGTGGATACCACTGCATCGACCATTCTGTATGGCGTGACCGGGCCAGACGGAACCACCACGATGACACTCCGACAGGATGTGTCTACTGGACTCAAAACCGACTTTTATGCTCTGTTGAACGATACCGGCGTGTCGTCGAACACCTTGCCAGTGATCTTCACCGTCGTCACCAGCCCGGATACACCGCTGGCGGCCAACTGGGGGCATATGGCGGAAACCTTTACCAGCAGCAAGGGCGTCACCTTCAAACGGCCTTTCCTCAAAGCTGAACTTTCTGGTGGTACGGCGGTAACGACCAATAATGAAGTCTGGTCGCGCCTGACAGCAACGGAGAAAACGGATGCCAGCAAGGCTGGGTGTGATGAGAGTTATCAACCGCTGATGACTGACATGCAGGGGTTGTATGCGGATTACCCTAACAACCAGTTGGGCACGGTGCTCGGCTTGCCGACTTCCGCCGGGTATATGTGGGCCTACGACATGATGACGGTTTCTGGCAGCAGCTGGAGCAACCAGGCATATTCGCTCGTTAATGGTCAGACAGTTCAGGCATCGTCCAGTTATACGGCGGTAGTGATGTGCCTGGTGGAACCGCATACCGTTCCGGCGATGATAGAGATCACTTCAACAGCACAGGATGCGGCAAAAACGGTCAGCAATGGTGGTCGACCGAGCGCCGTAGCGAAGAAAGGTGAGACGATTCCGCTGACGGTGACCGTACGTGATAGCACCGGGAATCCGGTACCCTACGCCGACTTTACCCTCACGCGTGGAACGACGCTGGATCGCTCGAAAGCAACCGTTAACTCGAGTGCGGACGATCTTACCGTGAAGTCATTGATACCCGCGAACAGCGACGCTGGGCTGACGGCAAATGGGGCAAAAGTGCTCAGAACAACGGGCAGTGATGGCACAGCCACCTTTGAAGTGAGCCAGAATGCCACGACAGGTCTGGCGACACCGATAACCGTCACGCTGGCGCGCGATACAACCAAAACCGCCACGCTGGATGTTATCTACACGGTGATAACCAGCCCGGACTCACCGAGCGCGAAATTCTGGGGACACATGCCGGACACCTTTACCAGTTCGGCAGGCGTCACCTTCAGACGACCGCTCCTGAAAGCCGAAGCGACTTCAGGGTCATCGATTAACACTAACGGCAATGGTGAAGTGTGGTCGTATATGAGCAACGTTCAAAATTTAACATCGACAGATTGTCCGCTGGAGAATCAACCGCGCAGTAATGAATTGTTGGATTTGTATAATGATCATCCCAACGGCGCGATAATGACTGACCTGGGGCTGCCGATATATGCAGGCAAGTGGTGGGCTTATGATATGGTCATGCCGGATTTATATACGTGGCAGTATCAGACTGTCAGCCTGAGCGCAGGAGATATCGCGAAGAGCTCGGCAAACAACGCGCTGATGCTTTGCCTGGCGAAGCCGCATCCGGCAGGCGTCAGCGTAATGTTGACGTCATCCGCAATGGATAACGCCAGAACCCTCAGTAATGGCGGGCGACCCAGCGCGTCAGTGAAAAAAGGTAACCCACTGCCAATTGTGGTGACGGTCAAAGATCGTGATGGCAACCCGCTGGCGGGAGAGGCCGTTACGCTCAGGCGTGGTTCAGCGATGAGCCGTTCAGGAGCAGGAGTGGGCACGCCGGCAAATGCAATGACGTTGACAGAATTGACACCTGTGTCGGCGGAGTTTTCTCTGGCCGCACACGATACGCAATGGCAAGGTTTCACCGGCAGTGATGGTACGGCCACTTTCAATGTTGAACAGCCTGAGACCATCGGCCTGGCCATTCCGTTCACCGCTATACTGGCGCGAGATGTCGCAACTACCAGCGTCATTGATGCGATCTTTACCGTCGTCACCAGCCCGGATTCCGCAATGGCGACCTACTGGGGCCATATGCCGGATACGGTAACGGCGGAAAACGGCGTGGTCTTTGAACGGCCTAAATTGTTGAAAGAGCTGCCGTCGAGCGCCGGAGTCAGTCAGGTGACGGATAACAATGAAGTGTGGCCGTTGTTTAAGGCAACGCAAAGGGAAGATAGCAGCCTCAGTCCTTGTGAAGCGGCACGTCGGCCATTGAGCGATGATTTATTATCGCTCTACGCGCGCTATCCGGGGAACACGCTGACGACTCAAATCGGCTGGTCTACGAAGTATGCATGGTGGGCACTGGATAACAAGCAGGGGAATGCCCTGGTTGTCAGTCTGAATAATGGTTTTGAGTCGTCGACGGCGAGTACGGGGTATCAGGGATGTCTGGTCAATCCCCGCGCGACCGTCTCCAGCGTCACGCTGACATCGACGGCGATAGATGCTACTACGCAGGCAGCGAAGGTAAAAAAAGGTGAAGCCGTGCCCCTCGTTGTTACCGTAAAAGACAGCGCCGGGAAGCCGGTACCGAATGTCGCTTTCACCTTAAAACGTGGTGAAGCCGTGCCACGCAACAGCGGGGCGACGTTGTATGGTGATATTGCGGCGATGGATGATATGACGGTACAACCTGCCAGCGGGACGGTGGTAACGCTGGTTGACAGTGGGAATACGGTCGACGGTGTGACAGGGGCGGACGGTACGGCAAGTTTTACCGTTCGTCAGGATAATACGCCAGGATATAAAACGCCGTTGACGGTGACGCTGACGGATAACGCCACAATAACGGCGACGCTGGACACGATTTTCACCGTGCCGACCAGTCCGAATGTCGCCACGGCGTATTTCTGGGGGCATATGGCGGATACCGCCACCGTAAGTGGCAAGACGTTACATCGCCCGCTATTGCAATCAGAGTTGCCGTCAGGGGCTACAGCGGCAGTAGCGCCAACGGTGAATAATGAAATCTGGGCGCTGGCACATGTGATCGATGCTCAAAAATGGGATATTGCAAAGCAGTGCGGTGACTTTAGTAAATCACCGAGTTATGCCGATTTACAGTCATTACATAGCGGCTTTAGTGCGCTGGGATGGCCATCATCGATAAGCTTCCCCTATTTCTCTACCGATCGGGCCGGTTCGTTCTATTGTGGCATGGATGAAGGGGCGGGGACACAAAACTGCGGTATTCAGGCATCCAGTACTGCGGGGTTTGCAACCTGCTTCCAGTAGTCTTAACGGGTCTGTAAATGGGGGCCAAGATGTAAATAAGATTCGCAATGCGTCATTAGGTTTTCTTGCGCGGCTTGCGGCTTTTCGTCACAGCACTCACTTCACTGATCACTACGCCATCGCCCAGGCGAGTGGTCAGTGTCTCACCCACTTTCACCTGCTTAACCTGTTTCAGCACTGCGCCATCAGCGGCGCTGGTAACGCTATAACCGCGTGCGAGCGTGGAGAGTGGACTCACCGCTTCGAGGTGCGTCACTGTATTACCAAAGCGTTCGCGCGTGGCGCTAAGCTGTGCGCGAAGTGTTTCAGCGAGACGATATTCCAGCTGTTGGATCCGCGTTTGCGCACGATGAATCTTCGGCTGCGGATTTTGCTGATTCAGCCGCTGTGTTAATCGCTGCTGTTGCTGACCGGCGCGTTTAAGCTGATTCTCCAACGCAAAGCTCATCCGCTTTTGCAGACGCTCAAGCGTGGTTTGCTGACGCGCCAGCCGGAGCTGTGGATGCTGCTGCTGTAAACGGTGATGAATCTGCGTAAAACGTCGTGTGCGGTTGGCGAGGTAGTAATCCATCGCCATTTCCAGCCGTTGCTGCGCAGACTGCACCTGACGCAGTAACTCTTGCTGATTGCGGCTCACCACTTCGGCGGCGGCTGACGGCGTTGGCGCACGTAGATCAGCAACAAAGTCGGCAATCGTCACATCGGTTTCATGCCCAACGGCGCTGACCACCGGAATGCGGCTGGCAAAAATCGCCCGTGCCACGCGTTCATCGTTAAAACTCCATAAATCTTCCAGCGAACCACCGCCACGCCCGACGATCAGTACGTCACATTCGTTGCGAAGATTCGCCAGCTCAATGGCGCGAACGATTTGCCCCGGCGCGTCATCGCCCTGAACGGCGGTCGGGTAAATTATCACTGGCAGAGACGGATCGCGGCGTTTCAACACATGCAAAATATCGTGCAGTGCAGCACCGGTCTTTGAGGTGATAACGCCCACGCAGTGCGCAGGTGACGGTAGCGGATTCTTGAATTGCTGGTCGAATAACCCTTCAGCCTGCAACTTCGCTTTAAGCTGTTCGTACTTCTGTTGTAGTAAACCTTCACCGGCGGGCTGCATACTTTCGACAATAATTTGATAATCGCCGCGCGGTTCATACAGCGTAATGTTGGCACGAACTAAAACCTGTTGCCCATGCTGCGGGCGAAAGGTCACCCGGCGATTGCTGTTGCGGAACATCGCGCAGCGCACCTGGGCGTTATCGTCTTTAAGCGTAAAGTACCAGTGACCGGAAGCCGGTTGTGTGAAATTAGAGATTTCGCCACTGATCCACACCTGCCCCATCTCATGCTCAAGCAGCAGACGAACCGTTTGATTCAGGCGGCTAACGGTAAAAATTGCAGGGGATTGAGAAGGTAACATGTGAGCGAGATCAAATTCTAAATCAGCAGGTTATTCAGTCGATAGTAACCCGCCCTCCGGGGATAGCAAGCATTTTTTGCAAAAAGGGGTAGATGCAATCGGTTACGCTCTGTATAATGCCGCGGCAATATTTATTAACCACTCTGGTCGAGATATTGCCCATGCTACGTATCGCTAAAGAAGCTCTGACGTTTGACGACGTTCTCCTCGTTCCTGCACATTCTACCGTTCTGCCGAATACCGCTGACCTCAGCACCCAGCTGACGAAAACTATTCGTCTGAATATCCCTATGCTCTCCGCAGCAATGGATACCGTAACGGAAGCGCGCCTGGCTATCGCCCTGGCTCAGGAAGGCGGTATCGGCTTTATCCACAAAAACATGTCCATTGAACGCCAGGCTGAAGAAGTTCGCCGCGTGAAAAAACACGAATCTGGCGTGGTAACCGATCCGCAGACTGTTCTGCCAACCACGACGCTGCGCGAAGTGAAAGAGCTGACCGAGCGTAACGGTTTTGCAGGCTATCCGGTTGTGACCGAAGAAAACGAACTGGTCGGCATTATCACCGGTCGTGACGTGCGTTTTGTTACCGATCTGAACCAGCCGGTTAGCGTTTACATGACGCCGAAAGAGCGTCTGGTAACCGTGCGTGAAGGCGAAGCCCGTGAAGTGGTGCTGGCAAAAATGCACGAAAAACGCGTTGAAAAAGCGCTGGTGGTTGATGATGAATTCCACCTGATCGGCATGATCACTGTGAAGGACTTCCAGAAAGCGGAACGTAAACCGAACGCCTGTAAAGACGAACAAGGCCGTCTGCGTGTAGGTGCAGCGGTTGGCGCAGGTGCGGGTAACGAAGAGCGTGTTGATGCGCTGGTTGCCGCAGGCGTTGACGTTCTGCTGATCGACTCCTCTCACGGTCACTCTGAAGGCGTTCTGCAGCGTATCCGTGAAACTCGCGCTAAATATCCTGACCTGCAAATCATCGGCGGCAACGTGGCAACAGCTGCAGGTGCCCGCGCGCTGGCAGAAGCCGGTTGCAGTGCCGTTAAAGTGGGTATCGGCCCAGGTTCTATTTGTACTACCCGCATTGTTACTGGCGTCGGTGTACCGCAGATCACTGCCGTTGCTGACGCAGTAGAAGCCCTGGAAGGCACCGGGATTCCGGTTATCGCTGACGGTGGTATTCGTTTCTCTGGCGATATCGCCAAAGCTATCGCTGCTGGTGCAAGCGCGGTGATGGTAGGTTCCATGCTGGCGGGTACTGAAGAATCCCCAGGTGAAATCGAGCTCTACCAGGGCCGTTCTTACAAGTCTTACCGTGGGATGGGCTCTCTGGGCGCGATGTCCAAAGGTTCTTCTGACCGTTACTTCCAGAGCGACAACGCTGCCGACAAACTGGTGCCGGAAGGTATCGAAGGCCGTGTAGCCTATAAAGGTCGCCTGAAAGAGATCATTCACCAGCAGATGGGCGGCCTGCGCTCCTGTATGGGCCTGACCGGCTGTGGTACTATCGACGAACTGCGTACTAAAGCGGAGTTTGTACGTATCAGCGGTGCGGGCATTCAGGAAAGCCACGTTCACGACGTGACCATTACTAAAGAGTCCCCGAACTACCGTCTGGGCTCCTGATTCTCTTCGCCCGACTTCATGTCGGGCGATTTATATTATCTGTTTCACTTGCCTCGGAATAAGCGTCAATGACGGAAAACATTCATAAGCATCGCATCCTCATTCTGGACTTCGGTTCTCAGTACACCCAACTGGTTGCGCGCCGCGTGCGTGAACTGGGTGTTTACTGCGAACTGTGGGCGTGGGATGTGACAGAAGCACAAATTCGTGACTTCAATCCAAGCGGCATTATTCTTTCCGGCGGCCCGGAAAGCACCACCGAAGAAAACAGCCCGCGTGCGCCGCAGTATGTCTTTGAAGCAGGCGTACCGGTATTCGGCGTTTGCTATGGTATGCAGACCATGGCAATGCAGTTGGGTGGTCATGTTGAAGCCTCTAACGAACGTGAATTTGGCTATGCGCAGGTTGAAGTCGTAAACGACAGCGCCCTGGTTCGCGGTATCGAAGATGCTCTGACAGCAGACGGTAAACCTCTGCTCGATGTCTGGATGAGCCACGGCGATAAAGTTACCGCTATCCCGTCCGACTTCATCACCGTAGCCAGCACCGAAAGCTGCCCGTTCGCCATCATGGCAAATGAAGAAAAACGCTTCTATGGCGTACAGTTCCACCCGGAAGTGACTCACACCCGCCAGGGGATGCGCATGCTGGAGCGTTTTGTGCGTGATATCTGCCAGTGTGAAGCCCTGTGGACGCCAGCGAAAATTATCGACGATGCAGTAGCCCGTATCCGCGAGCAGGTAGGCGACGATAAAGTGATCCTCGGCCTCTCTGGTGGCGTGGATTCCTCCGTGACTGCAATGCTGCTGCACCGCGCAATCGGCAAAAACCTGACTTGCGTATTCGTCGACAACGGCCTGCTGCGTCTCAACGAAGCAGAGCAGGTTCTGGATATGTTTGGCGATCACTTTGGTCTGAACATTGTTCACGTTCCGGCAGAAGATCGCTTCTTGTCAGCGCTGGCTGGTGAAAACGATCCGGAAGCAAAACGTAAAATCATTGGTCGCGTTTTCGTTGAAGTATTCGATGAAGAAGCGCTGAAACTGGAAGATGTGAAGTGGCTGGCGCAGGGTACTATCTACCCTGATGTTATCGAATCTGCCGCGTCTGCAACCGGTAAAGCGCACGTCATCAAATCTCACCACAACGTGGGCGGCCTACCGAAAGAGATGAAGATGGGCCTGGTTGAACCGCTGAAAGAGCTGTTCAAAGACGAAGTGCGTAAAATTGGTCTGGAGCTGGGCCTGCCGTACGACATGCTGTACCGTCACCCGTTCCCGGGACCAGGGCTTGGCGTTCGTGTGCTGGGCGAAGTGAAGAAAGAGTACTGCGACCTGCTGCGCCGTGCTGATGCCATCTTCATTGAAGAACTGCGTAAAGCGGACCTGTACGACAAAGTTAGCCAGGCGTTTACCGTGTTCCTGCCGGTACGTTCTGTTGGCGTAATGGGCGATGGTCGTAAATACGACTGGGTTGTGTCTCTGCGTGCCGTCGAAACCATCGACTTTATGACCGCACACTGGGCGCATCTGCCGTACGATTTCCTTGGTCGCGTTTCCAACCGCATTATCAATGAAGTGAACGGTATTTCCCGCGTGGTGTATGACATCAGCGGCAAGCCACCGGCGACTATTGAGTGGGAATGATTTGATCCCTGCACTATGAATTAGCAAAACCCTCTGTTACTACAGAGGGTTTTTTATACTCACGAATCATAGGATTGAAGTTACTGACATCGCTTAGTTAAACCAGCTGTCCGATTTGTTCTCTTCTGCTTTGCCCACGCTTTTCATCAGATCGCGACCGCCTTCAGTCATATTCCTGTTTGCGTCAGCTTCAGATTGCACCACATCGGTTTGCGCAGCTTTGTGCTTCAGTTCCTGATCGATAAATTCGTTTTCTCGCTTAACGCGGGCTTCTTCTTTCGCCAGCGCCAGTTTTTGTTTCTGAATCTCTAAGCTGCGTAGCTCATCTTCATAACTTTGATCGCGTTTCTTGTCCGCAGTGGCTTCGGCGTCCAGTTTATCCTGACGAGCTTTCTTATTCGCCGCTGCCGTTGCCGCTCTTTTATTAGCCGCGGCCTGGGCGTTTGCGCGACGTTGCTTCTCTTGCTGGATTTCCCTGTTGCGCTCCGCGACCCATTCGTCATGCTGCCTTTGCTCTTCATTTTTACCTTGCTGTTCCGCTTCTGCGACAGCAGAGAGTTGATCCTGCAATGATGAGGCGATAGCCGGATAGCTTAAGGAGGCTAAGATGGCGCAAAGAAAAACTTTCTTCATGACTCCTCCTGATTATTAGCTCTTTTCAGGACATTTGGTATTTGGCTGAATACGCGTTTCGTTATACGTCGTGGTAATAACAACGGCTAAACCTGTCGTAAACTGGCACTCTTTACCCACCTGGGTGGAGGTATACACTTTGGTGCCTTCCTTATACGTTAGAGAAACACCTTCCACTAAGGTTTTATCATTCACCATAGAACCTGCTGCCGCGCCAACAGCTCCGCCGCCAACTGCACCTGCCGTCGTTCCGGAATTGCTGCCAGACCCCACGTTGTGGCCGATAACACCGCCAGCGACTGCACCAATAAGCGCGCCGAAGGCTTGTGCGTTTCGTTTATTTTGGGAGTTGTCTACGGCAACTTTTGCGGGAAGAATGGAAATAATATTAACGGTTTTAGTTTCTTGTTTGGTATTCAGTTGATCGGTTTGATAAACATCGGCGGCATGATCATCAGCATTTGACTGGCATCCTGCCAGAGTGAATGACGCTAACATTGCCACAGGTAGAAGACATTTTTTAAATTTCATCACTATTCCTTGTTATACACATTACGAAAAATAAGACATTTAAGATCATCAAAAGAGGAAAGTAAATGTATTGCGTATAAAGGAATAGATTAAATTTATTAAAATTCATGTGGAAAATAATTTATAAAAATACATCATTAAAACATATGTATTAATTTTATATTTATTTCGCAGCCAAACAGGATAAACATCAGTCAGGACAAAGACGTAAAATTTAAGATGAAAGAATATCTGCCGCTTTGATAATCTCAAAGAGCAACTGCATCCGACAGCGAGGTGCCGTTATGTTCAGTGAAGGTGGAGAAGGTAACCGCTAACGTTGTACCGGTGATTCGACGGAGAGTGTGGATTGTTGAGCTTCTTTTTTGCTCTGATGGTGCTGCCAGGCACCGACGGACGAGTAGATAAAGCGGCCAAAGAAGAAGATAAAGCTGATGAGCAGTACGATACGGGTCATGCGACTGTTAAATCGGTGTCGTTTTCGCATACTGGTTGCCTGACTCACAAAAGGTTCCTTGAAGTATGTCCCACGCCGTGGACGGTACTTACATTAAGGCACACCAGGACAAAATGGTCAATTCTTCGTTATGTAAAAAAGCGTCAGTGGATACATATTTTAATGTTATGGAAGTTAATTTAATTATTTACAATGATGATGTAATAATGATGAATTAACATGATAAACGTAATAATTCATTAATCAGGGTTATTTTGTTTGATATATATCAATTGGAACTTTCATATGACACTTAGAATCAATGCTCTCTATAGTGATGAATAATCATCATTCGAAGTCAGGTGGGATGCCTGTCTGAATACACCTCCTTCAGGATGTGGGGGATTCTGCTGAGCATCTATGAAACTGAATGCAACCTATATAAAAATACGTGATAAATGGTGGGGGCTTCCGCTGTTCCTGCCTTCTTTAATCTTGCCCATTTTCGCCCATATTAATACTTTCGCGCATATTTCTTCCGGTGAGGTTTTTCTCTTTTACCTGCCTTTGGCACTGATGATCAGCATGATGATGTTTTTCAGCTGGGCGGCATTGCCAGGGATCGCCTTAGGGATTTTTGTCCGCAAATATGCAGAGCTGGGTTTTTACGAAACGCTCTCATTAACAGCTAATTTTATTATCATTATCATTCTCTGTTGGGGCGGTTACAGGGTCTTTACTCCCCGGCGTAACAACGTTTCACATGGTGATACCCGTTTAATTTCCCAGCGTATATTCTGGCAGATTGTGTTTCCTGCAACGCTGTTTCTGATACTTTTCCAGTTTGCTGCGTTTGTAGGGTTACTGGCGAGTAGAGAAAATCTGGTCGGCGTCATGCCTTTTAACCTCGGGACCTTAATCAATTATCAGGCCTTACTGGTGGGCAATCTGATTGGTGTTCCGCTGTGCTACTTCATCATTCGGGTGGTGCGAAATCCGTTTTATTTACGCAGCTATTATTCGCAATTAAAACAGCAAGTTGATGTCAAAGTCACCAAAAAAGAGTTCGCGCTCTGGCTACTGGCATTAGGTGCGTTGTTGTTGCTGTTATGCATGCCGTTAAATGAAAAAAGCACGATTTTCAGCACCAATTATACCTTGTCATTATTGCTACCCCTGATGATGTGGGGAGCCATGCGCTATGGTTATAAGTTGATTTCGCTGCTCTGGGCGGTCGTGCTGATGATCAGCATCCACAGCTATCAAAATTACATTCCCATTTATCCTGGCTATACCACGCAACTGACCATAACCTCCTCCAGTTATCTGGTATTCTCTTTTATTGTCAATTATATGGCTGTACTGGCAACCCGTCAGCGAGCGGTAGTCAGACGCATTCAGCGGCTTGCGTATGTGGACCCGGTGGTTCATCTGCCAAATGTTCGCGCCCTGAATCGCGCGTTGCGTGATGCCCCCTGGTCTGCGCTTTGTTATTTACGCATCCCCGGCATGGAAATGCTGGTTAAGAACTATGGCATCATGCTACGGATTCAATACAAGCAAAAACTTTCTCACTGGCTGTCACCATTGCTGGAACCGGGTGAAGATGTTTATCAGCTTTCGGGTAACGATCTCGCGCTGCGACTGAATACAGAAGCGCACCAGGAGCGCATTACCGCACTGGATAGCCATCTCAAGCAATTTCGTTTCTTTTGGGATGGAATGCCGATGCAACCGCAGATTGGCGTCAGTTACTGCTATGTGCGCTCGCCAGTGAATCATATCTACTTACTGCTGGGAGAGCTAAATACGGTCGCCGAACTTTCCATCGTGACCAACGCCCCGGAAAATATGCAGCGTCGCGGGGCAATGTATTTGCAACGCGAATTGAAAGATAAAGTCGCGATGATGAATCGGCTACAGCAGGCGCTGGAACACAACCATTTTTTCCTGATGGCCCAGCCGATTACCGGTATGCGTGGTGATGTCTACCATGAGATCCTTCTGCGCATGAAAGGTGATAATGATGAACTGATCAGCCCCGACAGCTTCTTGCCGGTCGCGCACGAATTTGGTTTATCGTCGAGTATCGACATGTGGGTCATTGAGCATACGCTGCAATTTATGGCTGAAAACAGAGCGAAGATGCCCGCTCACCGTTTTGCGATTAATCTGTCGCCAACCTCGGTATGTCAGGCTCGTTTTCCCGTTGAAGTCAGTCAGCTGCTGGCTAAATACCAGATTGAAGCGTGGCAACTTATTTTTGAAGTCACCGAAAGTAATGCGCTGACCAATGTTAAGCAGGCGCAAATCACCTTGCAGCATCTTCAGGAATTAGGCTGCCAGATTGCGATTGATGATTTCGGCACCGGCTACGCCAGCTATGCGCGGCTTAAAAATGTGAATGCCGATCTCCTTAAAATTGACGGCAGTTTTATCCGCAATATTGTGTCAAATAGTCTGGATTACCAGATAGTGGCGTCGATTTGTCACCTGGCGCGAATGAAGAAAATGCTGGTAGTGGCAGAGTACGTTGAAAACGAAGAGATCCGCGAGGCGGTGCTTTCTTTAGGGATAGATTATATGCAGGGTTATCTTATTGGTAAGCCGCAACCGTTAATTGATACGCTGAATGAAATCGAACCCATTCGCGAAAGTGCCTGAACAGCGAGGGCCGACATTTCTCGTCGGCCCGCAAAGCATTAAGCAGCTATTTCAGGTGAACTTTCTTCTTCAATTTTCAATCGCCAGCCAGCCACGCCTTCCCAGTATTCTTGCTCCTTTTCCAGATCAAGCAGTACCAGTGCATTCTGACTAAACCAGTCATGCGGAAAACGCAATGTCCAGTGACTGTCATCGGTAATCAGCGTTAATGTTGGCGGTGTGGTGGTTGCCTGACGTTGATTGTTGAGCAAGACGCCAAGACGCAATAGCTGAATCAGCGGCAGAAACTGTTTCTTTTTAAACAAGGTAAAGCGCGGCAGATCGTCGAGCTTAATCGCTTTACGGTGATAGCGTACCAGCGTCGCCATCATCAGTTGCTGTTCCTGATTAAATCCCGGTAAGTCGCTGTTTTGCAAGATATAAGCGGAGTGGCGATGCAAACCGCTATGGTTGATATTCAATCCGACCTCATGCAGCATGGCGGCCCATCGCAGGAGCGCTTCCAGTTGCGGATGCGCCAGCTTCGGTTGCTGCTCACGCCACTGTTCGTACATTTGCATAGTGGTATCCAGCACCCGTCGGGCCTGTTCACTGTCGATGTGATACTGGTTAGCGAGACTACTGGCGGTGCGACTACGCACATCCTGATGACGGAAACGTCCTTCCATTTCATACAATACGCCTTCGCGTAACGCCCCATCAGAAAGGCGCAGTTCACGGATGGCTAAGGCATCAAACACACCGCATAAAATCGCCAGTCCAGGAACGAAGACAGTTTTCCGCTCCTCGGAAAGACCCGGTAAGCTCAGCGATGCGAAATTACGGTGCCGTAAAACTTCTTTCACCAGTTTTTCGAGACGTTCCGGGGTAATTACCCCGTCTTTCTCGCCCATTTCCATTAACACTTCATGGGCGGCTTTTATGGTACCGGAAGCGCCCATTGCCACGTTCCAGCCCTGAATACGGAATTGCCAGGTTAAAGTTTCCAGTTTTTGTGCTGCCGCCATGCGAGCGCGCTGAAAATTCTCTTTATTGATGACCCCGCCAGGGAAATAAAGCTGGGCAAAGCTGACACAACCCATCCGGCGGCTTTCAACGAGAATCGGTTCGAAATTTTCACCAATCACCAGTTCCGTAGATCCGCCGCCAATATCAATAACCAGTTTGCGACCTTTCTCCGGTTGGGTATGTTCCACGCCCATAAAAATCAGACGGGCTTCTTCATTACCGGAAATAATTTCAATCGGGTAGGGAATGACCTTTTCCGCGCGTTTCAAAAAGTCAGTAGCATTCAACGCCTGACGCAGCGTATGGGTGCCAACAATACAAACGCTGGCAGGAGAAAACCCTTGCAGCCGTTCGGCAAACAACGATAGGCAGTTCAATCCGCGTGTGATTGCCTCTTCACTCAACATATTATCTGGCCCCAGACCGTCTGCCAGATGGACCCGCTGTTTCAGGCGACCAATAATCTGCATAGCGCCATCCACCACACGGGCAATAACCATGTGGAAACTGTTTGAACCAAGATCGACCGCAGCAAACTCCTGCGGACGAGGGGATTTGTCGTGTATTGGCATAGGGTTATTCAGGTTGTTCGAGGGATTTGATGTAATCGTAAATCGCCAACTGCGCCCGCACTTTGCGGCGGTTACCGCGGGGAACGTAGCGATTACTAAGTTCTTTATCGATATAACGCGCTTTGACCGTATCGCTGAATAAAATGTCGATGATGTCCAGTACTCGCTGCTTCAGGCGTGGATCGAGTAGTGGCGTCGCTACTTCAATACGATAATCAATATTGCGCGTCATCCAGTCGGCGGAAGAAAGGTAGACCTTTTTATCGCCGCCATTTTCAAAAATATAAACCCGGTCATGTTCAAGGTAACGGTCAACAATACTGATGGCACGAATGTTGTCGCTAATGCCTTCCAGATTGGGGATCAGCGAACACATGCCGCGAACCAGCAGATTAACCGGCACGCCGGAGCTGGAAGCCGCATACAGACGGTCGACCAGACCTTTATCGACAAGGTTATTTAGCTTTAGAGTGATACCGCTGGGCAGCCCTTGCTGCGCGTTGGCGATCTCGCGGTCCACCATCTCATACAACAAACGGCGGGAGTTTTGTGGTGACACCATTAAATAATCAAATGTCACCGGGCGGTATGGGTTTTCAATAAAGTTGAACACCCGCCGTACTTCGTTGGTGATGCGCGCATCGGCGGTCAGCAACGAATAGTCAGTATAAAGCCGCGCGGTTTTTTCGTTAAAGTTCCCGGTCCCGATGTGTGCGTAACGCACCACTTCACCGTTTTCTTTACGTGAAATCAGGAACAGTTTGGCGTGAATTTTCAGCCCCGGCGCAGAGAAGATAACGTGCACGCCTGCTTCGGTCAGGCGCTTCGCCCAGTGAATGTTGGCTTCTTCGTCGAAACGCGCCTGTAACTCAACCACCACGGTGACTTTCTTACCGTTGTGTGCGGCGTGGATCATCGAGTCGATGATGCGTGAATCTTTCGCCACGCGGTAAATGTTAATTTTAATCGCCAGTACGCTCGGGTCGAACGAAGCCTGACGCAGCAGTTCCAGTACATGCTCAAAGGTATGATAAGGATAATAGAGCAACACATCACGTTCGCGAATGGCATCAAAACCGTTGCGGAACTGGGCTTTATCGAACCAAATATGGCGTAAACGCGGCAATGGTTTGTTCACCAGATTGGCTTTGCCGACGTTGGGGAAATTAATAAAGTCTTTAAAATTGTGATAACGGCCGCCGGGGACGATGGAGTCGTAGCGGGAAATAGTCAGTTTTTCGCGTAACACTTCAACCAGCGCATTAGGCATATCGCGCTGATAAACAAAACGTACCGGTTCTGCGGTTAAGCGCTGCTTCAGGCTGGAAGACATCAACTCCATCAGGCTGGCTTCCATCTCGTGCACTAAATCGTATTCGGCATCGCGGGTCATCTTCATTGAATAGGCATTCAGCGCGTCATAATCAAAGAAGCCTTTGAAAATATCATCAAGGCAGTAACGCAGAATGTTATCCAGAAGAATCATCGGCTTGCGTCGACGCGGCGCTTCTGGCGGTAAATTCACAAATCGCGGCACTTTATCTGATGGGATCTCCAGCAGCGCGTAACGGATGGTATCGCCACGGATAATTTCCACCGCCAGATAGGTGTAATCATCTTTCAGGAACTGCACTAAGTCAGTGTCAGGATTGATTAAAATCGGCGTAATGTGCTGACGCAGATACTGCTTAAAATAATGACGCAGCCAGTTTTGTTGATTGACGGAGAGCTGTCGTTCATTAATCAGGAAGATCTGGTTGCGCGCCATCTCCAGCAACAGCTCGTTGTAGAGGCCGTCGAATTCCTGATCGGCTTTCAGCACCCGGGACTGAATTTTGCCCAGTAAATGGCGGGAATGAGAGTTGGAACCTTGTTCTTCGCTAATAATGATGCGTCGCTTCAGTTCAGCGAAGCGGACTTTATAGAACTCATCAAGGTTATTGGAATAGATCCCCAGGAAACGCATCCTTTCAATCAGCGGGTTAGATTTGTCCGCCGCTTCCTGAAGCACGCGTTCATTGAACGATAACCAACTGAGCTCTTTTTCGATGTATAGCTTTTCCTGACCCATTACCACTTTTACTCCGTTTTATTCACGGGACACTGCCTGGATATTATGGCGAGCAATATTGGCAGATGTCCAACTATGCCAGAAAAGGGGGAAAAAAACTGCTGGAGCTTGCGATTTACAGGTGAATTGAAAAACGCCAGCGGCAGAGCTGGCGCTTTAACTACGGGGGCATTACTCGTCGGCAGCGTAGCCCTGCGGCGGCAGACGTTGACCATCCAGCCACGCGGCGTTTTCGTGCATTTTCAGACGACCATCGGCAAACCAGCTAATCACCAGTGGATAAATAGCGTGTTCCTGGGTTTGCACGCGGGCGGTGATGTCATCCTCCGTATCACCAGCAAATACCGGGACTTTCGCCTGTAAAATAACCGGGCCACCGTCCAGTTCATCGGTGACGAAATGCACCGATGTACCGTGCTCTTCATCGCCATTTTCCAGCGCCTGACGATGGGTGTGTAATCCGGGATATTTCGGCAGCAGAGAAGGGTGAATGTTCAGCAAACGCCCGGCATAGTGGGAGACAAACGCCGGGCTGAGAATGCGCATAAAACCCGCCAGCACGACCACATCGGGTGCGTACATGTCGATTTCATGAATCAACTCCCGGTCATAGGCTTCACGACTGTCAAACGCGCTGGCGATGAGCGTATGCGTTGCAATACCCGCCTGGCGGGCGCGTTCAAGGCCGAACGCGTCGGCCTTATTGCTGAAAACTGCCCGTACGGTGCCTTTAATTTTATTTGTTTTGCAGGCGTCAATAATTGCCTGCAAATTACTTCCGTTGCCGGAAATAAGCACCACAATATTCATTATTCGATAACCACGCGTTGTTCGGAATCAGAGGCTTTGATGATACCGATTTTCCACGCGTTTTCACCGTTGGCATTGAGCAGGGCGAGGGCTTTGTCCACTTCCGGAGCAGGCAGGGCAATAATCATCCCGACGCCGCAGTTGAAGGTGCGATACATTTCATGGCGCTCAACGTTACCTGCCGTTTGCAGCCAGTTGAACACTTCCGGCCACTGCCAGGAAGATTCATCAATCACTGCCTGGGTATTATCTGGCAATACGCGCGGAATGTTTTCCCAGAAGCCGCCGCCGGTCAGGTGCGCAATAGCATGCACATCGACCTTTTCAATCAACTCCAGCACGGACTTCACGTAAATGCGGGTTGGTGCCAGCAGATGATCGGCTAATGGCTTACCATCAAGTTCGGTGGTTTGCGGATCACAACCGCTGACTTCGAGAATTTTGCGCACCAGCGAGTAACCATTTGAATGCGGGCCGCTGGAGCCGAGTGCAATCAGTACATCGCCGTCGCTGACTTTAGAACCGTCAATGATTTCTGATTTTTCTACTACCCCGACACAGAATCCGGCGACATCGTAATCTTCACCATGATACATCCCCGGCATTTCTGCCGTTTCGCCACCCACAAGCGAACAGCCCGATTGCAGACAACCTTCCGCAATGCCGCTGATCACCGCTGAAGCGGTATCAACATCCAGTTTTCCGGTTGCGTAATAGTCGAGGAAAAACAGCGGTTCCGCACCTTGCACCACCAGGTCATTAACGCACATGGCGACCAGATCAATACCAATGGTGTCGTGACGTTTTAAGTCCATCGCCAGACGCAGCTTGGTACCTACGCCGTCAGTGCCGGAAACCAGCACGGGTTCACGATATTTTTGCGGCAATGCACACAGCGCACCGAAGCCGCCCAGACCGCCCATCACTTCCGGACGACGCGTTTTCTTCACTACGCCTTTGATTCTTCCAACCAGAGCATTACCCGCGTCAATATCAACACCGGCATCTTTGTAGCTAAGAGAGGTTTTATCGGTCACTGCTTGGGTCCCCACGCGTTACTTGCGGTAGAAAAATAAAATTCGGCGCAATTCTAACAGGGAAAGCAAACGTTTGCGAGACTGCTTTACACAACCTTTTTGCACTTCATTTTCCCAAGCGCGCGGCGAAAGAATAGCTGCACCGTGGCAAAGGATCGTTTTCGGATGGAATAATCTTCTTTCATAACCATTTGAATACAAAATAACTTTATCTCAAACCGTTATCATTTTGACTAAAGTCAACGAAAATAATATTGCCGCCTTGAAGAAAGGAGGTATAATCCGTCGATTTTTTTTGTGGCTGCCCCTCAAAGGAGAAAGAGTATGAAGATCGTGGAAGTCAAACACCCACTCGTCAAACACAAGCTGGGACTGATGCGTGAGCAAGATATCAGCACCAAGCGCTTTCGCGAACTCGCTTCCGAAGTGGGTAGCCTGCTGACTTACGAAGCGACCGCCGACCTCGAAACGGAAAAAGTAACTATCGAAGGCTGGAACGGCCCGGTAGAAATCGATCAGATCAAAGGTAAGAAAATTACCGTGGTGCCAATTTTACGTGCCGGTCTGGGGATGATGGACGGTGTGCTGGAAAACGTTCCGAGCGCGCGTATCAGCGTTGTCGGCATGTACCGTAATGAAGAAACGCTGGAGCCGGTACCGTACTTCCAGAAACTGGTTTCAAACATCGATGAGCGTATGGCGCTGATCGTTGACCCAATGCTGGCAACCGGCGGTTCCGTTATCGCGACCATCGACCTGCTGAAAAAAGCAGGCTGCAGCAGCATTAAAGTGCTGGTACTGGTAGCTGCGCCAGAAGGTATTGCTGCGCTGGAAAAAGCGCACCCGGACGTCGAACTGTATACTGCATCGATTGACCAGGGACTGAACGAGCACGGATACATTATTCCGGGCCTCGGCGATGCCGGTGATAAAATCTTTGGTACGAAATAAAGAATAAAAATAATTAAAGCCGACTTTAAGAGTCGGCTTTTTTTTGAGTAAAGCGCCTATAACACATAATACAGAGGATAATACTATGACGCGCCGTGCTATCGGGGTGAGTGAAAGACCGCCACTTTTACAGACAATCCCGCTTAGTTTGCAACATTTGTTCGCCATGTTTGGTGCAACCGTCCTGGTGCCCGTCTTATTTCATATTAACCCGGCGACTGTACTGTTATTTAACGGTATAGGAACGCTGCTGTATCTCTTCATCTGTAAAGGGAAAATCCCGGCTTATCTTGGTTCAAGTTTTGCCTTTATTTCGCCAGTATTGTTACTGTTGCCGTTGGGTTATGAAGTCGCGCTGGGCGGCTTTATTATGTGCGGCGTGCTGTTCTGCCTGGTTTCTTTTATCGTGAAGAAAGCGGGGACCGGCTGGCTGGACGTGCTGTTTCCACCTGCGGCAATGGGCGCAATCGTTGCCGTCATCGGTCTGGAGTTGGCGGGCGTAGCTGCCGGTATGGCAGGTTTACTCCCGGCTGAAGGGCAAACGCCAGACTCCAAAACCATCATCATCTCTATTACCACCCTGGCGGTCACGGTTTTAGGTTCCGTCCTGTTTCGTGGTTTCCTGGCAATTATCCCAATTTTAATTGGTGTGCTGGTAGGGTATGCGCTCTCTTTCGCAATGGGGATTGTCGATACCACGCCGATTATTAACGCCCACTGGTTTGCGCTGCCAACTCTCTATACGCCGCGCTTCGAGTGGTTTGCCATTCTGACTATTCTGCCAGCGGCGTTAGTGGTTATTGCCGAACACGTAGGGCACCTGGTAGTAACGGCTAATATCGTCAAAAAAGATCTGCTGCGCGATCCAGGTCTGCACCGTTCGATGTTTGCTAACGGCTTGTCGACCGTGATCTCCGGCTTCTTTGGCTCCACGCCAAACACCACCTACGGGGAAAACATTGGCGTGATGGCGATCACCCGCGTTTACAGTACCTGGGTTATCGGCGGGGCGGCGATTTTCGCTATCCTGCTTTCCTGCGTCGGTAAACTGGCTGCTGCTATCCAGATGATCCCATTGCCGGTGATGGGCGGCGTTTCGCTGCTGCTTTATGGTGTTATCGGTGCTTCCGGTATTCGTGTTTTGATCGAATCGAAAGTGGATTACAACAAAGCACAGAACCTGATCCTGACTTCCGTGATTTTGATCATCGGTGTCAGTGGCGCGAAGGTAAACATCGGCGCGGCGGAGCTGAAAGGTATGGCGCTGGCGACCATCGTCGGTATCGGCTTAAGTTTGATCTTCAAACTGATTAGTGTGCTGCGCCCTGAAGAAGTGGTGCTGGACGCAGAAGACGCGGATATAACAGACAAATAATGTACCGACCGGGCAGTGTTGCTGCCCGGTTCAAACATCATGGGATTCTGTGGTAAACTTCTCGCGATTTTGTGAAATCCTGGTTGAGGTATCTCTGAACACACCGGCACAGCTCTCTTTGCCACTTTATCTTCCTGACGACGAAACCTTTGCAAGTTTCTGGCCGGGGGATAACTCCTCTTTACTGGCCGCGCTGCAAAACGTGCTGCGTCAGGAACATAGCGGTTACATCTATCTCTGGGCACGCGAAGGCGCGGGGCGCAGCCATCTGCTGCACGCGGCTTGCGCGGAATTGTCGCAGCGTGGCGATGCGGTGGGCTATGTCCCGCTGGATAAACGCACCTGGTTTGTTCCGGAAGTGCTCGACGGTATGGAGCATTTGTCGCTGGTCTGTATCGACAACATTGAGTGTATTGCAGGCGATGAGTTGTGGGAGATGGCGATTTTCGATCTCTACAATCGAATTCTGGAATCGGGTAAAACAAGGTTGTTGATCACCGGCGATCGTCCACCGCGGCAGTTGAATCTGGGATTACCGGATCTCGCGTCGCGACTCGACTGGGGGCAGATCTACAAATTGCAGCCTCTTTCTGATGAAGATAAGTTGCAGGCGCTACAGTTACGCGCGCGTTTGCGTGGTTTTGAACTGCCAGAAGATGTGGGGCGTTTCTTGCTGAAGCGGCTCGACAGAGAGATGCGCACGTTATTTATGACGTTGGATCAGTTGGATCGTGCGTCGATTACCGCGCAACGTAAGCTGACCATTCCGTTTGTGAAAGAAATTCTGAAACTGTAGACAAGACGTTTATCGTCGGATGCGCGCCCATAGTATTCGTCGGCCGGATAAGACGCGGCAAGCGTCGTATCCGGCAACGTGACTTAACTCGCGAAAAGGCGCATATTAACCCACGATTTCCAGTACCTGCTCCGGTGGACGACCAATCCGCGCTTTGCCATTAGCGACCACAACTGGGCGCTCCATTAGCTTCGGATTATCCACCATCGCCTGAATCAGCGCCTCTTCGCTAAGCGAACTGTCAGCCAGGTTCAGCTCTTTATAAAGATCCTCTTTCTGGCGCATCAACTCACGGGCGCTGTTCATCCCCAGCATTTTCAGCAAATCGCGCAGCGTTGCCGCATCGGCGGGTGTCTCAAGGTAGAGCACCACTTCTGGCTCCACGCCGTTTTCTTTCAGCAGGTTCAGCGTTTCCCGGCTCTTTGAACAGCGTGGGTTATGGTAGATTTTTACCTGTTTGGTCATTGTTCTTCCTTTAATGCGAATTACATTTTTGTATAAGGCTTAAAGCGTTCTTGCAGCTGGCGCAACTGGTCGATGCGCGCATCGTAACGCGCTTGTTGCAGGCTGCCTAATTTCACCTGAGAACTGGCGCTACTCAACAAGGAAATGGCCTGATCGAGTCGTCCGGCGAGCGCATAACCTTCTGCTCGCGCAGCCAGTTCCTGATCGCGGTTATTTAGTGCGGCTTCCGCCTGTGCCAGTAAATCCCAGCCGTTGCTGTCATCTTTATTGTTAAAAGTGTAGCGATTCAGAATATTGGCCGCTTCCTGTGGTTGCCCCCCTTGCAGATAAGCGTTCGCCAGGTTGAGCTGCAACACCGGATTGGTGCGCAAATCGCGGGCATTTTTCAGGCGATTGATAGCGTCATTGGCTTTGTTTTGCCCAAGATCGATATCGGTAGCCAGATCGAGATACCATGCGTTGCCAGGTTCTGCCGCCAGTAACGGTTGCAGCGTTTTACGCGCTTCGTCGTATTTATTGGCTTCCATCGCCTGTAAAGCACGACCATATTGCGCCGCTCGTTGCTGACGAACGTTTCCTTTCGCCCATTCATCCAGCAAATCACTGGTGAGCTGATTACGTCCGGAATTATACATCCCCAGTGTGCGCGCTTTCGCCAGATAGAAATCCTCCGACGACTGCACCACCATCGGGCGCATCTGATTAGCACGGTTGCGGGCATCTGCCAGACGACTTTCCGGCAATGGGTGAGTCAATAAAATTTCCGGCGGACGCGAGGAGTAACGCGCCTGATCGAGCAATTTTTCGAGGAAGGTTGGCATCGCCTGCGGATCGAATCCTGAGCGTTGCAGCACCTGAATACCAATGCGGTCCGCTTCCTGTTCATTTTGCTGGGTAAAACTGATCATACCCTGGCGCGTTC
This sequence comes from Escherichia sp. MOD1-EC4550, assembly GCF_963876935.1. Taxonomy (NCBI): domain Bacteria; kingdom Pseudomonadati; phylum Pseudomonadota; class Gammaproteobacteria; order Enterobacterales; family Enterobacteriaceae; genus Escherichia; species Escherichia sp. MOD1-EC4550. Next base: position 120,942 of record NZ_CAWNSE010000001.1, read on the forward strand.
CCGCCAGCGTACCGGTTAGCGCCGCCATCCCTGCTTGTGGACTGGCCATCGCCAGTAAAATAGAACCTAACGCGCCGACCCAGGTAAGTGGTGCGCTGCGCTGTTGATCTTCCATCGCTCGTGCCAGGTGACGTTGGGTGACGTGGGAGATTTCGTGCGCCATAACTGAAGCCAGTTGACTTTCGTTATCGGAATAACGGAACAGGGCAGAGTGCAACACCACGTTGCCGCCAAAGAAAGCAAAGGCATTAATTTCGTCGTTATTGATCAAAAAGAAATGGAACGGCGTCTTAACCGAATTGGCATGCGAAACCAGACGCATCCCCAGCGAATTAATGTACTGCGTTAACAACGGGTCATTAATTAACGGCGCACTGCCGCGTAATTGGCGGACATAATAGTCGCCCATCTGCATTTCCTGACCAATGGAAAGCGTGCTTCCTGCGGAGGTTCCCATATCCGGCAAGGTGTCTGCACTATCGGCAAACGCCGGGGCTACCTGACCAATGGTCATGGCAGCAATGAGGGTTGCAACCAGGTTTTTTTTCAACTGCCTGAACATAACCTCTATCCTGTGTTTCTGGAGATAGTCATTTGACCGATACTGTGAAATATCGTTCCCACCGCGCCGCCTTTGAGTGTAACGGCGAAGATTAGTCCACTCAAATGACTTTTCAGTTTCCTGAATCCGTCATAAAAAGCGAAGTCTTTTTTGTGACATTTCGATACAATTGCGGATCGCAATCCCGCTCTTGAGGTTCAGGGAAGGTCTTTATGCTCGAAATGTTGATGCAATGGTATCGCCGCCGTTTTAGCGACCCGGAAGCGATTGCCTTGCTGGTTATTTTAGTTGCCGGATTTGGCATTATTTTTTTCTTTAGTGGCCTGCTTGCTCCGCTGTTGGTGGCTATTGTGCTGGCCTATTTGCTGGAATGGCCAACCGTGCGCCTGCAATCTATTGGCTGCTCCCGCCGCTGGGCGACGTCGATTGTATTGGTGGTTTTCGTCGGTATATTGCTATTGATGGCGTTCGTGGTAATGCCTATCGCCTGGCAACAGGGCATCTACTTAATCCGTGATATGCCGGGGATGCTCAATAAGCTCTCTGATTTTGCCGCCACGTTGCCGCGCCGCTATCCGGCGTTAATGGATGCGGGGATTATTGATGCAATGGCCGAAAATATGCGCAGCCGAATGCTCACCATGGGCGATTCGGTGGTGAAAATTTCCCTCGCCTCGCTGGTCGGTTTGCTGACCATTGCCGTCTATCTGGTGCTGGTGCCATTGATGGTCTTCTTCCTGCTGAAAGACAAAGAGCAGATGCTGAACGCCGTTCGCCGGGTGCTGCCGCGTAACCGTGGACTGGCAGGACAGGTGTGGAAGGAGATGAATCAACAAATCACCAACTATATCCGCGGCAAAGTGCTGGAGATGATCGTGGTGGGGATTGCCACCTGGCTGGGATTCTTACTCTTCGGGCTGAACTATTCGCTGCTGCTGGCGGTGCTGGTCGGCTTCTCGGTACTTATTCCGTACATTGGTGCATTTGTGGTGACCATTCCGGTGGTTGGCGTGGCGCTATTCCAGTTTGGTGCTGGCACGGAATTCTGGAGCTGCTTCGCGGTGTATCTGATCATTCAGGCGCTGGACGGCAACCTGTTAGTACCTGTGTTGTTCTCCGAAGCGGTTAACCTGCATCCGCTGGTCATTATTTTATCAGTAGTGATCTTCGGTGGTTTGTGGGGATTCTGGGGCGTATTCTTCGCCATTCCATTGGCGACGCTGATCAAAGCCGTGATTCACGCCTGGCCCGATGGGCAAATCGCGCAAGAATAATCTTCAGCCCGACGAACTGTTTCGCCGGGCTGATTTTTAGGGTTCCTGACGTAAATAAATCGCCCGATAACAAATACTCACCAACACTGCACCGCCGATAATATTACCCAGCATCACCGGGAGCAGATTGGCGGTAATAAAATGGCTGACCGTCAGTGCCGGAAAATTGTCTGCGCTACTGTGCGCCAGTTGCCAGAAGGAGGTAGGGGCGAAATGGCGAATGGCAATGGCGAACGGAATCACAAACAAATTGGCGATACAGTGCTCAAAGCCACTGGCGACAAACAGGGTGATGGGCAAAATCATGGCGACGATTTTGTCGCATAATGAACGTCCGCAATAACTCATCCACAGCGCCAGACAAACCATCAGATTGCACATAATGCCGAGGCTGACTGATTCAGTAAATGTATGATGCATTTTGCCCTCGGCGCAGTGTAAAACCGCGACTCCCCACATCGCGTTTTCACTCATCACCAGCCCGGAAAACCAGATTAACAAACTGAAACAGGCAATACCTGCCAGATTACCGCAGGCCACCAGAAGTGCATTAATCAGCCATGTTCGCAAGCTAATAACGCCCCGACTTTTTGCCATCACCGTCATTACCGACGAGGTGAACAGGCTGGTGCCGCAAACCGCCAGCAAAATAAAGCCGAGTGTAAAGCAAAGGCCACCCACCAGATGGGTTAATGCCTGTGAAGACGGGGCATCGGCGATAACGGTAAGGTAAAAAGTAAATCCGATCGCCATAAACACGCCTGCGGACATCGCCATTAAAAAGACCGACACTTTGCTGCGGGCAATTTTATGGGCGGCAATCCGTTCAGCGATTGCCGCTTTTCTGGCGCCCAACTGCAAGTCGAAAGAGAGTTTGTTTCTCATGCATACTCCTGCAAAAACAGATTACAACACCTCGCGAACCGAGATCCCCAGCCGCTGCATTCGTGATAGCAGCGTGGTGCGCTTCATCCCTAATCGCGTCGCCGCGCCACGAGGCCCGGCAACAATGCCATTGGTTTCTCGCAATACCTGAACAATGCGCTGACGTTCTTCTTCGTCATTCTCTGGCGTCGTCGGGTGCAGTAACTGCGCCATTGAACTGCGAAGCGCCGAATTTTCATTTAACGTCGGCAGTAAACGGCTTTGTCGGACATTAAGATGTAAATTCAGACTGTTACCGCGAGTCAGTAGTACCGCTCGCTCAATCACGTTTTCCAGCTCGCGCACGTTGCCCGGCCAGTCCCACGACATCAACTGGCGTAGCGCTTCTGTTGGAATGGCATCAATTGTGCGATTCATATGGCGAGCCATTTTTTGTGTAAAATGTTTTGCTAAAAGAGGGATATCTTCCGGACGGTCGCGTAGCGGCGGCAATTCCAGTGGAAAGACATTCAGGCGATAAAAGAGATCGCTGCGAAACTGGCGATCTTCTACCATTTGCCACAAATCACGGTTGGTGGCGGCAATGACTCTGACATTCACCGGGATCGTTCTACTCCCACCGAGACGCTCAATTTCCCGCTCCTGTAATACGCGTAGCAGTTTGGGCTGAAGTTCTAACGGCAGATCGCCAATTTCATCGAGAAACAACGTGCCGCCATCGGCAATTTCAAAACGACCACGATGAGTGTTAATCGCGCCAGTAAATGCCCCTTTGTCGTGACCGAATAACTCACTTTCCAGAAGACTGGCGGGGATAGCGGCGCAGTTGATTTTGACCAGCGGCTTGTCGCGTCGTGGGCTAAGTTGATGGATCGCTCTGGCGATCACCTCTTTGCCGGTTCCGGTTTCACCACAAATCAACACCGTACTGTCGCTCTTCGCCACAATATCTACCTGCTGGAGCAAATCTTCCATTGCCTGGCTTTGATAGATAATGTCACCGACGCCCAGATTCGAAAGGAGCTGCTCGCTAAGCTGGTGGTTTTCTTGCTGCAAGCTTTCCTGCAAATCGGTCATGCTACGCCAGGCATCGGCATTGCCAACGGCAATAGCGATGCGATCGGCAATATGTTGTAGTAGCTGGCAGTTTTCCTCACTAAAGAGAGTGGGAGAGGTATGCGCCAGCAACAATGCACCCGGTGTATGGTTGCCAAAGGTGAGCGGTATAAGGAGCGCAGATTCGCAGCCGTTAGATGCAAGTAAGTGTAATAACGGGTCGCGTTGCCAGAGAAACAGATCGTCTGCACGGTGCGTCAAGGTCGGTTGTCGGGTTTGTAGCGTTTGTGTCAGCAATACACTTTCGCCAGGCATACAGCGTGGCAGACACGCACAATGTGAGGCAGAAAGATCGCTGCACCACAGGCTGAACTTCTCGTTCTTTCGATGATCGCCCAGTACCATACTGACTGAAGCCAGACCGAAAAAATGATGGATCTCACGAGCGACGTCAGCGATCAGATCGTCGAGATCAAGATGTGACAACACTGCATTAGTGATATCCACCAGTACCCGATGATGATCGCGATCTTTCTCCAGCAAACGCAGCGCCACCTGCTGTTCTTCATCATTGAGCCATGATTGCAGAACAGGAGTGATTATGTGTGCCAGCCAGTTAAACAGTGTGCAATCCTGGGGAGTAAAACGACTGCCGTGGGTGCGAATAAAGCGTAGCTCCGCCATTCCACTACTGCCGAGAAGGACGGCGTGGCGCGAATAATCGACCATCTCGCCCTGATACTCTGTTGTTGCCGTCACATCGCTGCCATCATCATGGTAGCGGTAATAGAAGTTGCTTTTGAGAACATGCAGTTCAATAAGTTGTACCGGGCTGAACGGCGGCGGCAGCGGGATGAAGGCGCGTAATAAAGACGCCTTGCCGTGTTTCTGCGCTAACCGCTCCGCGAGCATTCCGTTTACCGCTTCAATTGTTATTCCTTGTGGCGGGGCAAACATCGCCTCGTCTGACATAGCCATCAACAGTCCTTATTAATGAGAAATCCTTCTCACGCAATTTTTCTGGCCATCATATAGATGGCCGGTTCCTGCACAATTTCATCCAACAGATGAATGAATTGAATGCTACGCGCCTGCCACACAGACGTCGCGTCATCTGCCAGTGGCGCGAATGCCCGGGTCAACAGGGCGGTGTGGCTGGCGTCAATAACAATCTCACCAAAGGTCATCACCCCCAGCATCTTACGTCGGGCTTGCTCCTCTTCGACCTGTGCAAGCCAATCTTCGTATTCCGTCTGTGGGCAGCGGAAGGCGACATTCAGACAATCAATCACGCCAACGTGATGACCGATAGCCAACGAGTAATACATTACCTGGGAGCTGTGTTCCGGCATCTCGTCGCTACTGGCGATAAATTTTTTTCGCAGCGTCCAGAAAACAATTTCCCCGCACTCCTCAGCCATGTAACCCCCGGAGAACGCGAAAGAGTTGCTGAACGATACTATTGAGACGCGGATCGTCGGCTTCGCGCAACCAGGTGTTAACCCGATTTCCTGTAGGATCGTCGCTTAAATGGCGCAGGAGCCGATCGCAAATTTCTCGCCCCTGACGATAGCCCGCCAGCCGCCTCGCTTCTCGCTCAATGGCGATACGCTGTGATGGCGGGATCTGCGGCCACAGCGGTTGCATGGTCACCCCGGTGGGATCGCGATAATCCACCGCGTGAATCTTCTGTTGTAGCAAACCGAGCGCCACGGCGAAACCGTGAATGGTGGCGGCCGGTGTTGGCGGACAGCCGGGGATCCAAACATCAATGGGGACAATGGTGTCGCTGCCGCCCCAGACGCTGTAGAGATCGTGGAAAATACCGCCGCCGACACCGCACGCGCCGTAGGAAACACAGATTTTATGATCGGGGGCAGACTCATATGCCCGAAGTGCAGGCATACGCATCGCCCGGGTGACTGCGCCAGTAAATAACAAAATATCGGCGTGACGAGGTGATGAAACAACCTTAATGCCAAAGCGTTCTGCGTCGAACACTGGCGTGATGGCGGCAAAAATTTCGATTTCGCAGGCGTTGCAGCCGCCGCAATCGACGCGATAAACGTAGGCCGAGCGACGGATATCCTGTAACAAATGCTGCTTCATCTTTTGCGTTTGTTCGTCCAGCGTGATGGGCTGGCTGACATGTTGCGTAAGCACTGGACTCATAGCTGCTCCTTAGCCACCAGCGGTTCATCTGTGTCGTCGTTGATCAGCGTCGCGCGTTGTTTGCATTCCGGGCAGACGCTCGCTTGCGCCCACAACATTTCGCGGTTTTGTGGTGCATTTTGTTGCTGTGCCAACAGTTCTGCAGCCAGTGCGACGGTTTTTTGCGGGGCAAACGGGCGTTCGCAACGGCTGCAACGTTGTAGATGGAACGTCGCGCGGGTATAGAGATCGGCTTTATTGGTGACGGTCAGTTCAAAGTTATTGGTAAGCTGAATGGCTCTGGTCGGGCACACTTCTTCACAACGTCCGCAGTAAATACAACGCCCCAGATAGAGCTGCCAGGTGCGCGTATTTTGCTGGTCGTCGGTCTGGATAGTCAGCGCATTTGCCGGACAAGCACAGGCGCAGGCACCGCAGGCAATACATTGGCTGGGCATCAGGTCAGGTTTCCCGCGAAAGCCTGGGCTGACCTCCAGTGGCGCGAAGGGATATTTCACCGTCGCGGTTCCGGCGCGCATAATAGTTTTCAGTAACTTCAGCATTTTCTGTCCTTACTTCAGCGGCGAACGGTTACGATCAATGCCGTAGCGTTCGATCTCTTTATACGGCACGGTTTTTGACTGGCGCTTGCGCACATCAACCAGCGTCACACGGTCGGTACAGGAGTAGCAGGGATCAAGGCTACCGATAATCAGCGGTGCGTCAGAAACGGTATTGCCGCGCAGCATGTAACGCAGCACTGGCCAGTTGGCGTAGGTGGCGGCACGACAGCGCCAGCGGAACAATTTTTGGTTATCGCCGAGCATGCTCCAGTGCACGTCTTCACCGCGTGGCGCTTCAACAAAGCCCAGCGCGAATGCGTGAGGTTTATAGCTAAAGCCTTCGGTCAGCAGTGGGGTATCCGGCATGTTGTCGAGGGCAAATTCCAGCATTGCCAGCGAATCAAACGTCTCTTTGACACGGACCATCACGCGGGAGAAGACATCGCCGCCGGTAAAGGTAAACAGCGTTTTTGGAATATTGCCGTAGTCGGCGTAGGGGTGATCAAAGCGCAAATCACGGGCAAAACCACTGCCACGGATCAGCGGCCCTACGGGGCTATAATCACGGGCGATTTGTCGGTCGAGAATGCCAATGCCCTGAGTGCGTTGTTCCATATTCGGCGTGGCAAGCAGCATCTCTACCAGCTCCGACACGTCGGCGCGCATCTCGCGCACCAGTTTCATCGTTTGCAGACGTTGCTCTTTGAGAATATCGCGGCGAACACCACCAATCAGATTCAGACCGTAGGTTTTACGCGACCCGGTCAGCAATTCCGCCATCGTCATCGACTTTTCCCGCACGCGGAAAAATTGCATAAAACCGGTATCAAAACCAACAAAATGGCAGGAGAGGCCAAGGTTGAGCAAATGACTATGCAGCCGTTCGACTTCCAGCAGAATCGAGCGAATAGTATGCGCTCGTTGCGGCACCTCAATCCCCAGTGCATTTTCAACCGAGTTGGTATAGGCCACACTGTGGGCAAAACCGCAAATCCCACACACGCGGTCCGACAAGAAGGTCACTTCGTTGTAGCCCATCCGCGTTTCTGCCAGTTTCTCCATGCCGCGATGGACATAAAACAGGCGGTAATCAGCATCGACAATTTGCTCGCCATCCACAAACAAGCGGAAGTGACCTGGTTCATCGGAGGTGATATGCAGCGGGCCAACAGGGATCACCCGCGCATCGCTGTTGCCCTCGTTGATAAACGGATACGTTTCGGTATCAGTCGTCGGTTCAGGGCGCAGTCGATAATCCATCGCGTCTTTGCGCAGCGGATGCATATCTTCCGGCCAGTCATCGGGCAACACCAGGCGACGCTGATCCGGCAGGCCAACCGGAATCAGCCCGTACATATCGCGAATTTCTCGCTCGCCCCAGACCGCGGCAGGGACGCGCGGTGTGACTGACGGAAACTCCCGACTGTCGGCATCGACCAGTGCCTTCACCACGATCCAGCATTTTTCGGCCCCTTCCATTGAAAGGGCATAATAAACCGCGTAATGACCGTTAAGTGTCCGCTCGTCGTTGCCAAACAGGACCGGAAGCCAGCCATCATGTTGATAATAAAGATAATGTACAACGTCAGGCAGCAGATTTATTTTCACCGTAATGGTGACCTGTTCAGGCGTTTGTCGCTCTTCATCCAGCACCGCGCCGGGGAACTGCGTTTTCAGGGCGGCGAGAATCGCTTCGCCACGATTTGACGATGAATTAACGTTCACTGTGTTTCTCCGAAACAGATGCGGTGCCTGAAGGCAAAAAATCATGCCAGGTGCTACGTTGTGCAGGCAGGTCGTGCGTCCCTGAGAGGACTATAGTGGAAGCGCCCGCCAGGATCCTGATGACAGGTTGTGGAATATGCGTTCCCATCGCCAGCATCATGACCAGCAGAATCACCATTGGCGAGGTGGTCAACCAGCCAAGTTCACCCCGGTTAACGGCCTGCGGCGGTTTCGCCATTAACACCCGCGCAGCCATCCGTACCAGGCCCGCCAGTACCAGCGTTAACAGCAATAACAGCAGGACGATAATCAACAGGTGATTACGAGCCAGTCCGGCGGTAACGGTCATAAATTCGCTAAGAAAAATGTTGAAGGGCGGCATCCCGGCCAGCGCCAGCGCACCGCCGCCAAACAGCACGGCGGTAAATGGCATGATTTTGAGCATTCCGCAGACGACGTTGAGATCGCGTGTGCCGTACTTGAGCAGTACATTGCCGGAACCGCAGAACAGCAGCGTTTTTGCCAGACTGTGGTTTAAGGTGTGCAGCAGCGCAGCAAAAATTCCCAGCGGCCCGCCAATGCCTAGCGCCACCGCGACCAGTCCCATGTTCTCCACGCTGGAGTACGCCAGCAGACGCTTAATGTCCCGCTGTACCAGAATGAAAAATGCCGCCACGGCAACCGACAACATGCCGAAGATGAGCAACAACCGGTTGGGGAAATCGCTGCCGATGGCCTGGCAAATAATGATGTAATAGCGAATCAGCACCAATAGCGCGCAGTTCAGCAATACGGCGGAGAGCAGGGCGCTGACCGGACTCGGCGCTTCACTGTGAGCATCCGGCAGCCAGGCGTGCATGGGAAATAGCCCGGTTTTGGTGCCAAAGCCAATTAGCACAAACACAAAGGCCAACAGCATTAATGTTGGGTCAAGCAAGGACGATTGCTTAAGAACCTCGCTCCAGAATATCGCCATTTCTGCCTGCGGCATAACGCTGGCGGCGTTGGCGTATACCAGCACGGTACCGAACAGACCAAAAGCGACACCAACAGTACAAATAATGATGTACTTCCATGCAGCTTCCAGAGATGAACGCTGACCGTAAATGCCTACCAGAAACGCCGAGCTTAAGGTGGTGGCTTCGATCGCCGCCCACATCACAATCAGGTTATTGCTGGTAACAACCAGCAGCATGGTGAACAAAAACAGATGGAAGAAACCGTAGTAATCGCACAGCGTAACGGGTGAAAGCTCGCCGTGAGCCACTTCATGACGCATGTAGCCAATCGAGTAAACACCGGTGAGAAAGCCAATCACACCAAGAATGGCGAGGAACAAACCGCCCAGACCATCAATATGAAGCCACAGTCCCGCAGCGAATATTTCTCCCGCATCAGCGGCAGTTTGGACCACCCACAGTGCCAGAATCAGCAGCAGTGTGATCCCTAAGCTATGTAGTACTGTCACCGTGCGAGTCGCAGAGTGTCCCCGTTTCCGGCAGGCAAAACAGAGCAGCGAAAAAAGCAGCGGCGTGAGCAGGAGTAAAGCGAACATCACAGAATAACTCATCTCATTATCCCTTCAGCGCGGTCAAGTTGTTCACGTCCAGCGTGCCGTGGGTACGCCATATTTTTCTTGCCAGTAACACCATCACAATGACGGCGAAGATGGCGTCGGTAGCGATACCAATTTCCACCAGTTCCGGTGCACGCCAGGCAAGAAGCGCCAGCACCAGATGGGAGCCGTTTTCCATCAGGCAGTAACCAAAAATTTGCCGCAGGATATTGCGCTGGCTGACAATGCACAGCAGGCCAAGCAGAAAATGACCTAACGCCACCGCCAGCGCCGGTTTCAGCCCGGTAGCCATCGGTAGCTTCACGGGCTGAACGACAAATGCGCAAAGCAGGACAATTAATGCCGCGAGCAATGCCATCATTGCCGGACCGAATAACGCTTTTTCCGGGAGGTTCTGGGGAATATTTCGTGCAGCGTAAATCATGATTAACGGTACCATCAGTACTTTGGTGATAAAGGCGCTGGCGGACCAGATCAGCAGTTGCTCTGCGGCGAACAGGCACGAGAGGGTGGCGAAAATAGACACCAGCACCAGCGACTGGCAGGCGTAAAATCCGCATGACAGGCGATAGCTTTTGACACTAATCACAAACAGCGATGTCAGCATCATCAGTCCCGCCAGATTATTTACGATCATAGAACCGGTCATTCATCATCTCCTTACTGCAACCAGGTCGCGGCGAATACGCTGGAAATCAGCGACATCACAATCAGTACAATCAACACCAGGCGCATTGATCCTGGCAGCGGTGCGGCATCGGCGACGGCTTCGCTCGGTTTGCCAGGCACGACGCGACCAAACCAGCGAATAAACCAGGCGAAACTGGCGACCGATTCAATCATCAGCAGAATCATGGCGGGCAGCAGGATCCAGTACTCCACTGACAACGAAAAACCGGCAGCAAACAGTGGGAATTTACTGAAGAAGCCGTTGAACGGCGGCACGCCAGTAATCGCCAGCGCGGCCACGCAGAAACCCACGCCTGGCAACGGCAGGGTGTGCAATACGCCACGCAGACGCGGCAACAAGCGCGTGCCGCAGCTGTAACTCAGCGCACCTGCTACAAGGAAAAACAGGCTTTTAGCGAACGCGTGGTTGACGATGTAGGCGATGCTGCCCTCCAGTGCCAGCCGCGAGCCGAAGATGGAGAGCGACAAGCCGAAGAACATCCAGCCAAGTTGAGTGATGGTCGACCAGGCCAGCAACCGCTTCATATCCTGCTGCGGCAAATACATCAGGAAGCCGTAAAGAATGGTGACCAGTGCCATGACCATGCCAACGCCGCCAATCACATGCGGGATATTGCCGCCGTCGATAATGGCGCGGGCAAAAATGTAAACGCCCACTTTCACCATCGATGCGGCGTGGAGATAGGCGCTGATCGGTGTTGGCGCTTCCATTGCATCCGGTAGCCACGCTTGCATCGGTAGCTGGGCCGATTTTCCCCACGCGGCAAACAGGATGCCGCCATAAACCAGATAACGTGCGTCGCCGTGTAACTCGCTCATCGCGCTAAGCGCAAACGTTCCGGTCTGCAAAAACAGCGTGGCGGCGGCAAGATACAACCCCAGCGAACCGATATGAGTGATAAGTAACGCTTTTAGTGCTGAACGCTGCGCTTTATCGCTCTGGTAATAACTGATCAACGCCCAGGAGCAGCCGCCCGTAATTTCAAAAAACAATAACTGACCGAGCAGCGTCGAGGAGAGTACCAGTCCCGCCATCGCGCCGATAAAAACCAGCAAAAATGCGTAATAACGATTCGTGCCGTTATGCGGGTGTTCGCGATTTTTATCCGTCAGATAACCCGTGGAGTAGATCGTGACCAGCAAACCGAGGAACACCACCACAAACAGAATCAGCGTACTCACGCGATCAATGACCAGGCCAAACAACGCCACATCCCCCACGTTGACCAACGTCAACGTGACGGCAACTTTATCGGCCTGATAAAACGCGGAGATCAGCGACAACATGCACAGCGTGGTCAGCGCGGCGAACAAAATCCCCCATTCGGCGGCCCGACGTTGTGGCGAAAACGAAACGACCAGTGCGCCGATAAAAGGCAGCAATAACGTCGTCAGAGCAAGATTTTCCATATTCCGTCAGTGCTCCTTACAGACCGGTTAACCAGAAGACCCAGGCAAGCGCAGCAAGGCTGAAGCCAAGCCAGGTCACATGGTGAATGAGTAAAAAACGCCCGCGTGCCAGCGTGTTTTCTGCGATAGAGGCCAGAACAAAAATCAGCAAAACCTTGAGCAGCGTAACGACAAGTGAAGTCAGCAGGCAGGTGAGAGAAAGCTCTTGCGCGCGCCCAAAGGGCAGAAACAGGGCCACAAACAGTGATGCCATCACGACCTGTTTCAGCCCCAGCCCCAACTTCGCCAGCGCCAGCCCGGCACCGGAATATTCGGTCAGCGGGCCTTCCTGTAATTCCTGTTCTGCTTCAGCAACATCAAAGGGAATTTTTCCCATCTCAATGAAGCAGGCAAAACCACAGGCCAGTAACGCCAGTACGGTGGTTAGCGGCGAGTTCCAGCCCGTCGCCAGCGTCTTGCTGATCATCTCGATATGCGTGGAATCCGCTATCAGCGCCAATACCAGCAGTGAGAGAATGAGCATGGGTTCGACCAGAATGCCGAGCGTCAACTCGCGACTGGCACCGACTCCCGCAAACGGGCTTCCGGTATCCAGCCCGGAAAGAGCAAAGAAAAAACGAAACAGGGCAAGAAGATAGATAAGGGTGATCAGATCGCCGCCGCCCGCAAAAGGGGAAACAGTAATAAATAGTGGTAGGGCCATCGCCAGCACCAGCATGCTGCTGATTAATACCCACGGCATCAGGCGGAACATCAGACCTGAAGATGTCGGCGCAACTTCCTGGCGTTTAAACAGTTTGTGGATATCGCGATAATCCTGCCAGATCCCCGGTCCGCGACGGGAGTGCATACGCGCGCGTATCTGCCGGGAAATCCCCGTAAAAAGCGGGGTTAGCGCCAGCAGAATCACGGCCTGTGCTAACGCAAAAATGATCAGATATCCGTCGCAAAGAGTTTGTCTCATGGTGATTTCCTTAGACGGCAATAGCGATTAGCAGCACAACCAGTGCGGCGACCACATACAGGCAATAGAGACGAAAGTCGCCGCTTTGCAGATGCTGTATTTCTTTGGCCAGCCGTTGGGTGGCGCTCACGATGGGGCGGATCACCCGCTCATCCCAAAAGGGTTCTGTTCGTTTCGCGGTACGGGTTAATCCCGTGAGACCGTTATTTAACTCTTCGGTGGGATCCAGTTGTCGACGCAGACGAAACAGCGCAGAAAAGACCACACGCAGCGGCTGCATCACGCCATTGCCTGACGGGGCCATCGCATTTTCCCAGCCGTAGCCGCATGCCCAGGCATCTCCTGTGCGACGAAACGCTGCGCGGCGCGAACGACACCACAGCCAGTAAAGGCCAGGCAGCAAAGGCATCGCCAGTAGTAACAGCAACAGTAATGAGGGAGTGACCCGTGTATGAAACGTGCCGGGTACAAGTGCTATTCCGCTGGCGACAGTGACGGGAGGGGTATTGGTAAACGCATGGGCAATGTGCATTATCTTCGGTGCCAGCCAACTGGCACTAAGCGCAATGAATACGCAGAGTGCCGCGAGCAGTAGCATGGCGACGATCATCGTATTTGGCACGTCCTGTGCCTCTTCAGCGTGTGTACTGCGCGGCGCACCACAGAAAGTAATGCCGTACATTTTGACGAAGCACATTACTGCCAGCCCACCAGTGACTGCCAGCATCACCATAGCAATAGGACCCGCAAGTTGTAGCGCTACGGCTTCCACACGACTTAGTGAGAACAGCGACTGCCAGGTGTACCATTCGCTGATAAAACCATTCAGCGGAGGAATGGCTGATATCGCGAGGCAACCAATCAGGCATGCTGCGGCTGTCCACGGCATCCGTTTTGCCAGTGCCCCCATTTTTTCCATGTCGTGGGTATGCAAACGCGAAATAATCGCACCCGCGCCGAGAAATAGCAGCCCTTTGAACAGCGCATGGTTGAGCAGATGAAACAGTGCGCCGAGCAGTCCAACCACGGTGAGCAGCGGGTCGTGCAGTGACAGACCGACCATGGACACACCGACCGCCAGCAAAATAATGCCGACGTTTTCGACGGTACTCCAGGCCAGCAGCCGTTTGATATCCTGTTCCGCCAGCGCATACAGCACGCCCAGGAGCGCGGAGATTGCGCCGATCGCCATCACCAGAATGCCCCACCACAGCGGCAAACCCGTTTGCGCCAGCAGATCCATCGCCACTTTCAGGATGCCGAAAATACCGATTTTGACCATTACGCCAGACATCAACGCCGAAGCGTGCGATGGTGCGGCAGGGTGAGCGCGCGGCAACCAGCTGTGCAACGGCATCATCCCGGCTTTCGCGCCAAAACCGAAGAAGGCCAGCAGGAACACCGCCGACGCCAGCCCCGGAGAAAGTGAAAGCGTGCGGAAACTGGCAAAATCGAGGTTGCCGCTTTCGCGCCACATCAGCAAGAAGGCAATCATAATCAGCACCGATCCGGCGTGGGCGATAAAAAAGTAGAGCATGCCAGCGTTGATTGACGTTTTATCCTGCCTGGCAATGACCAGAAACCAGGAAGACAGCGACATCATTTCAAACAGCACGATGAACCAAAAAGCGTTGTCCATCACCAGCAGGGCAACCATCGATGCGATGAAAAGATTCATAAAGAAGCCCATCGCCGCCGCGCCTTTGCCCTCGTATTCGCGCATATAAGTCAATGAATAGAGCGAACAAACCACCACCAGCAAGGAGATAACCAGCACCATAAATGCCGAGAGGCTATCCATTCGCAGGGTTAAATCGGCAAAGTCAAAAGGCGTGGCAAAACGGGCGACTAAAGTTACGCCTGCATGTAATTGCGTAATTCCGCTGATGATGCCAATCGCGCCGCCCACCAGCGATGTGATGCCGGAAAGCTTAATAGCCAGTCTGTCCAGACCGAGTAAAAACAGCGAAGCCAGACTGGCAAACAGATAGAGGATCAGCGACCAGATTAATAATTGCAGGGCATCCATTAGCGTTGCTCCTGAGTGAGTGAAAGGGGATCCTCCCCGCCATTGGCAAACCAGCTTGCGGCAAGGCGCTGTTTTTCTTTCATCTGACGTTGCAGGCTATCGTCGGTGATCAGCCGTAACGCATGATTCGGGCAAGCGCGAACGCAGGCCGGACCTTCTGGCAAGAAATCACACAGGTCGCATTTCACCGCGACGGTCTGGACACCCGGTTCCCAGCGCAGCAAAGCATGTTGGGTCGGCGCGTTTTCTTCGCCGTCTTTGAGTGAGCCGTCAGCCTGAAAAACATATTGCGCAGGGGCATTCACCGGACGGCTTCCTGAAGCGCTGATTGCGCCAAATGGGCAGACCACGGCGCAAAGCTTGCAGCCAATACAGAGGCTTTCGTTGAGTTGGATCGCATCATCTCTCTGGGAGATGGCATTGACCGGGCAGACCTGCTGGCAAGGGGCTTCCTCACAGTGATGACACACGACAGGGGCAGTGAGTGTTGACGTCTTCGCCAGGGCCAGGCGCGGGTGTTGCTGTAAACCTTGCGTTTTATGCACGTCCGAACAGGCAGCGAGACAGGTATTACATCCTGTACACCACAGTGGTTCGGCCACCACAAAGCGGTTCATGTCGGCTCCTTGAAAATGATATGAAACATTGCATTTCATATTGCATAAAGGATGCCAGTCTGATTAATTTAATATATTCAATAAGTTATGTGTTAACTGGATTCTGAGCGGTACAAAAATGATGGTCATTAACGTTCAGCAATAAATGGATTCGACACCCGTGTCGCAGGGGAAAGCGAGAATGTGATCTTGATCACGAGAAGTGAGGTGTGCTGGCCGCAAGCGCAGCCAGCACTGAATGGAGCAAAGTAATCAGGCGTGTTCTTTCAGCCAGTTCAGCACAACGTCGTGGTGATTGCTGGTTTTGAAATCGTCAAAGACATGTTCGATTTTGCCATCAGCGTCAATCAGGAAGCTGATGCGATGAATACCATCGTAGGTTTTGCCCATGAAGGACTTTTCACCCCAGACGCCGAATTGTTCGCACACCTGGTGGTCCTCATCAGACAGGAGCGTAAAGTTAAGCAGCTCTTTTTCCGCAAAACGGGAGAGTTTTTCGGGTTTATCGGTGCTGATACCCAGCACATCAACGCCCGCTTTTTTCAATTCATCCATGTTATCGCGTAAGCCGCAGGCCTGTACGGTACAGCCGGGAGTCATGGCTTTTGGGTAAAAATAAACCAGAACACGCTGTCCCTGGAAGTCGGTCAAATTAACTTGTTCTCCGTCTTGATCCGGCAAGCTAAATTTCGGTGCGATATCACCGGCTTTCAGTGGATTCATTACTTAACTCCATCCTGTTCATCATGTGGGGAATAATTGACGACGTTTATACTGCCTTGTGCATTGAGTTCTGTACATAGGGCTTTAAACGCTTGCTCAATATTTGCTGCATCCGCAGAGGCGGGACTGTGGGCGGTTATCTGAATATGCAACTGTGCAGCCCGTTCATTTTCAGCAGGTTGCGTGCGCGACACCAGCTCCGCAATGTTCATATGGTGCGCGTCGAAAAGTGCCGTGAAGCGTTCAATTAAATGCGGGGAGTCTGCCACATCGACCTGAACCCAGACAGATGCCGGCATTGGCGGACGCGGACGCGCCGTCGTGCGCTTCATCACGATTAAAAGATCCAGTTCGGCACCTTTCAACGGTAACGTTGATTCAATCAGAGTGATGGCATTCCATGAACCGGAAAGCAGCATGATAAACGTGAACTCTTCTCCCAGCATTGCCAGGCGACTGTCTTCGATATTACAGCCGCAACTACTGACATGACGGGTGATGGTGTTCACAATTCCAGGGCGATCGGCACCCAACGCAGTGATCACCAGATAATGTTGCGATGACAGTGTCAAACTGGTTATTCCTTTAAGGGGTGAGTTGTTCTTAAGGAAAGCATAAAAAAAACATGCATACAACAATCAGAACGGTTCTGTCTGCTTGCTTTTAATGCCATACCAAACGTACCATTGAGACACTTGTTTGCACAGAGGATGGCCCATGTTCACGGGAAGTATTGTCGCGATTGTTACTCCGATGGATGAAAAAGGTAATGTCTGTCGGGCTAGCTTGAAAAAACTGATTGATTATCATGTCGCCAGCGGTACTTCGGCGATCGTTTCTGTTGGCACCACTGGCGAGTCCGCTACCTTAAATCATGACGAACATGCTGATGTGGTGATGATGACGCTGGAGCTGGCTGACGGGCGCATTCCGGTAATTGCAGGGACCGGCGCTAACGCTACTGCGGAAGCCATTAGCCTGACGCAGCGCTTCAATGACAGTGGTATCGTCGGCTGCCTGACGGTAACCCCTTACTATAATCGTCCGTCGCAAGAAGGTTTGTATCAGCATTTCAAAGCCATCGCTGAACATACTGACCTGCCGCAAATTCTGTATAATGTGCCGTCCCGTACTGGTTGCGATCTGCTCCCGGAAACGGTGGGCCGTCTGGCGAAAGTAAAAAATATTATCGGAATCAAAGAGGCTACAGGGAACTTAACGCGTGTAAACCAGATCAAAGAGCTGGTTTCAGATGATTTTGTTCTGCTGAGCGGCGATGATGCGAGCGCGCTGGACTTCATGCAATTGGGCGGTCATGGGGTTATTTCCGTTACGGCTAACGTCGCAGCGCGTGATATGGCCCAGATGTGCAAACTGGCAGCAGAAGGGCATTTTGCCGAGGCACGCGTTATTAATCAGCGTCTGATGCCATTACACAACAAACTATTTGTCGAACCCAATCCAATCCCTGTGAAATGGGCATGTAAGGAACTGGGTCTTGTGGCGACCGATACGCTGCGCCTGCCAATGACTCCAATCACCGACAGTGGTCGTGAGACGGTCAGAGCGGCGCTTAAGCATGCCGGTTTGCTGTAAAGTTTAGGGAGATTTGATGGCTTACTCTGTTCAAAAGTCGCGCCTGGCAAAGGTTGCGGGTGTTTCGCTTGTTTTATTACTCGCAGCCTGTAGTTCTGACTCACGCTATAAGCGCCAGGTCAGTGGTGATGAATCCTACCTGGAAGCAGCACCGCTTGCGGAGCTTCATGCCCCGGCTGGAATGATTTTGCCGGTGACCTCCGGTGATTATGCAATCCCGGTGACCAACGGTAGTGGTGCTGTCGGTAAGGCGCTGGACATTCGTCCACCAGCCCAGCCGCTGGCACTGGTTTCTGGCGCGCGTACCCAGTTCACGGGCGATACCGCTTCATTGCTGGTGGAAAATGGTCGTGGCAATACTCTGTGGCCGCAGGTGGTTAGCGTGCTGCAGGCGAAAAACTACACCATCACCCAACGTGATGATGCGGGTCAGACGCTGACCACCGATTGGGTACAATGGAACCGTCTGGACGAAGACGAGCAGTATCGTGGTCGTTATCAAATCTCTGTTAAGCCGCAGGGTTATCAGCAGGCGGTTACGGTTAAACTGCTGAACCTGGAACAGGCGGGCAAACCGGTTGCAGACGCGGCTTCCATGCAGCGTTACAGCACGGAGATGATGAACGTTATTTCCGCCGGTCTGGATAAATCTGCCACTGACGCCGCGAACGCTGCGCAAAATCGTGCCTCCACCACTATGGACGTACAAAGTGCAGCTGATGACACCGGTTTACCGATGCTGGTTGTACGCGGGCCGTTCAATGTGGTTTGGCAACGTCTGCCAGCGGCGCTGGAAAAAGTGGGCATGAAAGTGACCGACAGCACCCGTTCGCAGGGCAACATGGCCGTAACTTACAAGCCGCTGTCTGACAGCGACTGGCAGGAACTGGGCGCGAGCGATCCAGGCCTGGCATCCGGTGACTATAAACTGCAGGTTGGCGATTTAGATAACCGCAGCAGCCTACAGTTCATCGATCCGAAAGGTCATACTCTGACTCAGAGTCAGAACGACGCGCTGGTAGCTGTCTTCCAGGCTGCGTTTAGCAAGTAAAAATACAGGGCTGGAGTCATCCGGCCCTTTTTTCTGATATGATACGCAAACGTGTGCGTCGGCAGAAAAATGCGATTTTAGCGGTAATTCGCACGAAATTTGTTTGTCGGACGTAGGTCGGATAAGGCGTTCTTGCCGCATCCGACAAAACATCTGGCACATCAGACAGCAAAAGATTTTAAAACGTTAATTCACACCCAGGAGTGATAAAGATGCAAAAGCAAGCTGAGTTGTATCGTGGTAAAGCGAAAACCGTATACAGCACGGAAAACCCGGACCTGTTGGTGCTCGAATTCCGCAATGATACGTCAGCAGGGGATGGCGCGCGCATTGAGCAGTTTGATCGCAAAGGTATGGTGAACAACAAGTTCAACTACTTCATTATGAGCAAACTGGCTGAAGCGGGTATCCCGACTCAAATGGAGCGTCTGCTCTCCGATACCGAATGTCTGGTGAAAAAGCTGGATATGGTGCCGGTTGAGTGTGTCGTGCGTAACCGTGCTGCTGGCTCTCTGGTGAAACGTCTTGGAATCGAAGAAGGTATTGAGCTGAACCCGCCGCTGTTCGATCTGTTCCTGAAAAACGACGCCATGCACGATCCGATGGTCAACGAATCTTACTGCGAAACCTTTGGCTGGGTAAGTAAAGAGAACCTGGCGCGTATGAAAGAGCTAACCTACAAAGCGAACGACGTGCTGAAAAAACTGTTCGATGATGCTGGTCTCATTCTGGTCGACTTCAAGCTGGAGTTTGGTCTGTAC
Organism: Escherichia sp. MOD1-EC4550; assembly: GCF_963876935.1. NCBI lineage: Bacteria > Pseudomonadati > Pseudomonadota > Gammaproteobacteria > Enterobacterales > Enterobacteriaceae > Escherichia > Escherichia sp. MOD1-EC4550. The sequence continues at coordinate 140,575 of NZ_CAWNSE010000001.1, forward strand.
AAAGGTGAAGTGGTACTGGGCGATGAGTTCTCCCCGGACGGCAGCCGCCTGTGGGACAAAGAAACGCTGGAGAAAATGGATAAAGACCGTTTCCGCCAGAGCCTCGGTGGCCTGATCGAAGCCTATGAAGCCGTTGCCCGCCGCCTGGGTGTACAGCTGGACTGATTTTTCTATTCATCATCTTGCCGTGCTGCTGGCACGGCAAGACAACCGCTCTCATAAGATGTGCATTGAACGCTCATTCCTCCGCCATTTCATCCCGCTTTCCTGTGGTAATCTTCCTCTGAACCACCTACGATCATTTCTATAATGAATATATTGTTGAGGTATCTATGCGTTGGCAAGGGCGACGTGAAAGTGACAATGTTGAAGACAGGCGCAATAGCTCCGGTGGTCCGTCAATGGGCGGTCCCGGTTTCCGTCTGCCAAGCGGTAAAGGCGGGCTGATTTTACTGATAGTCGTGCTGGTTGCAGGCTACTATGGCGTTGATTTAACCGGGTTGATGACCGGACAGCCGGTTTCCCAACAGCAATCAACGCGGTCAATTAGCCCAAATGAAGACGAAGCCGCAAAATTCACCTCGGTGATTCTGGCAACCACCGAAGACACCTGGGGACAGCAGTTCGAGAAGATGGGTAAGACCTATCAGCAACCGAAGCTGGTCATGTATCGTGGAATGACGCGCACAGGCTGCGGGGCGGGTCAGTCCATTATGGGGCCGTTCTATTGCCCGGCGGATGGCACGGTTTATATCGATCTCTCCTTCTATGATGACATGAAAGACAAACTTGGCGCGGATGGCGATTTTGCCCAGGGGTACGTTATCGCCCATGAAGTCGGTCATCATGTGCAGAAACTGTTAGGCATCGAGCCGAAAGTCCGTCAACTGCAACAAAACGCGACGCAGGCGGAAGTGAACCGCTTATCTGTGCGTATGGAACTCCAGGCCGACTGTTTTGCCGGTGTCTGGGGGCATAGCATGCAGCAGCAAGGCGTTCTGGAAACCGGCGATCTGGAAGAAGCGCTGAACGCGGCGCAGGCCATCGGCGATGACCGTTTACAGCAGCAAAGTCAGGGGCGAGTCGTACCAGACAGTTTCACTCATGGCACTTCTCAGCAACGCTACAGCTGGTTTAAACGTGGTTTCGACAGCGGCGATCCGGCACAATGCAATACTTTTGGTAAAAGCATTTAACTTTCGGGGCAGGGATGGCTGAACTGACTGCGCTTCACCCATTAACAGCGCAAATGAAACGTGAAGGGATCCGCCGCTTGCTGGTGTTGAGCGGGGAAGAACGTTGGTGCTTTAACTGTGCGCTTAAGTTGCGTGATGCTTTACCTGGCGACTGGTTGTGGGTTTCACCGCAGCCAGTCGCTGAAAACCACTGTACTCCCTCGGCGCTACAAACTTTACTTGGACGCGAGTTCCGGCATGCGATATTCGACGCCCGCCAGGGCTTTGATGCCGCTGCCTTTGCGGCACTTAGCGGAACGTTGAAAGCGGGAAGCTGGCTGGTGTTGTTACTCCCTGTATGGGAAGAGTGGGAAAACCAACCGGATGCCGATTCGCTGCGCTGGAGTGATTGCCTTGACCCTATTGCCACGCCGCATTTTGTCCGGCACCTCAAACGCGTACTTGCGGCGGATCACGACGCTATCCTCTGGCGGCAAAACCAGCCGTTCACGTTGACGCATTTTATTCCCCGTACTGACTGGCAACCCGCGACTGGCGCACCACAACCAGAACAACAGCAACTCTTACAGCAGCTACTCACCATGCCGCCGGGTGTGTCAGCGGTAACTGCTGCGCGTGGGCGCGGTAAGTCGGCGCTGGCAGGGCAACTCATTTCTCGTATTGCGGGCAGTGCGATTGTCACCGCGCCTGCAAAAGCGGCAACGGATGTACTGGCACAATTTGCGGGCGAAAAGTTTCGCTTTATTGCGCCGGATGCCTTGTTAGCCAGCAATGAGCAAGCCGACTGGCTGGTAGTCGATGAAGCCGCAGCCATACCTGCGCCGTTGTTGCATCAACTGGTGTCGCGTTTTCCTCGAACGTTGTTAACCACTACGGTGCAGGGCTACGAAGGTACCGGACGTGGTTTTTTGCTGAAATTTTGTGCGCGTTTCCCGCATTTACACCGTTTCGAATTGCAACAGCCGATCCGCTGGGCGCAGGGATGCCCGCTGGAAAAAATGGTCAGCGAGGCACTGGTTTTTGACGATGAAAACTTCACTCACGAACCACAAGGTGACATCGTCATTTCCGCTTTTGAACAGACCTTATTGCGAAGCGATCCGGATACACCGTTAAAGGTATATCAGCTATTGTCTGGCGCGCACTACCGGACCTCGCCGCTGGATTTACGCCGCATGATGGATGTACCTGGGCAACATTTTTTCCAGGCGGCTTGTGAAAACGAGATCGCCGGGGCGCTGTGGCTGGTCGAGGAGGGCGGATTATCTCAAGAACTCAGCCAGGCGGTATGGGCAGGTTTTCGTCGCCCTCGGGGTAATCTGGTAGCCCAGTCGCTGGCGGCGCACGGCAGCAATCCACTGGCAGCGACATTGCGCGGACGGCGGGTCAGCAGGATAGCAGTTCATCCAGCTCGTCAGCGTGAAGGCGTTGGGCAACAGCTTATTGCCCGTGCTTTAAACTATACGCATGACCTCGACTATCTTTCGGTGAGTTTTGGCTACACCGAGGAGTTATGGCGTTTCTGGCAACGCTGCGGTTTTGTGCTGGTGCGAATGGGTAATCATCGTGAAGCCAGCAGCGGTTGCTATACGGCGATGGCACTGTTACCGATGAGTGATGCGGGTAAACAGCTGGCTGAACGTGAGCATTACCGTTTACGTCGCGATGCGCATGCTCTCACGCAGTGGAATGGCGAAACGCTCCCCGTCGATCCACGAAATGATGCCGTCCTTTCTGAGGACGACTGGCTTGAACTGGCCGGTTTTGCTTTCGCTCATCGTCCGCTATTAACGTCGTTAGGTTGCTTAACGCGTCTGCTACAAACCAGTGAACTGGCATTACCGGCGCTGCGTGGTCGTTTACAGAAAAACGCCAGTGACGCGCAGTTATGTACCACACTTAAACTTTCAGGCCGCAAGATGTTACTGGCCCGTCAGCGAGAAGAGGCCGCGCAGGCGCTGTTCGCACTTGATAATGTTCGCACTGAGCGTCTGCGCGATCGCATAACGCAATGGCAATTTTTTCACTGACTCCTTCAATTTTCTCCCATGGTCATTGTGAGTCAGCGGCGTAAAATTAATGACATCAGTTAAGGAGTTCGCCATGAAACATGACCATTTTGTTGTTCAAAGCCCGGATAAACCTGCACAACAGTTGTTACTGCTTTTCCACGGTGTCGGGGATAACCCGGTAGCGATGGGTGAGATCGGCAGCTGGTTTGCTCCGCTGTTTCCTGATGCACTGGTGGTGAGCGTCGGTGGCGCGGAGCCGAGCGGTAATCCGGCGGGGCGTCAGTGGTTTTCGGTGCTGGGTATTACGGAAGATAATCGCCAGGCGCGTGTGGATGCCATCATGCCGACGTTTATTGAGACGGTGCGCTACTGGCAGAAACAGAGCGGAGTAGGGGCAAACGCCACGGCGCTAATCGGTTTCTCACAAGGCGCGATTATGGCGCTGGAGAGCATTAAAGCCGAACCGGGTCTTGCTTCGCGCGTCATTGCCTTTAACGGACGTTATGCCAGCTTGCCGGAAACCGCGTCTACAGCCACGACAATTCACTTGATTCATGGCGGTGAAGATCCGGTTATCGATCTGGCGCATGCGGTTGCGGCGCAGGAAGCGTTAATCAGTGCAGGTGGCGATGTGACGCTGGATATTGTGGAGGATTTAGGCCATGCAATCGACAATCGCAGTATGCAATTTGCCCTGGATCACTTGCGTTATACCATACCGAAACATTATTTCGACGAAGCGCTAAGTGGTGGCAAACCTGGCGATGATGATGTAATTGAAATGATGCAATAATAGCCTGGTAGGCCTGATAAGACGCGTGAGCGTCGCATCAGGCATCGTTCACCATTGCCGGATGCGGCATTAACGCCTTATCCGGCCACTTAGCTTACTTCTTCGGTTGATCCTTTTTCGGCCAATCGTCGTCATCGTCCCACTTATCGTTGAAATCACGATGCGGGGGAAGCTCCGGCTTGTTGGCGAGAAATTTCTTATGGTCGACGCGCTTGAGATCTTTAATCACGTTCAGCAGGACGCCAACCAAAAAGACAATCACCAGAATCCACCAATATTTAGCCAGCCAGTCCATGCTTATTTCCTCTTGCAGAACCACTCATCAGGCGACGAGCTGTTCCATGATACGTTGATACATACGGGCAAGTAGCTGCAGGTCGGCAGCATTCACACATTCATTAATTTTATGAATAGTGGCATTGACCGGCCCGAGTTCCACCACCTGCGCCCCCATGCGGGCAATAAAGCGCCCGTCAGACGTTCCGCCTGTGGTCAGTAGCTGCGGTTTAATTTCATTATAGTGCTCAACCGCGTTAACGACCGCATCCACCAGTTTGCCGCGCGCGGTCAAAAATGGCTGCCCGGAAAGCCACCAATCCACCGTATAACGCAGTTGATGTTTTTCAAGCAGGGCAAGCACCTGCGCTTTGATCATCTCATCCGTCAGTTCGGTGCTAAAGCGGAAGTTAAACTGCACAAACAGTTCACCCGGAATAACGTTGTTACTGCCCGTTCCCGCCTGAATATTGGCAATCTGCATACTGGTCGCCGGGAAAAATTCATTACCCTGATCCCACTCGATAGCCACTAGCTCATTTAGGAAAGGTGCTGCGCGATGTACCGGGTTGTCAGCCAGATGCGGGTAGGCTACATGCCCCTGCACGCCATGAATGGTGAGGTTGCAGGTTAACGATCCGCGACGACCATTTTTCACCACGTCACCAACCACTTCGATGCTCGATGGTTCGCCGACCAGGCAGTAATCGAGACGCTCATTACGCGCCATTAACGCTTCGACGACTTTTACCGTACCGTTGTGGGCACTGGCTTCTTCATCAGAAGTGATCAGGAATGCCAGTCGACCTGTATGGTTGGGATGTTGCGCGACAAAACGTTCTGCTGCTACCACCATCGCCGCCAGTGAGCCTTTCATATCTGCCGCGCCGCGCCCGAACAACATGCCGTCACGAATGGTTGGTTCAAACGGCGGATTAATCCAACGGTCTGCGTCGCCAGGCGGTACCACGTCGGTATGTCCGGCAAAGGCTAACGTTTCGCCCTGCCCACGCCACGCCCAAAAGTTTTGCGTATCGGCAAAGTCCATGCGTTCAACGGTAAAACCGATCGCCTGCAGACGTTCGATCATGATTGCCTGACATCCCGCATCATCAGGGCTTAAGGATGGGCGGCGAATAAGCTGCTGGGTCAGCTCAATAACCGGGCACGACATAGACTACACCTCATGGAAAAATTGCTGATAACTGGAATCACTGAAACCCAGCAGCATAGGCTTCCCGGGCGCACAGAGCAATGGGCGTTTGATAATTGCAGGCATTTCAGTCATTAATGCCGCCGCAGAGGCCGCATCGGTGATTTTATTGCGGGTGGTTTCGTCCAGTTTACGCCAGGTTGTACCACGGGTGTTGAGTAACGCTTGCCAGCCTAATTCGTTGACAAAACCGTTCAATAATCCGCTGTCCAGCCCATCAATGCGGTAATCATGAAAACGATAGGCGATGTTATTGGCTTCCAGCCAACGGCGAGCCTTTTTAATGGTGTCACAATTTTTGATGCCGTAAAGTGTAACCATAATGAATCCTTTTTCGATTTATGAGAATAAATACTCATTTAAGGGTGAAAACATTTTGCCTGCAAATCATTATCAAGAAATATAACATTATCGAAGTATTCAAATTAACAACTATTAAATAATATTAAACATTTTTAACGTAAACATTAAGAATATTCATCTTGTTATCTGCCTGTATTTTAAACAGAATTAAACCAGTACTAGATTCCGTATGAATATCTCGAAATGTTGCTGTGTATCACATACAAATCATTGCTGCAGGACCATAGTATTTACATAAAGTTTGTCCCCCGGAGGTAGTCATCGCAGCAATCGAGTAAATTAGCTTCACCACGGTATATTGTTTCCGTAGAATACCCATAATTATAAGAGAGGTTGTTATGATTGAACGTGAACTGGGGAACTGGAAAGACTTTATCGAAGTTATGCTTCGTAAGTAATTCCTGAGACAAAGTACAAACAGAAAGTACCTGCTGAACAGGTTCTTTATCGGAAAGTTGAAAAAGGCGACACATTGGTATGTCGCCTTTTTAATTGATTATTCCGGGCGTGGCTTCAGCGGGAAGCGGCGGCGCACCAGCACAAAGAACAGCGGCACGAAGTAAATAGCCAGAATCGTGGCCGAAATCATCCCGCCCATTACGCCAGTACCCACCGCATGCTGGCCACCGGAACCGGCCCCCGTGCTGGTTGCCATTGGCAATACGCCGAAGATAAAGGCCAGAGAGGTCATCAGAATCGGACGTAAACGCTGACGGCAGGCGTGGAGCGTCGCTTCAAACAGGTCGTGGCCTTTTTGGTTCATCTCGTTAGCAAACTCGACGATAAGGATGGCGTTTTTCGCCGATAAACCAATCACCGTTAACAGGCCTACCTGGAAGTAAACGTCGTTTTCCAGCCCGCGCAGCCAGGTTGCCAGCAGCGCGCCGATAACGCCCAGCGGCACGACCAGCATTACCGAGAACGGCACTGACCAGCTTTCATACAGCGCCGCCAGACACAGGAATACCACCAGCAATGAAATGGCATACAGCGCCGGAGCCTGCGCGCCGGAGAGTCGCTCCTGATACGACATCGCCGTCCATTCCAAACCAAAGCCGCTTGGCAACTGCTTCACTAACGATTCCATAATATCCATCGCCGTACCGGTGCTGACCCCCGGTGCGGCTTCCCCGACAATCTCTACCGCTGAATAACCGTTATAGCGTTCCAGACGCGGCGAGCCTGTTTCCCAGCGTGAGGTCGCGAAAGCAGAGAAGGGGACCATGCCACCATCTTTATTTCGTACATACCAGAGATTGATGTCATCTGGCAGCATGCGATATGGCGCAGCGGCCTGCACATAGACTTTCTTCACGCGACCGCGATCCATAAAGTCATTCACATAGCTCGAACCCCACGCGGTTTGCAGCGTGTCGTTAATATCGTCGATAGCAACGCCCAGCGCCTGAGCTTTACGCTGATCGATATCAATCTGCAACTGCGGACTGTCGTCGAGGCCGTTATGGCGTACACGGGTTAACTCCGGATTTTCCGCCGCCAGAGCCAGCAACTGGTTACGTGCTGCCATCAGCGCATCGTGACCCGCACCAGCGTGGTCCTGCAACTCCATATCAAAACCCGCAGAACTGCCAAGGCCGCTAATTGCTGGCGGGCTGCTGGCGATAACGCGAGCTTCTTTAATCTTATTAAATTCCTTCGTTGCACGTTCGATAATGGCAAACGAGGTGCCGGTCTTACTGTCGCGTTCGCTCCAGTCTTTCAGGCGGATAAACATTCGCGCCACGTTTTGCCCGTTACCCCCAGGGCCAGAACCAACGGTGGCAAACACTGACATGATGTTGTCTTTTTCATGGGTGAAGTAATATTTCTCGATTTGCTCAACGACTTTCAGGGTCTGTTGTTGGGTTGAACCGCTGGGCAACTGTACCGAGGTAGTAAACATGCCACGGTCTTCCAGCGGCAAGAACGACGTCGGCAAACGCAGGAACAGGAACACCATGCCGCCAAGCAGCAGGACATAAATCACAATCCAGCGCAGGCTACGGTGGAGAATTTTTGCTACCCCTTTTTCGTAGCGTTCGGCGTTACGATTAAACATCTGGTTAAACCAGGCAAAAAAGCCTTTTTGCCCGTGATGCTCACCTTTTTTCAGTGGCTTAAGTAGCGTGGCGCACAGAGCCGGAGTGAGGATCATCGCTACCAGTACTGACAGCACCATCGCCGCAACAATGGTAATAGAGAACTGGCGATAGATAGCTCCGGTGGTGCCGCCGAAGAAGGCCATTGGCACAAATACCGCCGACAGCACCATCGCAATCCCGACCAGTGCTCCCTGGATCTGCCCCATCGATTTACGTGTGGCTTCGCGAGGAGTGAGTCCTTCCTCACTCATAATACGTTCGACGTTTTCCACCACCACGATGGCGTCATCCACCAGCAGACCGATCGCCAGCACCATCGCGAACATGGTTAAGGTGTTGATGCTGTAACCGAAGGCGTAAAGTACGGAGAAGGTTCCCATCAACACCACCGGCACGGCGATAGTTGGTATCAGCGTGGCACGGAAGTTTTGCAAGAACAGATACATAACGAGGAAAACCAGGGCGATAGCTTCCAGCAGCGTTTTCACCACGTCTTCAATGGAGGCTTTAACAAATGAGGTGGTTTCATATGCCACCTTGTATTCCAGTCCGTGTGGGAAGTACTGTGCCAGTTCGTCGAGACGATTGAGTACCAGCTCCGCTGTTGCCATTTCGTTCGCGCCGGAGGCCAGTTTTACCCCCAGCCCGGAGGCTGGCTTACCGTTGAAGCGGCTGAGATAATCGTATTTCTCTGCCCCCATTTCGACGGTGGCGACATCGCCCAGCCTTACTTCTGAGCCGTCCTGATTCACTCGTAAGGTGATATCGCGGAACTGTTCTGGTGTTTGCAGCAGTGACTGGGCGTTAATGGTGGCGTTGAGCGCCTGCTTATCGACGGAAGGCGTACCACCAAGTTGCCCAACCGCAATCTGCGCGTTCTGTGACTCAATGGCATCAGTGACATCTTTAGCCGTCATCTGAAAACTGTTGAGTTTCGCCGGGTCCAGCCAGATACGCATTGAATATTGCGAACCATAGGCATCGATATCCCCGACGCCATTCACGCGGCTTAATGGGTCCTGAATATTACTGGCAACGTAATCGGCAATATCCTGCTTATCCATCGAACCATCGGTAGAGACGAAGGCAATGGTAAGAATGTTGGTATCGCCGGTTTTACGCACCGTCACGCCCTGATTTTGCACCGCCTGCGGCAACTTTCGCATGGCTGATTGCAGCTGGTTTTGTACTTGCTGCACTGCTTCGTCCGGATCGGTGCCCGCTTTAAAACTTAAGGTGACAGATGCCTGACCGGTGCCACTGCTTTGAGACGACATATACATGAGATTATCGAGGCCGGTCATATTTTGCTCGATAACCTGGGTCACGGTGTTTTCCAGCGTCTGAGCCGATGCGCCGGGGTAGTTAGCGGTTACTCGCACGTTAGGCGGTGCAAGATCCGGGTATTGTTCAACGGGCAATGAGAAAATCGCCAGGGTTCCTGTCAGACACAACAGGATTGCCAGCACCCAGGCAAAAATGGGGCGATCAATAAAGAAATTCGCCATTAAAAGAGGACCTCGTGTTTCTGCGTATTGTTGTTGGCATGCCTTGCTTCACTGTAGCGGCAAGGTACGGACCAATCGTGGAGAAAAAAAGGAGTTAATGTAAATTATCATGCCCTTTTATACTGAACCTTAAGTGCAAGTATTCTTTGGTCAGTAGGTGGTATTACATTAGCTGGCTTTCCTCACCCTCCGCAGAGCGAAAGCTAATACTCACTAACGTGCCGCCACCGGAAGGTTGTGAAAAAGTCAGCGTTCCACCCAGTCGTTCCGCGCGTTCGCGCATGATATTCAGACCATAGTGACCTTCGGGTTCTTTCGGTTCTCCGATGCCAATCCCGTTATCACGGATATAGACTGTGTGATTGCCGTCCGGCGCGGTGACGCAGCTGACGGCAATTTCGCTGGCGTTGGCGTGCTTCATCGCATTGAGTACCGCTTCGCGAATAATTTGCAACAAATGCACCTGCATTTGCGCATCCAGCGCCAGTGTTGGCAGACGGCAGTCGAGAGTCAGTTTTGCGCTGGTTTGATTTTGTAACGTATCCAGCATTTCCCGCAACGCGGAGGGAAGATCCGCTTGCTGCAGCGTCAGGCGGAACGTGGTCAACAGCTCGCGTAACTGTCGATAAGCATCATTCAATGCCTGGGAGAAATCGGCCATGATATTTTGTGCGGTGGCGTTATCTTCCGGTATCGAACGTTTAAGTAACGTCAACTGGATACGTAAGTAAGAAAGCACCTGGGCCAGCGAATCATGTAATTCCCGTGCGATGGTGGCACGTTCTTCCATCAACAGTAACTGCTGAAAATGCTTCTGCGCCTGATTAAAGTACAAACCGCGCCCCAGCATCGACGAAACGCTGTTAAGCAGCGGTTCTGATGATGACACGTGGCTATTTTGCCAGTGCAGTTCGCCGTAAACCGTCTCTTGCATCGTTACCGGTAAAATCTGCATCGGCAATTCGGGGTTTGGTTTCCCTTCACTAATCCGCCAGTTTTCACCGACATTCAACTCCAGATATTCAGCCGCTTCATTGTCGCGAACAATCTGCAAAATATGGCGGAAACAATGCACATCTATCTGGCTGGTGTTCAGCGCCTGCGAACACTGATACAACACCTCCAGGCGACGCTTGGCCTCGTGGAGATCACGGGTTTTTTCTTCTACTGACGCTTCCAGCGAACGATACAATTTATGCAGCTCGCTCGACATCTGGTTAAAGGTTTTGGCCAACAGTCCCAGCTCATTGGGCAGACTTGTATCCAGCGGCGGCGAATCGAACTGGCCGTGTTCAATACGCTGACTGGCGGTAACCAGCTGATTCAGCGGGGCAACCACCTGATGGCGTATGCGGCGCAGAGTAAAAAAGACCAGCGTGAAAATACCGATGCCGCCAGCCAGGGAGATCGCCACCACCAGCAGCATTTTGCGTTCGGCGTAGTGCTGTAAAGCCAGCACGAACAGGTCTATCTGATTAACATAATTATTAATATTGGCCTGATACCACGGCAAATCGCCCTTGCTGAGCCGATTATTCATCTCCAGCCAGTTGGCATTCAGATGCGCATAGCGGGTTTTTACTGCCTCTGGCACATACCAGACGTTGAGATTGGTTAACACCGGTGAGTGCAGTGCCTGTTGGAACAGCTGGCGATGCGCATTGAGTTGTGGACTGCCGCTTTGCAAGTCGTAGCCCAGGCGGTAACTCTGCATACGCAACGATCCGGCAATATTGATAGCCTCAGCGTCGCGCAAACTGCTCGCCAGCGTTAGCAGAGCGATACCCGTGGAAAGAATCGACAGCAGCACAATGTAAAAAAAGGCCCGGGCCAGACTGGCCGAGACGGGGCGTTTAACAATCACACGCGTCTTCTCCACATAAAATCATTAATGTTCCAGTTTGCTGAAATGCAATTTAATCAGTGATGGGATTATTTGATCTGCCACAGTTTATAGCGAAATAGTGACTTATTCTGGGCACATGAACATTGCCGATTCCCCTGTAAGTCGGGTAATAACAACACTCATATAAAGAATAAGGTTTTTACAACCAAAAAAGAAGGTCGTTATGAATCGTTTTATTATGGCCAACAGTCAGCAATGTCTGGGTTGTCATGCTTGTGAAATCGCCTGTGTCATGGCTCACAATGATGAGCAACATGTCCTGAGCCAACACCATTTTCATCCCCGAATTACGGTTATCAAACATCAGCAGCAACGTAGTGCGGTGACCTGTCACCATTGCGAAGATGCGCCCTGCGCCCGTAGTTGCCCTAATGGCGCGATCAGCCATGTTGATGACAGCATTCAGGTCAATCAGCAAAAGTGTATTGGCTGTAAATCCTGCGTGGTAGCTTGTCCATTTGGTACGATGCAAATCGTCCTGACACCCGTCGCGGCAGGCAAAGTTAAAGCCACGGCGCATAAATGCGACCTTTGTGCAGGTCGCGAAAGCGGTCCTGCCTGTGTCGAGAATTGTCCGGCGGACGCTCTGCAACTGGTCACTGACGCCGCACTCTCCGGCATAGCGAAATCTCGCCGCCTGCGCACCGTACGTCAGGAGCATCAACCGTGGCATGCCAGTACTGGGGCACCAGAAATGCCGGCGATGAGTAAAGTCGAGCAAATGCAGGCAACCCCCGCGCGAGGCGAGCCGGATAAACTGGCGATTGAAGCGCGCAAAACTGGTTTTGATGAAATTTATCTGCCATTTCGCGCCGACCAGGCACAACGGGAAGCCTCGCGTTGCCTGAAGTGCGGCGAGCACAGCGTTTGTGAATGGACCTGCCCTCTGCATAACCACATTCCACAGTGGATAGAGCTGGTGAAAGCCGGAAATATCGACGCCGCCGTCGAGCTTTCTCACCAGACCAACACCCTGCCAGAAATTACCGGACGCGTTTGCCCGCAAGACCGTCTGTGCGAAGGAGCCTGTACCATTCGCGATGAGCACGGAGCGGTAACTATCGGCAACATCGAACGCTACATTTCGGATCAGGCGTTGGCGAAAGGTTGGCGTCCTGACTTAAGCCATGTCACCAAAGTGGATAAGCGGGTGGCGATTATCGGTGCAGGTCCGGCAGGGCTAGCCTGTGCGGATGTTCTGATCCGCAATGGCGTGGAGGTGACGGTGTACGATCGCCATCCAGAAATCGGTGGCCTGCTCACCTTCGGCATTCCTTCTTTCAAACTGGATAAGTCCCTGCTGGCGCGTCGCCGGGAAATCTTCAGCGCGATGGGGATTCACTTCGAACTCAATTGTGAAGTGGGTAAAGATGTCACTTTGGATTCGCTTTTGGAACAATACGACGCGGTCTTCGTTGGCGTAGGCACTTACCGTTCCATGAAAGCGGGTTTACCTAATGAAGATGCGCCGGGCGTTTATGACGCGCTGCCATTCCTCATCGCCAACACTAAACAGGTGATGGGACTTGAAGAGTTACCTGAAGAGCCGTTTATCAATACCGCCGGACTCAATGTCGTGGTACTGGGCGGTGGCGACACCGCGATGGACTGTGTGCGTACCGCGCTGCGCCATGGCGCGAGTAACGTCACCTGTGCCTATCGTCGTGATGAAGCTAACATGCCTGGCTCGAAGAAGGAGGTGAAGAACGCCCGCGAAGAGGGGGCAAACTTCGAATTTAACGTCCAGCCGGTGGCGCTTGAGCTGAATGAGCAAGGTCATGTTTGCGGAATTCGTTTCCTGCGTACGTGTCTTGGCGAGCCGGATGCCCAGGGGCGTCGGCGTCCGGTGCCGGTGGAAGGCAGTGAGTTTGTGATGCCAGCCGATGCGGTGATCATGGCATTTGGTTTTAATCCTCATGGTATGCCGTGGCTGGAGTCGCACGGTGTAACGGTGGATAAATGGGGCCGCATCGTAGCGGACGTTGAAAGCCAGTACCGTTACCAGACCACGAATCCGAAAATCTTCGCAGGTGGCGATGCCGTGCGTGGTGCGGATCTGGTGGTTACCGCAATGGCAGAAGGACGTCATGCGGCACAGGGGATTATTGACTGGCTGGGGGTAAAATCAGTCAAATCTCACTGATAGCCTGCGCAGACAAAACTGACTTCACAGCGTAAGATAATTGTTCATTTCGCGCTGTGGAGTCGGTATGACGCAACAAATCACCCTCATCAAAGACAAAATTCTCTCCGATAACTATTTCACACTGCACAACATAACTTACGATCTCACGCGAAAAGATGGCGAAGTTATCCGCCATAAACGTGAAGTTTACGATCGCGGTAATGGTGCGACGATCCTCCTGTACAACGCGAAGAAAAAGACCGTGGTTCTGATTCGTCAGTTCCGCGTCGCTACCTGGGTTAATGGCAATGACAGCGGGCAACTGATTGAAACCTGCGCCGGGCTGCTGGATAACGACGAACCGGAAGTGTGTATTCGTAAAGAAGCGATTGAAGAGACGGGTTATGAAGTTGGCGAAGTCCGCAAATTATTTGAACTGTATATGTCGCCAGGCGGTGTGACTGAGCTAATCCACTTTTTTATCGCCGAATACAGTGACAGCCAGCGCGCTAATGCGGGCGGTGGTGTCGAAGATGAAGATATTGAAGTGCTCGAGCTGCCGTTCAGCCAGGCGCTGGAGATGATCAAAAGCGGCGAAATACGTGACGGTAAGACGGTGTTATTGCTTAACTATTTGCAAACATCACATTTAATGGACTGAAAAATAACAATAATATTTCGTTGTTTATTATTGGCTCAATCCGATAAATCCGATTGAGCCGCGCTACCTGCGCAACGAAGATACGACTTGTGCTGTTTGTTTGAACTTCTGGGGTCGTACCGTCCATGCGCTATCGCATTTTTCTTCTCTTTTTTTTCGCTTTATTGCCGACGTCTTTGGTGTGGGCGGCACCAGCGCAACGGGCATTTTCCGACTGGCAGGTCACCTGTAATAATCAAAATTTCTGTGTAGCGCGCAATACGGGCGATCATAATGGACTGGTCATGACCCTGAGCCGCAGCGCCGGGGCGCATACCGATGCCGTTTTACGTATTGAGCGCGGCGGGTTGAAGTCGCCGGATGCGTCGGAAGGGGAGATAGCGCCACGGCTGCTGTTAGATGGCGAGCCGTTGGCGTTGAGTGGTAACACGTGGCGGATTTCACCATGGTTATTAGTAACCGATGATACGACAACCATCACCGCGTTTTTGCAGATGATTCAGGAAGGGAAAGCGATCACCTTACGCGACGGCGATCAGACCATTTCACTGAGTGGCTTAAAAGCAGCATTGTTGTTTATTGATGCCCAGCAAAAGCGCCTCGGCAGTGAAACCGCGTGGATCAAGAAAGGGGACGAACCGCCGCTCAGCGTACCGCCAGCGCCTGCGCTAAAAGAGGTCGCCGTAGTGAACCCGACGCCGACCCCGCTTTCTCGTGAAGAACGTAACGATTTGCTGGATTACGGTAACTGGCGGATGAATGGTCTGCGCTGTTCGCTTGATCCGTTGCGTCGTGAAGTGAATGTGACTGCGCTGACCGACGATAAAGCGTTGATGATGATTAGCTGTGAAGCAGGCGCGTATAACACCATTGATCTTGCGTGGATTGTGTCGCGTAAAAAGCCACTGGCCTCGCGCCCAGTACGGTTGCGTTTACCGTTCAACAACGGTCAGGAGACCAATGAACTGGAACTGATGAACGCAACATTCGATGAAAAATCGCGTGAACTGGTGACCTTAGCGAAAGGGCGCGGATTAAGCGATTGTGGCATTCAGGCGCGCTGGCGCTTTGACGGTCAGCGTTTTCGCCTGGTGCGTTACGCTGCAGAACCCACCTGCGATAACTGGCATGGACCAGACGCCTGGCCCACGTTGTGGATCACCCGTTAAACATAATAGCGGGGACATGCCAGCCTGATAAGATGCGCCAGGCCGGATAAGACGCGTCAGCGTCGCATCCGGCAATCAGCATCCGGCAATCAGCATCCGGCGATCAGCATCAGGCACCTTTCACTCCCAGTACCTTATGCGCTTTTGCCACAATATTCTCGGCGGTAAAGCCAAAGAACGGGAACAGCTTATCCGCAGGAGCAGATTCCCCATAACCCGTCATCCCGACAATTGCCCCTTTCAGACCAACATATTTGTACCAGTAATCGGCGATGCCTGCTTCCACCGCCACGCGAGCCGCAACGTTAGAAGGCAACACCGACTCACGATATTCCTCATCCTGGGCGTCGAAAATTTCGGTCGAGGGCAGGGAAACAACGCGTACATTGCGACCTTCTCCCGCTAATTTCTCTGCCGCTTGCAGGGTGATTTCCATCTCTGAACCAGTGGCAATCAAAATAATATCCGGCTTGCCGCCGCTGTCTTTCAACACATAAC
Source organism: Escherichia sp. MOD1-EC4550 (assembly GCF_963876935.1). Classification (NCBI taxonomy): domain Bacteria; kingdom Pseudomonadati; phylum Pseudomonadota; class Gammaproteobacteria; order Enterobacterales; family Enterobacteriaceae; genus Escherichia; species Escherichia sp. MOD1-EC4550. The sequence goes on from NZ_CAWNSE010000001.1 coordinate 156,397, forward strand.
CACCGCGGGCAATCTCTTTTACCTGATCTGGCGTACGTTCCACCTGGGCCAGATTCTGCCTTGAGAGGATAAGCGCCGTCGGCCCGTTGTGACGCTCGACCGCCAGCTTCCAGCCCACCGCAGCTTCCACCTGATCACACGGTCGCCAGGTGCTAAAATTCGGCGTCAAGCGCAGACTGGCCAGTTGCTCAACGGCCTGGTGGGTCGGACCATCTTCCCCTAAGCCAATTGAGTCGTGGGTATAAACCATAATCTGCCGCGCTTTCATCAGTGCCGCCATCCGCGCGGCGTTACGAGCGTATTCAACAAACATCAGGAACGTCGCGGTATACGGCACGAAGCCGCCGTGGTGCGCAATGCCATTGGCGATAGCGGTCATACCAAATTCACGCACCCCGTAGTGAATATAGTTGCCCGCCGGATCTTCCTTCAGCGATACAGAACCTTTCCAGATGGTGAGGTTACTGGGAGCCAGATCCGCCGAACCGCCAAGCAGTTCAGGCAGCATTGGCCCGTAAGCGTTAAGCGTATTTTGCGAAGCCTTACGGGTAGCGATCTTCGCAGGATTCGCCTGCAACTCATTGATATATTTCTGCGTCGTTTTCTCCCAGTCTTTCGGTAAACCACCGCTCATCCGGCGAGTAAACTCTTCTGCCAGTTGCGGATGAGCCTTTTTATACGCGGCAAACTTCTCATTCCATCTCTGCTGCGCTTTTTCGCCTTTTTCGCGGGCATCCCAGGCGTGATAAATCTCTTTGGGGATCTCAAATGGCGGATGGTGCCAGCCCAGTTTCTGTCGAGCCAGCGCCACCTCTTCTTCACCCAGCGGTGCGCCGTGCGCCTCTTCTTTACCTGCTTTATTCGGTGAACCAAAGCCAATCACCGTACGGCAGATAATCAGCGATGGCTTATCTTTTACGCTTTGCGCTTCAAGAATCGCTTCCTTCACCGCCTGCGGATCGTGGCCGTCGATTTCATGGATCACATGCCAGTGATAGGCTTCAAAACGTTTTGCCGTATCGTCGGTAAACCAGCCTTCGGTTTCTCCATCAATCGAAATACCGTTGTGATCGTAAAAACCAATCAGTTTGCCCAGCCCCAGTGTGCCCGCCAGCGAACAGACTTCGTGAGAGATACCTTCCATCAGACAGCCGTCGCCCATAAACACATAGGTGAAGTGATCGACGATCTCATGATCCGGCTGGTTAAACTGCGCCGCCAGTGTACGCTCTGCTATCGCCAGCCCGACGGCGTTAGCCAAACCTTGTCCAAGTGGACCGGTGGTGGTTTCAACACCTGGTGTATAGCCAATCTCCGGGTGGCCTGGGGTTTTCGAATGCAACTGACGGAAGTTCTTCAGCTCTTCCAGCGGCAGGTCGTAACCGGTCAGATGAAGCAAACTGTAGAGCAGCATCGATGCGTGACCGTTGGAGAGAATAAAGCGATCGCGATCATACCAGGTTGGATCGCTGGGGTTATGTTTAAGAAAATCGTTCCACAGCACTTCGGCAATATCTGCCATGCCCATCGGCGCGCCGGGATGACCGGAATTGGCTTTTTGCACCGCATCCATACTGAGTACGCGAATCGCATTGGCAAGGTCTTTTCGGGACATAAAACACTCCGTGGCTGGTTTATAGTTTGACGGCAAGAAGATCTTCCAGTTTGCGTTGATCAACGGCGAACAGGCGGATGCCTTCAGAGAGTTTTTCTACTGCCATTGCATCCTGATTGTGCTCCCAACGGAACTCCGCTTCGCTCATCGGGGCTGGGCGTGGGAACGTCTGAGAAGGCGGGATTAATTTACGCACTACTGGAGAAACTTTTTCCTGCAACTCCTTCAGCAAATTCGGCGCAATAGTCAGTCGATCGCAGCCGGTTAAGGCGAGGATTTGTTCGGTGCGACGGAAGCTCGCGCCCATTACAATGGTTTCGTAGTGGTGTTGCTTATAGTAGTCGTAGATATTGCGCACTGACTTAACGCCCGGATCTTCTTCCACCACATACGGGTCCATCGGCTTACGCGCCTGATACCAGTCATAAATACGCCCGACAAACGGCGAAATCAGAAAAACGCCTGCTTCTGCACAGGCCCGCGCCTGAGCAAAAGAAAACAGTAGCGTCAGGTTGCAGTTAATACCTTCTTTTTCCAGTTCTTCTGCCGCGCGAATTCCTTCCCAGGTTGAAGCCAGCTTGATCAGAATACGTGATTTCTCAACGCCTTGTTGCTGATACAAGTCCACCAAATGGCGCGCCTTCTCAATACTTTTTTCTTTATCAAAAGAGAGGCGTGCATCAACTTCTGTTGACACGCGACCGGGTACGATTTTGAGAATTTCAGTGCCGAAATTGACCGCCAGTTTGTCACATGCAGCGACCACCTGTTGTTCCTGGGTCTTGCCATTTTTTTTACCCCAGGCGATAGCATCGTCTATTAAATGCTCATATTGTGATAATCCGGCAGCCTTGAGTAACAGCGAAGGATTGGTGGTGGCATCCTGGGGATGATAATGGCGAATGGACTCAATATCACCACTGTCTGCCACGACAGTGGTGAACTGTTTGATGCCGTCTAACTCGTTCATAGGAAATACTCCTTGAAAAGTAAAGTGTTAGATGAGTGCGTTAATTCACACTTCTGAGAAATTTCGCTAAACGCATCAAAAAAGCATAGCAGACAGGCATGGTATTGCTGGATTAAGCAGGTAACATCAGTGTTATAGGATTATTACCAAAACATTATGTTAATGGTGAGAGTTTGGACTTGCTCAAAGTCTGTAGGCTCCGGCAAGGTAATAATGTGCGCCACGTTGTGGGCAAGGCTGTTGCTCACACACTTTATTTGTGAACGTTACGTGAAAGGAACAACCAAATGGATGACCAGTTAAAACAAAGTGCACTTGATTTCCATGAATTTCCAGTTCCAGGGAAAATCCAGGTTTCTCCAACCAAGCCTCTGGCAACGCAGCGCGATCTGGCGCTGGCCTACTCACCAGGCGTTGCCGCACCTTGTCTTGAAATCGAAAAAGACCCGTTAAAAGCCTACAAATATACCGCTCGTGGTAACCTGGTGGCGGTGATCTCTAACGGTACGGCGGTGCTGGGGTTAGGCAACATTGGCGCGCTGGCAGGCAAACCGGTGATGGAAGGCAAGGGCGTTCTGTTTAAGAAATTCGCCGGGATTGATGTATTTGACATTGAAGTTGATGAACTTGACCCGGACAAATTTATTGAAGTCGTCGCTGCGCTCGAACCGACCTTCGGCGGCATCAACCTCGAAGACATTAAAGCGCCAGAATGTTTCTATATTGAACAGAAACTGCGCGAGCGGATGAATATTCCAGTATTCCACGACGATCAGCACGGCACGGCAATTATCAGCACTGCAGCCATCCTCAACGGATTGCGCGTGGTGGAGAAAAACATCTCCGACGTGCGGATGGTGGTTTCCGGCGCGGGTGCAGCAGCAATTGCCTGTATGAACCTGCTGGTGGCGCTGGGGCTGCAAAAACATAACATCGTGGTTTGTGATTCAAAAGGCGTTATCTATCAGGGCCGTGAGCCAAATATGGCGGAAACCAAAGCCGCATATGCGGTGGTAGATGACGGCAAACGTACCCTCGATGATGTAATTGAAGGCGCGGATATTTTCCTGGGCTGTTCCGGCCCGAAAGTGCTGGCCCAGGAAATGGTTAAGAAAATGGCTCGTGCGCCGATGATCCTGGCGCTTGCGAACCCGGAACCAGAAATTCTGCCGCCGCTGGCGAAAGAAGTGCGTCCGGATGCCATCATCTGTACCGGCCGTTCCGACTACCCGAACCAGGTTAATAACGTGCTTTGCTTCCCATTCATCTTCCGTGGCGCGTTGGACGTTGGTGCAACAGCCATCAACGAGGAAATGAAACTGGCGGCGGTACGCGCGATTGCAGAACTGGCCCATGCGGAACAGAGCGAAGTCGTTGCTTCGGCGTATGGCGATCAAGATCTGAGCTTCGGTCCGGAATACATCATTCCAAAACCGTTTGATCCGCGTTTGATCGTTAAGATCGCTCCTGCGGTCGCTAAAGCGGCGATGGAGTCGGGTGTGGCGACGCGTCCGATTGCTGATTTCGACGTCTACATCGACAAGCTGACTGAGTTCGTTTACAAAACCAACCTGTTTATGAAGCCGATTTTCTCCCAGGCCCGCAAAGCGCCGAAGCGCGTTGTTTTGCCGGAAGGGGAAGAGGCTCGCGTTCTGCATGCTACTCAGGAACTGGTGACTCTGGGACTGGCGAAACCGATCCTTATCGGTCGTCCGAACGTGATCGAAATGCGCATTCAAAAACTGGGCTTGCAGATCAAAGCGGGCGTTGATTTTGAGATCGTCAATAACGAATCCGATCCGCGCTTTAAAGAATACTGGACCGAATACTTCCAGATCATGAAGCGCCGTGGTGTAACTCAGGAGCAGGCACAGCGGGCACTGATCAGTAACCCGACAGTGATCGGCGCGATCATGGTTCAGCGTGGCGAAGCCGATGCAATGATTTGCGGTACGGTGGGTGATTATCATGAACACTTCAGCGTGGTGAAAAATGTCTTTGGTTATCGCGATGGCGTTCACACCGCAGGTGCAATGAACGCGCTGCTATTGCCGAGTGGTAACACTTTTATTGCCGATACCTACGTCAATGACGAGCCAGACGCAGAAGAGCTGGCGGAGATCACCTTGATGGCGGCAGAAACTGTTCGTCGTTTTGGTATTGAGCCGCGTGTGGCTCTGTTGTCGCACTCCAACTTTGGTTCTTCTGACTGCCCGTCGTCGAGCAAAATGCGTCAAGCGCTGGAACTGGTCAGAGAGCGTGCGCCAGAACTGATGATTGATGGTGAAATGCACGGCGATGCAGCGCTGGTGGAAGCGATTCGCAGCGATCGTATGCCGGACAGCCCTTTGAAAGGTTCCGCCAATATTCTGGTGATGCCGAACATGGAAGCTGCCCGTATTAGTTACAACTTACTGCGCGTTTCCAGCTCGGAAGGTGTGACTGTCGGTCCGGTGCTGATGGGTGTGGCGAAACCGGTTCACGTGTTAACACCAATCGCATCCGTACGTCGTATCGTCAACATGGTGGCGCTGGCCGTGGTTGAAGCGCAAACCCAACCGCTGTAATTCATTCTTAACTCTCACGCTTACCCTGAATATTCAGGGTAAGCGGTTTTACTGTAATATATTAGTAAAGCTTATTACTAAGTTTTCGAGTAATAAAAAAGCAGCATATAAACTATCTCGATATTATTTTATTTATATTCATGCGTTGCATATGAAAGTTTATGCATCACAGTAAATATCTCTCCATTCTTAGTGATCTACCTCACCTTTTAAACGCGCTTGCCGAATTTTGTTATTTACTCTGACGAAAAATTGTCACGATACATGCAAGTTTTTCACAGGCGGCGACTCATGGATAAAGAACGCATCATTCAGGAATTTGTGCCCGGCAAACAGGTCACACTGGCGCATCTCATTGCGCATCCCGGCGAAGAACTGGCGAAGAAAATCGGCGTTCCGGATGCGGGCGCAATCGGCATTATGACGCTAACTCCCGGCGAAACGGCGATGATCGCCGGTGATTTAGCGCTGAAAGCTGCCGATGTGCATATCGGTTTCCTCGACCGTTTTAGCGGCGCACTAGTGATTTATGGCTCGGTGGGCGCAGTAGAAGAAGCGTTATCACAAACCGTCAGCGGTTTAGGACGCTTATTAAATTATACGCTGTGTGAAATGACCAAAAGTTAATACGAGGCATTCATGAAACGAATTGCGTTTGTGGGTGCCGTCGGGGCAGGAAAAACAACGTTATTTAATGCGTTACAGGGGAATTATACCCTCGCAAGAAAAACACAGGCTGTGGAATTTAATGATAAGGGTGATATTGATACGCCGGGTGAATATTTTAGCCATCCCCGCTGGTATCACGCCTTAATTACCACGCTACAGGATGTGGACATGCTGATTTATGTCCACGGCGCGAATGACCCGGAAAGCCGATTGCCTGCCGGGTTGCTGGATATTGGTGCCAGCAAACGGCAAATCGCCGTCATCAGTAAAACGGACATGCCGGATGCTGACGTCGCAGCAACGCGAAAGTTATTGCTTGAAACTGGTTTTGAAGAGCCGATTTTCGAGCTAAACAGCCACGACCCGCAAAGCGTGCAGCAACTGGTGGATTATCTGGCATCTCTCACCGAACAGGAGGAAGCAGGTGAAAAAACTCATCACAGCGAATGATATTCGTGAAGCACATGCGCGCGGCGAACAGGCAATGTCCGTGGTTCTGCGCGCCAGCATTATTACCCCGGAAGCCCGTGAAGTGGCGGACTTGCTGGGGGTTACCATCACCGAATGCACTGAATCGACGCCAGTAGCGGCATCTGTTCCCGTCAGCGTGCCTGCCGATAAAACTGAAAGCCAGCGTATCCGCGAAACCATCATCGCCCAGCTGCCGGAAGGCCAGTTTACCGAAAGCCTGGTCGCGCAGCTGATGGAAAAAGTGATGAAGGAAAAACAGTCGCTGGAGCAGGGGGCAATGCAGCCGAGTTTTAAATCGGTGACCGGCAAAGGCGGCATCAAAGTTATTGATGGCAGCAGCGTGAAGTTTGGTCGTTTCGATGGCGCGGAACCGCACTGCGTAGGCTTGACTGATCTCGTGACCGGAGACGACGGCAGCAGCATGGCCGCCGGTTTTATGCAGTGGGAGAACGCCTTCTTCCCGTGGACCCTGAACTACGACGAAATCGACATGGTACTGGAAGGGGAGCTTCATGTTCGCCATGAAGGCGAAACCATGATCGCTAAAGCAGGCGACGTGATGTTTATCCCGAAAGGTTCCAGCATCGAATTTGGTACGACATCCAGCGTGAAATTCCTGTATGTCGCCTGGCCGGCTAACTGGCAATCCCTATGAAAGATTTCATCACCGAAGCATGGCTAAGAGCGAACCATACGCTCAGCGAAGGCGCAGAGATCCATCTCCCTGCGGACAGTCGCCTGACGCCCTCTGCCCGGGAGTTACTGGAAAGCCGCCATCTGCGCATCAAGTTTATTGACGAGCAGGGCCGCCTGTTTGTTGACGATGAACAGCAGCAGCTACAGCCCGTTCACGTGCTGACCAGTAGTGATGAACATCCGCAGGCGTGCTGCGAACTGTGTCACCAGCCAGTGGCGAAAAAGCCGGACACGCTGACTCACCTGTCGGCGGAAAAAATGGTCGCCAAAAGCGATCCGCGCCTGGGTTTTCGCGCTGTTCTCGACAGCACCATTGCGCTGGTAGTGTGGCTGCAAATTGAACTGACAGAACCGTGGCAGCCGTGGCTGGCGGATATCCGTTCGCGTCTTGGCAACATTATGCGTGCCGATGTGTTGGGCGAACCGCTGGGCTGCCAGGCGATTGTCGGGTTTTCTGACGAAGATCTGCATCGACTTTCTCACCAGCCACTGCGTTATCTCGACCACGATCATCTGGTGCCGGAAGCCAGCCACGGACGCGATGCGGCGTTGCTGAATCTGCTACGCACCAAAGTGCGGGAAACCGAAACCGTCGCGGCGCAGGTGTTTATTACCCGTAGTTTTGAAGTATTACGCCCGGACATCTTGCAGGCGCTGAACCGCCTTTCCAGCACGGTTTACGTGATGATGATCCTGAGCGTAGCGAAGCAGCCGCTAACGGTGAAGCAGATCCAACAACGACTGGGGGAAACGCAATGATTATTGAACGTTGTCGTGAACTGGCGTTGCGAGCGCCCGCCACAGTGGTATTTCCGGATGCGTTAGATCAACGTGTGCTGAAAGCTGCGCAATATTTACATCAACAAGGTCTGGCAACGCCCATTCTGGTCGCCAATCCGTTTGAACTTCGTCAGTTTGCGCTCAGTCACGGCGTGGCGATGGACGGGCTACAGGTGATAGATCCGCATGGCAACCTCGCAATGCGGGAAGAATTTGCTCTCCGCTGGCTGGCCCGTGCGGGCGAAAAAACGCCGCCGGATGCGCTGGAAAAACTCACCGATCCGCTGATGTTCGCTGCCGCAATGGTCAGCGCCGGGACAGCGGATGTCTGTATCGCGGGCAATCTCTCTTCCACGGCAAATGTGCTGCGTGCCGGATTACGCATTATTGGCTTACAGCCAGGCTGTAAAACGCTCTCCTCCATTTTCCTGATGCTGCCACAGTACAGTGGCCCCGCATTGGGCTTTGCCGATTGCAGCGTAGTGCCACAGCCGACGGCGGCGCAGCTGGCAGATATCGCGCTTGCCAGCGCCGAAACCTGGCAGGCCATCACCGGAGAAGAGCCGCGCGTGGCGATGTTGTCGTTTTCCAGTAACGGCAGCGCCCGTCACCCCTGCGTTGCCAACGTCCAGCAGGCGACAGAAATCGTCCGTGAGCGCGCACCAAAGCTGGTCGTCGATGGCGAGTTGCAGTTTGACGCCGCCTTCGTGCCGGAAGTGGCGGCGCAAAAAGCGCCTGCCAGCCCGCTACAAGGCAAGGCAAATGTGATGGTTTTTCCGTCGCTGGAAGCCGGAAATATTGGCTACAAAATCGCACAACGACTCGGCGGATATCGTGCCGTCGGGCCATTGATACAAGGACTTGCCGCGCCGATGCACGATCTCTCTCGTGGTTGTAGCGTGCAGGAAATTATCGAGCTGGCGCTGGTGGCAGCTGTGCCGCGTCAGACAAAAGTGAACCGCGAAAGCAGTTTACACACACTGGTTGAATGAACGGTCCCGTTCTGGACCCCTATAAAGAGGAAAATACAATGGAAGCATTAGGAATGATCGAAACCCGGGGCCTGGTTGCACTGATTGAGGCTTCTGATGCGATGGTGAAAGCTGCGCGCGTCAAGCTGGTTGGTGTTAAGCAGATTGGCGGCGGCCTGTGTACTGCCATGGTTCGTGGTGATGTTGCTGCCTGTAAAGCGGCGACCGATGCCGGTGCCGCAGCGGCGCAGCGTATCGGCGAGCTGGTATCTGTACACGTTATCCCGCGTCCGCACGGCGACCTGGAAGAGGTCTTCCCGATCGGCCTGAAAGGCGATAGCAGCAACCTGTAATCACCCTGTGTGACGTCGATCCGGGCGTCACGCTCTCTCCTGTTTAATTTTACCTTCCGCGGAAGGTAGGGGGAGCTTTTACCTGAAATATGCCACGGAGGCGGGTATGAAACTGGCAGTCGTCACAGGACAAATTGTTTGTACCGTACGCCATCACGGACTGGCGCATGACAAATTGCTGATGGTGGAAATGATTGATCCACAAGGTAATCCTGACGGGCAATGTGCTGTCGCCATCGACAATATTGGTGCGGGAACCGGGGAGTGGGTGTTGCTGGTGAGTGGCAGTTCCGCCCGCCAGGCGCATAAAAGCGAAACGTCACCGGTCGATCTGTGCGTAATTGGCATTGTCGATGAGGTGGTCTCTGGCGGTCAGGTAATTTTCCACAAATAAGGCAGAACATCATGAATCAACAGGATATTGAACAGGTGGTGAAAGCGGTACTGCTGAAAATGCAAAGCAGTGACACGTCGCCCGCCGCCGTTCATGAGATGGGCGTTTTTGCTTCCCTGGATGACGCCGTTGCGGCGGCCAAAATTGCCCAGCAAGGGTTAAAAAGCGTGGCAATGCGCCAGTTAGCCATTGCTGCTATTCGTGAAGCAGGCGAAAAACACGCCAGAGATTTAGCGGAACTTGCCGTCAGTGAAACGGGTATGGGCCGCGTAGAAGATAAATTTGCCAAAAACGTCGCTCAGGCACGCGGTACGCCAGGCGTTGAGTGCCTCTCTCCACAGGTGCTGACCGGTGACAACGGCCTGACTTTAATTGAAAACGCGCCCTGGGGCGTGGTGGCTTCGGTGACGCCTTCCACTAACCCGGCGGCAACCGTAATTAATAACGCCATCAGCCTGATTGCCGCGGGCAACAGCGTTATTTTTGCCCCGCATCCGGCGGCGAAAAAAGTCTCTCAACGGGCTATTACGTTGCTCAACCAGGCGATTGTTGCCGCAGGCGGGCCGGAAAACTTACTGGTTACTGTGGCAAATCCAGATATCGAAACCGCGCAACGCTTATTCAAGTTTCCGGGCATCGGTCTGTTGGTGGTGACCGGCGGCGAAGCGGTGGTGGAAGCGGCGCGCAAACACACCAATAAACGTCTGATTGCCGCAGGTGCTGGCAACCCGCCGGTGGTGGTGGATGAAACCGCCGACCTCGCCCGTGCCGCTCAGTCTATCGTCAAAGGCGCTTCTTTCGATAACAACATCATTTGTGCCGATGAAAAGGTGCTGATTGTTGTTGATAGCGTAGCCGATGAACTAATGCGTCTGATGGAAGGCCAGCATGCGGTGAAACTGACTGCAGAACAGGCACAGCAGTTACAACCGGTGTTGCTGAAAAATATCGATGAGCGCGGAAAAGGCACCGTCAGCCGTGACTGGGTGGGTCGCGATGCGGCGAAAATCGCGGCGGCAATCGGCCTGAACGTGCCGCAAGAAACGCGCTTGCTGTTTGTAGAAACCCCCGCAGAACATCCGTTTGCCGTGACCGAACTGATGATGCCAGTGCTGCCGGTCGTGCGCGTCGCCAACGTGGCGGATGCCATTGCGCTGGCGGTGAAACTGGAAGGCGGTTGCCACCACACGGCGGCAATGCACTCGCGCAATATCGAGAACATGAACCAAATGGCGAACGCCATTGATACCAGTATTTTCGTTAAGAACGGACCGTGCATTGCCGGGCTGGGGCTGGGCGGGGAAGGCTGGACCACGATGACCATCACTACGCCAACCGGTGAAGGGGTAACCAGCGCGCGTACGTTTGTCCGTCTGCGTCGCTGTGTATTAGTCGATGCGTTTCGCATTGTTTAAGGAGTAACCGATGGCGCACGACGAACAATGGCTTACCCCGCGGCTGCAAACGGCGGCAACGCTGTGTAACCAGACGCCCGCCGCGTCGGAATCTCCGCTGTGGCTGGGGGTAGATCTGGGCACCTGCGATGTGGTGTCGATGGTTGTCGACGGCGACGGTCAGCCGGTGGCGGTATGTCTCGACTGGGCCGATGTGGTCCGCGACGGCATCGTCTGGGATTTCTTCGGTGCTGTCACCATTGTTCGTCGCCATCTCGATACCCTTGAGCAGCAATTTGGTCGCCGTTTTAGCCATGCGGCGACCTCATTTCCTCCTGGTACGGACCCGCGTATTTCCATCAACGTGCTGGAGTCTGCCGGGCTGGAAGTGAGCCATGTGCTGGATGAGCCAACCGCAGTCGCGGATCTACTGCAACTGGACAACGCCGGTGTAGTGGATATTGGCGGCGGCACTACCGGAATTGCCATCGTGAAAAAGGGCAAGGTGACTTATTCAGCGGATGAAGCGACCGGCGGACATCACATTTCTCTGACTCTCGCCGGAAATCGCCGTATTTCGCTGGAAGAGGCAGAGCAGTACAAGCGCGGTCACGGTGACGAGATTTGGCCTGCGGTGAAGCCGGTGTACGAAAAAATGGCGGACATTGTTGCCCGACATATTGAAGGGCAGGGCATTACTGATTTATGGCTGGCGGGCGGTTCCTGTATGCAACCGGGCGTGGCGGAGCTGTTTCGCAAACAATTCCCGGCGTTACAGGTGTATTTACCGCAGCACAGTTTGTTTATGACCCCACTGGCGATCGCCAGTAGCGGGCGAGAGAAAGCGGAGGGGCTATATGCAAAATGAATTGCAGACCGCGCTCTTTCAGGCGTTCGATACCCTGAATCTGCAACGGGTAAAAACATTTAGCGTTCCACCGGTGACGCTTTGCGGTCCGGGCGCGGTGAGCAGTTGCGGACAGCAAGCGCAAACGCGTGGGCTGAAACATCTGTTCGTGATGGCAGACAGCTTTTTGCATCAGGCTGGGATGACCGCCGGGCTGACGCGTAGCCTGGCCGTTAAAGGTATCGCCATGACGCTCTGGCCATGTCCGGTGGGCGAACCGTGCATCACTGACGTGTGTGCAGCCGTGGCGCAGTTGCGTGAATCAGGCTGTGATGGGGTGATCGCGTTTGGCGGTGGCTCGGTGCTGGATGCGGCAAAAGCCGTGGCGTTGCTGGTAACGAATCCCGATAGCACGCTGGCAGAAATGTCAGAAACCAGCGTTCTGCAACCGCGCCTGCCGTTGATTGCCATTCCAACTACCGCCGGAACCGGCTCTGAAACCACCAACGTAACGGTGATTATCGACGCGGTGAGCGGGCGCAAGCAGGTGTTAGCCCATGCCTCGCTGATGCCGGATGTGGCGATTCTCGACGCCGCGCTGACCGAAGGCGTGCCGTCGCATGTCACGGCGATGACCGGTATCGACGCGTTAACCCATGCTATTGAAGCGTACAGCGCGCTGAACGCTACACCGTTTACAGACAGCCTGGCGATTGGCGCAATTGCGATGATTGGTAAATCACTGCCGAAAGCAGTGGGCTACGGTCATGACCTTGCCGCGCGCGAGAGTATGTTGCTCGCATCATGCATGGCGGGAATGGCATTTTCCAGTGCGGGGCTTGGGTTGTGCCACGCGATGGCGCATCAGCCGGGGGCGGCGCTGCATATTCCGCACGGACTGGCGAACGCCATGCTGCTGCCCACGGTGATGGAGTTTAACCGGATGGTCTGTCGCGAACGGTTTAGTCAGATTGGTCGGGCGCTGCGAACTAAAAAATCCGACGATCGTGATGCTATTAACGCGGTAAGTGAGCTGATTGCGGAAGTCGGGATTGGTAAACGGCTGGGCGATGTTGGCGCGACATCTGCGCATTACGGTGCATGGGCGCAGGCTGCGCAGGACGATATTTGTCTGCGTAGCAACCCGCGTACTGCCAGCCTGGAGCAGATCGTCGGCCTGTACGCGGCGGCGCAATAAATGCCGGATGCGACGCTTGCCGCGTCTTATCCGGCCTTCGGGATTGCACATGTAGGGCGGATAAGGCGTTCACGCCGCATCCGCCAATGGCGCGGTGCAAGTGCCGGATGCGACGCTTGCCGCGTCTTATCCGACCTGGGGATTACACATGTAGGGCGGATAAGGTGTTCACGCCGCATCCGCCAATGGCGCGGTGCAAGTGCCGGATGCGACGCCTGTCGCGTCTTATCCGGCCTACAGGATTGCACATGTAGAGCGGATAAAGCGTTCACGCCGCATCCGCCAATAAATAACAACTAACAGGGAGTAAAGGCGATGGGAATTAACGAAATCATCATGTACATCATGATGTTCTTTATGCTGATAGCTGCCGTAGACAGGATCTTGTCGCAGTTCGGCGGTTCTGCTCGTTTCCTCGGTAAGTTTGGTAAAAGTATCGAAGGATCGGGCGGCCAGTTCGAAGAAGGCTTTATGGCAATGGGCGCACTGGGCCTGGCGATGGTCGGTATGACCGCACTGGCACCAGTACTGGCCCACGTACTTGGGCCGGTGATTATCCCGGTTTACGAAATGCTCGGCGCAAACCCGTCAATGTTCGCTGGAACACTGCTGGCGTGCGACATGGGCGGCTTCTTCCTCGCCAAAGAGCTGGCGGGCGGCGATGTGGCAGCGTGGCTATACTCTGGGTTGATTCTCGGATCGATGATGGGGCCAACGATTGTGTTTTCCATTCCGGTGGCGCTCGGCATTATCGAACCTTCTGACCGTCGTTATCTGGCGCTCGGCGTGCTGGCGGGCATTGTGACCATTCCCATTGGCTGTATTGCCGGTGGTCTGGTGGCTATGTATTCCGGTGTGCAGATCAACGGTCAGCCAGTGGAATTCACCTTTGCCCTGATCCTGATGAACATGATCCCGGTACTTATCGTCGCGGTACTGGTGGCGCTGGGGCTGAAATTCATCCCGGAAAAAATGATCAACGGCTTCCAGATCTTCGCCAAGTTCCTCGTTGCATTGATCACCCTCGGTCTTGCCGCTGCGGTAGTGAAATTCCTGCTCGGTTGGGAACTGATCCCCGGTCTGGATCCGATCTTCATGGCTCCAGGCGACAAACCCGGTGAAGTGATGCGCGCCATTGAAGTTATCGGTTCTATCTCCTGCGTGCTGTTAGGGGCGTATCCGATGGTGCTGCTGCTGACACGCTGGTTTGAAAAACCGCTGATGAGCGTCGGTAAAGTGCTGAATATGAACAATATCGCGGCAGCTGGCATGGTCGCAACCCTTGCCAACAATATCCCGATGTTCGGCATGATGAAGCAGATGGATACCCGCGGCAAAGTGATCAACTGTGCCTTCGCCGTTTCCGCTGCTTTCGCCCTGGGTGACCATTTAGGCTTCGCCGCTGCCAACATGAACGCCATGATCTTCCCGATGATTGTCGGCAAGTTGATCGGCGGCGTTACGGCGATTGGCGTGGCGATGATGCTGGTGCCAAAAGAAGACGCGACCGCGGCTAAAACCGAAGCGGAGACACAATCGTGAACACTCGCCAGCTACTGAGCGTCGGTATCGATATCGGCACTACCACCACCCAGGTGATCTTCTCCCACCTGGAGCTGGTTAACCGTGCGGCGGTGTCGCAGGTGCCGCGCTACGAATTCATCAAACGCGAAATTAGCTGGCAAAGCCCGGTGTTCTTTACCCCTGTCGATAAACAGGGCGGTTTAAAAGAAGAGGAACTGAAATCCTTAATCCTCGAGCAATATCAGGCTGCGGGCATTGCGCCGGAAAGTGTGGATTCCGGTGCCATCATCATCACCGGCGAAAGCGCGAAAACCCGCAATGCTCGCCCGGCGGTGATGACGCTCTCTCAGTCGCTGGGCGATTTTGTCGTTGCCAGCGCTGGGCCGCATCTCGAATCCGTGATCGCCGGTCACGGTGCCGGGGCGCAAACCCTTTCTGAACAACGGTTATGTCGGGTACTGAATATCGACATCGGCGGTGGCACCGCGAACTACGCTTTGTTCGATGCCGGAAAAATCAGCGGCACTGCCTGCCTTAACGTCGGCGGCCGCCTGCTGGAAACCGACAGCCAGGGACGCGTGGTTTACGCTCATATACCGGGGCAGATGATTGTGGATGAGTGCTTCGGTGCAGGCACTGACGCCTGTTCACTGACCGGCGCGCAGCTGGTGCAGGTTACCCGGCGGATGGCGGAACTGATTGTCGAAGTGATTGACGGAACGCTCTCGCCGCTCGCGCAGGCATTGATGCAAACCGGTTTGCTGCCCGCAGGTGTTACGCCCGAAATCATTACGCTTTCTGGCGGCGTGGGCGAATGTTATCGCCACCAGCCCGCTGACCCGTTCTGTTTTGCCGATATTGGCCCGCTTCTGGCAACGGCGCTGCATGAGCATCCTCGTCTGCGTGAGATGAACGTGCAGTTTCCAGCGCAAACCGTGCGCGCCACGGTGATTGGCGCAGGCGCACATACCCTTTCGCTCTCTGGCAGCACAATCTGGCTGGAGGGGGTACAACTGCCGCTGCGCAATTTGCCGGTGGCGATCCCAATTGATGAAACGGATCTGGTGAGTGCCTGGCAACAAGCGCTAATTCAACTGGATCTTTGCCCCAAAACTGACGCGTACGTGCTGGCGCTTCCCGCCTCGCTGCCTGTGCGTTACGCCGCGGTACTGACGGTCATCAACGCGCTGGTCGATTTCGTCGCGCGTTTTCCGAATCCGCATCCCCTGCTGGTGGTGGCCGGGCAGGACTTTGGTAAAGCTCTGGGCATGTTGTTGCGTCCACAGCTACAACAACTCCCGTTGGCAGTCATTGACGAAGTGATTGTCCGCGCGGGGGACTATATCGACATTGGTACGCCTCTTTTTGGCGGATCGGTTGTGCCGGTGACGGTGAAATCACTCGCATTTCCTTCCTGAGGGAACGACTTATGAAACTAAAGACCACATTGTTCGGCAATGTATATCAGTTTAAGGATGTAAAAGAGGTGCTGGCTAAAGCCAACGAACTGCGTTCGGGGGATGTGCTGGCGGGCGTTGCAGCGGCAAGCTCACAGGAGCGCGTGGCGGCAAAGCAGGTGTTGTCGGAAATGACCGTAGCGGACATCCGCAATAATCCGGTGATTGCCTATGAAGATGACTGCGTTACGCGGTTGATTCAGGACGACGTTAACGAAACGGCATACAACCAGATTAAAAACTGGAGCATCAGCGAACTGCGTGAGTATGTGCTGAGTGATGAAACCAGCGTTGACGACATTGCTTTTACCCGCAAAGGGCTGACCTCGGAAGTGGTCGCGGCGGTAGCGAAGATTTGCTCTAACGCGGACCTGATCTACGGCGCGAAGAAAATGCCGGTAATCAAAAAGGCCAATACAACTATTGGTATTCCGGGCACCTTCAGCGCCCGTTTGCAGCCAAACGATACCCGCGACGACGTGCAAAGTATCGCCGCGCAAATCTACGAAGGGCTTTCTTTCGGGGTGGGCGATGCGGTGATCGGCGTTAACCCGGTGACTGACGACGTGGAAAACTTAAGCCGCGTGCTGGATACCATCTATGGCGTGATCGACAAATTCAACATTCCGACCCAGGGCTGCGTGCTGGCGCACGTTACTACCCAGATTGAAGCGATCCGTCGCGGCGCGCCGGGCGGGCTGATTTTCCAGAGCATCTGCGGCAGCGAAAAAGGGCTGAAAGAATTTGGCGTGGAGCTGGCGATGCTCGATGAAGCACGCGCAGTGGGCGCAGAGTTTAACCGTATCGCCGGGGAAAACTGCCTCTACTTCGAAACCGGGCAGGGTTCTGCGCTATCGGCGGGCGCTAACTTCGGTGCAGATCAGGTAACGATGGAAGCGCGTAACTACGGGCTGGCACGTCATTACGATCCGTTTATCGTCAACACCGTAGTGGGCTTTATTGGGCCAGAGTATCTCTACAACGACCGGCAGATTATCCGTGCGGGCTTAGAAGATCACTTTATGGGCAAACTGAGCGGCATTTCTATGGGCTGTGACTGCTGCTACACCAACCACGCTGACGCTGACCAGAACCTCAACGAAAACCTGATGATCCTGCTCGCCACCGCAGGCTGTAACTACATCATGGGGATGCCGCTGGGTGATGACATCATGCTCAACTACCAGACTACGGCCTTCCACGACACCGCCACTGTGCGTCAGTTACTCAACCTGCGCCCGTCACCGGAGTTTGAACGCTGGCTGGAAAGCATGGGCATTATGGCAAACGGTCGCCTGACCAAACGGGCGGGCGATCCGTCACTGTTCTTCTGATGACGCGGAGATAACACATCATGGATCAAAAACAGATTGAAGAAATTGTACGCAGCGTGATGGCGTCAATGGGACAAGCGGCCCCCGCGCCGTCAGAAGCAAAATGCGCCACTACCACCTGTGCAGCACCGGTGACCTCGGAAAGCTGCGCGCTGGATTTAGGTTCCGCAGAAGCAAAAGCGTGGATTGGCGTTGAAAACCCGCATCGCGCAGACGTATTAACAGAACTGCGCCGCAGCACCGTGGCTCGCGTCTGTACCGGTCGTGCCGGTCCGCGTCCGCGTACCCAGGCGCTGTTGCGTTTCCTGGCCGATCACTCTCGTTCGAAAGACACCGTACTGAAAGAAGTGCCGGAAGAGTGGGTGAAAGCGCAGGGCTTGCTGGAGGTCCGCTCTGAAATTAGCGACAAAAATCTCTATCTGACTCGCCCGGATATGGGCCGCCGCTTGTGTGCAGAGGCTGTTGAAGCGCTGAAAGCGCAGTGTGTTGCCAATCCGGACGTACAGGTGGTTATTTCCGATGGTCTGTCTACTGACGCTATTACCGTCAACTACGAAGAGATCCTGCCGCCGCTGATGGCGGGCCTGAAACAGGCCGGGCTGAAAGTCGGTACGCCATTCTTTGTTCGTTATGGTCGGGTGAAGATTGAAGATCAGATTGGCGAACTTCTTGGCGCGAAAGTGGTGATCCTGCTGGTGGGTGAACGTCCGGGGTTGGGGCAGTCAGAAAGTCTCTCCTGCTACGCCGTTTACTCGCCGCGTATGGCAACCACCGTTGAGGCCGACCGTACCTGTATCTCTAACATTCACCAGGGCGGCACGCCGCCGGTTGAAGCCGCAGCCGTCATTGTGGATTTGGCGAAACGTATGCTGGAGCAGAAAGCATCCGGCATCAACATGACCCGATAAGGAGGCATCATGCCAGCTTTAGATTTGATTCGACCGTCGGTAACCGCCATGCGGGTGATTGCCTCTGTTAACGCCGAATTTGCGCGTGAACTGAAATTGCCGCCGCATATTCGTAGCCTCGGGCTGATTTCTGCTGATTCCGATGACGTCACCTACATTGCGGCTGACGAAGCGACCAAGCAGGCGATGGTTGAAGTCGTGTATGGTCGCTCGCTGTATGCGGGAGCTGCACACGGGCCGTCACCGACTGCCGGTGAAGTGCTGATTATGCTCGGGGGGCCAAACCCGGCGGAAGTGCGTGCCGGTCTGGATGCGATGGTTGCGCATATTGAAAATGGCGCTGCTTTCCAGTGGGCTAATGATGCAGAAAACACAGCCTTCCTGGCGCATGTCGTTTCGCGTACCGGCTCTTATCTCTCATCAACCGCCGGGATCACGCTTGGCGATCCGCTGGCGTATCTGGTGGCACCGCCGCTGGAAGCGACTTACGGCATTGATGCAGCGTTGAAATCTGCCGACGTGCAACTGGTGACCTATGTACCGCCACCGTCTGAAACCAACTACTCGGCAGCATTTTTAACCGGTAGCCAGGCCGCGTGTAAAGCAGCCTGTAACGCCTTTACCGATGCAGTGCTGGAAATCGCGCGTAATCCAATCCAGCGTGCGTAACGGAGGTTGCCGATGATCAATGCACTGGGATTGCTGGAAGTGGACGGCATGGTCGCCGCGATAGATGCAGCTGATGCCATGCTCAAAGCAGCTAACGTTCGTCTGCTCAGTCACGAAGTGCTTGACCCTGGTCGCCTAACGCTGGTGGTGGAAGGCGATCTGGCGGCGTGTCGTGCGGCGCTGGACGCAGGTTGTGCTGCCGCGATGCGTACCGGGCGTGTCATCAGCCGTAAGGAGATCGGTCGGCCAGACGATGACACCCAGTGGCTGGTTACTGGCTTTAACCGCCAGCCGAAGCAACCCGTAAAGGAACCCGACGCGCCAGTTATCGTCGCGGAATCTGCTGACGAGTTGTTGGCGCTGTTAACATCAGTACGTCAGGGAATGACGGCAGGAGAAGTGGCTGCCCACTTTGGCTGGCCGCTGGAAAAAGCCAGAAATGCGCTCGAACAGCTCTTTTCTGCCGGGACGTTACGTAAACGCAGTAGTCGTTATCGTCTCAAGCCCCATTAACCTGTCGGAGGTGCCGGGTGTCCTACAACACCCGGCATTAACATCATGAAAAAGACCCGTACAGCCAATTTGCACCATCTTTATCATGAACCCTTACCCGAAAACCTGAAGCTCACGCCGAAGGTCGAAGTGGATAATGTTCATCAACGGCAAACAACGGATGTCTATGAACATGCTTTGACGATTACCGCCTGGCAGCAGATTTACGATCAGCTGCATCCGGGCAAGTTTCATGGTGAATTTACGGAAATTCTACTCGATGATATTCAGGTTTTTCGTGAATACACCGGTCTGGCGCTGCGTCAGTCGTGCCTGGTCTGGCCGAACTCGTTCTGGTTTGGCATTCCGGCGACACGCGGTGAGCAGGGATTTATCGGTTCGCAATGTCTGGGAAGCGCAGAAATAGCGACGCGCCCTGGAGGAACCGAGTTTGAATTAAGTACGCCGGACGATTACACGATCCTTGGCGTGGTGCTTTCTGAAGATGTCATCACCCGGCAGGCTAACTTTTTGCATAACCCGGAAAGGGTGCTGCATATGTTACGTTACCAGTCGGCGCTGGAAGTGAAAGAGCAGCATAAGGTCGCGCTGTGGGGTTTTGTCCAACAGGCTCTGGCGACATTTTGCGAGAACCCGGAAAATCTCCATCAGCCTGCAGTGCGAAAAGTGCTGGGAGATAATTTGCTAATGGCGATGGGGGCGATGCTGGAAGAAGCGCAGCCAATGATGACGGCGGAAAGTATAAGTCATCAGAGTTACCGCCGATTGCTTTCCCGGGCCCGTGAATATGTGCTGGAAAACATGTCCGAACCAGTGACGGTGCTGGACTTGTGTAATCAACTGCACGTCAGTCGCCGCACCTTGCAAAACGCATTTCACGCTATTTTGGGCATTGGCCCGAATGCGTGGCTGAAACGCATTCGCCTGAACGCCGTGCGCCGTGAACTGATTAGCCCGTGGTCGCAAAGTATGACGGTAAAAGACGCCGCCATGCAGTGGGGATTCTGGCATCTTGGGCAGTTTGCCACGGATTATCAGCAATTGTTTGCAGAAAAGCCTTCACTGACGCTGCATCAGCGGATGCAGGAACTGGAGTGAAAACGACTGGTATCGCTTTTCGCCATATTTGTGTAACGAGAAAAGCCATGCAAATACTATAATTCGTATTTCTCTCAAAGAGAGTGACGATAATCAGGAGGTCCAGGATGGACATTCGACTATTAGCAACGCTATGGTTATGGAATATCTCCCCTCGATTAGTCGTTATCGTCACGACCATTGCCTTCTCTTCCTGCTCGTGGGCTCGACTCACTCCCTGTAACAGTAAATCCGATTTTGTTTGCCTGCAGTTGCGTGCGCAGCAAGGTAAATCATCGGATCAATACGATCTTGCATGGATATATCTAAAAGGGGATGGTGTAACGCCTAAAGATGATAAAAAAGCGCTGTACTGGTTTCGTAAAGCTGCAGAGAATGGTATGGCGGGAGCGCAGTATCGTCTTGGACGCCGTTATTATTCAGGTGATGGGGTGACAAAAAATTATAAAGAAGCTTTTAACTGGTTTATGAAAGCTTCCGGGCGGGAAAATTCCTGGGGAATAGCCGCCGCACGCTACATGGTTGGGGTAATGTATTATCGTGGGCAGGGGGTTGAAAAGAATTATACTCATTCTTTTTCCTGGTTTATGAAGTCGCTGAACGGGGCAGGTCGAGAGAAAGCAAGTAGGGCTTGCTACTTTATCGGTTCACAATATCTCAGTGGTCATGGTATTACACAAAATAACGATATTGCCATTGCCTGGTTTTATCATGCAGCAAAATTAGGTTTGCCAGAGGCAATAGAGTATATATCGGGAATAGAAAAGAAATTCTCAGCGGAAATGCTCAAGCCCGCAAGAATCGAAGCGAACAGAATTAATGCCAAACATTATCTTGGTCAGATACCTTTCCCGGAGTTATTGGCAGAGTCTGAGGCGGAAGTTGTAGTGAAGGGGGCAAAATGAAAAAAAGCGTATTGGCGTTCTCAATGCTATTTTTTAGCTATGCTGTCTACGGGGGTAATAGTATAGTGCCTCCGGCGAAGTATATGTCTTCGGATGCACTACCTCTCCAGATTGTCTACCGTTTTGACGATCACCGTTATATCATCTTAACAGGTGAAAAGCGGCATTACGACGGTGTTGATTATTGTTCAGGTCAATACTGGTATACTGATACACAAAAAAATATATTTTCCCGTGTTGGCGATACGCGTCACAACCAATGGGTTCCGGAATCCATTGGTTCACGTTCTGCAATCACTCCCTCATATGACAGTCCACTTCCTGAAAATATAAAGTTTATTCATGATTCTGAAAAGTATATTTTTGTACCTCTGGGGGGCGATCCACATAAAAAAGATAAAATGGACAACTGATTTATGAATACCATGAAGTGCAAATGTCATCCGATTATGGCACGACCTGGAAAGATATCAACTTATCGGTTGAACCCGCGACCAGTGATACGCGATTGATTTTTCATGAGGGCCAGCTATTTATTGATGATAAGGATGGGTTTTATCTCAGTCAAATTCCGATGCATAGTTTTTTTATGTATTATTATGATTATCACAGTCAGAATAATGATGTTAATCTGCCCAAAAATGTACCAGTCATTAAAAACTATCGCGGTTGGGATCACATGCAGTGTTCCGAAAATGCAGAATTATCTGTAGAAGAGGCGGAACGTTTTCAACAAGATCGCCAAAGAAGTTGGGATTCCTGGGGCCGAAAAGGTGATGAAAAAAACTATAAGTAATGTCAGTAATGCATCAGCTTAGTCTGGATTGAACTTATAAATTACCTTCGATCATGATATTCTGATATTTGTTTAAGAGCGGTTTCATCCACTCAATAACATACTTAATGAATTCTGCATATTCGGTATTTGTTTGTGCCTTAGCTAACCATTGTTCAATTATCTTTACGCATTCATCTGAGGTAAATTCATTCCAGCTTGTGTAATCAAAAAATGTTTCACCATTGGCTAAAGGGTATAGTGACTTAATAGCCGGGGATAGTATTTCAAAATCGCACTCATAAATAAAAAGACTAGCAACATTGTAATCCCATCCACCGTTAGGTTCCTCCTTGTAAGGATAGATAGAACAACCAATACGTCCATCACTACGGCGATGTTTTTTACGCAGAAAAATACGATGGCTTTTTTCGTATGCGTCAGTGTAATAATCGGGAACAGGTTGACTAAGAGCTGCACTGAATGCTGTCAAAAATTTATCCCGTTCTTGTGGATGCATTTCCCGGTTGCATTGATAATTGATATTTATGTAATTATCTGTCCAGGAAATGTTACACCTGTGATTTTTGCTATTTACACAAAGTTCTGAGTTGGTAATGACTTCATTTATTTGCTGTATGCCCCAGTATTCACGGAAGAGCTCAAGTATTCTGATTTGTTGTTCTGCAATGCATATTGTTGTGTTGGTTGTGATTATCATTTTAGTTATTTTGCTTCATTTCCAGATTTAAAAAGACATATCTTTCACTATTATTGCAGTTAAGACTGCTGATAAGACGTTGCCGTTGTCCGGCAATCCGGGCAGATAAACGCGTAAATTATCCCTTCGCCATATTGTTCAATATCGGCATAATCCAGTTGCGCAAGAAACATCATTGTGTGGGAACATTGCGGACAGAGAGGATATTCCGCGTCCTGAATCCAGGTTGGATGCCCGCCAAGTTGCGAGAAAGAGACAGGTAAAAATGGGTCTGCGGCAAATAACGGTGACCTAAGGTTTCCCTGTCTCATGCTGTTTACAGGGAGTCGACGCCATTCCGATACATCATCCGGCAGCCAGGCAGGCGGGATATTTTTTGCAGACAAATGAGCGTTACCCTTTGAGTCCATGTAGCCGAAAATGGTGCTGTAGGCGGTGCAACATTCGCAAGTCACGACGCGAAAACTGCCGTTATCGCTTAGACCCGTTGCCTTCAGGTCAACGTCGAAAAGATTTGTTAGTGGCAATGCGCAATTTGGACAGGTATCGTTGCGTTCATCAACAACACGCAAAGCTTCGCAAGACCCGGTGCTTTTCATCTCCAGATGAAAACATTGAGGAAAATAGAGATTACGCCTTTGATCTTCAGCGGTTAACTCCCAACCGGCCTCATGCGCATATTCTTCAGGCGCGATGTAAAGGGAGCTGCGCCACAGCGGCGGGTTATTGCGCCAGTAGGCAAAACGTTCAACAACAACGTCATCCCCAATCCATGCCAGACATTGCAGAATACAATTTCTGTTTTCTGCATCATCCTCAACCCGTTCTAACAGCGTATCGCGAACATCCGCTGGGGCGCGGTGGAAAGGCAGAGGAGAATAAGTGTCTAAATCATCATAAGAGATCCACTCTCGTAAATATGCATCCAGATTTGCCTGGGTAAACGCCGCCAGACAAAGACAAATCTCCTGAGCGAGTTTATATTCACCAGATGCAAAGCGTTCTGTGGCGTAATCAGCCATCAGCTGCGCTTGATCGGCGGTCAACTGTTGATACAGGGCATCGGTGGGAACGGGGCAGGGAGTCCAGTCGATTAACGCATCGAATTTCCGCGGTTGGTGAATTAACTTCAGCATGGCAACCGGATCGCTTAACCCAGCAAACGCATTCACGATCTTTTTGTTTTTCTTGATATATTCGTCGTGCTCACGCTGCTGTTGGGCCTGCTCGCAGGGCATGCAGTATCCGTCAGTACGCGCTGCGGTTTGTGGCAGAATGGTTGATGTACAAGCGGGGCTTTTACAGGGAATACGGTGAGTCATAGAGGCGCTCCTTGCCTGAGGATATTAAGTCGAAAGAGATTATTATTAGATATTAGGGTGTCACTATGGCACACAAATTAAACAGAATTAATTTCAAGCCACAAACATAGGGTTATTTTTCTTTTATTTTCATGATATTAAATCCAATCCCTGACCTTAATAAACTCACTTAACACCGCTTCCGGGCTGCCTGCTTCTGGCTGATAATCATACTCCCAGCGTACCAGTGGCGGCATTGACATCAGGATAGACTCGGTGCGCCCGCCAGTTTGCAGGCCAAACAGCGTTCCGCGATCCCAGACCAGGTTGAACTCGACATAGCGACCGCGACGGTAGAGCTGGAAATTGCGCTCGCGCTCGCCGTATTCCATCGCTTTGCGTCGTTCAACAATCGGTAAATAAGCGTCGGTGTAGCCTTTGCCTACCGCCTGCATAAAGGCAAAACAGTGGTCAAAGTCTGGCGTGTTCAGGTCATCAAAGAATAGGCCGCCAATGCCGCGTTGTTCGTTACGATGTTTGAGGTAGAAGTATTCGTCGCACCACTTTTTGTAACGCGGATAAACGTCTTCGCCAAATGGCAGGCACAGGTCACGGGCGGTGCGGTGCCAGTGAATAGCATCGTCTTCAAAGCCATAGAAAGGGGTTAAGTCGAAGCCGCCGCCAAACCACCAGACGGGTTCGGCACCCGGTTTTTCGGCAATAAAAAAGCGCACATTCGCGTGGCTGGTGGGAACGTACGGGTTATGCGGATGCACTACCAGCGAAACGCCCATCGCTTCGAAACTGCGTCCGGCAAATTCCGGGCGATGAGCAGTGGCGGAAGCAGGCATCGCCTCACCGTGGACATGTGAAAAGTTGACGCCCGCCTGTTCGAAAACACCACCATTACGCAACACCCGGCTACGTCCGCCGCCGCCAGCTTCGCGCTGCCAGCTATCTTCGACAAACTCTGCGCCATCGACGGCGCTCAGCTGCTGACAAATTGTATCCTGAAGGTTGAGCAGGAACTGTTTAACCTGGTGTGCGTCGGGTTTCATCACTTACCGCTTTCTCGAGTGTGCTTTCTGGTTGTCAAACCAGTGAAAATAACTGATCACGCCTTCGGCAATCGCTGTGGCGATTTTCTGGCGAAATGCCGCCGTGCCTAACAGCCGCTCTTCTTCCGGGTTGGTGATAAATGAGGTTTCCACCAGCACCGAAGGAACCGACGGCGATTTCAACACCACAAACGCGGCTTGTTCGGTGTTGCGGCTGTGCAGTTTATGCACCGGCTTAATCTTCTTCAGAATATGCGAGCCGAGCGTCAGGCTGTTTTTAATAGTATCGGTTTGCACCAGATCAAACAGCACTTGCTGCAATAGGTGATCCTTGTCAGTCGCCTTTTTACCGGCAACTTCATCGGCGCGGTTTTCGCGTTCAGACAGGTATTTCGCCATTGCGCTACTTGCCCCACGGTTAGAGAGAGCAAATACCGAAGCACCGGCAGCTTTCGGGTTGGTAAAGCCATCGGCATGAATTGACATAAACAGATCTGCGCCATGTTTATGGGCGATTTCAACGCGATCGTACAGCGGGATAAACGTATCGCCAGAACGCGTTAAACGCGCATCAATGCCATGATTACGCAAAATGGAACGGACGTTTTTGGCAATCGCCAGCACCACATGTTTTTCTTTCGATCCATTGCGACCAATCGCTCCGGTATCAATTCCGCCGTGGCCTGGATCGAGAACAACGACACGTTTGCCGCCGCTTTTTTTGGCTTTCGGCTTACTGTGTCCGTTACTGGTTTTTAAAGGTTCTTCTTTGGCGATGGCTTGCGACATTCCTGACAACGTCAGGGCAGCCAATCCGGCTTTCAGCACCTGGCGGCGCGAAGTGAGTGTTTTTAGTGGTTTAAAAGTGCTCATACGGCCTGAGTTGTAATAATAAAGTTCCAGATGTTATATCGTATCGCGTAATCCGTTACGACCGTTTGCTGTTGAGAATTGTTTTACTTTTCATTTCAATAGTTGACAACTCCCCATTATGCCACTTTTTCAACCGATTTTCGTCAGATATTGGCTAATTCGACCGTTCACGCCATAATCAGCCTTTTAACCCGCAAAAAGGTAACGAATACCATGGAGATACGCGTATTTCGCCAGGAAGATTTCGAAGAGGTCATCACCCTTTGGGAGCGTTGCGACTTGCTGCGTCCGTGGAACGATCCGGAAATGGACATCGAGCGTAAGATGAACCATGACGTCAGTTTGTTTCTGGTCGCTGAGGTAAACGGTGAAGTGGTCGGAACGGTGATGGGCGGTTATGACGGGCATCGCGGGTCTGCTTATTATCTTGGTGTGCATCCAGAGTTTCGTGGGCGTGGCATTGCTAACGCGTTGCTTAATCGGCTGGAGAAAAAGCTGATTGCTCGTGGCTGCCCGAAAATTCAGATCAACGTGCCGGAAGATAACGACATGGTGCTCGGAATGTATGAACGCCTTGGATATGAACACGCCGACGTGCTGAGTCTGGGCAAGCGTTTGATTGAAGATGAAGAGTACTGAGTTTCATCCTGCCCATTATGATGCGCACGGACGCCTGCGTTTACCTTTTCTCTTCTGGCTTGTGCTATTGCTTCAGGCGCGAACCTGGGTGCTGTTTGTCATTGCCGGTGCGTCGCGGGAGCAGGGTACTGCGCTGTTGAATCTGTTTTATCCCGATCACGATAATTTCTGGCTGGGGTTAATTCCTGGCATTCCTGCGGTGCTGGCGTTTTTGTTGAGCGGTCGGCGGGCTACGTTTCCTCGCATCTGGTATGTACTCTATTTTCTGTTGCTGTTGGCGCAGGTGGTTTTACTTTGCTGGCAACCGTGGCTGTGGCTGAACGGTGAATCCGTTAGCGGTATCGGTCTGGCGCTGGTAGTGGCGGATATTGTGGCGTTAATCTGGCTGCTGACCAATCGACGTTTACGCGCTTGTTTTAATGAAGAAAAAGAATAACGGCACTTTTTGGTGAATTTGCACTCCAAGCAACGTTATTGAATAACCAAAGGAAGTGACATGAAATCGCTGCGTTTAATGTTATGCGCTATGCCGTTGATGCTGACCGGCTGTTCAACGATGTCGTCAGTTAACTGGTCTGCCGCTAATCCGTGGAACTGGTTTGGGTCGTCCACCAAAGTGAGCGAGCAGGGCGTGGGTGAATTAACGGCGTCCACACCACTGCAAGAACAAGCTATTGCCGATGCGCTTGATGGTGATTATCGCCTGCGCAGCGGAATGAAAACCGCGAACGGCAATGTAGTGCGCTTTTTTGAAGTGATGAAAGGCGACAACGTGGCGATGGTAATTAACGGCGATCAGGGCACGATCAGCCGCATAGATGTGCTGGATAGCGATATTCCTGCTGACACCGGTGTTAAAATCGGTACACCGTTTAGCGAACTTTACAGCAAAGCATTTGGCAATTGCCAAAAAGCCGACGGTGATGATAATCGTGCTGTCGAATGTAAAGCCGAAGGCAGTCAACATATTAGCTACCAGTTCAGCGGGGAATGGAGTGGTCCGGAAGGGTTAATGCCTTCGGACGATACCCTGAAAAACTGGAAAGTCAGTAAAATTATCTGGCGGCGTTAATTTGCGTCTGAACAAACCGCCGCCGCAAAAAAACACGTAAAATAGCGCCCAACAATGCCACGGATTGCGTGGCATTCTTATTTTCAGGAGGAACAATGTCTCAGGTTCAGAGTGGCATTTTGCCAGAACATTGCCGCGCGGCGATTTGGATCGAAGCCAACGTTAAAGGGGAAGTTGACGCCCTGCGTGCGGCCAGTAAAACATTTGCCGACAAACTGGCAACTTTTGAAGCGAAATTCCCGGACGCGCATCTTGGTGCGGTAGTTGCCTTTGGTAACAACACCTGGCGTACTCTGAGCGGCGGCGTTGGGGCCGAAGAGCTGAAAGATTTTCCGGGCTACGGTAAAGGCCTTGCGCCGACGACCCAGTTCGATGTGTTGATCCACATTCTTTCTCTGCGTCATGACGTAAACTTCTCTGTCGCTCAGGCGGCAATGGAAGCCTTTGGTGACTGCATTGAAGTGAAAGAAGAGATCCACGGCTTTCGTTGGGTTGAAGAGCGTGATCTGAGCGGCTTTGTTGACGGTACTGAAAACCCGGCGGGTGAAGAGACGCGTCGCGAAGTGGCGGTTATCAAAGACGGCGTGGATGCAGGCGGCAGCTATGTATTTGTGCAGCGTTGGGAGCACAACCTGAAGCAACTCAACCGTATGAGCGTTCACGATCAGGAGATGATGATCGGGCGCACCAAAGAAGATAACGAAGAGATTGACGGCGATGAGCGTCCGGAAACCTCTCACCTGACCCGCGTTGATCTGAAAGAAGATGGCAAAGGGCTGAAGATTGTTCGTCAGAGCCTGCCGTACGGCACCGCCAGTGGCACTCACGGTCTGTATTTCTGTGCCTACTGCGCGCGTCTGCATAACATTGAGCAGCAACTGCTGAGCATGTTTGGCGATACCGATGGCAAACGTGATGCGATGTTGCGTTTCACCAAACCGGTCACTGGCGGCTATTACTTCGCGCCGTCGCTGGACAAGTTGATGGCGTTGTAATCGTTTCTGATTCGATGATTAAAGGCCAGCCAGTATCACAACTGACTGGCCTTTTTATTACTACTTTAACGCCGCATACACCTGATCAACCACCCAACCATAAGTTGCAATCGGTAGCTGACCGCTTTCGAACATATTGGGATTCTTTTGTGGATCGGCAACGGGCGAATGTGGCTTGTTGCTTAACATCACAATCGCCATATGATTCACCGGATCGATAACGGTCACCGTCCCGGTCCAGCCAGTGTGACCGTAGGTTTGCGGGCTTGCCAGCGTGCCAAACGTCGGCGTCATGGTGGCATTACCATTCACGCGCCAGCCGAGGCCAAAAGTAGCATCTTCCTTAGAGCTGGTGGTGAACATCTTCACCGTTTCCGCACTGAACAGCTGCACATCGCCATAGCCGCCGCCGTTCAGCATCGTTTGCATTAACACCGCAATATCGCCGGTATTGGAAAACAAACCTGCGTGCCCGGAAACGCCGCCCATCGAATAGAACGCTTTTTCATCGTGCACCTGGCCCCAGAGAGTGGAGGTGCGGATATTCGGAAAGTGGATCACGCCGTCGCGGGTATTGCCGTTCAGTTCCGTCGCGGCAATTTGCTGCGTCTTAAAGCCTTTCAGCAGTGGGTTAAATACCGTATGTGTCAGGCCGAGGGGGCGATAAATCGACTCTTCAACATAGCGGTCAAGCGGCTGACCAGTAACTGACTCGACGATAAATCCAAGCAGCATATAATCGACATCGCTGTAGATATGTTTGCTGCCGGGCTGATATTCCAGCGGCGTGCGCTTGATCATTTCCAGCGTCTGGCCTTTATCCTGGGAATATAACGCGCCCGCGACGGCTTTATTTGGGTATTGCGGGTCCGCCGGGAAACCGCCGCTGTGATGCAGCAGATCAGAAATCCGCAGCGTGTTTTTGCCTTTGATGGTGTCATTTGGACTGTCGGCAAATCCCGGAATATATTTCGCAATCAGATCGTCAGGATGTAGTTTGCCTTCGCTCATTAGCTTTTGTAGGGCGAAGTTAGTGGCGTACATTTTTGTGTTTGAGGCCAGGTCATACAGCGTCTCGGTGGTTGCTTTTACTGGCTGCTTCATTAACACGCTGCCATCGTACTTTTTCGCCGCGCCCCAGGCTTTGCGATACACAATCTGATTATCTTTAATGATCAGCAGGTTAACGCTGGGATAACCGGCATCAACTTGCTGGCTTATCCAGCGATCCATCTGATTAAGCCGTTCGACGTTAAACCCTGCTTTCTCTGGCGAACTTTCTGTCAGAACAGGGTATTTTGCGGCGCTGACGCTACAGCTGACAGCCAGCAGAGAAAAATAGAGCATTGTCCGTTTCATAATCAGTCCAGATTGACGTTACGGCAGCCAAAGAGCGTGGTGAAAATAAACCCACAAACCCATGCCACCAGAATCCCGCCAGCGTAAACCGCCATTGCCGGAAGGATGCCTTGCGCGGATGTCATCAGCGGCAGCGCCACCAGGCCAGACGGCCCAAAGGCGCTGTTTAAGCCCATCGGCAGACCCCACCAGGCTATCAGGCCGATAAACAAACCGCCCGCTGCGCCGCCTAAACAGGCGGTAACAAACGGTTTCATGCGGGGTAGGGTAACGCCGTAAATTAACGGTTCGCCAACGCCCAGCAGACCGGGAATAATTGCCCCGCGGACCTGACTGCGTAATGCACTGTGCGGTTGCGCCCGCCAGTAGAGTGCCAGCGCCGCACCCACCTGGCCCGCGCCTGCCATTGAAAGGATGGGGAACAGGCTGTTGAATCCCTGGCTGTCCATTAACGCCAGGTAAACAGGAATAAAGCCCTGATGCACGCCAAACACCACGGCGATCAGGAATAGCCCTGCTAAAACTGCGCAACCGAGCGGATTACTGTTCAGGTGCATAAACAGCCACGACATGCCTTCGAATAACCAGCCACCCAGCGGCATAATGATCAAATACGCCAGTGTGGCGGTGATCAGCAGAGTGATTAACGAGGTCAACAGCATGTCGAGATCGTCTGGCATAAAGCGGCGCACCATGCCTTCGATGCGGGCGCAGGCCCAGGCGGCAATCAACACGCCGATAATATTGCCACGCGGATCGATGGGCAGACCGAAGAAATCGTGAAAACCGGCGTAGTAACCGGTGGTGGCAGCAGGGTTATAACCGAGCAAAAAGAGCGCGGCGATAATTGCGCCATTGACGCCCGTGCCGCCAAATGCCTGGGCAGCGTTATAGCCCACCAGAATCACCAGGAAAGTGAACAAACCTTTGCTGAACACCTTCATAAAATTCAGCGCATCGGGTAGCGTTCCCTGAGCATCTGCCGGAACGTGCATTACGGTGGCAATTAACGTCGCTATCCCCAGCAACAGACCTGCAGCAATAAAACCGGGGATCAGCGGCGTGAAGATAGTGGCGAATTTGGCAAGAAACTGTTGCACGCCGGAGGTTTGTTTGGCTTTTAACTGGCGTTTATTCTGAGCGGCGATTTCTGCGGCATCCTGTACCGGGGCTTCGCCCAGCAGTTCGCTCATCGCTTTGGCGGCACGATGCGCTTTACCTGGTCCAAAAACGACCTGTACCTGATCGCTGGTCAAAATGACGCCCTTCACGCCTTCCAGCGTTTTGATATTGGGATCAACCAGTGAACTGTCATGTACACCCAGACGCAGGCGCGTCATACAGTTACCACAACTGGTGATATTCCCCGGTCCGCCGACACGGGTAAGGATGGTGTTCAGAAGTTCACTGCTGATCTCTTTGGCCATGGGTTATTCCTTGTCTAAAACCTGACGAATAAAGCCGCCGTGTTGATCCAGGCGTTTTTTTGCTTCTGCGGCATCGAGATTTTTCAGCACCATCACAATGGCCGTTTTACAGTTGCGCTCGCAAGCAATTAACGCCGCTTCCGCTTGTTCGGCGTTACATCCGGTGGCGTTTTTAACGATATTGACCTGGCGCACATGCAATTTTTCGTTGGTGGCGACCACATCGACCATCAGGTTGCCGAACACTTTGCCGGATTTAATCATCAGCCCGGTAGAGAGCATATTGAGCACCAGTTTCTGCGCTGTGCCTGCTTTCATTCGCGAAGAACCGGTAACCACTTCGGCACCAACCACCGGAGTAATAGCAAACTCAGCGGTGGTTGAAACGGCGCTCCCCGGATTACAGGAAATGCCCACTGTGCGGCAACCGAGTTGGCGTGCGTATTCCAGCCCGGCAATCACATACGGTGTGCGACCACTGGCAGCAATACCAACCACCACATCCTGTGCGGTTAAGCCGATATTTTTTAGATCGTTAACGCCACCTTCCCGACTATCTTCTGCGCCTTCCACCGCGTGCTGAATGGCATATTCACCGCCAGCAATCAAACCAACCACCAGGCCCGGTTTGACGCCGTAGGTCGGCGGACATTCGCTGGCATCAAGAATACCCAGACGACCGGAAGTCCCCGCACCGATGTAAATCAGTCGACCGCCGCCGCTTACCTGGGCGTGGATAACATCGATCGCTGCGGCGATATCCGGCAGTACACGCTCAACGGCGAGTGGTACGGTTTTATCTTCATCGTTGATAATCCGGCACATTTCCAGCGTTGATACGCGGTCAATTTCAGCCGAAGCGGCGTTCGAGCCTTCGGTAATCATCTTTTCAAGTTGCATCGGTGGTGACCTTACTATTTACGATCAAATAATTGCAGATGGATGGAATCATATATCCCGAATTGACAGACTTAAAGGAATCATTGAGTCTACACTCGCAGAGTGTGAAGAGCGTCATAAGAACTTAAGCGGAATTTTTGCTGCCAGCCCAGGAGAGTGGAAGATGTTGTACCTGACGAAAATACGCAATGCAGAAAGTGAATTTACCGAGAACGAGCAAAAAATAGCTGACTTTCTGCAGGCTAAAGTGAGTGAGCTGAAATCCGTCTCTTCGCGCAAGATGGCGAAACAGCTCGGCATCAGCCAGTCGAGTATTGTGAAGTTTGCCCAGAAGCTCGGCGCGCAAGGATTTACTGAATTGCGTATGGCGTTAATTGGCGAATACAGTGCCAGCCGGGAGAAAACGAATGCCACGGCGCTGCACTTGCACAGTTCGATTACCAGTGACGATTCGCTGGAAGTGATTGCCCGCAAACTGAATCGCGAAAAAGAGCTGGCACTGGAGCAAACCTGCGCCTTACTCGATTACGCGCGGCTGCAAAAAATCATTGAGGTCATCAGTAAAGCGCCGTTTATCCAGATAACAGGCCTGGGCGGGTCGGCGCTGGTGGGGCGCGATCTTTCATTCAAACTGATGAAAATTGGTTATCGCGTGGCCTGTGAAGCCGACACGCACGTACAAGCTACCGTTTCCCAGGCGTTGAAAAAAGGTGATGTACAAATCGCTATCTCTTACAGCGGCAGTAAAAAAGAGATTTTGCTATGCGCCGAGGCAGCGCGAAAGCAGGGGGCAACGGTGATTGCCATTACTTCACTGACTGACTCTCCGCTGCGGCGGTTGGCACATTTCACCCTCGATACCGTTTCTGGTGAAACCGAATGGCGTAGCTCGTCGATGTCCACCCGCACGGCACAAAATTCGGTTACCGATTTACTGTTTGTTGGGCTGGTACAACTTAATGATGTCGAGTCATTGAAAATGATTGAGCGCAGCAGTGAGCTAACGCAACGCCTGAAATGATGCATAAAGCAGCGACTGGATTGAGATTTTCCTGAATTAGTGAGCTGATCCGCAGCAATATTTTGTTTATCATGTATTTTCAGAGGGAATGGAGTGTAACGCTCTGTATTAACAAGGAGAGCATTAAAATGGGTAAACTCACGGGCAAGACAGCACTGATTACGGGCGCATTGCAGGGAATTGGCGAAGGAATTGCCAGAACTTTTGCGCGTCATGGCGCAAACCTAATCTTGCTGGATATCTCCCCTGAGATCGAAAAGCTGGCGGACGAACTGTGTGGTCGTGGTCATCGCTGTACGGCGGTTGTCGCCGATGTGCGTGACCCGGCGTCGGTAGCCGCAGCTATCAAGCGCGCAAAGGAAAAAGAAGGGCGCATTGATATCCTGGTGAATAACGCAGGCGTTTGTCGTCTGGGCAGTTTCCTCGATATGAGCGATGAAGATCGCGATTTCCATATTGATATCAATATAAAAGGCGTATGGAACGTCACAAAGGCGGTGCTGCCGGAGATGATTGCCCGCAAAGATGGTCGCATTGTGATGATGTCTTCGGTCACTGGCGATATGGTGGCCGATCCGGGCGAAACGGCGTATGCCTTAACGAAAGCGGCGATTGTTGGCCTGACTAAATCGCTGGCGGTGGAGTACGCGCAGTCTGGTATTCGCGTTAACGCCATCTGCCCAGGATATGTTCGCACGCCAATGGCGGAAAGCATCGCGCGTCAGTCAAACCCGGAGGATCCGGAATCGGTGCTGACTGAAATGGCGAAAGCAATCCCGCTGCGTCGCCTCGCCGATCCGCTGGAAGTCGGCGAACTGGCGGCCTTCCTCGCATCCGATGAATCCAGCTATTTAACCGGTACACAGAATGTGATTGATGGCGGCAGCACACTGCCGGAGACGGTTAGCGTCGGCATCTGATTCACCTCTGTTTCCTCCCTGCATGTGTGGGGAGGATTTCGTCTTGAACTAAGTTCACCAGGCTATTTTATTTGTCATTTTGGCCCCGGGCAGTGCTCGAAATCCTCACGTACTATGTGTACGCTCCGGTTTCTCCGCGTTGTTCGTGTCCAAACTGACTGCAACAATTACGCCTGTTGAACCAAGTTCTTATTCCCTTTTCAACTTCCAAATCACCAAACGGTATATAAAACCGTTACTCCTTTCACGTCCGTTATAAATATGATGACTAATAGAAAGTCATTTAATTAATAAGGGTGCGCAATGGCCGTTAACTTACTGAAAAAGAACTCACTCGCGCTGGTCGCTTCTCTGCTGCTGGCGGGCCATGTACAGGCAACGGAACTGCTGAACAGTTCTTATGACGTCTCCCGCGAGCTCTTTGCCGCCCTGAATACCCCGTTTGAGCAACAATGGGCCAAAGACAACGGCGGCGATAAACTGACGATAAAACAATCTCATGCCGGGTCATCAAAACAGGCGCTGGCGATTTTGCAGGGCTTAAAAGCAGACGTTGTAACTTATAACCAGGTGACCGACGTACAAATCCTGCATGATAAAGGCAAACTGATCCCGGCTGACTGGCAGTCGCGCCTGCCGAATAACAGCTCGCCGTTTTACTCCACCATGGGCTTCCTGGTGCGTAAGGGCAACCCGAAGAATATCCATGACTGGAACGATCTGGTGCGCTCCGACGTGAAGCTGATTTTCCCGAACCCAAAAACCTCCGGTAACGCGCGTTATACCTATCTGGCGGCATGGGGCGCAGCGGATAAAGCTGACGGTGGCGATAAAGCCAAAACCGAACAGTTTATGACCCAGTTCCTGAAAAACGTGGAAGTGTTCGATACCGGCGGTCGTGGCGCAACTACCACCTTTGCCGAGCGCGGGCTGGGCGATGTGCTGATTAGCTTCGAATCGGAAGTGAACAACATCCGCAAGCAGTATGAAGCGCAGGGCTTTGAAGTGGTGATTCCGAAAACCAACATTCTGGCGGAATTCCCGGTGGCGTGGGTCGATAAAAACGTGCAGGCCAACGGCACGGAAAAAGCGGCAAAAGCTTACCTGAACTGGCTCTACAGCCCACAGGCGCAAACGATCATTACCGATTATTACTACCGCGTGAATAACCCGGAAGTCATGGACAAACTGAAAGACAAATTCCCGCAGACCGAGCTGTTTCGCGTGGAAGATAAATTTGGCTCCTGGCCGGAAGTGATGAAAACCCACTTCAACAGCGGCGGCGAGTTAGACAAGCTGTTAGCGGCGGGGCGTAACTAATGTTTGCAGTTTCTTCCAGACGCGTGCTGCCGGGCTTTACCTTAAGCCTCGGCACCAGTCTGCTGTTTGTGTGCCTGATTTTGCTGCTGCCGCTCTCCGCGCTGGTGATGCAACTGGCTCAGATGAGCTGGGCGCAGTACTGGGAGGTGATCACCAACCCGCAGGTGGTCGCGGCCTATAAAGTGACGCTGCTGTCGGCGTTTGTGGCATCGATTTTTAACGGCGTTTTCGGCCTGCTGATGGCGTGGATTTTAACCCGCTATCGCTTTCCGGGCCGCACGCTGCTTGATGCGCTGATGGATTTACCGTTTGCGCTACCAACGGCGGTAGCAGGTTTAACGCTGGCCTCGCTCTTTTCCGTGAACGGTTTTTACGGTGAATGGCTGGCGAAGTTTGATATCAAAGTCACCTATACGTGGCTTGGAATCGCGGTGGCGATGGCCTTTACCAGCATTCCGTTTGTGGTGCGCACCGTGCAGCCGGTGCTGGAGGAGTTAGGCCCGGAATATGAAGAAGCGGCAGAAACGCTCGGCGCAACGCGCTGGCAGAGTTTCTGCAAAGTGGTGCTGCCGGAGCTTTCTCCGGCGCTGGTGGCGGGCGTGGCGCTGTCGTTTACCCGTAGTCTCGGTGAGTTTGGTGCGGTGATTTTTATCGCCGGGAACATCGCCTGGAAGACGGAAGTGACGTCGCTGATGATTTTTGTTCGCTTACAGGAGTTTGATTACCCGGCGGCGAGCGCAATTGCTTCGGTGATACTCGCGGCATCCCTGCTGCTGCTGTTCTCAATTAACACTCTGCAAAGTCGCTTTGGTCGGCGTGTGGTAGGTCATTAATGGCGGAAGTGACACAGTTGAAGCGTTATGACGCGCGCCCGATTAACTGGGGCAAATGGTTTTTGATTGGCACCGGAATGCTGGTTTCGGCGTTCATCCTGCTGGTGCCGATGATTTACATTTTCGTGCAGGCATTCAGCAAAGGGCTGATGCCGGTGTTACAGAATCTGGCCGATCCGGACATGCTGCACGCCATCTGGCTGACGGTGATGATCGCGCTGATTGCCGTACCGGTAAACCTGGTGTTTGGGATTCTGCTGGCCTGGCTGGTGACGCGCTTTAACTTCCCCGGACGCCAGTTGCTGCTGACGCTGCTGGACATTCCGTTTGCCGTGTCGCCGGTGGTTGCCGGTCTGGTCTATCTGCTGTTCTACGGCTCTAACGGCCCGCTCGGCGGCTGGCTGGATGAACATAATCTGCAAATTATGTTCTCCTGGCCGGGAATGGTGCTGGTCACCATCTTCGTGACCTGTCCGTTTGTGGTGCGCGAGCTGGTGCCGGTGATGTTAAGTCAGGGAAGCCAGGAAGACGAAGCGGCGATTTTGCTTGGCGCGTCTGGCTGGCAGATGTTCCGCCGCGTCACGCTGCCGAACATCCGCTGGGCGCTGCTTTATGGCGTGGTGCTGACCAACGCCCGCGCGATTGGCGAGTTTGGCGCGGTGTCGGTGGTTTCCGGCTCGATTCGCGGCGAAACACTTTCGCTGCCGTTACAGATTGAATTGCTGGAGCAGGACTACAACACTGTCGGCTCCTTTACCGCCGCGGCGCTGTTGACGCTGATGGCGATTATCACCCTGTTTTTAAAGAGTATGTTGCAGTGGCGCCTGGAGAATCAGGAAAAACGCGCGCAACAGGAGGATCATCATGAGCATTGAGATTGCCAATATTAAGAAGTCGTTTGGTCGCACCCAGGTGCTGAACGATATCTCACTGGATATTCCTTCTGGTCAGATGGTCGCATTGCTGGGGCCGTCAGGTTCCGGGAAAACCACGCTGCTGCGGATTATCGCCGGGCTGGAGCATCAAACCAGCGGGCATATTCGTTTCCACGGCACCGACGTCAGCCGCCTGCATGCACGCGATCGCAAAGTCGGTTTCGTGTTTCAGCATTACGCGCTGTTCCGCCATATGACGGTGTTCGACAATATCGCCTTTGGCCTGACGGTGCTGCCGCGTCGCGAGCGCCCGAATGCCGCAGCCATCAAAGCGAAAGTGACAAAATTGCTGGAAATGGTGCAGCTTGCGCATCTGGCGGATCGTTATCCGGCCCAGCTTTCCGGCGGCCAGAAACAGCGTGTGGCGCTGGCGCGGGCGCTGGCTGTGGAACCGCAGATTCTGCTGCTTGATGAACCGTTTGGCGCGCTGGATGCGCAGGTGCGTAAAGAGCTGCGTCGTTGGCTGCGTCAGTTGCATGAAGAGCTGAAATTCACCAGCGTGTTCGTTACCCACGACCAGGAAGAGGCGATGGAAGTCGCCAACCGCGTGGTGGTGATGAGCCAGGGCAATATCGAACAGGCTGATGAACCCGATCAGGTCTGGCGCGAACCGGCGACCCGTTTTGTGCTGGAGTTTATGGGCGAAGTGAACCGCTTGCAGGGAACGATTCGCGGTGGGCAGTTCCACGTTGGTGCGCACCGCTGGCCGCTGGGATATACCCCTGCGTACCAGGGGCCGGTGGATCTCTTCCTGCGCCCGTGGGAAGTGGATATCAGCCGCCGCACCAGCCTCGATTCGCCGCTGCCGGTACAGGTGCTGGAAGCCAGCCCGAAAGGTCACTACACCCAATTAGTCGTGCAGCCGCTGGGGTGGTATGAAGATCCGCTCACCGTGGTAATGCGTGGCGATGATGCGCCAGTGCGCGGCGATCGTTTGTTCGTCGGGCTGCAACATGCGCGGCTGTATAACGGCGACGAGCGTATTGAAACACGCGATGAGGAACTTGCTCTCGCACAAAGCGCCTGATAGGTTGAGTGAATGTTAAACGCCCGGAGGCGCTTCCCGCGATCCGGGCTTTTTAATGGCAAGGTTTTGTAACCTGTAGGCCTGATAAGACGCGTAAACGTCGCATCAGGCAACACCACGTATGGACAGAAATCGTGAGTACATTAGAACAAACAATAGGCAATACGCCTCTGGTGAAATTACAACGAATGGGGCCGGATAACGGCAGTGAAGTGTGGTTAAAGCTGGAAGGCAATAATCCGGCCGGTTCGGTGAAAGATCGTGCGGCGCTTTCGATGATCGTCGAGGCGGAAAAGCGCGGGGAAATTAAACCGGGTGATGTGTTAATCGAAGCCACCAGTGGTAACACCGGGATTGCGCTGGCAATGATCGCTGCGCTAAAAGGCTATCGCATGAAATTGCTGATGCCCGATAACATGAGCCAGGAGCGTCGCGCGGCGATGCGTGCCTACGGTGCGGAGCTGATTCTGGTCACCAAAGAGCAGGGCATGGAAGGTGCGCGCGATCTGGCGCTGGAGATGGCGAATCGTGGCGAAGGCAAGCTGCTCGATCAGTTTAATAATCCCGATAATCCTTATGCGCATTACACCACCACCGGGCCGGAAATCTGGCTGCAAACCGGCGGTCGCATTACCCATTTTGTCTCCAGCATGGGGACGACCGGTACGATTACCGGCGTGTCGCGCTTTATGCGCGAGCAATCGAAACCGGTGGCGATTGTCGGCCTGCAGCCGGAAGAGGGCAGCAGCATTCCCGGCATTCGTCGCTGGCCTGAGGAATATCTGCCAGGCATCTTCAACGCTTCGCTGGTGGATGAGGTGCTGGATATTCATCAGCGTGATGCGGAAAACACCATGCGCGAACTGGCAGTGCGGGAAGGGATTTTCTGCGGTGTAAGTTCCGGCGGCGCGGTTGCCGGAGCACTGCGGGTGGCAAAAGCCAACCCTGGTGCAGTGGTGGTAGCGATCATCTGCGATCGTGGCGATCGCTACCTTTCTACCGGGGTGTTTGGGGAAGAGCACTTTAGTCAGGGGGCGGGGATTTAAGGATTAATAGCATTGGAGGCTGATGACAAACGCAAAACTGCCTGATGCGCTACGCTTATCAGGCCTACAAGGTTCCTGTAATATATTGAATTAGCAATATTTTGTAGGCCGAATAAGGCGTTTACGCTGCATCTGGCATAAACAAAGTGCACTTTGTCAATAATCTGCTTTGTCGGCAGTTGTTGCTGCCGACAAATGCAGTTTTTAATTTTCGTGTGGAAACGTAGTAAGGTCATCAATCATTTTTTGAAGTATTGGTGAGTCCTGACCATCACCCCATTGAAGAATTTTTGCGGTAAGCTGATGACGGGCTAGTGCATTGAGTCCCATCTTTTTAAGTTTATGGGAGATTTTACCCATGACTTTAATCTGACCGAATGCAGTTGCGTAGGTAATCATATTGCTCTGGATAGTGCTCATTTCATCGGCTAGTAATTGCGCACGAATATCCTCTTCAAGAATACTTTCCATAGCGATATATTTCATACCCCAGATAGTTTCAATTAACATTTGAGGGAAATCAGCACAATCTAGATCCGGCTCTTTACGCAGGCTATTTTCAAGAACGTTTAGAGCATCAGCACCTTCATCGCTGCCAAAAGGAGATTCTTCATCCCAGCAACACACATAAAGTGGATCAGTAAAATGGCACTGGAAGTTTGGGTGTGACGTTTTAACATGTAACCCAATTTCTTCATCATCAAAATAGTAGCGATCCATGTAGTTAAAGTTTGGATCTTCTTGATAGCCTTTCTTCATTTTTGCGGCAATCAATTTACTGGCTTCTTTCAGACACTGTTCTTCATTATCGAACTCTTTTGTCTGGAATTTACCAATACTACCTACCTTGCCATAGTTGATAGCTAAACTATCCCCTTCGTAATCTATCCACCAAAATTTATTCGATTTTTCATCGTTATAAATAAAGCATTTTTTCATGTTACCTCCTGTAAATGCCTTGCCAAAGCGGATTAATTCCCTTCCGCAGGCACCGTTTTATCCGTCTGCGCAATTAACGCATGTAAAAAAGGTTGCGCGTTTTCATCGCTCTTACCGGGCATCTTCACGATATACGGCTTCCCGGTAATCGATGATGACGAAGCAACCTTATCAATAAATTGCTCAGCAGTATCAATGCGATTACGGGTATTGCCCAGCTTCAGACGCAAATGGGAAACCGCTTCATCGCAGGTATGTTCATCGCCGTTGCGCACAAATATCAAATCCTTTTTCTGTGCTAATCCCTCCAGCATGGCGTTGATGCGGGCTTCTTCGTGGGCGGTTAACTTCGCGTAAGCGGGGAGTGTCATTACCAGCGTAATGACCAGACAAATGATTTTCTTCATTGAATTACCTTATCCTTGTTTTGTGATAGCCGATTTGACTGCCAGAATCAGGTAAAGTTTCGGTTGGAATACGATGAGGATCATCGGCAAGGAGAAAAAATTAAATGAGTAGTTTGTTGTTGTTTAACGATAAGAGCAGGGCATTGCAGGCGGATATCGTCGCCGTGCAGTCGCAGGTAGTGTACGGCAGCGTAGGCAACAGCATTGCCGTGCCTGCTATCAAACAGAACGGCCTGAATGTCTTTGCCGTGCCGACGGTATTGCTGAGCAATACGCCGCATTATGACACTTTCTACGGTGGTGCGATTCCGGACGAATGGTTTAGCGGTTATTTGCGTGCGCTTCAGGAGCGTGATGCGCTGCGCCAGCTGCGCGCTGTCACCACGGGCTATATGGGAACGGCATCGCAAATCAAAATCCTTGCCGAGTGGCTGACTGCGCTACGCAAAGACCATCCTGACTTATTGATTATGGTCGATCCGGTGATTGGCGATATTGATAGCGGAATTTATGTCAAACCTGACCTTCCTGAGGCATACCGACAATATTTACTGCCTCTGGCGCAGGGTATTACGCCTAATATCTTTGAGCTGGAAATCCTGACCGGTAAAGATTGCCGCGATCTCGACAGTGCCATTGCCGCAGCAAAAAGTTTGCTTTCAGACACCTTAAAATGGGTGGTCATTACCAGCGCCTCCGGTAACGAAGAAAATCAGGAGATGCAGGTGGTGGTGGTCAGTGCCGACAGCGTGAATGTCATTTCCCATTCTCGGGTAAAGACGGATCTTAAAGGAACAGGCGATCTGTTTTGCGCCCAGCTTATCAGTGGCTTGTTGAAAGGTAAGGAATTAACTGACGCGGTACATAGCGCGGGATTACGCGTGCTGGAGGTGATGCGCTATACCCAGCAGCATGGTAGTGATGAATTGATTTTGCCGCCCCTGACGGAAGCATAAAAAAATGGCGCCCATCGGCGCCATTTTTCACTGCGGCAAGAATTATTTCTTGATGCGAATAACCGGAGTTTCACCCACAGTCACGCTACCGGACAGTTTGATCAGTTCTTTGATTTCGTCCATGTTGGAGATAACAACCGGAGTCAGGGTAGACTTGGCTTTCTCTTCCAGCAGCGGGAGATCGAATTCAATCACGGTATCACCAACTTTCACGCGCTGACCTTCTTCAGCAATACGCTTGAAGCCTTCGCCTTTCAGTTCAACAGTGTCGATACCGAAGTGAACGAACAACTCAACGCCGCTATCAGATTCGATAGAGAACGCGTGGTTGGTTTCAAAGATTTTACCAATGGTGCCGTCTACAGGCGCGACCATTTTGTTTCCAGTTGGTTTGATAGCAATGCCATCACCAACGATTTTTTCCGCAAAAACGACATCCGGCACGTCTTCGATATTGACGATCTCGCCAGAGAGCGGAGCAATGATCTCAATAGTTCCGGTATCCTTCTTGTCGTCGGAAACCAGAGATTTCAGTTTATCGAACAAACCCATGATCTTCTCCTAAGCAGTAAATTGGGCCGCATCTCGTGGATTAGCAGATTGTTTTTTCTTCAATGAACTTGTTAACCAGCGTCATTAACTCGTCCGTTGTCGGTTGAGCAAGAGCCTGCTCTGCTAACACCTTCGCATCTTCGAAGTTCGTGTTACGGATAATCTTCTTAATGCGCGGGATAGAAATGGCGCTCATAGAGAATTCGTCCAGACCCATCCCCAGCAACAGAAGTGTAGCACGTTCATCGCCAGCAAGCTCACCACACATGCCAGTCCATTTGCCTTCAGCATGAGAAGCATCAATAACTTGCTTGATCAAGTTCAGCACGGACGGTGACATTGGCTGGTAAAGGTGTGAAATCATATCATTACCACGGTCAACTGCCAGAGTGTACTGCGTTAAATCATTGGTGCCGATACTAAAGAAATCAACTTCTTTGGCTAAATGACGTGCAATTGTTGCGGCAGCCGGTGTTTCCACCATTACGCCGATTTCAATTGACTCGTCAAACGCTTTACCTTCGTCGCGCAGTTCCTGTTTGTAGATTTCGATCTCTTTGCGCAGTGCACGCACTTCTTCAACAGAGATGATCATCGGGAACATGATGCGCAATTTACCGAAAGCAGAGGCACGCAGGATAGCGCGGAGCTGATCGCGCAGGATCTCTTTACGATCCATCGCGATACGGATAGCGCGCCAGCCGAGGAACGGGTTCTCTTCTTTCGGGAAGTTCATGTATGGCAGCTCTTTGTCGCCGCCGATGTCCATGGTACGAACGATAACCGCCTGAGAGCCACACGCTTCAGCCACTGCTTTGTAAGCAGCAAACTGTTCTTCTTCAGTGGGCAGCGCGTCGCGGTCCATGAACAGGAACTCAGTACGATAAAGACCAACGCCTTCAGCGCCGTTACGCTCAGCACCTTCAACGTCACGAACCGTACCGATGTTAGCGCACACTTCTACCTGGTGACCGTCCAGCGTAATAGCTGGCAGATCTTTCAGTTTAGCAAGCTCTGCTTTTTCAGAAGCCACTTGCTCCTGAACAGCGCGCATTTTATCAATAACTTCGTTGGTTGGATTGACGTAAACCTGATTATTTACGGCATCCAGAATCAGATAGTCGTCATTTTTCACCTGAGAGGTGACGCTACCGGTACCCACGATAGCAGGCAGTTCCAGAGAACGCGCCATGATAGAGGTGTGGGAAGTACGGCCACCCGCGTCGGTGATGAAACCCAGCACCTTCTTCAGGTTCAGCTGTGCGGTTTCGGACGGCGTCAGATCAGCGGCAACCAGAATGACTTCATCCTGAATGGCGCTCAGGTCGATAATCTTCAGGCCCAGGATGTTGCGCAGCAGGCGCTTACCGATATCACGTACGTCAGCCGCACGCTCTTTCAGGTATTCATCATCCAGCTCTTCCAGGGCAGAAGCCTGACCTTCGATAACTTCATGAGCAGCTGCGTCAGCTGTCATGTGCTTATCTTTAATCAGGGCTATGATTTCCTGCTCCAGCTCCTCATCTTCGAGTAGCATAATATGCCCTTCAAAGATGGCTTCTTTTTCTTCACCGAACGTTTCACCAGCTTTCGTTTTGATCGTTTCCAGCTGGGCTGATGCCTTGGCACGACCGCTCAGAAAACGTTCAACTTCCTGATCAACCTGGTCGGCAGAAATTTTTTTCCGGTCAATGACAATTTCGTCTTCTTTCAGAAGCAGAGCTTTACCGAAAGCGATACCCGGGGATGCTAAAATGCCTGAAATCATAACCCTACCTTACTTGTGACTGATTTTTAAAAGAACCCGGGAAATTACTCGAGTTCCGCCATCAGTTTAACCAGATGTTCAACCGCTTTCTGTTCGTCTTCGCCTTCTGCGGAGATAGTCACAACGGTACCTTGAGTCAGGCCCAGAGTCTGCAGTTTAAACAGGCTTTTCGCGCTGGCGCTTTTGCCGTTGGAAGTCACAGTAATTTCAGAAGTGAAGCCCTTAGCTTCTTTTACAAACTGGGCAGCAGGGCGGGTGTGCAGACCGTTCGGAGCGGTAATGGTAACTTCTTGCTGGAACATTGTATTTCCCCAACTTATAGGTTTAGTGTTGTGGAACTAAAGTCTAGCCTGGCGGTTCGACTTTAGCCTGTATTGTTAGCGCCAGTTTTTAACAGACGCGACGCACGAAGAGCGCAATACAGTCCTTTGCTGGCGGGTGTTGACCGCTGACGTTTCGTACGTCATTAAACATTATGCCGCTAAAGGAAGAATTGAACCAAATCATAAAATCGATTCAGCTATGGCTTTTCCTGTAACGATTAATTTCGCGCATCAAAATAATTAGTCTGGTTAAATACCAGTTCCGACAGGCTGAATCAATGCCAGGAGGGGCGAAAGTTTGAAGCAGGCCACAAAAAAGCACCTGAAAAGGTGCTTTTTTACGCATTTTTAA
Organism: Escherichia sp. MOD1-EC4550; assembly: GCF_963876935.1. Lineage (NCBI taxonomy): Bacteria > Pseudomonadati > Pseudomonadota > Gammaproteobacteria > Enterobacterales > Enterobacteriaceae > Escherichia > Escherichia sp. MOD1-EC4550. Next base: position 201,249 of record NZ_CAWNSE010000001.1, read on the forward strand.
CAAGCTGGCATTACTGTTGCAATTCTTTCTCAGTGAAGAGATCGGCAAACAATGCGGTGCTTAAATAACGCTCACCCGATGACGGTAGAATAACCACAATATTCTTGTTGGTAAAGCTTTCATCTTCTTGTAGTTTCAACGCTGCAGCAACAGCCGCTCCAGAAGAGATACCTGCAAGAATACCTTCCTCTTCCATCAGACGACGCGCGGTAGAAATAGCTTCTTCATTGGTGATGCCAATGACTTTATCGACCAGCTTGAGATCAAGGTTAGCCGGGATAAAACCAGCACCAATCCCCTGAATTTTATGCGGGCCAGGTTTAATCTCTTCACCTGCCAGCGCCTGGGCGATAACCGGAGAATCGGTTGGCTCCACGGCGACAGAGATGAGATCAGTCTTGCCTTTGGTGCCTTTAATGTAGCGGCTGACGCCGGTCAGCGTACCGCCAGTGCCAACGCCAGCAATAAATACATCAACCTGACCGTCGGTATCTTCCCAGATCTCCGGACCGGTGGTTTTTTCGTGGATTTCAGGGTTTGCCGGATTGCTGAATTGTTGCAGCAGCAGGTATTTCTCTGGATTGCTGGCGACAATTTCTTCTGCTTTTTGGATTGCGCCTTTCATGCCTTTAGCACCTTCGGTCAGCACCAGGTTTGCACCTAACGCTTTCAGCAGCTTGCGGCGTTCAATACTCATGGTTTCTGGCATGGTCAGGGTGAGTTTGTAACCGCGAGCGGCAGCCACATAGGCCAGTGCAATCCCGGTATTACCGCTGGTTGGTTCAACCAGTTCAACGCCTGGTTTCAGCACGCCGCGCTTTTCGGCATCCCAAATCATATTGGCACCGATACGGCACTTAACGCTGAAGCTGGGGTTACGAGATTCCACCTTCGCCAGAATGCGTCCGTTACCGATGCGATTCAGGCGAACCAGCGGTGTGTGACCGATAGTCAGCGAGTTATCTTCAAAAATCTTACTCATGGCCTGTCCTTAACTGTATGAAATTGGGATACAACAGGTAGCATACCCGCTCAGAGAATATGCGGAAGTAAGGATTTAGCATATCTATATGCAGAAGGGAAATAATGACATGCAAGATGGAATAAGGGGTGGCATAAGCCACCCCTGTTTCACACAAACGGTTTACAAAATAACCGGTAGATTGTTACCGCCACATCGCGTGTTTATCGCGATAGCAATCGACCCACATCGCCGTCGCGCCACAAACGGCAACGGGCATAATGAACAGATTAAGCAGCGGGATCATCGTAAACAGGCTGGTTAAAGCACCAAACTGCATATTGGTGATTTTGCGTGTGCGCAGGGCGGTGCGCATCTCTTTAAACGGCACTTTGTGGTTATCGAAGGGGTAATCGCAATACTGGATGGCTAACATCCAGGCACTAAACAGGAACCACAGTACCGGCGCGACGGTTTGCCCAATGCCAGGGATGAAGTAAAGAATTAGCAATACAATTGCGCGCGGCAGATACCAGGCAAATTTTTGCCATTCGCGTTTCATGATTCGCGGCACATCTTTCATGATACCGAAAATTCCGGTATCTGGCGGTGTAGCGCCAGTCAGTCTTGCTTCCAGTTGTTCAGCCAATAAACCGTTGAACGGAGCAGCAATCCAGTTAGCAATCGTTGAGAAGAAATAGCCAAACACTAACAGCACAGAGATGACAGCCAGGGGCCACAACAGATAGCTCAGCCATTGTAACCAGTCCGGAACATAACTCATGAGAGTCGGGATCCAGACATCGAGTTGCGTAAAGAGCCACCAGAATGCGCCCCCCATCAACAAAATATTGACCAGCAGCGGTAAAATAACGAAACGCCGAATCCCAGGTTGCGAGACGAGCTTCCAGCCTTGCGCAAAATAGTAAAAACCGCTGCGTGGGGCAGATGTGAATGATGAAACCATAATCAGGATGAGCTCCTTTTGACCAATCCCAGGAAAATTCTGCGTATTTTACCGGGTAATTGCGCAATGGACAGTTAGGATATGTTCGAAAAAACAGCAAAAAGCACGATTTCATCTATCTTTGTGCTGTGAAAGTTAATAGTGCACTTGCACTTGAGGTAATCGGCAAATACTCTTAGTGAGTAAATGTTTGCCGTGGTGGCAAGGTGTTAGAACAACAGAGAATATAATGATGCAGGATTTGCGTCTGATATTAATCATTGTTGGCGCGATCGCCATAATCGCTTTACTGGTACATGGTTTCTGGACCAGCCGTAAAGAACGATCTTCTATGTTCCGCGATCGGCCATTAAAACGAATGAAGTCAAAACGTGACGACGATTCTTATGACGAGGATGTCGAAGATGATGAGGGCGTTGGTGAGGTTCGTGTTCACCGCGTGAATCATGCCCCGGCTAACGCCCAGGAGCATGAGGCTGCTCGTCCGTCGCCGCAACACCAGTACCAACCGCCTTATGCGTCTGCGCAGCCGCGTCAACCGGTCCAGCAGCCGCCTGAAGCGCAGGTACCGCCGCAACATGCTCCGCGTCCAACGCAGCCGGTCCAGCAACCCGTGCAGCAGCCTGCCTATCAGCCTCAGCCTGAACAGCCGTTGCAGCAGCCAGTTTCGCCACAGGTCGCGTCAGCGCCGCAGCCAGTGCATTCAGCACCGCAACCGGCACAACAGGCTTTCCAGCCTGCAGAACCTGTAGCGGCACCACAGCCTGAGCCTGTAGCGGAACCGGCTCCAGTTATGGATAAACCGAAGCGCAAAGAAGCGGTGATTATCATGAACGTCGCGGCGCATCACGGTAGCGAGTTAAACGGTGAACTGCTTCTTAACAGCATTCAACAAGCGGGCTTCATTTTTGGCGATATGAACATTTACCATCGTCATCTTAGCCCGGATGGCAGCGGCCCGGCGTTATTCAGCCTGGCGAATATGGTGAAACCGGGAACCTTCGATCCTGAAATGAAGGATTTCACTACTCCGGGTGTCACTATCTTTATGCAGGTACCGTCTTACGGTGACGAGCTGCAGAACTTTAAGCTGATGCTGCAATCTGCGCAGCATATTGCCGATGAAGTGGGCGGTGTAGTGCTTGACGATCAGCGCCGTATGATGACTCCGCAGAAATTGCGCGAGTACCAGGACATCATCCGCGAAGTCAAAGACGCCAACGCCTGATACACTTAAGGCAAATTAACTCCTCTTCGAACCCCCGCTAGTCGGGGGTTTTTAGCATTGATGGTGCGATATGGAATCAATCGAACAACAACTGACAGAACTGCGAACGACGCTTCGCCATCATGAATATCTTTATCATGTGATGGATGCGCCGGAAATTCCCGACGCTGAATACGACAGGCTGATGCGCGAACTGCGCGAGCTGGAAGCCAAACATCCAGAGCTGATTACACCTGATTCACCTACCCAACGTGTAGGTGCTGCGCCGCTGGCGGCTTTCAGCCAGATCCGCCATGAAGTGCCCATGTTGTCGCTGGATAACGTCTTTGATGAAGAAAGCTTTCTTGCTTTCAACAAACGCGTACAGGATCGTCTGAAAAGCAACGAAAAAGTGACTTGGTGCTGTGAGCTGAAACTGGATGGTCTTGCCGTCAGCATTCTGTATGAAAATGGCGTTTTAGTCAGTGCCGCGACCCGTGGCGATGGCACTACTGGCGAAGACATTACATCAAACGTGCGTACTATTCGCGCCATTCCGCTGAAGCTTCACGGCGAGAATATCCCGGCGCGTCTGGAAGTTCGTGGTGAAGTGTTCCTGCCGCAGGCCGGCTTCGAAAAGATCAACGAAGATGCGCGACGCACAGGCGGGAAAGTGTTTGCTAACCCGCGTAATGCGGCTGCAGGTTCACTGCGTCAGCTTGATCCGCGTATTACAGCGAAGCGACCGCTCACTTTTTTCTGCTATGGCGTCGGTGTTCTGGAAGGTGGCGAGCTGCCGGATACTCATCTTGGCCGTTTACTGCAATTTAAAAAGTGGGGATTACCGGTCAGCGATCGGGTAACGCTTTGTGAATCGGCGGAAGAGGTGCTGGCGTTCTACCACAAAGTGGAAGAAGACCGCCCGACGCTGGGCTTTGATATCGACGGCGTGGTAATTAAGGTCAACTCTCTGGCACAGCAGGAGCAGCTTGGCTTTGTCGCGCGAGCCCCGCGCTGGGCGGTAGCGTTTAAATTCCCGGCGCAGGAACAGATGACCTTTGTGCGTGACGTCGAGTTTCAGGTTGGGCGTACTGGCGCGATTACGCCTGTTGCGCGTCTTGAACCAGTCCATGTTGCTGGTGTGCTGGTGAGTAACGCTACACTGCATAATGCTGACGAAATCGAACGTCTTGGATTACGCATTGGCGATAAAGTGGTGATTCGCCGCGCTGGCGACGTGATCCCGCAGGTGGTTAACGTCGTGCTTTCTGAACGCCCGGAAGATACCCGTGAGGTTGTATTCCCGACGCATTGTCCGGTATGTGGTTCTGACGTCGAGCGTGTGGAAGGTGAAGCGGTTGCCCGCTGTACCGGTGGCCTGATTTGCGGTGCGCAGCGTAAAGAGTCTCTGAAACACTTTGTTTCCCGCCGTGCGATGGATGTTGACGGAATGGGCGACAAAATCATCGATCAACTGGTTGAAAAAGAATATGTCCACACTCCGGCGGATCTGTTCAAACTCACCGCAGGCAAACTGACCGGACTGGAGCGCATGGGGCCGAAATCGGCACAAAATGTGGTTAACGCGCTGGAAAAAGCGAAAGAAACCACCTTTGCCCGCTTCCTCTATGCACTTGGCATCCGTGAAGTCGGCGAGGCCACCGCAGCAGGTCTGGCGGCATATTTCGGCACGCTGGAAGCGCTGGAAGCCGCGTCGATTGAAGAGCTGCAAAAGGTGCCTGATGTTGGCATTGTCGTTGCTTCCCACGTTCACAACTTCTTTGCCGAAGAAAGCAACCGCAATGTCATCAGCGAGCTGTTGGCGGAAGGCGTTCACTGGCCTGCGCCGGTGGTGATTAACGCGGAAGAGATTGACAGCCCGTTTGCTGGTAAAACCGTGGTGCTCACGGGCAGCTTAAGCCAGATGTCGCGTGATGACGCTAAAGCTCGACTGGTCGAACTGGGCGCGAAAGTCGCGGGCAGCGTGTCGAAGAAAACCGATCTGGTGATAGCGGGTGAAGCTGCAGGATCTAAACTGGCGAAGGCGCAGGAACTGGGCATTGAAGTCATCGACGAAACGGAAATGCTGCGTTTGCTGGGTAGCTGAGATGGAAAAAGAGCAGCTGATTGAAATAGCCAATACGATAATGCCGTTTGGCAAATACAAAGGGCGTCGCTTAATCGACCTGCCGGAGGAGTATCTTCTGTGGTTTGCCCGCAAAGATGAGTTCCCGGCAGGGAAGCTCGGTGAGCTAATGCAAATCACGCTGCTGATTAAAACCGAGGGGCTGACGCAACTGGTCCAGCCCCTGAAACGCCCACTTTAAGCTTTATCGGCGCTGCTTTCCTGCTGCGCCTGTAACTGTTCGGTCTGGCGTTTGTATCGACGCGCCAGCACCGCACAGACCATCAATTGGATCTGATGGAAAATCATCAGAGGCAGCACCATCATACCGATCACCGATGTGGGGAACAGAATGTTTGCCATCGGGATGCCATTTGCCAGACTCTTTTTCGAACCACAAAAGACGATAGTAATTTCATCTGCCTTATTGAAGCCCAGTCGGCGTGCCATAAAGACGTTAACTACAATCACGATAGCCAGAAGAACGCAGCTAACCACCACGATAAATAGCAATGATCCCCAGCCAACTTTATGCCAGATGCCGTTAACGACGGCTTCGCTGAATGCCGTATAAACCACCAACAGAATGGACGTCTGGTCAGTTTTCGCAATCCATTTTTTATTACGCGACACCCAGTCACCAATCCACGGCCGGGAAAGATGCCCCAACACAAATGGCAGCAACAGTTGCAGCATAATTTTACCGACCTGCTCAAGGCTGCCCCCTGCACCGTGAACATTCATCACCAGACCAACCAGCAATGGTGAAAGGAAAATCCCCAGTAGGCTGGATGCCGACGCAGAACAAACCGCCGCCGCGACGTTACCGCCCGCCATTGACGTGAAGGCGATTGCAGACTGCACGGTCGCGGGGAGAATGCACAAGTAGAGAAAACCGGAGTAGAGCATCGGGTCGACATTTATGGGTTTCCACCAGGCAAACAGCACGCCCAGAATCGGAAACAGCACGAAGGTGCTGCACATTACCCACAAATGCAGTCGCCAGTGACCACCGCCAGCAATAATCGCCTCACGCGACAACTTCGCGCCGTGCATAAAGAACAGCAGAGCAATCGCTGCAGTGGTCAGATTTTCAAAGAAGGGAACGAAATCGCCCCTGGCCGGAAAGAAAGAGGCCAGCAACACCACCGTGATCAGGGTTAAGGTGAAAGGATCGAGGATACGAAAAAGTTTCATAAAGACTCCAGATGATCGATGGTTCTATTGTGCTTCTTCCAGTTTGAGAAATAAAATTGATTTATTGCATCCATTCATGAAGAAAACAGATGAATTATTCTTTAAAGCAATTAAAGGTTTTCGTCACAGTAGCGCAGGAGAAAAGTTTTAGTCGTGCAGGAGAGCGTATCGGCCTGAGCCAGTCGGCAGTGAGTCACAGTGTGAAGGAGCTGGAAAATCATACTGGTGTTCGCCTGCTGGACAGAACCACGCGTGAAGTGGTGCTTACAGATGCAGGGCAGCAGTTGGCTTTGCGTCTTGAGCGACTGCTGGATGAACTTAACAGCACGTTGCGCGATACCGGACGTATGGGGCAACAACTGAGCGGAAAAGTTCGGGTCGCTGCCAGCCAGACCATTTCCGCGCATCTTATTCCGCAATGCATTGCTGAAAGCCATCGCCGCTATCCAGATATTCAGTTTATCCTCCACGATCGTCCGCAGCAGTGGGTGATGGAAAGTATTCGCCAGGGAGATGTCGATTTTGGCATCGTCATCGATCCAGGCCCAGTGGGCGATCTGCAATGTGAAGCGATTCTTTCCGAGCCTTTCTTTCTGCTTTGCCATCGCGATAGCGCTTTGGCCGTGGAAGATTATGTACCCTGGCAGGCATTACAGGGAGCGAAATTGGTGTTGCAGGATTACGCGTCAGGCAGCCGACCGCTGATTGACGCAGCGCTGGCGCGCAATGGTATTCAGGCGAATATTGTGCAGGAGATTGGTCATCCGGCGACGCTGTTCCCGATGGTAGCCGCAGGCATCGGCATCAGTATTCTTCCCGCACTGGCGCTACCATTGCCTGAAGGTAGCCCGCTGGTGGTAAAGCGCATTACGCCGGTGGTTGAACGCCAGTTGATGCTGGTGCGCAGGAAGAACCGTTCACTTTCCACCGCCGCTGAAGCGTTATGGGACGTAGTTCGAGACCAGGGCAATGCGCTAATGGCTGGGCGGGAAGGGGATCCGTTGTATCAGATATAGAGTGAATTCATACTGCCGGGAGCTCCGGCAGTAATCAATCAGAAATTAAATTTGATGGAGTAGATTATCGCATCCTGGTAAAAATCTTCGCCCAGTTTGTCATCCGCATAACGATACTGAATCCCTGTGGTGATGTGTGAAGTTGCATTCCACCAAAGTGCGACGGCACCATTCAGACCTTCTTTGCCGCCATTACCTGCCGCGTAGGTGGCATCACGATCAAACTCGTACTCGTTCCAGTTGGTGAGGGTAAATTTCTCACTGCCCAGCATAAAGCTGTAACCTGCAACCCAACCGGCGACATAACCGTTATCGCCGGTATAATAGGTTTGGTCTGTATAGCGTTTTGCAAAGAACGGTTTGAACCACCAACCGCTGCCGGTGAAATTGTAGCCGATCCCGTAAAGGAACATATCGTCATGGAAATTCACATGATTCGCAGAACCGTAGGTGCCATACGCATGCAAGTAGAGATTAAATCCGGTGTCACCCAGGTAAATACGGTTGGTATTTTTAAATGTATAACGCTGCTCGCTACCCTGTTTATCATGACGATCATTATAAAAGTTTTCCCAGTCGAAGAACCCGTACATTTCTCCCCAACTAAAGTTAGCGCCGCCTTCCAGTTCCAGATATCCAAAATCATCTTTGTGTGATTTGGTCGACGATTTCTCAGTGGTTCTGCTAGTCCAGTCAAGATAATGAATACCTATATCAGCAAAACCGCCTTTAAATTCTGCATGGGATACTGCTGGTATCGCCAATACAGAAGAGAGTGTCAGAGTAAAAAGATGTTTTTTCATAGCATAATTCCCTATGCCGATCGTTATTAGTTGATTGCTTAATAAAAAGGTTGATTAAAAGCGGCATATTGTTAATGCAAGGGAAAGGAGAGTACCAATACAGTTTTTTCAGCCTATTAATAGTGAAAAAATATAAATATATCGATATCGAATAACTATCGGATACATGAAAAAAGTGTATTGGTATGAGGTAGGGCAATCTCGTTATAAAAAGGCGTTAGATTCCACCCTACAAAAAAAGGATATATATGTATCAGGCTCAGTTTTCTCATAACCCACTGTATTGCGTAGATATTATCAAGACTTATAAACCTGATTTCACGCCACGAGTGGCCTTTATTTTAGGTTCCGGGCTGGGCGCGCTGGCCGATCAGATTGAGAACGCGGTCGCAATTTCCTACGAAAAGCTGCCTAGGTTCCCGGTAAGTACCGTACACGGCCATGCGGGTGAGCTGGTGCTGGGTTATCTCCAGGGGGTGCCAGTGGCGTGCATGAAAGGTCGCGGACATTTCTACGAAGGTCGTGGGATGACCATCATGACTGATGCAATCCGTACCTTTAAGTTGCTGGGCTGCGAGTTGCTGTTCTGCACCAATGCGGCTGGCTCACTGCGTCCTGAAGTGGGGGCCGGCAGTCTGGTCGCATTGAAAGATCACATCAACACCATGCCGGGAACGCCGATGGTGGGTCTTAATGATGAACGTTTTGGTGAGCGCTTCTTCTCGCTGGCGAATGCCTACGATGCGGATTATCGCGCACTGTTACAAGCAGTGGCGAAAGAAGAGGGATTCCCACTGACAGAAGGCGTGTTCGTCTCGTATCCGGGGCCGAACTTTGAGACAGCAGCTGAAATTCGCATGATGCAGATTATCGGCGGCGATGTCGTGGGGATGTCCGTCGTGCCTGAGGTGATTTCAGCTCGCCACTGCGACCTTAAGGTGGTTGCCGTTTCTGCGATTACCAACATGGCGGAAGGTCTGAGTGACGTGAAGCTTTCTCATGCCCAGACGCTGGCTGCAGCGGAACTCTCAAAGCAGAACTTTATTAATCTTATTTGCGGCTTTCTGCGCAAAATTGCCTGAGTAAAACAACAATAAACGGCCTCACTGGGTGAGGCCATATGATGCGACAAGGAAACGATTATGAGCATCGCTTTGCGCTTAAAGGTAATGTCCTTTTTGCAATATTTTATCTGGGGGAGCTGGCTGGTTACCCTCGGTTCTTACATGATTAATACCCTTCATTTCACCGGCGCTAATGTTGGCATGGTTTACAGTTCCAAAGGGATCGCCGCGATTATTATGCCTGGTATAATGGGGATCATCGCAGACAAATGGCTGCGTGCAGAACGTGCATACATGCTGTGTCACCTGGTGTGTGCGGGCGTACTTTTTTATGCGGCATCCGTAACTGATCCGGATATGATGTTTTGGGTGATGTTAGTCAATGCGATGGCGTTTATGCCGACTATTGCGTTATCGAACAGCGTCTCTTATTCCTGTCTTGCCCAGGCAGGGCTTGACCCGGTGACCGCTTTCCCGCCCATTCGCGTTTTTGGTACGGTGGGGTTCATTGTCGCCATGTGGGCAGTAAGCCTGCTGCATCTGGAATTGAGTAGTCTGCAACTGTATATCGCGTCCGGTGCGTCATTGCTGCTGTCGGCTTATGCGCTGACTTTGCCGAAGATTCCGGTTGCGGAGAAAAAAGCGACCACATCGCTTGCCAGCAAGCTGGGTCTGGATGCCTTCGTGCTGTTTAAAAATCCACGCATGGCTATCTTTTTCCTCTTCGCCATGATGCTGGGCGCGGTGCTGCAAATTACCAACGTTTTTGGCAACCCGTTCCTGCATGATTTCGCCCGTAATCCTGAGTTTGCTGATAGCTTCGTGGTGAAATATCCGTCCATTTTACTGTCAGTTTCACAGATGGCTGAAGTCGGTTTCATTCTGACGATACCGTTCTTTTTGAAGCGTTTCGGTATTAAAACCGTCATGCTGATGAGTATGGTGGCGTGGACGCTGCGCTTTGGCTTCTTTGCCTATGGCGATCCATCACCAACCGGGTTTATTTTGCTGTTGCTGTCGATGATTGTTTACGGTTGTGCATTCGATTTCTTCAATATTTCTGGTTCGGTTTTTGTCGAACAGGAAGTTGATTCCAGCATTCGTGCCAGCGCCCAGGGCCTTTTTATGACGATGGTAAATGGCGTCGGCGCATGGGTTGGCTCGATTCTGAGCGGTATGGCAGTGGATTACTTCTCGGTGGATGGCGTAAAAGATTGGCATACCATTTGGCTGATGTTTGCAGGGTATGCTCTTTTCCTCGCAGTGATATTTTTCTTTGGGTTTAAATATAACCATGACCCTGAAAAGATAACGCATCGTTCAGTTACACATTAAAAGGATTCGCAGCTCTGTTCCTTGGGGCTGCTTTTATGATAAAGGTTAATTAGTGAAAGATATTTTATTTTCTTCTGGCGTTGGTTTTGGCATTGGTGCTTTGTTTACAATCGTGCGATTACCTATTCCTGTTCCAAATGTATTGCCGGGTATATTATCCATCGTGTTTATGTATGTCGGATATCTGGTGGTGAAATACTTTATGCCATGATAATTTAATACGATGTATTTTTTATATGGAGCACTTAATTATGGAACGCGTATATAGAACAGATCTTAAGTTGCTCCGTTATTTTCTTGCCGTAGCGGAAGAGTTGCATTTTGGTCGCGCAGCAGCGCGTTTAAATATGTCTCAGCCTCCGCTCAGTATTCATATTAAAGAGCTGGAAAATCAACTCGGCACGCAGCTTTTTATTCGCCATTCGCGCAGCGTCGTACTGACACACGCGGGCAAAATCTTGATGGAAGAATCGCGTCGATTGCTGGTGAATGCAAATAATGTATTGGCTCGGGTTGAACAAATAGGTCGGGGAGAAGCAGGGCGGATTGAACTCGGGGTTGTGGGAACGGCAATGTGGGGACGGATGCGCCCGGTTATGCGGCGATTCCTTAGAGAAAATCCTAACGTTGAAGTTCTGTTTCGCGAAAAGATGCCCGCGATGCAAATGGCCTTGCTGGAACGCCGCGAACTTGATGCCGGGATCTGGCGAATGGCGACAGAACCACCGACTGGTTTTACCAGCTTACGGTTGCATGAATCGGCGTTTCTGGTGGCGATGCCTGAAGAGCATCATCTCTCATCATTTTCCACCGTCCCGCTGGAAGCGCTACGTGACGAGTATTTCGTTACAATGCCGCCCGTGTACACTGACTGGGATTTTTTGCAGCGAGTTTGCCAGCAGGTGGGATTTTCACCGGTTGTTATTCGCGAAGTTAATGAACCGCAAACGGTACTCGCCATGGTCAGTATGGGTATTGGTATCACATTGATAGCGGACAGCTACGCGCAGATGAACTGGCCCGGTGTCATATTCCGTCCGCTCAAAGAACGCATCCCGGCAGACTTATATATTGTTTATGAAACGCAGCAGGTGACGCCCGCGCTGGTTAAACTGCTGGCGGCGTTGGCGCAGTAGATGAGAGGCACGGGAACTGCCGGACATAGTTGGTCTGATAAGCGAAGCGCATCAGGCAATTTCGCAAATTGCAGATAGCAAAAAAGCGCCTTTAGGGCGCTTTTTTACATTGGTGGGTCGTGCAGGATGACTCGCTTCGCTCGCCCTTCGGGCCGTCGCCGCGAGCGACTCCGTTGTTTCGCTGCGCTCAACTCGAACCTGCTGCAGGTTCGAATCTTTGAGTATCGCAGATAGCAAAAAAGCGCCTTTAGGGCGCTTTTTTACATTGGTGGGTCGTGCAGGATTCGAACCTGCGACCAATTGATTAAAAGTCAACTGCTCTACCAACTGAGCTAACGACCCGAAGTGGTGGGTGATGACGGGATCGAACCGCCGACCCCCTCCTTGTAAGGGAGGTGCTCTCCCAGCTGAGCTAATCACCCACTTCGGTACTTCACATTGTTACAAGAAATCTAGCTGGCGAGAAAGTGGTGGGTGATGACGGGATCGAACCGCCGACCCCCTCCTTGTAAGGGAGGTGCTCTCCCAGCTGAGCTAATCACCCACTTCTCAATTTCTTGCTACACGGCGGAGACTACATAAAGTAGTTGGTGGGTGATGACGGGATCGAACCGCCGACCCCCTCCTTGTAAGGGAGGTGCTCTCCCAGCTGAGCTAATCACCCCCGCTGTGTGGAGTCGCATTATAGGGAGAGTTCAAAATGAGTCAACGCATTTTCTAAAGAAATTGTTCGTTCGTCGTAAATTTAAGCAAGATGATCGCAAAACAGACCGTGTTGCGCAATTTCTCAACGAAAACAATAATGCATCATGTAGCAACCCGAACTACATTGAGGAATCAGGCGGGAGTGATAGAATATCGCCCACTCAATTTTTCCAGGATTTGCCGGTTGTCGGCATCTTTCTAAACGTAAGGCCATTTCATGAAAATCAAAACTCGCTTCGCGCCAAGCCCAACAGGCTATCTGCACGTTGGCGGCGCGCGTACTGCTCTTTACTCCTGGCTTTTTGCACGTAACCACGGCGGTGAGTTCGTGCTGCGTATTGAAGACACCGATCTTGAGCGTTCCACGCCGGAAGCTATCGAAGCCATTATGGATGGTATGAACTGGCTGAGCCTGGAGTGGGATGAAGGTCCGTACTTCCAGACCAAACGTTTTGATCGCTACAACGCGGTGATCGATCAGATGCTGGAAGAGGGCACTGCCTATAAATGCTACTGCTCCAAAGAGCGTCTGGAAGCGCTGCGTGAAGAGCAAATGGCAAAAGGTGAGAAACCACGTTATGACGGTCGCTGCCGCCACAGTCATGAGCATCACGCTGATGATGAGCCGTGTGTCGTACGTTTTGCTAACCCGCAGGAAGGTTCTGTTGTTTTTGACGATCAGATCCGTGGTCCGATCGAGTTCAGCAACCAGGAGCTGGATGATCTGATTATCCGCCGTACCGATGGTTCCCCAACCTATAACTTCTGTGTGGTTGTCGATGACTGGGATATGGAAATCACCCACGTTATCCGTGGCGAAGACCATATCAACAACACGCCACGCCAGATCAACATTCTTAAAGCCCTGAAAGCGCCGGTACCGGTTTACGCGCACGTTTCTATGATCAACGGCGATGACGGTAAAAAACTGTCCAAACGTCACGGGGCGGTCAGCGTAATGCAGTATCGTGATGATGGTTATCTGCCTGAAGCACTGCTGAACTATCTGGTGCGTCTGGGCTGGTCCCACGGCGATCAGGAAATCTTCACTCGTGAAGAGATGATCAAATACTTCACTCTGAATGCCGTCAGCAAATCTGCCAGTGCGTTCAACACCGACAAGCTGCTGTGGCTGAATCATCACTACATTAACGCGCTGCCGCCGGAGTATGTTGCTACTCACTTACAATGGCACATTGAGCAGGAAAATATCGATACCCGTAACGGCCCGCAGCTGGCTGATCTGGTGAAACTGCTGGGCGAACGCTGCAAGACGCTGAAAGAGATGGCACAGAGCTGCCGTTATTTCTACGAAGATTTTGCTGAGTTCGATGCCGACGCCGCGAAAAAACATCTGCGTCCCGTAGCGCGTCAGCCGCTGGAAGTGGTTCGTGACAAACTGACTGCGATTACTGACTGGACCGCTGAAAAAGTTCATCACGCTATTCAGGCGACGGCGGATGAGCTGGAAGTGGGTATGGGTAAAGTTGGTATGCCGCTGCGTGTCGCCGTAACCGGTGCGGGGCAGTCTCCGGCGCTGGATGTTACCGTTCACGCAATCGGTAAGACCCGCAGTATCGAGCGTATCAACAAAGCGCTGGCATTTATTGCTGAACGCGAAAACCAGCAGTAATTAGCGCAGAAAAGATAAACGGCAGGAGAGATCCCCCTGCCGTTTTTTATTTATTCTGATTCATCTATGTCGAGACGAGCAAGGAAATGACGAATTCCTTCACGTGACAAAAATTGCGCAACTTTTTCCTGCTCACTGTGAGTCATGTTGTCTATTGCGCTGATGATTTGCCGATAAGCGGGAGTTCGAATCCCCGGTGCATATTCGGCAAGCGGTTCTTCGGCTTCCAGAAGCATCGGCGTGTTATGGAAGGCTGGCGTGTTCTGAATAAACTCGCAAACTTGCGTATCGACCAGAATAAGTCTGGCACGACCGCCTTTCACCCCGGGAAATTTTTCCGTTTTCCAGCCTTTTTCTCTGATCCAACGGTTAACAGTTTGTTTAGCCACACCGAGGCATTCCGCCAGTTCTTCGGTGGTCATTTTATTGCGTAATCTTTTCATATTATTTGCTATCGCGAATCCCTAAGCGTTGTAATAACCCGATAATCCCTTCCCGCAGAAGCAAGGATGTAAACTGTTTTTGTTCAACTGGCGTCATCTCTTTCGCCAGTGTCACCAGTAGCACTTCAAGCGGCGTATCACCAGACAGGGCAGGTGCTTCTCCCTGACCTTCCGGACGTTCAGCATTGCGAATATATTCACGAACCTGTTCATTGACGTGAACCAGTCTGGCTTTGCCACCCTGGACGCCTGGTTTTGGTGACGTCGTCCAGCCTTCCTTGCGTACCCATTTATTAATGGTCTGGCGGCTATAGCCGGTCAGTCTGGCAAGTTCATCTGGCGTCATCCTCTCCTTGAACATAACAATTCCCTGAATGTATGTAGGTCTATTAGCGGTTCATTTTATAACACCACTTTACAGGAAACCGTGACATGAATAACTACTGAATGCGAGCGGTTTTCCAAAATTGTTCATTTGCCTGATTTTTCAGCGATTGAAACTACACGCTGCAATTTGCCGTTGACACATTCGGGCGGAATTCATATGATGCCGCCCGTCAACTCGACAAGCTTTACGTGATGGGGCTATAGCTCAGCTGGGAGAGCGCTTGCATGGCATGCAAGAGGTCAGCGGTTCGATCCCGCTTAGCTCCACCAAATTTTGCACCCAGCAAATTTGGTACGTAAACGACTCGTGGGGCTATAGCTCAGCTGGGAGAGCGCTTGCATGGCATGCAAGAGGTCAGCGGTTCGATCCCGCTTAGCTCCACCAAATTTCAAACCCTCGCTGTAAAGCGGGGGTTTTTTGTCTCTGCTTTTTGCCGCTTTTGTAATACAGTCTACGTCCGGGTCAGCGCCGCCTGGTGAAAGCATCATTGGATGAAAAATCGGCAACAGGCTGGCCTCTGTTTGCTTCGCGATGCGAATAAACTTATTATTTGTGTGCCTGAAAACCCCGATCAGTGAGAGTAGTGTACTCATGTTTGTGGAGCATAACCTGATAAAAAATATCAAGATATTCACACTAGCGTTTACGCTCACCGTGGTACTTATTCAGCTATCCCGTTTTATTTCGCCACTTGCCGTTATCCATTCCAGTTATATCTTTTTGGCGTGGATGCCACTGTGCGTAATGCTGGCAATCTTGTTTATCTTTGGCTGGCGCGGTGTCGTTCCTGTTTTAGGCGGGATGTTTTGCACCAATCTGTGGAATTTTCATCTCTCTTTTTTACAGAACTCCGTCATGCTCGGCAGCCAGACGTTTGCAGTCCTGTGTGCCTGTGCAATATTACGCTGGCAATTGGGAACGCGTTGGCGTTATGGTTTGACCAGCCGATACGTCTGGCAACGTCTCTTCTGGCTTGGTTTGGTGGCACCGATTGGCATCAAATGCAGCATGTATCTTGTGGGGAATTTCTTTGATTTTCCGCTAAAGATATCTACCTTTTTCGGCGATGCGGATGCCATTTTCACGGTCGTTGATTTGCTAAGCCTTTTCACCGCAGTGCTGATTTACAACATGCTGTTTTACTATCTCACCCGCATGATTGTAAGTCCCCACTTTGCGCAGATACTGTGGCGCAGGGATATCGCTCCGTCGTTGAGCAAAGAGAAACGCGTATTTACCTTAAGCTGGCTGGCAGCTCTTAGCGTGCTGCTACTTCTGATGTGTACACCGTATGAAAATGACTTCATTGCCGGTTACCTGGTACCTGTTTTCTTTATCATCTTTACCCTCGGGGTCGGTAAGCTTCGCTATCCGTTTTTAAATCTCACCTGGGCTGTTTCAACGCTTTGCCTTCTGAATTACAACCAGAACTTTTTGCAAGGGGTACTAACCGAATATTCGCTGGCATTTATTCTCGCGGTGCTGATTTCCTTTAGTGTTTGCCTGCTCTATATGGTGCGCATTTATCATCGTAGTGAATGGCTTAACCGACGCTGGCATTTGCAGGCGCTGACCGATCCGTTAACGCTCTTACCCAACTTTCGCGCGTTGGAACAAGCACCAGAGCAAGAGGCTGGCAAGAGTTTTTGCTGCCTGCGTATTGATAACCTTGAGTTTATGAGTCGTCATTACGGGTTAATGATGCGCGTTCACTGTATCCGCTCAATTTACCGTACGTTAATGCCGCTGATGCAGGAAAACGAAAAGTTGTATCAATTGCCGGGGAGTGAACTGCTATTAGTACTGAGCGGGCCGGAAACGGAAGGGCGACTCCAGCATATGGTTAACATCCTGAATAGTCGGCAAATTCACTGGAACAATACCGGGCTGGATATGGGCTATGGTGCCGCCTGGGGGCATTTCGATGGAAATCAGGAAACCCTGCAACCCTTGTTGGGGCAGTTAAGCTGGCTGGCGGAGCAATCCTGCGCACATCATCATGTGCTGGCGCTGGATAGCAGAGAGGAGATGGTTTCCGGGCAAACCACTAAACAGGTGCTATTGCTGAATACCATTCGCACGGCGTTAGAT
Source organism: Escherichia sp. MOD1-EC4550 (assembly GCF_963876935.1). Classification (NCBI taxonomy): domain Bacteria; kingdom Pseudomonadati; phylum Pseudomonadota; class Gammaproteobacteria; order Enterobacterales; family Enterobacteriaceae; genus Escherichia; species Escherichia sp. MOD1-EC4550. Next base: position 218,320 of record NZ_CAWNSE010000001.1, read on the forward strand.
CAGGGTGATTTGCTGCTCTACGCCCAGCCAATTCGCAACAAAGAGGGTGAAGGTTATGATGAGATCCTCGCGCGACTGAAGTATGACGGCGGCATTATGACCCCGGATAAGTTTCTGCCCCTTATTGCTCAGTTTAACCTTAGCGCGCGTTTTGATTTGCAAGTGCTGGAATCCTTGTTGAAGTGGCTGGCAACACACCCTTGCGACAAAAAAGGTCCGCGCTTTTCAGTCAATTTAATGCCGCTCACGCTGCTGCAAAAAAATATCGCCGGGCGGATTATTCGTCTGTTTAAGCGTTATCACATCTCCCCGCAGGCGGTCATTCTTGAGATCACCGAGGAACAGGCGTTTTCTAACGCAGAAAGCAGTATGTACAACATCGAGCAGCTGCATAAGTTTGGTTTCCGGATTGCGATTGATGATTTTGGCACCGGCTATGCCAACTACGAACGGTTAAAGCGTTTGCAGGCTGATATCATCAAAATCGATGGCGTCTTTGTGAAAGATATCGTCACGAACACGCTGGATGCGATGATTGTGAGATCAATTACCGATCTGGCGAAAGCGAAGTCATTGAGTGTGGTCGCGGAGTTTGTCGAGACGCCACAGCAGCAGGCGCTATTGCATAAGCTCGGGGTGCAATATCTGCAAGGGTATTTGATTGGTCGCCCTCAGCCATTAACTGATTAACAGGCGTAAAAAAAGCAGGGAATTATCCCCGGCTTTTGTGGCTGATGACAAACAGAAAAATGCCTGATGCGCTACGCTTATCAGGCCTACATGGAATTGAAGCCGGGGAATTATCCCCGGCTTTTTAATTAATGAATTGGACTTACAGCACCAGTGCTGCGATTGACGCAGACAGCACACTCACCAGAGTAGAGCCGTAAACCAGTTTCAGACCGAAGCGAGAAACCACGTTACCTTGCTCTTCATTCAGGCCTTTAACTGCACCTGCGATAATCCCGATAGAAGAGAAGTTAGCGAAGGAAACCAGGAACACAGAGATGATGCCTTCAGCACGCGGAGAGAGCGTGGAAGCAATTTTCTGCAGATCCATCATCGCAACGAACTCGTTGGAAACCAGTTTGGTCGCCATAATACTGCCCACTTGCAGTGCTTCACTGGAAGGAACACCCATCACCCAAGCAACCGGATAGAAGATGTAGCCCAGGATGCCCTGGAAGGAGATGCTGTAGCCAAACCAGCCAGTCACAGTGGCAAACAGTGCGTTCAGCGCAGCGATCAGGGCGATAAAGCCGATCAGCATCGCGGCAACGATAATGGCAACTTTGAAACCTGCCAGAATGTATTCACCCAGCATTTCGAAGAAGCTCTGACCTTCGTGCAGGTTGGACATCTGAATGTTTTCTTCACTGGCATCAACACGGTAAGGGTTGATCAGCGACAGCACGATAAAGGTGCTGAACATGTTCAGTACCAGCGCCGCAACGACGTATTTCGGCTCCAGCATCGTCATGTATGCACCAACGATGGACATCGACACGGTGGACATCGCCGTAGCTGCCATGGTGTACATACGATTGCGGGAGATTTTGCCGAGGATATCTTTATAGGCAATAAAGTTTTCAGACTGACCCAGAATCAGAGAGCTGACGGCGTTGAAGGATTCCAGTTTGCCCATACCGTTGACTTTGGAGAGCAGGAAACCAATTGCGCGGATAATCACCGGCAACACGCGAATGTGCTGGAGAATACCGATCAGCGCAGAGATAAAGACGATTGGGCACAGCACTTTCAGGAAGAAGAATGCCAGGCCTTGATCATTCATGCTACCAAAGACGAAGTTAGTCCCTTCGTTAGCAAATCCGAGCAGTTTCTCAAACATTTCGGAGAAGCCTTTCACGAAGCCCAAACCAACGTCGGAGTTCAGGAAGAACCACGCCAGTAACACTTCGATAACAAGCAGTTGAATAACATAACGGATACGAATTTTTTTGCGGTCGCTGCTTACCAGCAGTGCGAGAATCGCAACAACGGCAAGTGCCAGTACAAAATGAAGGACGCGGTCCATATTTGCTCCAAATATGAGGCAGGTTAAATTTCCGTGCACATTCTATGTAACATGGTTAAGGAAAACGAGATCTGACACACACTATAATGACGTCCTGTGACAAGCTTCAAAAATAGTGAGCTGTCATACATTTCTGCTATGTTGTGTATGGAAGCTGAAAGTTATGTAAATGTGCTAACATTAAACATAATCACAACATTCAAGTCATCAATCTTTTCGTCGTCATAATTCTGGTCTATCAAAGAAATCATCACAATCCACTTAAATGAATTTGATAATCATTCTCGTTTGACATAGCATGAAACATAGCAAAGGCTATGTTTTAGAGGCACAAGATGACTAACTATCGCGTTGAGAGTAGCAGCGGACGGGCGGCGCGCAAGATGAGGCTCGCATTAATGGGACCTGCGTTCATTGCGGCGATTGGTTATATCGATCCTGGTAACTTTGCGACCAATATTCAGGCCGGGGCCAGCTTCGGCTATCAGCTACTGTGGGTTGTCGTTTGGGCCAACCTGATGGCGATGCTGATTCAGATACTGTCTGCCAAACTGGGGATTGCCACCGGTAAAAACCTGGCGGAGCAGATTCGCGATCACTATCCGCGTCCCGTAGTGTGGTTCTATTGGGTTCAGGCAGAAATCATTGCGATGGCAACCGACCTGGCAGAATTTATTGGTGCGGCGATCGGTTTTAAACTCATTCTGGGTGTTTCGCTGTTGCAGGGCGCGGTGCTGACGGGGATCGCGACTTTCCTGATTTTAATGCTGCAACGTCGAGGGCAAAAACCGCTGGAGAAAGTGATTGGCGGGTTACTGCTGTTTGTTGCTGCGGCTTACATTGTCGAGTTGATTTTCTCCCAGCCTAATCTGGCGCAACTGGGTAAAGGAATGGTAATCCCGAGTTTACCCACCTCGGAGGCAGTCTTCCTGGCGGCAGGTGTGTTGGGGGCGACGATTATGCCGCACGTGATTTATTTGCACTCTTCGCTGACTCAGCATTTACATGGTGGTTCGCGTCAACAACGTTATTCTGCCACCAAATGGGATGTGGCTATCGCTATGACTATAGCCGGTTTTGTCAATCTGGCGATGATGGCTACGGCTGCGGCGGCGTTCCACTTTTCCGGTCATACTGGCGTTGCCGATCTTGATGAGGCTTATCTGACGCTGCAACCGTTGTTAAGCCATGCTGCGGCAACGGTCTTTGGTTTAAGCCTGGTTGCTGCGGGACTGTCCTCAACGGTTGTGGGGACACTGGCGGGGCAGGTAGTGATGCAGGGCTTCATTCGTTTTCATATCCCGCTGTGGGTGCGTCGCACCGTTACCATGTTGCCGTCATTTATTGTCATTCTGATGGGATTAGATCCGACACGGATTCTGGTTATGAGTCAGGTGCTGTTAAGTTTTGGTATCGCTCTGGCGCTGGTTCCACTACTAATTTTTACCAGTGACAGTAGGTTGATGGGCGATCTGGTGAACAGCAAACGCGTAAAACAGATAGGCTGGGTGATTGTGGTGCTGGTAGTGGCGCTGAATATCTGGTTGTTAGTGGGAACGGCTCTGGGGCTATAGTTCAACTGGCGTCGTACCAGGCATCACTGGCGGATGCGGCGTAAAACGCCTTATCCGCCCTACGCGTTAAAGAGACGGTTTGTAGGCCTGATAAGACGCACTAGCGTCGCATCAGGCATTGTGCTCCAGTGGCGAATGTGTTTAATGGCGGTGTCCATGTCCGCGGCCTTTTCCGCGATGATCGTCACGATCGCGCCAGCCTTCACGATAGCCACGCTCATAGGCTTTACGCTTATCCCAGCCACGGTGGTAGCCATTATCATGACGCCACCAGCGGTTTTTACGCCATTCATAATTGCGATGCCAGTAGTCACGGTCGCGCCAGTGACCACCGTCCCAGTAATTACCGTAATGATCGCGATCGCCAATTTGTAATTTGATTGATGGCAGTAGGGTGATTTCACCTGCGTTTGCCACAAGTGGGGTAAATGCCATCAGGGCGGCCGCCAGAAACAGTGACCTGAACATTGTTATTCTCCTTCACGATCGAAGCCGTCAGCGGCCTGTTAACGCAATATTACGGGGAGGTAAAGCCCCGTATCATCGCCATAACTCTTAAATCATAAAGGAGAGCATTTTTTGCTAAATGTTATCGTGGGGTGGCTGTTGCTTCGGACGATTCACCATCATCATCGGCTTACCGGCTAATAACAGCCATGCCGGAAGCATGACGATACAGAGCAGCGGTAGCAATGTGGTGTTAGGGACAACAACCGCAGCCATAAATAGACTTAACCAGCCATCGCGTGTTACCACCAGCACGATGCCGAGAATAGCACAGGAAACGGTTATTGCCGCTGGAACGGCGGGAACGTGCTCATGCAGCATCAACCCTAATGCCACCCCGACAAACACTGCCGGGAAGATTCGCCCACCGCGAAAGCCACTGGCGGCAGCAACGACCAGGGCGGCAAGTTTAATCACCGCCAGCAAAAAGTAATCGCTGGTGCTGAAAGCCTGATTTGCCACCATCTGCTGCATCTCATCCAGCCCTTTAAATAGCGAAACCGGTCCAGCAATAACCCCCAGAATACCGAGAATTAATCCGCCAACTCCCAGCATTAGCACCGGATTTTTCATTTGATGCATCATCGCGTGCAACCGTGGCAGACACCATACGGCAACCATCCCTGCCGCGATGGCAATCGCCGCCACAATTGCACCGCTGAGAATATCGGTCATCTCCATCTGCCCATAATGCGCAATGGGCAGTGAAAAATGAGGATGGAAAAATAATCCGGTAGTAAGTGCACCAGCTGCTGCGGCCATTAACGGCGCAAAGAGACGGTCCCATAGCGGAACCTCATTACTGCCATTTAAGGTTTGCGAAAATATCAACGCCGCCGCAACAGGTGTGCCAAACAGCGCGCCGATGGTTCCGGCAGAGGCTAAAATAGTCCATTCCATCCGGTTGACGCGTGGTAACAGATGAGCGCCTATCGCAACCGCAAGGGCGATATTGACGGTCATGATCGGATGTTCCGGCCCGAGACTGACGCCGCCAGCAAGACCGAGAATTAATGCTACGATAAGTCCTGGTAGCGCAGAGGGCGGAACGGGTGCGCCGATCAGCGGTTCACAAGCGGGGTCTGGCCCGGCATGCCCCTGGCTGAAACGGATAACCAACCCCACCGCAATACCCGTTAGCGTTAATATGGCGATGATCCAGAAAGGTGAATCCTGGGCTATCCCCAGAGTTCCCGGCAGTCGTTGCCAGAGCAGAGTCTGTAATACCGAGGCGATTTTCATCACCACAATCAGAATAAGACTGGACGCAATCCCAATTGCCACGGCGGGGAGTGATAATAACAACATGGTTCTGGCTCGCGGATGGAGCATGGTCTATTCCTTATGCGGGGTCAGATACTTAGTTTGCCCAGCTTGCAAAAAGGCATCGCTGCAATTGGTGCTGAAACGATAAAGTAATTGTGTGACCCAGATCGATATTTACAGGGAGCCTGCCTTTCCGGCGTTGTTGTTATGCCCCCAGGTATTTACAGTGTGAGAAAGAATTATTTTGACTTTAGCGGAGCAGTTGAAGAATGACAAAGTATGCATTAGTCGGTGATGTGGGCGGCACCAACGCACGTCTTGCTCTGTGTGATATTGCCAGTGGTGAAATCTCGCAGGCTAAGACCTATTCAGGGCTTGATTACCCCAGCCTCGAAGCGGTCATTCGCGTTTATCTTGAAGAACATAAGGTCGAGGTGAAAGACGGCTGTATTGCCATCGCTTGCCCAATTACCGGTGACTGGGTGGCAATGACCAACCATACCTGGGCGTTCTCAATTGCCGAAATGAAAAAGAATCTCGGTTTTAGCCATCTGGAAATTATTAACGATTTTACCGCTGTATCGATGGCGATCCCGATGCTGAAAAAAGAGCATCTGATTCAGTTTGGTGGCGCAGAACCGGTCGAAGGTAAACCTATTGCGGTTTACGGTGCCGGAACAGGGCTTGGGGTTGCGCATCTGGTTCATGTTGATAAACGCTGGGTAAGCTTGCCAGGCGAAGGCGGTCACGTTGATTTTGCGCCGAATAGTGAAGAAGAGGCCATTATCCTCGAAATACTGCGTGCAGAAATTGGTCATGTTTCGGCAGAGCGCGTGCTTTCTGGTCCTGGGCTGGTGAATTTGTATCGCGCGATTGTGAAAGCCGACAACCGCCTGCCAGAAAATCTCAAGCCAAAAGATATTACCGAACGTGCGCTGGCTGACAGCTGCACCGATTGCCGCCGCGCGTTGTCGCTGTTTTGCGTCATTATGGGCCGTTTTGGCGGCAATCTGGCGCTCAATCTCGGGACATTTGGCGGCGTGTTTATTGCCGGTGGTATCGTGCCGCGCTTCCTTGAGTTCTTCAAAGCCTCTGGTTTCCGTGCCGCATTTGAAGATAAAGGGCGCTTTAAAGAATATGTCCATGATATTCCGGTGTATCTCATCGTCCATGACAATCCGGGCCTTCTTGGTTCCGGTGCACATTTACGCCAGACCTTAGGTCACATTCTGTAAATCCTTCCTGTTATATCGGGAGGTAACTCTCCCGATAATCTTTTAAATCATACAGTTAATTCAATTTTTCTTTGTGTCCCCTCACAAGGCCGACCTGCGTCACACTTCCGTACGGCGGGATTAATTCTCCAGTAAATGCATTATTTGTCTGGTAACGGCGATTTGTTTTGCACGTTCATAATTTCACTCGTCAACTATCACTGAACGAGGAATTAACGATGAGTAAGAAACTGATTGCCTTATGTGCCTGCCCAATGGGCCTGGCTCACACCTTTATGGCCGCTCAGGCGCTGGAAGAAGCGGCGGTAGACGCCGGTTATGAAGTGAAAATTGAAACCCAGGGTGCGGACGGCATTCAGAATCGTCTGACCGCGCAGGATATCGCCGAAGCGACCATCATCATCCACTCCGTGGCGGTTACCCCGGAAGATAACGAACGTTTCGAATCACGCGACGTTTATGAAATCACTTTGCAGGACGCAATTAAAAACGCTGCGGGCATCATCAAAGAAATCGAAGAGATGATTGCCTCTGAACAACAGTAATATTCGACAGGGATAATTGTTATGGCCATTAAAAAACGCAGTGCAACCGTTGTGCCTGGCGCATCCGGTGCGGCAGCGGCAGTTAAGAATCCGCAGGCCTCTAAAACCAGCTTCTGGGGTGAACTCCCGCAGCATGTGATGTCAGGGATTTCACGCATGGTGCCGACCTTAATTATGGGCGGTGTGATCCTCGCTTTCAGCCAGCTGATTGCTTATAGCTGGCTTAAAATTCCTGCTGATATCGGCATTATGGATGCTCTTAATAGCGGGAAATTCTCCGGTTTCGACCTCTCCTTACTGAAGTTTGCCTGGCTGTCACAGTCCTTTGGTGGCGTGCTGTTTGGCTTTGCCATACCGATGTTTGCCGCTTTTGTGGCGAACTCCATCGGCGGCAAACTGGCGTTCCCGGCTGGTTTTATCGGCGGCTTGATGTCTACCCAGCCTACGCAACTGCTGAACTTCGATCCCAGCACGATGCAATGGGCGACCTCTTCGCCGGTGCCGTCCACCTTCATTGGTGCCCTGATTATTTCTATCGTTGCGGGTTACCTTGTGAAGTGGATGAACCAGAAAATCCAGTTACCGGATTTCCTGTTAGCGTTCAAAACCACATTTTTGCTACCGATTCTTTCCGCCATTTTTGTCATGCTGGCGATGTACTACGTCATCACCCCCTTTGGTGGCTGGATTAACGGTGGTATCCGTACCGTGCTGACCGCCGCGGGTGAGAAGGGCGCGCTGATGTATGCGATGGGTATCGCAGCAGCGACCGCCATCGACCTCGGTGGCCCGATCAACAAAGCCGCAGGTTTCGTTGCCTTTAGCTTTACCACTGATCACGTATTACCGGTCACCGCACGTTCTATCGCTATCGTTATTCCACCGATTGGTCTGGGTCTGGCGACCATTATTGACCGTCGTTTAACCGGCAAACGCCTGTTCAACGCTCAGCTTTATCCGCAGGGTAAAACCGCCATGTTCCTTGCCTTTATGGGGATCAGTGAGGGTGCGATTCCGTTTGCGCTGGAAAGCCCCATCACCGCTATTCCGTCCTATATGGTTGGCGCGATTGTCGGCTCAACCGCCGCAGTCTGGCTGGGTGCAGTTCAATGGTTCCCGGAATCTGCTATCTGGGCATGGCCGCTGGTCACTAACCTCGGTGTCTATATGGCGGGGATCGCGCTGGGAGCAATCATTACTGCGCTGATGGTGGTGTTCCTGCGTCTGATGATGTTCCGTAAAGGCAAATTGTTAATCGATAGCCTGTAAGAAGGACAATCCTGATGACATTACTCGCTTCGCTGCGCGACTGGCTTAAGGCGCAACAACTGGATGCGGTGCTTCTCTCCTCACGGCAGAACAAACAACCGCATCTGGGGATCTCCACCGGATCAGGCTATGTGGTGATTAGCCGTGAAAGTGCGCACATTCTGGTGGATTCGCGCTATTACGCGGATGTGGAAGCCCGTACGCAAGGCTACCAGATGCATTTGCTTGATGCGACGCACACGCTTGCAACCATCGTCAGGCAAATCATTGCCGATGAACAGCTGCAAACGCTCGGTTTTGAAGGCCAGCAGGTGAGTTGGGAAACCGCGCACCGCTGGCAGGCTGAACTCAATGCGAAACTGGTAAGCGCCACGCCGGATGTGCTGCGGCAAATCAAAACGCCAGAGGAGGTGGAGAAAATCCGCCTCGCCTGTGGGATTGCCGATCGCGGTGCAGAGCATATTCGCCGCTTTATTCAGGCGGGGATGAGCGAATGCGAGATAGCCGCTGAACTGGAGTGGTTTATGCGCCAGCAGGGCGCAGAAAAAGCCTCTTTTGACACCATTGTCGCCAGCGGCTGGCGTGGGGCGCTGCCGCACGGCAAAGCCAGCGACAAGATTGTTGCAGCGGGCGAGTTTGTCACTCTCGATTTCGGTGCGCTGTATCAGGGCTACTGCTCTGATATGACGCGCACCTTGCTGGTGAATGGCGAAGGGGTGAGCGCCGAATCTCACCCACTGTTTGATGTGTATAACATTGTCCTGCAGGCACAGCTCGCGGCAATCTCCGCGATTCGCCCCGGCGTGCGCTGCCAACAGGTTGACGACGCCGCGCGCCGGATCATTACAGAAGCCGGTTATGGTGACTATTTTGGTCACAACACTGGTCATGCCATCGGCATTGAAGTCCATGAAGAGCCGCGTTTTTCACCGCGGGACACCACGACGCTACAGCCAGGGATGTTACTGACCGTGGAGCCGGGGATTTATTTGCCAGGGCAAGGGGGCGTGCGCATCGAAGATGTTGTGCTGGTCACCCCGCAAGGCGCAGAAGTGCTCTACGCCATGCCGAAAACAGTGTTGCTCACGGGAGAGGCATAATGGATTTATCGTTATTAAAAGCGTTGAGCGAGGCAGATGCGATCGCCTCCTCGGAACAGGAAGTGCGGCAGATCCTGCTGGAAGAAGCGGATCGCCTGCAAAAGGAGGTGCGATTTGATGGTCTGGGAGCGGTGCTGATCCGCCTCAATGAATCGACAGGTCCGAAGGTGATGATCTGTGCGCATATGGACGAAGTGGGATTTATGGTGCGTAGCATCTCCCGCGAAGGGGCGATTGATGTCCTGCCAGTTGGCAATGTGCGCATGGCTGCCCGCCAGCTTCAGCCAGTACGGATCACTACTCGTGAAGAGTGCAAAATTCCCGGTTTGCTCGATGGCGACCGGCAGGGGAATGACGTCAGCGCCATGCGCGTGGACATTGGTGCGCGCTCGTATGACGAAGTGATGCAGGCAGGTATTCGTCCGGGCGATCGTGTCACGTTTGATACCACTTTTCAGGTTCTCCCTCACCAGCGAGTGATGGGTAAAGCCTTTGATGACCGCCTCGGTTGCTACCTGCTGGTGACGTTACTACGTGAGCTGCACAACGCCGAGCTGCCTGCGGAAGTGTGGCTGGTGGCAAGTTCCAGCGAAGAGGTGGGATTACGCGGCGGGCAAACCGCCACCCGCGCGGTGTCGCCGGACATCGCCATTGTGCTTGATACCGCCTGCTGGGCGAAAAACTTTGATTATGGCGCGGCTAACCATCGCCAGATTGGTAACGGCCCGATGCTGGTGTTAAGCGACAAGTCGCTGATTGCGCCGCCAAAACTTACCGCGTGGATCGAAACCGTGGCGGCAGAAATTGGCGTGCCGTTGCAGGCCGATATGTTCAGCAACGGCGGAACGGACGGCGGGGCGGTGCATTTAACCGGCACTGGCGTACCCACAGTGGTGATGGGGCCAGCAACCCGCCACGGACATTGCGCCGCATCGATTGCCGACTGCCGCGACATTTTGCAGATGCAGCAGCTTTTATCTGCCCTTATTCAACGTCTTACGCGTGAGACGGTTGTTCTACTGACGGATTTCAGATGATCTCCTGATTAACCCGGAGCGGTTATGTTAACGATTCAATTTCTCTGTCCTTTGCCTAACGGTCTACATGCTCGTCCGGCGTGGGAACTTAAAGAACAGTGCAGCCAGTGGCAAAGCGAAATCACCTTCATCAACCATCGCCAGAACGCAAAGGCCGATGCCAAAAGCTCGCTGGCGCTGATTGGCACAGGCACTTTATTTAATGACAGTTGCAGCCTGAACATTAGCGGTAGCGATGAAGAGCAGGCGCGGCGAGTGCTGGAAGAGTACATCCAGGTGCGCTTTATCGACAGTGACAGCGTCCAGCCGACGCAGGCAGAACTGACGGCGCATCCGCTGCCGCGTTCATTAAGCCGCCTTAACCCGGATTTACTGTACGGCAATGTGCTGGCAAGCGGCGTCGGCGTGGGTACGCTTACCCTGTTACAGAGCAACAGCCTCGACAGTTATCGGGCAATCCCGGCCAGTGCGCAAGACTCCACCTGGCTGGAACACAGCCTGGCAACGCTTGCCGAGCAACTGAACCAGCAGTTGCGCGAGCGTGACGGCGAAAGCAAAACTATCCTCAGCGCCCATTTATCGCTGATTCAGGATGATGAATTTGCAGGGAATATCCGTCGCCTGATGGCAGAACAGCATCAGGGGCTGGGGGCGGCGATCATCAGCAATATGGAGCAGGTTTGCGCCAAGCTTTCTGCCTCTGCCAGCGATTATCTGCGCGAGCGGGTCAGCGACATTCGTGATATCAGCGAACAATTGCTGCATATCACCTGGCCGGAACTGAAGCCGCGTAATAATCTGGTGCTCGAAAAACCGACCATTCTGGTGGCAGAAGATTTAACCCCTAGCCAGTTTTTGAGCCTCAATTTAAAAAATCTTGCGGGCATGATTCTGGAGAAAACCGGGCGCACCTCGCATACCCTGATTCTGGCCCGTGCCTCGGCGATCCCGGTACTGAGCGGCCTGCCACTGGATGCCATTGCTCGCTATGCCGGGCAACCGGCGGTGCTTGACGCCCAGTGCGGCGTGCTGGCTATTAATCCTGATGACGCGGTGAGCGGTTATTATCAGGTTGCGCAGACGCTGGCGGATAAACGCCAGAAACAACAGGCGCAGGCCGCCGCGCAGCTGGCCTATTCCCGTGATAACAAGCGCATTGATATCGCGGCGAATATTGGTACCGCTCTGGAAGCGCCTGGTGCATTTGCCAACGGTGCGGAAGGCGTCGGGCTGTTCCGTACTGAAATGCTCTATATGGATCGCGACAGTGCGCCGGACGAACAGGAACAGTTTGAAGCATACCAACAGGTGCTACTGGCGGCGGGCGACAAGCCGATTATTTTCCGCACGATGGACATCGGCGGCGATAAAAGCATTCCTTACCTCAACATTCCCCAGGAAGAGAACCCGTTCCTCGGCTATCGTGCGGTACGAATTTACCCGGAATTTGCTGGCCTGTTCCGCACTCAACTGCGGGCTATTTTGCGTGCCGCCAGTTTCGGCAACGCCCAGCTGATGATCCCGATGGTTCACAGCCTCGATCAGATCTTATGGGTGAAGGGTGAGATCCAAAAAGCGAACGTTGAGCTTAAGCGCGATGGTCTGCGTCATGCAGAGTCGATTACGCTGGGTATCATGGTGGAAGTACCGTCGGTGTGCTACATCATCGACCACTTCTGCGATGAGGTCGATTTCTTCAGTATCGGTTCTAACGATATGACCCAGTATCTGTATGCGGTCGATCGTAATAACCCGCGCGTATCGCCGCTGTATAACCCGATTACGCCATCGTTCCTGCGCATGTTGCAGCAGATTGTTACCACTGCGCATCAGCGCGGCAAATGGGTAGGTATTTGCGGTGAACTGGGCGGTGAAAGTCGTTATCTGCCGCTACTGCTTGGACTGGGCCTGGATGAGCTGAGTATGAGTAGCCCGCGTATTCCGGCGGTGAAAAGCCAGCTTCGTCAACTGGATAGCGAGGCGTGTCGGGAATTGGCTCGTCAGGCATGTGAATGCCGCAGTGCGCAGGAAATTGAAGCGTTACTCACCGCCTTTACGCCGGAAGAAGACGTTCGCCCGCTGCTGGCGCTGGAGAATATCTTCGTTGATCAGGCGTTTAGCAATAAAGAGCAGGCGATCCAGTTCCTGTGCGGCAACCTTGGCGTTAACGGGCGTACTGAACATCCGTTTGAGCTGGAAGAGGATGTCTGGCAGCGGGAAGAGATTGTCACTACTGGCGTTGGTTTTGGCGTGGCGATCCCGCACACCAAATCTCAGTGGATCCGTCATTCCAGTATCAGCATTGCCCGGTTGGTGAAACCGGTTGACTGGCAGTCAGAAATGGGCGAAGTCGAACTGGTGATTATGCTGACGCTGGGCGCTAACGAAGGGATGAATCATGTGAAAGTCTTCTCGCAGCTGGCGCGTAAACTGGTGAATAAAAACTTCCGCCAGTCGTTGTTTGCCGCGCAAGATGCACAAAGCATCCTGACGCTGCTGGAAACAGAATTAGCCTTTTAAATTAGCCCTGAAAACGGGCGCTGTACTCTCCCGGTGTCAGGCCAAACTGACGCCGGAAGACGCGACAAAAATAGTCGCTGTCCGGAAAGCCGCAACGCTGCGCCACTTCATGAATCGACAGATGATATTTCTGCAAAATCATCCTCGCCTTCGCCATTCGCACCCAACGCACATATTCGATAAAACGCATTGTTCCATGCTGCGCAAACAGTTTTGACAGATGATTGGGCGTGATATTAAAAAACTGCGCCACGTTCTCACGGGTGAGCGGCTGGGCATAATTATCCTGAACCCAGTTACAAATGCTGTGATAGAGAAAATCGCCGCGCGGCTGCGAATTACCCGGCGGCATATTCACCACGTTGCGGCAAAGATGCAGCAAACTTAACACCAGCGGCTGAATGATATTCTGCTCCAGCGGCGAACGGCTAAGATGGGTGAGGGCAGTAAGCATTGCTTCACCTTCGCCGCGTTGCAGGCTGGGAAGTTGGATCTGGCGAACCGGATGCAACAACGACGTGGTGCGGCTATCGTAATACGATAAACCAAGCCAGGTCGGCGCGAACACCAGACTTAACAGCATTACCGGTTTGTTGTTGACCGGTAAATTAGCCGCGCGCGCAGGAATAAACAGCATTTCTCCTTCCACTATATGTTGCTGCTTTGCTTCCAGCAGATTGCCGTATTCGCCGCGCAGCACGATATCCAGACGGGGAAAATCAATACATAAACTGCCCACCGGCAACGAGGCCGGCTGGCTGGCAAACCAGACGCGCCCCAGTAGTTGCGGGTTAAGCACCAGGCCGCTGAACAGATCGGCGAAAAATTGTTGATCGGCGGGCAAGCCTGTTGCTTTCATGAAAATCCCGATTACAGATGCATTAACTGCCTGAATTCTTTTACTTTGCTACGGCTGACCGGTACTTCAAAATCCAGATCTTTCAGTCGCAGAATGTAGGTGTTATTAAACCACGGTTCGATTTCGCGGATTTTGTTCAGATTGACACAAAATGAGCGATGGCAGCGGAAAAAATGTGACGGCGGCAGCTTGCTGCAAAACTCAGTAATGTTCATTGGCATTACGTAGGATTCACGCCGCGTATAGACAAAGGTCATTTTCTCGTGCGCTTCGGCGTAATAGATATCGTTAATGGGCGTGACGATGATTCGCTCATCTTTCACCAGATTAATGGTGTCATTCTCACGCGTTACCGTTGCGGCAGGCGTACTGCTGGTTTGCTGTTGCTGCCAGGCTGCTTCCAGCTTTTGCAGCATTCCTGTAATGCGTGATTCCTGATACGGTTTGAGAATGTAGTCAAACGCCTCCAGCTCAAACGCTTCTACCGCATGTTCTTTCCACGCAGTGATGAACACAATAAACGGTTTATGGGCAAACTGGCTGATGTTTTGCGCCAGCAACACGCCATCCAGCGACGGAATATTGATATCCAGAAAAATGGCGTCGACGCGGTTATGCTGCAAAAACTTCAACACGTCCAGACCATCGTCAAAGGTGCCGACAATCTCCATCTGGCTGTGCTCTTTAATCAGCCAGCTCAGTTCCTGTTGTGCCAGGAATTCGTCTTCAACAATGATGACTTTCACAATATCACTCCGGCTCAAAGCAATAACGTAGCCTGTGAGGCGACAGGGGTGCGTTGGTTAGGAATGTAAAATGCGATTTCCGTCCCAGGCTCCAGACGACGAATATGCAGCCCCTCGCCATATAACAACTTCACGCGATGATGGACATTCAGCAGGCCAATTTTATTGCCCGGCATTTCGTTCGCTTCGACCCGCTCAATGACTTTTGGATCGATGCCGTGCCCGGTATCTCGCACCGCAATGCGTACCCGATTACCGCACTCTGCAACGCTGATGGTGACAACGCCTTTACCTTTGCAAGGCTGAATACCGTGGACAATGGCGTTTTCCACCAACGGCTGGATCAGCAGGCTGGGAATGCAGCAATTGACCTCTTCATCAATATCATAGATAACCGTCAGCTTGTCGCCAAAGCGGGCCTGCTCAATGGCAATATAGTCTTTAATTTGATACAGCTCTTTTTTGATATCGATTTGCTCATCGTCTTTTAATTCAATGTTATAGCGCAGATAACGCGACAGATTAAAGATCAGCTGGCGAGCGGTATCCGGATTCAGACGGATCGACGATGAGATAGCATTCAGAGCATTAAACAGGAAATGGGGATTAATTTTGCTTTGCAGAGCGCGAAGCTCTGCCTTATTTGCCATTTCACGTAGTTGCTCGGCGCGTGAAACCTCCAGTTGGGTGGAGATGATTTGCGACAGACCGACCGCCATTTCCTGTAATGACGAGGTGATCTGATGTGCGTGGCAGTAGTAAATTTTCAGTGTTCCTGTCACCACGCCTTTCTCCCACAATGGGATCACCA
Source organism: Escherichia sp. MOD1-EC4550 (assembly GCF_963876935.1). Classification (NCBI taxonomy): domain Bacteria; kingdom Pseudomonadati; phylum Pseudomonadota; class Gammaproteobacteria; order Enterobacterales; family Enterobacteriaceae; genus Escherichia; species Escherichia sp. MOD1-EC4550. Next base: position 233,824 of record NZ_CAWNSE010000001.1, read on the forward strand.
GCATCGAATGAATCTCTGGCGTGCGGTGGGCTTCATCATTATTTTTAATAATGATTTTTCCGTAATTCATTGCCTGACGCGTTGTTGGGCTAATGAAGTCATCGCCATTCTGATAGTTGTGTTCACCTACGCCAACATAGGCCAGCACATGATCGGTGTTGGTAATCGCTACCGCATCGGCGTGAATATCATCGCGGATAATTTCACAAACTTTGCGTAATGACTCGCTATTGACATGGCGAAACAGCGGCAGCGTTTTGTTGGCGATATCCAGCGCCAGCTTGGCCTGCCGCGCGGCGCTGGCCTCTTTTTCGCCCTCAACGCTTTGCACCAGCAGCACAATAAAGCCGATACAGACGCTACCGAGGATCATTGGAATCCCGATTTTAGAGACGATATCGATCCCCAACGCGGTAGTTGGTGCCCAGACAATCACCAGAATCATGGTCAACGTTTCACATAACATGCCGCCGAGAATACCGACGCGCCAGCGCTGTGCTTTAGGGATTTTCAGGTTGATCCAGCCTGATATGCAACCCGCGAGAATACTGGTGATAAAGCACGGAATTGCCGTCACGCCGCCGATGTCAATTAAATAACGGTGAATACCCGCAATCACACCGGTAATGATGCCTACCCACGGGCCAAACAGAATCCCGCCTGACATCACCGCGATAATACGCACATTAACCAGCGAGCCTTCTACGGGCACGCCGGACCAGGTGCTGAACAGGGCGAACAGCGAGAAAATGGCGGTAACGGCGAGCAGCTCTTTTGGGGAGTGCGCCGACTTGTGCAACAGTTCGCGAAACAGGCGGATACGGATGAGAAAGAACAGGCAGATAAGCATTAACGCTGCCCGATCGAAGACCGCCAGCAGCATGTTGAATATTTCGTGCACGGGTGACTCTGAATAAGGATTAAACCTCTATGATAGGTAACCTGAAGGCTGATGACCAGCAGGCCGTTTTTGAGGAAAAACCACAACTTTAAAAGGGGATTGAAAGATAAATGGTGTATTAGCAATGCATCTCTTGATAATGCACATCTGGCTGGTAAATTTATTGAAATTATAATGTTAATAAAATGAGTGGTAATTTTCTTGTTAGCGTAGATAAATTTCCTGTTTTTGAAGTGGAGTTCCTCATTTAAAGCCATTGATAAAAATGTTCTAAAACGCTGGACAGACAGAAATTAATCAGGCTATTTTCAAAACAGCCACCATCGTGGCAGCGTCGCTCGGACGGTCCGGGCGCTAACGTTAATCTGAGGAAATTATGGCTGACACTCGCCCTGAACGTCGCTTTACGCGTATTGATCGTCTCCCACCCTACGTTTTTAACATTACCGCTGAACTGAAAATGGCTGCGCGTCGGCGCGGCGAAGATATTATCGATTTCAGTATGGGTAACCCGGACGGTGCGACCCCGCCGCATATCGTCGAAAAATTATGTACGGTGGCCCAGCGACCGGACACGCATGGTTATTCCACCTCGCGTGGTATTCCGCGGTTACGTCGCGCCATTTCCCGCTGGTATCAGGATCGTTACGACGTCGAGATCGACCCGGAATCAGAGGCTATCGTCACCATTGGCTCGAAAGAGGGGCTGGCGCATCTGATGCTGGCGACGCTGGATCACGGTGACACTGTACTGGTGCCTAATCCAAGCTACCCGATTCATATTTACGGCGCGGTGATTGCCGGGGCGCAGGTACGCTCAGTGCCGCTGGTGGAAGGTGTCGATTTCTTCAACGAACTGGAACGCGCCATTCGCGAAAGTTATCCGAAACCGAAGATGATGATCCTCGGCTTCCCGTCGAACCCAACCGCGCAATGCGTGGAACTGGAATTCTTTGAGAAGGTTGTGGCGCTGGCGAAACGCTACGATGTGCTGGTGGTCCATGACCTGGCCTATGCCGATATCGTCTACGATGGCTGGAAAGCGCCGTCAATCATGCAGGTGCCAGGTGCACGCGATGTGGCGGTAGAGTTCTTTACGCTGTCGAAAAGCTACAACATGGCGGGCTGGCGTATCGGCTTTATGGTCGGTAACAAAACGCTGGTCAGCGCGTTGTCACGTATTAAAAGCTATCACGATTACGGCACCTTTACGCCGTTGCAGGTGGCGGCGATTGCGGCACTGGAGGGCGATCAACAGTGCGTGCGCGATATTGCCGAACAGTACAAACGCCGCCGTGATGTACTGGTTAAAGGGCTGCATGAAGCGGGCTGGATGGTCGAAATGCCGAAGGCTTCGATGTATGTCTGGGCGAAAATCCCGGAACCATATGCGGCCATGGGCTCACTGGAATTTGCCAAGAAACTGCTTAACGAAGCGAAGGTCTGTGTCTCTCCAGGGATTGGCTTTGGCGACTACGGCGACACCCATGTTCGCTTTGCGCTGATTGAAAACCGCGATCGTATTCGCCAGGCGATTCGTGGAATTAAAGCGATGTTCCGTGCCGACGGTTTACTACCCGCCAGCAGCAAACATATTCACGAAAACGCGGAATAAACACCATCGCCAGAAATGCAAACAGGAGCCAGATGGCTCCTGTTTTTCATTGCACAGTTTGCTTTTAGATCATCAGGGCAAAAGTACCGGCCCAAACGATGACCATAAAAGAAATGCCCATAAAGAAATATTTCACTTTACATCTCTCCGCGTAATTACTGTTACGCCTGAATGACTTCATTACACCTGATACAGTGAGTTGACACCGGGCAAAACGACATTGAAAGTCCGTATTTTACCGTGGGCATCACCCCAGAATTCTGAGCTAAACTGCTCGAGACGGCGCTAATGTACGCCTAAAACTGAAACGAGACAAGAGGCATTTTCTTATTTACTTTTAGTAACTTACAGGTGTCTCATATCGGCGACAGTTTAATTTCTGACGGTAATAATTAGAGATTCAGCGAAGGAAAAAACCTTAAGAAAAAAACCATAAAAACCATGAGGTTATTATGGCTGATTTGAGGAGGGAAAGAGTAAGAGCAGTTTGTTAAATGTATAACGACGATTCACCCACCGGGCGCGTTTTAAAGCGACGGTGGATCCAGAGGTACTGCTCCGGCGCGCGCATGATCTCTTTCTCGATAATCTTGTTCATATAGGCAGCGGCTTGATTTTCATCTGCCGGGTAGCCTTCCATCTCTGGGGTGATGTACAAACGATATCCGCTGTAATCCGCTTTTCTTACCATCGTTACGGTTAACATGGCTGCGCCAGAGAGACGTGAAAGGACATACGTACCATTGGTTGTGGCGACATTTTCCACCGCAAAGAACGGCGCGAAGGAGCTGCCTTTACGACCATAATCCTGATCGGGAGCAAACCATACCGCTTCACCTTTCTTCAGCGCACCGACAATACCGCGCAGATTATTTCTGCCGATCATCGCTTTGTTAGAGCGCATGCGACCACGGGTCTGCACCCATTCCATCAGCTGATTATTATGCGGACGATAGGTGGCCATCATTGGCTGACATAGTCCCATCACGCGGCCGCCCAATTCCAGCGACATAAAATGGACGCCGACAACCATCACGCCACGATTTTGCAGTTGTGCGCGTTTGAGGTTATCCAGCCCTTCAACATCAAACCATTTACGTACGCGACTGTCGGGCCAGAACCATGCCATGCCGGTTTCTACCAGCGCCATGCCGAGTGAACGAAAGTTTTCGGCAATCATCTTCTCGCGCTCTTCAGCAGAATGCTGTGGGAAACAAAGTTCCAGGTTCTTACGGGCGATAGATTCACGACGTTTCAGGAATGGTCGCGCCATCGTGCCGATACGCGTGCCGAGAAAACAGAGAACAGGGTAAGGAAGCTGTACCCAAAGCCAGAGTACACCAAGCCCAAACCACGTGATCCAGTAGCGAGGATGTAGAAACTCGCGGGAAAATTTGCATTTTGGAAACATAGTTACCTTCTGTAGATACGAATTGTTGTATCGCAGAAGATTCCATGTCGACAGCGGTACACTCAATTGATTGGGCCATCATGTACGACAATGGTTCCTGTAAAGAGTGTAAAGACTAGTCAGGACATAACCACGAGGAGCATGAATGCGGTGGCTCTACTTTATCACTGGCTGACTGCTTTCATCTACTGATTATTAATCGTGCAAAGTAAAAAATTTTCCGCACGCAATAGCGTTGCATTTAACGTGCTGTTTTCATTGATGCTTAGCAAAAATTGCCAGAGGTTAAGGATTGTCTTACTATTAAAGTGACTGAAGTTACAGGTTTTTTAGCGCGGCAGGAGGTTGAGCTATGATTTATTTATGGATGTTTCTCGCCCTGTGTATTGTCTGCGTAAGCGGATACATCGGTCAGGTACTGAACGTGGTCTCGGCGGTCTCTTCTTTCTTCGGCATGGTGATCCTCGCTGCACTCATTTACTACTTCACCATGTGGTTAACTGGCGGTAATGAACTAGTGACGGGGATATTTATGTTTCTTGCCCCGGCTTGTGGCTTGATGATTCGCTTTATGGTGGGGTATGGCAGGCGGTAGTAGTTCAGGATGGATCATTTGGGCAGGTGCTCACATCATCAACAGATATGATTGTTCACCTGCCATGTGACAGACGCTATCGCACAGGATGAATAAGATAATTCGCCTTTGTCGGAAAAGGGGGCGTGATGTCTTCTGTGAGATTTAATGGTGGCGCATCTTCTCTCATCTTAAACAAAATCGCCTGTGATGGTTGAAGTTTTGTAGAATGAGTTGTCGTCATCACTGACGTTTTTTCTGTCTCTTTATAGCTCGTCTCACTTCCACCACCAGAAATGGAAAATGCAAAAACATTGCATGCCATAATAGAGACCAATAAGAATAAGCTAAAAAGCATTAAGTTTACTTTCATAGAAAGTTATCCTGAGAATGGCTCACTGAGAACCTACGATGTTATGGCTGTATTTACATTTAATTAATCAGTATTTACATCGATATAATAAATGACATCTCTTTGTGGTATATAAGAATAGTTCTCTGCGACAGGAAGCATATTCCTACAATTGTAAGACTAAAATACTTCTTGCGATAATAACTACAACTGTAAGATAACCCTTTCAAAATGACCGTTGCTCTCTGATTTCTCATTTCATGCTCACCCAATATGATGGCGGCGTTTTCTAAAACTGTTAAAGAATGAGGTAAGTATGAAACGTTTAATTATGGCTACGATGGTCACAGCAGTTCTGGCATCTTCAACTGTATGGGCTGCTGATAATGCACCGGTAGCAGCACAACAGCAAACTCAGCAAGTTCAGCAAACCCAGAAAACGGTAGCAGCAGAGCGTATCTCTGAACAGGGTTTATATGCGATGCGTGACGTGCAGGTAGCGCGCCTGGCTCTGTTTCATGGCGATCCGGAAAAGGCAAAAGAACTGACCAATGAAGCTTCCGCTTTGCTGTCAGATGACAGTACTGAATGGGCAAAGTTCGCTAAGCCAGGTAAAAAGACCAATATCAATGATGACCAATATATTGTCATTAATGCATCTGTCGGAATTTCTGAGAGTTATGTAGCGACACCAGAAAAAGAAGCAGCGATAAAAATTGCGAATGAAAAAATGGCGAAAGGGGATAAAAAGGGCGCAATGGAAGAGCTTCGCCTGGCCGGTGTTGGCGTAATGGAAAACCAATATCTGATGCCGCTTAAACAGACTCGTAATGCACTTGCTGATGCGCAGAAACTGCTTGATAAAAAGCAATACTACGAGGCAAACCTGGCGCTTAAAGGTGCGGAAGATGGAATCATCGTCGATAGCGAAGCACTGTTTGTGAACTAATGCTGACAGGCAGCATATTGAAGTAAAAGATTTTACTCCCTCCAGGCGACAATTTTTTATGACCACAATACGACCGATTGTGGTCATAAAATTATTTGGCGCTCGCGGTTCTATAAACACGCATTTTCTATTCCTCAAAGTAAACATCAATAATCCCGTGTCATCACGAAATCATTGTTTATGTTATGTTTTATGGTACGATTTAAAAATCGTAATCATTTCCCTAACTGTAAATCACAATCGCTTCTTACAGTTGTAAGAATAACATCACAAATGTCGCGGCTCTCTCTGATTACCGCAAACCAATATTTATCATATTCTTCTTTTCGTCCTCACTACTTACCATGCAAAAAGGAATTGGAAGTGGCGATGAAATGATTTTCAGCACTTGATACAGGAATTTAAAAATATCGAGTGCAGCTACGACGATATTTTGCGGATTATTTATAGAGGGCGTTATGCCTTAAATAAACGCTAAATTAACATATATTTAATTAACTAATAGGTATTGCTATGTCAACTCCACTTCAAGGAATTAAAGTTCTCGATTTCACCGGTGTGCAATCTGGCCCATCTTGTACTCAGATGCTGGCGTGGTTTGGCGCTGACGTCATTAAAATTGAACGTCCCGGCGTTGGTGACGTAACGCGTCGCCAGCTGCGAGATATTCCTGATATCGATGCACTTTACTTCACCATGCTTAACAGCAACAAACGTTCTATTGAATTAAATACCAAAACAGCGGAAGGCAAAGAGGTAATGGAAAAGCTGATCCGCGAAGCTGATATCTTGGTCGAGAACTTTCATCCAGGGGCTATTGATCACATGGGCTTCACCTGGGAGCATATTCAGGAAATCAACCCACGTCTGATTTTTGGTTCGATCAAAGGGTTTGATGAGTGTTCGCCTTATGTGAATGTAAAAGCCTATGAAAACGTTGCTCAGGCAGCGGGTGGCGCGGCATCCACTACGGGTTTTTGGGACGGCCCGCCGCTGGTAAGCGCTGCAGCGTTGGGTGACAGCAACACCGGAATGCATTTGCTGATCGGTTTACTTGCTGCTTTGCTGCATCGCGAAAAAACGGGGCGTGGGCAACGAGTTACCATGTCAATGCAGGATGCCGTGTTGAACCTTTGCCGCGTGAAATTACGTGACCAGCAGCGCCTCGATAAGCTGGGTTATCTGGAAGAATACCCGCAGTATCCGAATGGCACATTTGGCGACGCAGTACCACGCGGTGGTAATGCGGGTGGTGGCGGTCAGCCTGGCTGGATCCTGAAATGTAAAGGCTGGGAAACCGATCCTAACGCCTATATTTATTTCACTATTCAGGAGCAAAACTGGGAAAACACCTGTAAAGCTATCGGCAAACCAGAATGGATTACCGATCCGGCATACAGTACAGCTCATGCCCGACAGCCACATATTTTCGATATTTTTGCTGAAATCGAAAAATACACTGTCACTATTGATAAACATGAAGCGGTGGCCTATTTGACTCAGTTTGATATTCCTTGTGCACCGGTATTAAGTATGAAAGAAATTTCACTTGATCCCTCTTTGCGCCAAAGTGGCAGTGTTGTCGAAGTGGAACAACCGTTGCGTGGAAAATATCTGACAGTTGGTTGTCCAATGAAATTCTCTGCCTTTACGCCGGATATTAAAGCTGCGCCGCTATTAGGTGAACATACCGCTGCTGTATTGCAGGAGCTGGGTTATAGCGACGATGAAATTGCTGCAATGAAGCAAAACCACGCCATCTGATATTAACGGGGGCTTCTGGCTCCCAATTTATAAAAATTTCGAGGTTATTAATCATGTCAGATCAACTTCAAATGACAGATGGTATGCATATCATCGTTGAAGCATTAAAACAGAATAATATTGACACTATTTATGGTGTTGTAGGTATTCCTGTGACGGATATGGCGCGCCATGCCCAGGCGGAAGGCATTCGTTATATTGGTTTTCGTCATGAGCAATCTGCAGGCTATGCGGCTGCGGCAAGCGGTTTTCTTACCCAAAAGCCAGGGATCTGCCTGACCGTTTCTGCGCCAGGATTCCTCAATGGTTTGACCGCATTGGCCAACGCAACAGTAAATGGTTTTCCGATGATCATGATCAGCGGCTCCAGCGATCGCGCGATCGTTGATCTCCAGCAAGGTGATTATGAAGAGCTGGACCAAATGAATGCGGCAAAACCCTATGCCAAAGCGGCATTCCGCGTTAACCAGCCGCAGGATCTTGGCATTGCGTTGGCACGCGCTATCCGGGTCTCCGTTTCGGGTCGCCCTGGCGGTGTTTATCTTGATTTGCCAGCAAATGTCCTGGCTGCGACGATGGAAAAAGACGAGGCATTAGCCACTATTGTTAAAGTTGAAAACCCATCGCCAGCGTTATTGCCATGCCCGAAGTCAGTCACTAGTGCAATTTCGCTGTTAGCAAAAGCAGAACGGCCATTAATTATCCTTGGTAAAGGCGCGGCGTATTCACAAGCTGATGAGCAGCTTCGTGAGTTTATTGAAAGTACCCAGATTCCATTCCTGCCAATGTCTATGGCGAAAGGGGTCCTGGAAGATACGCATCCACTTTCTGCGGCGGCTGCGCGTTCGTTTGCGCTGGCAAATGCTGATGTTGTCATGCTTGTTGGGGCGCGACTGAATTGGTTACTGGCGCACGGTAAAAAAGGATGGGCGGCAGATACACAGTTTATTCAACTGGATATAGAACCGCAGGAAATTGACAGCAACCGCCCCATTGCTGTGCCAGTCGTTGGCGATATTGCATCCAGTATGCACGGTATGCTGGCAGAACTGAAACAAAACACATTTACGACTCCACTGGTGTGGCGCGATATTTTAAATATCCACAAGCAGCAAAATGCGCAAAAAATGCATGAAAAGTTAAGTACAGATACCCAACCATTAAATTACTTTAATGCATTGAGTGCGGTGCGCGATGTATTGCGCGAGAACCAGGATATTTATTTAGTTAATGAAGGGGCAAATACCCTGGATAATGCACGAAATATTATTGATATGTATAAACCACGTCGTCGTCTGGATTGTGGCACATGGGGTGTCATGGGCATCGGTATGGGCTATGCCATCGGTGCTAGCGTGACCTCTGGTTCTCCGGTTGTCGCCATTGAAGGTGATAGTGCTTTTGGTTTCAGTGGGATGGAGATTGAAACGATTTGTCGATATAACCTGCCGGTGACAATCGTTATTTTTAATAATGGCGGCATCTACAGAGGAGACGGTGTTGATCTCAGTGGCGCTGGTGCACCATCACCAACAGATCTATTGCACCATGCAAGGTATGACAAATTAATGGATGCATTTCGTGGCGTTGGATATAACGTCACCACGACAGATGAACTTCGTCATGCTTTAACCACCGGTATTCAGTCGCGCAAACCGACCATTATTAATGTGGTCATCGACCCAGCAGCAGGAACTGAAAGTGGCCATATTACCAAACTTAACCCAAAACAAGTCGCTGGTAATTAAATACTGACATCGTCTCCTCTTGCCAACTCATTATCGATGGTGAGGGGACCCTTATCGGAAATACTATTATGCTAACATTTTTTATTGGCGATTTATTGCCTATTATCGTAATCATGCTGTTGGGTTATTTTAGCGGCAGACGAGAAACTTTTTCAGAAGATCAAGCCCGGGCATTTAATAAACTGGTATTAAACTACGCTCTTCCTGCGGCCCTATTTGTTTCTATTACCCGGGCAAACAGGGAAATGATTTTTGCGGACACTCGCCTGACCCTTGTATCACTTGTGGTTATTGTCGGATGTTTCTTTTTCTCCTGGTTTGGTTGCTACAAATTTTTTAAACGTACCCATGCAGAAGCAGCAGTATGTGCATTAATTGCAGGTTCACCTACCATTGGATTCCTGGGGTTTGCAGTTCTCGACCCTATTTATGGTGATTCCGTATCAACAGGTTTAGTGGTAGCAATTATTTCTATTATTGTTAACGCAATTACTATTCCTATTGGTCTGTATTTGCTGAATCCCTCCTCAGGAGCGGATGGTAAGAAGAATAGCAATCTGAGCGCGTTAATCTCTGCGGCAAAGGAGCCAGTCGTATGGGCACCTGTTCTGGCAACGATCCTGGTGTTGGTTGGGGTAAAAATTCCGGCAGCATGGGATCCAACCTTTAATCTGATTGCGAAGGCTAACTCAGGGGTAGCGGTATTCGCTGCGGGGTTGACTCTGGCTGCACATAAATTCGAGTTCAGTGCTGAAATTGCTTATAACACCTTCCTGAAGCTGATTCTGATGCCACTGGCACTGCTTCTCGTTGGTATGGCATGTCATTTGAACAGCGAACATCTGCAGATGATGGTACTGGCAGGCGCATTACCGCCGGCATTCTCCGGAATCATTATTGCCAGCCGGTTTAATGTCTACACCCGCACTGGTACAGCGTCATTGGCTGTTAGTGTGCTGGGTTTTGTCGTCACGGCTCCCTTGTGGATTTATGTCAGTCGACTGGTTTCATAATTAATCATGTTATTAATTTTCATAAATGCCGAAGAGTCTTTTCACCTTCGGCTTTTTTTCAAGGCATAAGCAAATGACAAATACTGAAAGCAAAGGGCCGTTTGAAGGCTTATTAGTTATTGATATGACTCATGTCCTTAATGGGCCTTTCGGAACTCAACTCCTTTGTAATATGGGCGCAAGGGTAATTAAAGTTGAGCCGCCAGGTCATGGTGATGATACCCGCACATTTGGTCCCTATGTGGATGGACAGTCACTCTATTACAGTTTTATTAATCATGGCAAAGAGAGTGTGGTTCTTGATTTAAAGAATGATCACGATAAAAGCATATTTATAAATATGCTTAAACAAGCGGATGTATTAGCTGAGAATTTTCGCCCAGGTACAATGGAAAAACTGGGGTTTTCATGGGAAACTCTACAAGAAATCAACCCACGCCTCATCTATGCTTCATCGTCAGGTTTCGGACATACCGGTCCGCTAAAAGATGCTCCGGCCTACGATACCATTATTCAGGCAATGAGTGGAATAATGATGGAAACGGGATATCCTGATGCTCCGCCAGTGCGTGTTGGCACCTCTCTTGCGGATTTATGTGGCGGTGTCTATTTATTCAGTGGAATTGTGAGTGCGCTTTATGGCCGCGAAAAGAGCCAGCGAGGGGCGCATGTCGATATCGCGATGTTTGATGCCACTCTGAGTTTTCTGGAGCATGGACTGATGGCATATATCGCGACTGGGAAGTCACCACAACGTCTGGGAAATCGCCATCCCTACATGGCTCCTTTTGATGTTTTCGATACTCAGGATAAACCAATTACTATTTGTTGTGGTAATGACAAGCTTTTTTCTGCGTTATGCCAGGCACTGGATCTGACGGAACTTGTTGATGATCCCCGATTTAACAGCAATATTTTACGTGTACAAAATCAAGCTATTCTTAAACAATATATTGAGCGGACGTTAAAAACGCAGGCAGCTGAAGTTTGGTTAGCCAGAATACATGAAGTTGGTGTGCCTGTAGCGCCGCTATTAAGTGTGGCTGAGGCCATTAATTTGCCACAAACTCAGGCGAGAAATATGTTGATTGAAGCTGGCGGAATAATGATGCCGGGTAATCCGATAAAAATCAGCGGCTGCGCGGACCCGCATGTTATGCCGGGAGCGGCAACGCTCGACCAGCATGGGGAACAAATTCGCCAGGAATTCTCATCGTAAATGTTAGATGTGCTGGTAAATAGCTCCCACATTTGAACATTGTGGGAGCCGCTATTTAGTCATTTTGTTGACAGAAAACCGCAATCTCCTGGTCTAACTCTGCAATGTGTTCTTTAACAGAGTTCAGCAACTTAAGAATTTCAGGCTTGCTGTCATCTGAAACGGGCGTTATTTCTAACTGGTGGCTAAGATTAATCAACTTTTGCAAATTCAGGATGTTAGCCGCACCGTGGATGCGATGAATACACTGATGGAAAGTTCTGTTATCGCCAGCTTCTAGCGCATGAAACGCAGCGGATAGATCTTTATGCGTTTCATGCTGGAAAGTCATGAGAATCTCCTGCATTAGTTGCAGATCGTTCGCCGTATTATTTTTCAGGGCTTCGATATCAAGATGGCGATACAGGGGAGCAATATGCGCAACCTGTTGTAACTGACTTAAATGTGTTTTTAGTACATCCAGGGTCAATGGTTTGAACAAGCATAGATCCATGCCACAACTTAACCCTTTGTCGCGTTCATTAGCCTGTGCGTTGGCCGTAAGCCCCCAGACGGGTAAAGAATAATGTTGCTCACGGAGTTTGCGGGTCAACTCAAAACCATCCATATTCGGCATATTAACGTCAGTAATAAGCAGATCATAATGTTGCATACTGACTTTGTGTAGCGCCTGTACACCATCAGAGGCTTCATCAACATCATACCCTAATAGGTTTAGCTGGCGTTTGAGTAATAGCCTGTTGGTCGGATGATCATCCGCGATTAATATGCTCAACTTTTCAGGGAGTGTCATAGGTTGTTCTGCTTTTGCCTCGACAGTCGCCACTTGTTGGGTAATTTCTACCGGGATTGTGATCGTAAATGTCGTTCCTATGCCTGGATGACTTTCTAATGACAAATCGCCCTGCATGTTTTTAATTAATTCTTTGCAGATCATTAAGCCTAAACCAGAACCTGTTTGCTGACGACCTGCACTTGTTTGGCTATAGCGTTTAAACAGTTGTTGTTGTTCTTCCTGCGATAATCCGCTTCCGGTGTCCATAATCGTCATTTTGATAACAGCGTGGTTGTCATCAATATGAACCAGGGAAGTCGTAATTTTTACTGCCCCCTCGGTGGTAAATTTAAGGGCATTACTCAGTAAATTAGACAGCACCTGCTTAAATGCTTGAGGGTCGATTTTAACCAGGTAGCGTTCAGGAAGCGTACTGCTGCAATTTAATGCGATGGATTTGCTTGCAGCAATCGCACCGAAAGAATGACAAGTGTTTTGGACTAAAGTAGGGATATCGACCCATTGTGGTTGAAGTTGATAGTTACCCGATTCAATTTTGTCGACATCAAGGATTTCACCAATTAAGCCGAGGAGTGACTGTCCGGTGGCGTAAGCAAGTGAAATCGCCTCCACACGTTGCTCCTTGCTAAGACCTGAACCCGACAGAAGTTCCAGGAAGCCCATAATGGAGCTTATTGGTGTTCTTATTTCGTGACTCATTGTTGCCAGGAACTGGCTTTTTGCGACAGTTGCATTGATCGCTTTATTTCTTTCTACTTCGAGTGCATGAATTAAATCACGCGTCTCGGTAATATCTTGCCAACCACAAATATATACTGCATTGTCACTTGCAGGTAAATTGCATAATGTATGCCAATGATTAATGCATCTTTTTTCAGTACCATTATTAATTTCAAAAACTTGGCTATATATTGTTCTGTTTTCTTTTGTTTCTGCTGTGACTTCATGCACATTAGAAAAAACATCTTTAAAGGGGGAGTCACTGTTTTCTAATGGTAACATTGCATTTTTGTAGTAATCAGCAGTGAAATAATGTTCAAATGCACTATTGTGACTAATGACATTACCTTGCCAGTTTACAACATAAGTTGGATTCGGTAAGGAATCCGAGAGTGCTTTCCGGAATGATATTTGGTTTTCTAAATCACCCTGAATTACCTTACGACGACGAACTGAGCGTAACAGGTAGAATCCCCATAAAAGGCTACTGCCAACTAATAAAACGGATAAAGTCGTAACAATGTAAAATTGCTCACTATAGAGGTCCCATGTGTCAATGGTCACATTGGGCATTTTGATCCATTTTTCCGTCAGGCGCAGAACTTCGCTTGGGGGAATTGCATTCAATGCTTTATTAATAATATCCTTAAGTTCTGGTTCTCCGCGAGGAAAAGCGAACGAAAGCGATGCATTCTCAACGCCGGGAATAAGAAAATGATAAAGCTCATTAGGATAGTAATGGTCGATCATGTAACGCGAATTTAGCTGTGTCGCGACCAGGGCATCAAGTTCACCTTCCTTAACCTTGTGAAATGCAGCGCTAGCATTATCGACTTGTATCCACTCAACCTCCGGATACATCTCTTTCAATTGCGAATGAAGCTCATAGTAATATGGAATGGCAACTTTCATTCCTTTTTTTAAAGTTTGTTCACTATCAGGCGCTTTTTGCATGACGAAAACGTAAGGCGTTGTTATGAAGGCTTCAGCAAATAAAACATTATTTTCTCGATCTTCACTATAAATAGCGCCAGGTAAGATATCCCATCCACCGGGATTAAGCTGTGTTCCGGCATGGATATTGTGTGAAACGGTGATCGGAGAAAAATTTAAACCTGTTTGCAAGGTAATAATATTAAGAATATCCCCCATAACGCCCCGAACCGAGCCATTTTCATCAGTCATAGAATAGGGAGGGGAGTAAGGATTTTCCAGCACCTTTAAATCGGGATGTTGCTTAATCCACTGTTTTTCATGTTCAGTGAGTTCTAATGGTTTGTTCAGAAAGGCCAGGTTTCCTGTATCAAGCCAATTTTGTGATACTTCATAGCGAACTTCATTTGTTAAAGCATCAACAAACCGATTGAGTACTTCATTAAGAATGACGGATTCTTTTCTGGTCAAGAAAAAATTATATTGACGCGGCGAGTTATAATATTTCACTACATTTAAGGAGTGAGTGAAATAGCGGGAAATCATACTGCTGGTAATGATGTTACTACCAATAAAGTAATCATTCTGTCCGGTAGAAACGGATGCTAATGCCTGATATAAATTTGTAAAAGAGATAATTGTTGCTTTTGGAAATGATTGATGAATTACCTCGTCTGGGGGGTAATTTGCTACCCGAGCAATATTTACTGGTTTTGGTGAGGTAAGCGGTCGCATTGAGTCGTGAAGGGTGGTTACCAGCGCCGGAAAGGTAATTATCAATGGTTTGGTTGCAGCAATGTCCTCATTAACAGGCGGCGAAGTAACTAAATGTGATAACACGATATCAACTTCACCGTCTTCCAGCGCGTCCATTGCTTTTTGATGATCTGCGTATTCCCGGAGTATTAATTTGATATTTAACGCTCTTTTTAAAAGATTTAAATAATCAGCATTAATACCACGAATCCGTTGCTGCGAATCGGTATGCAACAACGTAGCTGTTTGGGACTTGTGTACTGCAATCACAAGATTTTTTTTGCTCGCCAGCCAGCGTAATTCCTTGTTGCTCAGACGTAGTGGATCAAGTGTGACACGGTTGTTACTACTGATGCCACGATATTCGATGTAATCTCCGTCTGCGAAACTTATGGTCGACCAAAGACCACAACAGAGAAGAAAAATATAGGGTAAAAACTTCATGTGGTTAGCCGATTTTGTTACGTTGTGCGAATGTGTAAAGATCCATCAGTGATTTGCATTCTAATTTTTCCATCAAGCGACTTTTATAAGTGCTGACAGTTTTGTTGCTGATGAACATTTTTTCAGCAATGTCATTATTATCCTTGCCATCAAGAATATACCGCATAACACTAATTTCTTGTTTCGATAAGGAGTCGAGTTTTTGCTGGTCGGACGTTAAACTTCCAACAAACCGGTTGAGAGAGAAGGGGAAATAGCAGTAGCCATTTTTTGCAGCTTCAATAGCCGCAATGATATTGTTCATGCCTTCTTTTTTACTCACGAAACCATTAGCGCCAGCATCAGCACAATGTTTCCCGTAAAAATGGTCATTTTTAGCGGAGACAATAATAATAATTCCGCTATATTGGCGCTTTCTCAGCGTTTCTAACACCTGGATACCGTTAACTCCGGGGATATCGACATCAATGATGACGATATCAGGCTTAAGTGTTTCCACCCGCTGAACGGCGCTTCCGCCTTCAGTCAACTCTGCTAAGATTTCAATATCGTTTTTGATCAATAAATTACGAATTGCTGCGATAGCAAGAGGATGGTCATCAATAATTATTGCGTTCATAGATTATTCCCTTTGCAATGAAGCATTTCCCTTCTCCCTGTAGTAATACAGACATAAGGCATCATCTCATTTTCTCAATAAAAATAAGAAAATTTGAGCTTCCTTTAAGATAATTCGGCAAGTATACCATATAAATAGTCGGCATAAATAAAATGTCAACAATAAAATCAGGGATGATACCGCTAACTTATAGTTTCAAATGAGTACTATAAGGCTTCTCATTAATCCTACAGGCGTAAGAATTGTATTGCAAAAGTCACGGTTTAGTCCTCTGTTGTATCTTCTGCAACTCCTTTAAATTAGGCCTCCAACGTTCCTGGGATAATGTGTAACACATGCACTGTGTTTGATATGAAGAATGAATACTCTTTTCATTCAATTCATAAATTTCATCTATGCGAAATGAGAGATAATAGTGGAACAGATTAATTCAAATAAAAAACATTCTGACAGAAGAAAATATTTTTCTTTATTAGCAGTGGTTTTATTTATTGCGTTTTCAGGAGCCTATGCCTATTGGTCACTGGAATTAGAAGACATGATTAGTACAGATGACGCCTATGTTACGGGGAATGCTGATCCAATTTCTGCACAAGTCTCAGGCAGTGTCACTGTCGTTAATCATAAAGATACGAACTTTGTTCGACAGGGTGACATTTTAGTTTCACTGGATAAAACTGATGCTACGATTGCACTCAATAAAGCTAAAAATAATCTGGCAAATATTGTGCGACAAACGAATAAACTATACTTACAGGATAAACAATACAGTGCCGAAGTCGCTTCAGCACGTATCCAGTATCAACAATCTTTAGAAGATTATAATCGTCGTGTGCCGCTAGCAAAGCAGGGGGTTATTTCAAAAGAAACGCTGGAGCACACCAAAAATACGTTAATAAGTAGCAAAGCGGCATTGAATGCAGCTATTCAGGCTTATAAAGCGAACAAAGCCTTAGTAATGAACACACCATTAAATCGCCAGCCACAAGTTGTTGAAGCTGCGGATGCAACCAAAGAAGCCTGGTTAGCGCTTAAGCGTACGGATATTAAGAGTCCGGTTACTGGTTATATTGCCCAGCGAAGTGTGCAGGTTGGCGAAACAGTGAGTCCTGGACAATCGTTAATGGCTGTCGTACCGGCACGTCAAATGTGGGTTAATGCCAACTTTAAAGAAACACAACTCACGGATGTACGGATTGGTCAATCGGTTAATATAATCAGCGATCTTTATGGTGAAAATGTTGTGTTTCATGGTCGGGTGACAGGGATCAATATGGGAACCGGCAATGCGTTCTCCTTATTACCTGCACAAAATGCGACAGGGAACTGGATCAAAATCGTTCAGCGTGTACCGGTTGAGGTGTCTCTGGATCCAAAAGAACTCATGGAACATCCCTTGCGCATTGGTTTATCGATGACTGCAACCATTGATACCAAGAACGAAGACATTGCCGATATGCCTGATCTGGCTTCATCCGTGACGTCCATGCCTGCTTACACCAGTAAGGCCTTAGTTATCGATACCAGTCCGATAGAAAAAGAGATTAACAACATTATTTCTCATAATGGACAACTTTAATGGCAATCACTAAATCAACTCCGGCACCATTAACCGGTGGGACGTTATGGTGCGTCACTATTGCATTGTCATTAGCGACGTTTATGCAAATGTTGGACTCCACTATTTCTAACGTCGCAATACCCACAATATCTGGCTTTCTCGGAGCATCAACGGACGAAGGCACATGGGTTATCACATCGTTTGGCGTAGCAAATGCCATTGCGATCCCTGTTACCGGCAGGCTGGCACAAAGAATAGGCGAATTAAGGTTATTTTTACTATCAGTAACCTTCTTTTCGCTGTCTTCATTAATGTGTAGTCTTTCGACTAATCTTGATGTTCTTATATTTTTTAGAGTCGTCCAGGGATTAATGGCGGGGCCGTTAATTCCATTGTCACAGAGTTTATTATTAAGGAATTATCCGCCAGAAAAAAGAACATTTGCTTTGGCGTTATGGTCAATGACTGTAATTATCGCTCCGATTTGTGGGCCGATATTGGGTGGCTATATTTGTGATAACTTTAGTTGGGGATGGATATTTTTAATCAATGTCCCTATGGGGATTATCGTCCTGACATTATGTTTAACTTTACTTAAAGGAAGAGAAACTGAAACTTCACCGGTCAAAATGAATTTACCAGGGTTGACCCTGTTAGTGCTCGGTGTTGGTGGCTTGCAAATAATGCTTGATAAAGGGCGCGATCTGGATTGGTTCAACTCGAGTACAATCATAATATTAACAGTAGTGTCAGTTATTTCTCTGATTTCTTTAGTCATTTGGGAGTCGACCTCAGAGAATCCGATTCTTGACCTCAGTTTATTCACGTCGCGTAATTTCACCATTGGTATTGTGTGTATCACATGCGCATATTTATTTTACTCTGGGGCGATTGTACTTATGCCGCAGTTGCTGCAGGAAACTATGGGGTATAATGCGATATGGGCCGGGCTTGCCTATGCGCCAATCGGCATAATGCCACTATTAATATCGCCTTTAATAGGACGTTATGGCAACAAAATTGATATGCGTGCATTGGTTACATTTAGTTTTTTGATGTATGCGGTTTGCTATTACTGGCGTTCTGTGACATTTATGCCAACGATTGATTTCACAGGCATCATTTTGCCACAGTTTTTCCAGGGATTCGCCGTTGCCTGTTTCTTTTTACCCTTAACAACGATTTCGTTTTCAGGGTTGCCAGATAATAAATTTGCCAATGCCTCGAGTATGAGTAATTTTTTTCGTACCCTGTCAGGATCAGTTGGTACGTCGTTGACAATGACGTTGTGGGGACGACGCGAATCGTTACACCATAGTCAGTTGACAGCAACCATCGATCAATTTAACCCCGTGTTTAATTCATCATCACAAATTATGGATAAATACTATGGTTCGCTTTCAGGGGTTCTTAATGAAATTAATAATGAAATAACCCAGCAGTCACTTTCTATTTCTGCAAATGAGATTTTCCGTATGGCGGCTATTGCTTTTATCTTACTTACAGTTTTAGTTTGGTTCGCGAGACCGCCGTTTACAGCGAAAGGCGTTGGGTGATGGTAAAAAGAGGAGGCTAGAGCAGGTAAGTCCGCGGAATTTTGAACCTGTACCATCATTTTATATGGATATTATCAGGCAGCATCGCTCACCCAGGGAAAGGATGGCGATGCTGCGGTGAAACGTTATTAACGGCCTTTAGCCAGATATTGCTTCATCTCTTCTTCTGGCACCATTCCACCTCCTGTCGCCCACACCAGATGAGTGGCATTACGCAGTTGTTCTGTGCTGAAACCTTGCATCTGTTGGTAAATTACTGATGCGCACACGCGCTGAGGCCCGGCCATACCCGCCAGTGCTGAAGGCTCAAGACGAATGTCTTCTTCCTGCGCCAGCCAGCCAAGCATGTCATACATGGTTTGATCGCTAAGGGTATAGAAGCCATCCAGCAGACGCTCCATTGCCCGCCCGACAAAGCCTGATGCGCGACCAACAGCAAGGCCATCCGCGGCGGTAAGGTTGTCGATACCAATATCCTGAACAGAAATCTGATCGTGTAATCCAGTATGGACGCCTAACAGCATACAAGGGGAGTGCGTGGGTTCGGCAAAAAAGCAGTGAACATGATCGCCAAACGCCAGTTTAAGACCGAATGCGACGCCACCAGGACCACCGCCAACACCACACGGCAGATAGACAAACAGAGGGTTATCAGCATCGACGATACGACCTTGCTTGGCAAATTGCGCTTTAAGACGCTGGCCTGCGACGGAATACCCAAGGAACAACGTGCGGGAATTCTCGTCATCAATAAAGAAACAGTTCGGGTCAGACTGCGCTGCTTTACGTCCTTCCTCGACGGCAACCCCATAATCTTGCTCATATTCCACGACCGTAACGCCATGGCTGCGCAGTTTCGCTTTTTTCCATGCTCGGGCATCAGCAGACATATGTACTGTCACCTTAAAGCCAATGCGGGCGCTCATAATACCGATTGATAACCCCAGATTTCCGGTTGAGCCCACAGCAATGCTGTATTGGCTAAAGAACTGCTTAAACTCCGGAGAAAGCAGTTTGCTGTAGTCATCTTCAAGCGTCAGCAACCCTGCTTCCAGAGCCAGTTTTTCTGCATGTGCCAGGACTTCATAAATCCCGCCGCGTGCTTTTATGGAGCCGGAAATAGGCAAATGGCTATCTTTTTTCAGTAACAGTTGCCCGCTGATCGGTTGCTGATATTCCTTTTCCAGCCGTTTTTGCATAGCCGGAATCGCAACCAGTTCTGATTCAATAATCCCTCCAGTGGCAGCAGTTTCAGAAAATGCTTTTGCCAGATAGGGGGCAAAACGAGATAAGCGCGCATGGGCGTCCTGAACATCCTGTTCGGTCAGGCCAACATAAGGTAAACCTTCAGCCAATGGAGTCGTGCCAGGATTAAACCAGGTGGTTTCTTTAAGAGCAACCAGATCCTTTACCAACGGATACTGGGCGATGAGCGAGTTCATTTTAGCGTTTTCCATAGTATGTCTCTTTGCGCTTCGATGATAAATGACAGCAGGAATGTGTCCGCCAGAGCGACGACTGAAGCGATAAATGTCGCTGTCGTATAGTATTTAAATGCTTCATTGAGCGTAGCGCCGCAATATTGCTTCACCAGCCAGAAAAGCGAGTCCGTAACGATCGTGCAGCCAATCGCAATAATTTCCGGGCTGATGTCTGGTTACAGCCACAGCACAATGATCCATATTTATATTTTTTCTCCGGGTGGGTGATGCCAGTCGGCATGTTTTACCTACTTGTCTGCATGGTGACACGTTGGCGAGAACAGAGGCGGAATTGGTTACAATTGTCCGGGAATTCTTGTTATTTTTTACTGTATTGTCGTGTCGGGTGATAGGACGTTGAGAATATCGCTGGATCTCGCCAGTGACGTCTGTTTCTGCTACAGTGCCCGTTTTACGGCAAACGGCTTGGGTATGGCTTCATTAAAGGATGTCGCACGCCTGGCGGGAGTGTCGATGATGACTGTCTCCCGGGTGATGCATAATGCAGAATCTGTGCGTCCTGCAACGCGTGACCGCGTATTGCAGGCAATCCAAACCCTGAATTATGTTCCTGATCTTTCCGCTCGTAAGATGCGCGCTCAGGGACGTAAGCCGTCGACTCTCGCCGTGCTGGCGCAGGATACTGCTACCACTCCTTTCTCTGTTGATATTCTGCTTGCCATTGAACAAACCGCCAGCGAGTTTGGCTGGAATAGTTTTTTAATCAATATTTTTTCTGAAGATGACGCTGCCCGCGCGGCACGTCAGCTGCTTGCCCTCCGTCCGGATGGCATTATCTATACTACAATGGGACTGAGGCATATCACGCTGCCTGAGTCTCTGCATGGTGAAAATATTGTATTGGCGAACTGTGTGGCGGATGACCCAGCGTTACCCAGTTATATCCCTGATGATTACACTGCCCAATATGAAGCAACACAGCATTTGCTCGCGGCGGGCTATCGTCAACCGTTATGCTTCTGGCTACCGGAAGGTGCGTTGGCAACAGGGTATCGTCGGCAGGGATTTGAGCAGGCCTGGCGTGATGCTGGACGAGATCTGGCTGAGGTGAAACAATTTCACATGGCCATAGGTGATGATCACTACACCGATCTCGCAAGTATACTCAATGCCCACTTCCAGTCTGGAAAACCAGATTTTGATGTTCTGATTTGTGGTAACGATCGCGCAGCCTTTGTGGCTTATCAGGTTCTTCTGGCGAAGGGGGTACGTATCCCGCAGGATGTCGCCGTAATGGGCTTTGATAATCTGGTTGGCGTCGGGCATCTGTTTTTACCGCCGCTGACCACAATTCAGCTTCCACATGACATTATCGGGCGGGAAGCTGCATTGCATATTATTGAAGGTCGTGAAGGGGGAAGGGTAACGCAGATCCCTTGCCCGCTGTTGATCCGTTGTTCCACCTGATATTATGTTACCCCAGTTGCCAGAGTGCTCCATGTTGCAGCACGGCCACTCCGTGGGCGGCATAGAGCGACAGTTCCCGTTCTTCTGGCTGCGGATAGATTCGGCTACTCATCACAGCTTCCCCGTCGTTAATAAATACTTCCACGGATGATGTATCGATAAATATCCTTAGGGCGAGCGTGTCACGCTGCGGGAGGGGAATACTACGGTAACCATCTAAATTCTCGTGTGGGTAATACCGCCACAAAACAAGTCGCTCAGATTGGTTATCAATATACAGCCGCATTCCCGTGCCGAGCTGTAATCCGTAATGTTCGGCATCGCTGTTCTTCAGAGCCCACTGCAACTGAATCTCAACCGCTTGCGCGTTTTCCTGCAAAACATATTTGTTGCTGATTGTGTGGGGAGAGATTGATTGATGCTGCTGGCGTAACGACTCAGCTTCGTGTACCGGGCGTTGTAGGAGTTTGCCATTGCTCTCAGATAGCTCGCGCGCCAGCGTCATGCAGCCTGCCCAGCCTTCACGTTTTGAGGGCATTGGCGATTCCCACATATCCATCCAGCCGATAACAATACGCCGACCATCCTTCGCTAAAAAGCTTTGTGGTGCATAAAAGTCATGCCCATAATCAAGTTCAGTAAAATGCCCGGATTGTGCAAAAAGTCGTCCTGGCGACCATATTCCGGGTATTACACCACTTTGAAAGCGATTTCGATAATTGTATCCCTCGGCATTCATTCCCTGCGGGGAAAACATCAGATAATGTTGATCGCCAAGGCTGAAAAAGTCCGGACATTCCCACATATAGCTTTCACCCGCATCAGCGTGGGCCAGTACGCGATCGAAAGTCCATTCACGCAATGAACTGCCGCGATAAAGCAGGATCTGTCCCGTGTTGCCTGGGTCTTTCGCCCCGACTACCATCCACCAGGTGTCGGCTTCACGCCACACTTTAGGATCGCGGAAGTGCATGATTCCTTCTGGTGGAGTGAGGATCACACCTTGTTTCTCGAAATGAATACCATCCCGGCTGGTAGCCAGACATTGTACTTCACGAATTGCATCGTCATTACCTGCACCATCGAGCCAGACGTGGCCGGTGTAGATAAGTGAGAGGACACCATTGTCATCAACAGCACTACCTGAAAAACACCCGTCTTCGTCATTCTCGTCTCCTGGCGCTAGCGCAATAGGCTCGTGCTGCCAGTGGATCATATCGTCGCTGGTGGCATGTCCCCAGTGCATTGGCCCCCAGTGTTCGCTCATCGGGTGATGCTGATAAAACGCGTGATAACGATTGTTAAACCAGATCAGGCCGTTTGGATCGTTCATCCACCCGGCTGGAGGCGCGAGGTGAAAATGGGGATAAAAAGTATTCCCCCGGCGCTCGTGAAGTTTTGCTAGTGCGTTTTGCGCCGCATGCAATCGAGATTGCGTCATTTTAATCATCCTGGTTAAGCAAATTTGGTGAATTGTTAACGTTAACTTTTATAAAAATAAAGCCCCTTATCTTTATAAATGTGATTAATATCACAAATGTTAACGTTAACTATGACGTTTTGTGATCGAATGTGCATGTTTTAGTAAATCCATGACGATTTTGCGAAAAAGAGGTTTATCACTATGCGTAAGTCAGATGAATTTGAGGGAAAAAATGTCAGCCAAAGTATGGGTTTTAGGGGATGCGGTTGTCGATCTCTTGCCTGAATCAGACGGGCGCCTACTGCCTTGTCCTGGCGGCGCGCCAGCTAACGTTGCGGTGGGAATCGCCAGATTAGGCGGAATAAGTGGGTTTATAGGCCGGGTGGGTGATGATCCTTTTGGCGCGTTAATGCAAAGAACGCTGCTAACGGAGGGAGTCGATATCACGTATCTGAAGCAGGATGAATGGCACCGAACATCCACGGTGCTTGTCGATCTGAACGATCAGGGGGAACGTTCATTTACGTTTATGGTCCGCCCTAGTGCCGATCTTTTTTTAGAGACGACTGACTTGCCCTTCTGGCGACATGGCGAATGGTTACATCTCTGTTCTATTGCGTTGTCTGCTGAACCTTCGCGTACCAGCGCATTTACTGCGATGACGGCGATCCGGCATGCCGGAGGTTTTGTCAGCTTCGATCCCAATATTCGTGAAGATCTGTGGCAAGACGAGCATTTGCTCCGCTTGTGTTTGCGACAGGCGCTACAACTGGCGGATGTCGTCAAGCTCTCGGAAGAAGAATGGCGACTTATCAGCGGAAAAACACAGAACGATCGGGATATATGTGCTCTGGCAAAAGAGTATGAGATCGCCATGCTGTTGGTGACTAAAGGTGCAGAAGGGGTGGTGGTCTGTTATCGAGGACAAGTTCACCATTTTGCTGGAATGTCTGTGAATTGTGTCGATAGCACGGGGGCGGGAGATGCGTTCGTTGCCGGGTTACTCACAGGTCTTTCCTCTACAGGATTAGAGACCGATGAGAGAGAAATGCGACGAATTATCGATCTCGCTCAACGTTGCGGAGCGCTTGCAGTAACGGCGAAAGGGGCAATGACAGCGCTGCCATGTCGACAAGATCTGGAATAGTGAGAAATAAACGGCGAGGCCGTTCTTGTCTCTGAATAGGACGTGAATATTTTAACGACAGGCAGGTAATTATGGCACTGAATATACCATTCAGAAATGTGTACTATCGTTTTGCATCCAGTTACTCATTTCTCTTTTTTATTTCCTGGTCGCTGTGGTGGTCGTTATACGCTATTTGGCTGAAAGGACATCTAGGGTTGACTGGGACGGAATTAGGTACACTTTATTCGGTCAACCAGTTTACCAGTATTCTATTTATGATGGTCTACGGCATCGTCCAGGATAAACTCGGTCTGAAGAAACCGCTTATCTGGTGTATGAGTTTCATCCTGGTCTTGACCGGACCGTTTATGATTTACGTTTATGAACCGTTACTGCAAAGCAATTTTTCTGTAGGTCTAATTTTGGGGGCGCTCTTTTTTGGCTTGGGGTATCTGGCGGGCTGCGGTCTGCTTGATAGCTTCACCGAAAAAATGGCACGAAATTTTCATTTCGAATATGGAACAGCGCGCGCCTGGGGATCTTTTGGCTATGCGATTGGCGCGTTCTTTGCTGGCATATTTTTCAGTATCAGTCCCCATATCAACTTCTGGTTGGTTTCGCTATTTGGCGCTGTATTTATGATGATCAACATGCGTTTTAAATATCAGGATCAGCAGTGCGTAGCGGCAGATGCGGGAGGGGTAAAAAAAGAGGATTTTATTGCAGTTTTCAAGGATCGAAACTTCTGGATTTTCGTCATATTTATTGTGGGGACGTGGTCTTTCTATAACATTTTTGATCAACAGCTCTTTCCTGTTTTTTATGCAGGTTTATTCGAATCACACGATGTAGGAACGCGCCTGTATGGTTATCTCAACTCATTCCAGGTTGTACTCGAAGCGCTGTGCATGGCCATTATTCCTTTCTTTGTTAACCGGGTAGGGCCAAAAAATGCATTACTTATCGGTGTTGTGATTATGGCGTTGCGTATTCTTTCCTGCGCACTGTTCGTTAATCCCTGGATTATTTCATTAGTGAAGCTGTTACATGCCATTGAGGTTCCACTGTGTGTCATTTCCGTCTTCAAATACAGCGTGGCAAACTTTGATAAGCGCCTGTCGTCGACGATCTTTCTGATTGGTTTTCAAATTGCTAGTTCGTTGGGGATTGTGTTGCTTTCAACGCCGACTGGAATACTTTTTGACCATGCAGGTTACCAGACGGTTTTCTTCGTAATTTCGGGTATTGTCTGCCTGATGTTGTTATTTGGCATTTTCTTCCTGAGTAAAAAGCGTGAGCAAATGGTGATGGAAACGCCTGTACCTTCTGCAATATAGACGTAAACTCTTTTCGGTTGTTGTCGATAGCTCTATATCCCTCAACCGGAAAATAATAATACCAAAATGCTTAGCGCGGCTAATAATCGCCTAATCCAAACGCCTCATTCATGTTCTGGAACAGTCGCTCAAATGTTCTCAGGATACGCGGTTCGCTGATTTCCAGGAAATTGTCGTAATTCAGCGACCTGTCCCGTGTATCACGGGCCTGCTAATCCATCAAGGAATGCATTGCGGAGTGAAGTATCGAGTCAAGCCAGATTTCGCGATCAGGATTCTGTGTGATGATTACATTGCCAGGCCCGGGGCTGTTTAGTCATCGCCGCACAGTGCTGAGATTTCAACCTGTTGCAGGGAAAATGAGTAGATTTAGGGCAAGTGTGCTGCCAAACCCAACTTTTACGCGGGGAAGGTAGATTTCGTTGGAAGGATAAATGGTGTCCCCTGCAGGAATCGAACCTGCAATTAGCCCTTAGGAGGGGCTCGTTATATCCATTTAACTAAGAGGACAATGCGGCATGAGTATACCCGCTAATGCTCAGCGGGGTAAGTACACTGCCGCTCGATTGCTTAAACCCTCGCCATTTATGCCGGGTTTTTATCATTTTTCTTAATGTTTTCCGCACGTTCTGCTTTTTGTCGTGCTTCTGCTTTGCGCTTGTTGCTCATGTCGTTACGGATCTGTGCATGACTCATTAACGCGAAGATAAAGGTGCCGCCGCAGATGTTTCCTGCCAGAGTAGGTAACGCGAAGGGCCAGATGAAATCGCTCCAGTGCAGCGTGCCGTTAAATACCAGATAGAGGATTTCTACAGAACCGACAACGATGTGGGTGGTGTCTCCGAGGGCGATAAGCCAGGTCATTAATATAATCACTACAATCTTTGCCGCACCCGCTGCAGGAAACATCCATACCATAGTGGCGATCAGCCAGCCGGAAATGATCGCGTTGGCAAACATCTCACTGGGGGTGTTCTTCATCACATCCATGCCGATTTTTACAAATGCATCGCGAGTTTCTTCATTAAAGATAGGCATATATTCAAATGCCCACGCCGCAATACCTGTCCCGAGAATATTCCCCAGCAGCACGACGCCCCATAACCGCATAAGTAAGCCGACGTTGCTCATTGTCGGTTTTTGCATGACGGGTAGTACCGCAGTCACGGTGTTTTCGGTAAATAATTGCTGGCGGGCCATAATGACGATAATAAAGCCAAAGGTATAACCGAGATTCTCCAGCAAGAAACTGCCCGGCACGCCTTCCAGTTCGACATGAAATATCCCTTTTGCCAGTAGTGAAGCGCCCATCGACAGACCCGCCGCAATGGCTGACCACAGTAGCGCCATTGCGTCGCGTTCCAGCTCTTTTTCACCATCCTGGCGGATATGTTCATGAATTGCCATCGCCCGGGAGGGGAGTCGGTCTTCATCTATTTCTATTTTTTTGCCGCGTTCTTTTTCTTCGCTCTCAACTTCAATTTCGTCGCTGTGTTGATCAATTTTGTCGTTGTCCATGGTCTCTTCTCTTGAATTAGCACGTATAGCTAAAGCGTAGCGGCTTTTTTGCTCGCAACTGGCGGGAGTTACTCTGAAAATGTAGAAAAGGCTGTGTTTGCCTTTTTCTGTTTCTATAGAATCAAGTAGCCTACAGGGCGTCGATTACCAGGCTATGATCAAATCAGCAAATCAGGGCGTCTGGACATCAGTTGACGTGCTGTTACAATCGCCCACACCTAAACAGGCGGATACGGTATCGTTCCGTCATGGATGGCAAACTGCATAAGCCATAAAAAAACAGGGAGACATTTATGAAGCTTCGCCTGTCGGCGCTTGCTCTTGGAACTACGCTTCTGGTGGGGTGTGCGAGTTCCGGTACAGATCAGCAAGGGCGTTCTGACCCATTAGAAGGGTTCAACCGCACCATGTACAACTTCAACTTCAATGTATTAGACCCGTATATTGTTCGACCGGTCGCAGTCGCCTGGCGTGATTATGTTCCGCAACCGGCGCGTAACGGTTTGAGCAACTTTACCGGCAACCTTGAAGAACCTGCGGTGATGGTTAACTACTTCTTGCAGGGCGACCCTTATCAGGGGATGGTCCACTTTACCCGCTTTTTCCTGAACACTATTTTGGGGATGGGCGGCTTTATTGATGTTGCGGGGATGGCGAACCCGAAACTGCAACGGACTGAACCTCACCGCTTCGGTAGTACGCTTGGTCATTATGGCGTGGGGTATGGGCCGTACGTACAATTACCGTTCTACGGAAGCTTCACGCTGCGTGATGACGGCGGTGATATGGCGGATGGTCTTTACCCGGTTCTTTCCTGGCTGACCTGGCCGATGTCCGTGGGTAAATGGACGCTTGAAGGTATCGAAACCCGTGCGCAACTGCTGGATTCCGACGGCCTGCTGCGTCAGTCGTCCGACCCATACATTATGGTGCGCGAAGCGTACTTCCAGCGTCATGATTTCATCGCCAATGGCGGCGAACTCAAACCGCAGGAAAACCCGAACGCGCAAGCGATTCAGGATGAGTTAAAAGATATCGATTCTGAATAAGAAACAAATAAAAAAGGTGAGTCGCAAAACTCACCTTTTTTGTTGTTATCCCTCAATTACCACAAGTAAAAGGAGACAAACCAACAATGACCCGGACGAAATTATGTAAAAATACTGATGTTCGTCACTGACTGTTTCCGATATTCAGACGTTGAAAAATCAAAAAACTGGACAAATAATTTTAATTATCATCAAAATTAACACCCAACGCAGATAGTTGTTTAATTTCACTTTGATATTTCATCTGGCGATTTTGAAGTCTTTTTTCAACTTTATCTTCGATTTCCTTAAACTGTTTATATTCATTTTGAGAATTGTCAACGTCAACTTCGTTAGCGAATAAAGTAGAAATTATTTCTTTTACATTATCGCGTCTAAATTTTGCATCGTCCACTTGAAAATTGTATCTTATTGCTCGACCTAAACGTTTAAAAACTTCGTTAGGTTCTCTCAGTCTTTCCCCGTTGAGCTCGTTTACAACCTGATGATCGGAACCTGTTGCGAATGATTCTGCCATGATAGCTTTACTGCTTTCAAACCACGCTGAAGCATTCCTGGCGTTTTTACTACAATATTGGGTGAGACTATCACCATCAATACGAATTCCTCTTTGAATGTGGTAGTCGTCCTGATCGTAGTAACCGAGAGATAAGTAATCATTTCCGTTTTTATTTTTAATTACAATAGCGAGAGAGTCGCCTTTTTTATCTTTACCGTACCAGGTAAATAAGTCCGTTGGTTCGCTTTTCCCGCTCTCATCAAATTTCGTTACCGTATGTCTGAGTTTGTGCGATATTTTATCGAAGATAAAACCAGGATTTCCATCATATATTTCTTTTATTGCGCTGAAGATCATTTCCTTGTTATGGATATCATGAGTATTCTCTACTACATTTTTACTGATGATGGTTTGACCGACTTTTTTGTTTTCATCGTTCGCAGGTGATTTTGTTGGTTCTTGATTATGAATACCAATAATACCATCATCAGTATATTCAGCATTATTTATATCATCATGAGTCTTCTCAACTATGTTGTCATTAATGATAGTACGGACGAGTTCTTTGTCTTTATAGTTCGCAGATAATTTTATTGGTTCTTGGTTGTTGATACCAATAGTAATATAGTCTGTATCATTGGAGCCAATATCAATATAAGTAACTGAGGAATTATTGATAATTATTCTATCAGGTTCACCGGTTCCTCGTATGGCATTTTTTATAAGCTCAAGTAGATGTTTAATACAGGTACTTATTCCTTCCTTGCCATTAAAAAGGTTTTTGAACTCTTGTACTAATCCATTAACTTCATTATTGTTATTTTCATTGGTGGATTCTGTGTAAGTAGGGCAGGTATTGTTGATTGAAACAGCTGGTAGCATGATTTTATTCCACGTTGATTGATTTGTTGCAAATATATATTACCTAATAAAATAGACTATCAAAAAACGCTCATTTATTTAGAACCTATCTTTAATTTGAGTGTATGAGCGCATAATAGCCAGGGTGGTTTGAGTATCCTGGAAATTCAGAAAAGTAAACTCATTGAGAAGGACGAGCAGAATGCCTGATAATCTGTCTTTCCCTTCAGGCCTGTTTGTGGATAACGCTTACAGATTTGCAAGGGCAAGCTGACATCAGGCTGTTTGCAAAATTGTCTTATCTCAGGAGGCAAGCAATGAGGAAACTACTTTCGGTGAAGAGAGGGAGTTAAAGCCACCTGCTATGCAGGTGACTTTAACCCGGTAAACGCGTTATCAGAATGCGTAGTTAAAGTTCGTCCCGAACAGCCAGGCTTTACCTTCAGACTCGAACTGATATGGCCCTTCGTTAATTTTCACGCTCTGGCCGTGCATATAAGAAACACCAACGTCGACTGAAGCATCTTTATTAAATGCGTAAGTCGTACCTGCACTCAGCCAGAAACGGTCCTGGTCCGGAATGGAGATAGAACGATTCTGTGCCGGAACTGGGCTGTCATCGAAGGCGATACCGGTACGGAAGGTCCAGTTATCATCGTAGTAATAAGTGGTACCCAACGCGATGCGGTAAGCATCTTTAAAGCCTTCATGTTTCTGGAACAGCGTGTCGCCACTCGTTGAGGTCGCTTTCAGTTGCTGGAACTGACTCCAGCTGGTGTAAGCCAGGCTATAGTGAATTGCCCACTGCGGATCAACACGGTTATAACCCGACACTTCCCACATTTCAGGCAGGTTCAGCGTCAGATAACCCGACTGCGTTGCGCCACCTGTCGCGGTAGGAATTGGCAAACCGTAGTTATTAAAAGCCGGGTTAAGATCGCTGCTGTAGTTACCCTTGAAGTCAATTTTCACTTCAGAGCGGTAGGTCAATGCGTAGCGGTTGTTTTTATCCAATTCGTACAGGATCCCGGCGTTCCAGCCAAAGCCCCACTGGTTACCGTTCAGGTGAGCGATTTTGGTATTACTGTCGATGCCGTTGGCGGTAGCTGCTAATGCTTGCCCCTGAGGAGTCCGCCCAGCAGGAGATTGCATAATCTGACCAGCCACCAGTTGCCCCAGATCGCCTGCAAAACGTTCAATTTTCGCACGAGCGTAGACGGCGTTGAAACCGAGACCAAAGCTCCATGCATTATTTAAGCGATATGCACCGCTTAAGTTCAGGTTCATGGTTTCGAGGTCGGTGGTACCACCGACAGAACCGCCTGCATAAGTATCGTTAAACTCTGTCGCCAGACCATAGTTAGAGGTAATAGAAGCCCCCCAACCAAATTGGTCGTTAATCGGTGCAACAAAGTGCATATTCGGAACCCATGCCGTAGGCGCGATATTATCGGCTTTCAGGCTACGACCAGACGGAGACGTTCCGCTGATATTTACGTCCGGATCAATATAAACCGCACCTGCAGAAAATGTCGGGCGGTCAAACATGGTAATCAACGCGGGGTTACGGCTGACGTTACCTGCATCATCGGCAATAGCGCCTTCCCCTGAATAAGCCCGGCCCAGGCCAGAGGAAGAAAATTCGTTTAACTGAAAGCCTGCCGACCAGGCCTGGGTGGAGATAAGTGCCACTGCGACTGCGATAGCAGACTTTGTAAACAGGGTTTTCTGGCTCATGACCATAACCTCAATGATTTATTTTTATACAAACTATGTTACGTACTGTAACAGGAGCGCGAAGTGTAGGGTCTGAGGTACATCTTAGAAATCAGACCAGTGGCGAGAGTATAGGTCGGACCAGATGGAATGTTGCAAGTATGTTTCTATATTTTTTCAAATATGATCTAAGAAACGCGATCCAGCTGGCAAAATTTGGAGGTGGCGCACTCATGGATTCGGGTGAATTTTGTTTTAGATCATTTTTAAGTGTGATTTCGGTCACTTATCCGATTTTGCAGAATTAACAACTGGAGCAGCACTTTCCGGAAGCGTAAAATATCCCCAACGTTTATCTGGCACCTTAGGTGCACATACAGAGGAAATCAACGATGAGTAAATGTAGTGCTGATGAAACCCCGGTTTGCTGCTGTATGGATGTTGGCACCATTATGGACAACTCCGACTGCACCGCGTCTTACAGCCGCGTGTTTGCAAACCGCGCAGAAGCAGAACAAACGCTGGCGGCGCTGACTGAAAAAGCCCGTAGCGTGGAATCCGAACCTTGCAAAATCACCCCGACTTTCACTGAAGAGTCTGACGGTGTGCGCCTGGATATCGATTTCACTTTTGCCTGCGAAGCTGAAATGTTGATCTTCCAGCTGGGTCTGCGTTAATTCCTCTCGGGTATATACGCCCCTGTCAGTTCCTGGCGGGGGCGTTTTTATTTTCTCTTCCTCTTTTCTCTCTGTGTCATAGCTCCCACTTTCCCTTTTCTCCACTTGGCTAAATGTAAAAAAATGGTTAAGACTATGATCAGGTCAGACCACTTTATTTATTTTTTTACAGGGGAGTGTTATGGGTCAGGTTTTACCGCTGATTACCCGCCAGGGCGATCGTATCGCCATTGTTAGCGGCTTACGTACGCCTTTTGCCCGTCAGGCGACGGCTTTTCATGGCATTCCCGCTGTTGATTTGGGGAAGATGGTCGTAGGCGAATTGCTGGCACGCAGCGAGATCCCCGCCGAAGTGATTGAACAGCTGGTTTTTGGTCAGGTCGTACAAATGCCTGAAGCCCCCAACATTGCGCGTGAAATTGTTCTTGGCACCGGAATGAATGTCCATACCGATGCTTACAGCGTCAGCCGCGCTTGTGCTACCAGTTTTCAGGCGGTTGCAAACGTCGCCGAAAGCCTGATGGCGGGAACTATTCGTGCGGGGATTGCCGGCGGGGCAGATTCCTCTTCCGTATTGCCCATTGGTGTTAGTAAAAAATTGGCGCGCGTGTTGGTGGATGTCAACAAAGCCCGCACGATGAGCCAACGACTGAAACTTTTTTCTCGCTTGCGTTTGCGTGACTTAATGCCCGTACCGCCTGCGGTGGCGGAGTATTCCACAGGCTTGCGGATGGGCGACACCGCCGAACAAATGGCGAAAACCTACGGTATTACTCGCGAACAGCAAGATGCGCTGGCGCACCGTTCACATCAGCGTGCTGCTCAGGCATGGTCAGAAGGTAAACTCAAAGAAGAGGTAATGACCGCCTACGTTCCTCCTTATAAACAACCGCTCGCGGAAGACAACAATATTCGCGGCAATTCCACGCTTGCTGATTACGCAAAGCTGCGTCCGGCGTTTGATCGCAAACACGGGACGGTAACGGCAGCAAACAGTACACCGCTGACCGATGGCGCAGCGGCGGTGATCCTGATGACTGAATCGCGGGCGAAAGAATTGGGCCTGGTGCCGCTGGGATATCTGCGTAGCTACGCATTTACCGCTATTGATGTCTGGCAGGACATGTTGCTCGGCCCGGCCTGGTCAACGCCGCTGGCGCTGGAACGCGCTGGATTGACGATGGCCGATCTGACATTGATTGATATGCACGAAGCTTTTGCCGCCCAGACGCTGGCCAATATTCAGTTGCTTGGCAGCGAACGTTTTGCGCGCGACGTACTGGGGCGTTCCCATGCTACTGGTGAAGTGGACGATAGTAAGTTTAACGTGCTTGGTGGTTCCATTGCGTACGGGCATCCCTTCGCAGCGACTGGAGCGCGGATGATTACCCAGACATTGCATGAACTTCGCCGTCGCGGCGGTGGATTTGGCTTAGTGACCGCTTGTGCTGCTGGTGGGCTTGGTGCGGCAATGGTTCTGGAGGCGGAATAATGGAAATGGCATCAGCTTTTACTCTTAATGTTCGTCTGGACAACATTGCAGTCATCACCATCGACGTTCCCGGTGAGAAAATGAATACCCTGAAGGCGGAGTTTGCCTTGCAGGTGCGCACCATTATTAAGCAACTTCGCGAAAACAAAGAATTACGTGGAGTTGTATTTATCTCAGCGAAACCGGACAACTTTATCGCCGGAGCAGACATCAACATGATCGGCAACTGCAAAACGGCGCAAGAAGCGGAAGAGCTGGCGCGGCAGGGGCAACAGTTAATGGCGGAGATTCATGCTCTGCCTGTTCCGGTTATCGCGGCTATTCATGGCGCTTGCCTGGGGGGCGGGCTGGAACTGGCACTGGCGTGTCATGGCCGCGTCTGCAGTGACGATCCTAAAACGGTGCTTGGCTTGCCGGAAGTTCAGCTTGGATTATTGCCAGGTTCAGGCGGTACTCAGCGTTTGCCGCGCCTCATTGGCGTCAGCACCGCGCTGGAGATGATCCTCACAGGCAAGCAACTACGGGCAAAGCAGGCTTTAAAACTGGGGCTGGTGGATGATGTCGTTCCGCACTCTATTTTACTGGAATCCGCCGTTGAGTTGGCAAAGCAGGATCGACTATCTTCCCGCCCGCTACCTGTACGCGAGCGCATTCTGGCGGGGCCGCTAGGTCGTGCACTGTTGTTCAAAATGGTCGGCAAGAAAACAGAGCAGAAAACTCAGGGGAACTATCCGGCGACAAAACGCATTCTTGAAGTCATCGAAACCGGATTAGCGCAAGGCACCAGCAGCGGCTATGACGCGGAAGCCCGTGCCTTTGGTGAACTGGCGATGACACCACAATCGCAGGCTCTGCGTAGTATCTTTTTTGCCAGTACCGAAGTGAAGAAAGATCCGGGCAGTGATGCTCCGCCCGCGCCGTTAAATAGCGTAGGGATTTTAGGTGGTGGCTTGATGGGGGGCGGTATTGCTTATGTTACTGCTTGTAAAGCAGGTTTGCCGGTCAGAATTAAAGATATCAACCCGCAGGGCATAAATCATGCATTGAAGTACAGCTGGGATCAGTTGGAGGGCAAAGTGCGCCGCCGGCATCTCAAAGCCAGCGAACGTGACAAACAGCTGGCATTAATTTCGGGAACAACGGATTATCGCGGCTTTGCCCATCGTGACTTAATTATTGAAGCGGTGTTTGAAAATCTCGAATTAAAACAAAAGATGGTGGCAGAAGTAGAGGGAAATTGCGCCACTCATACCATCTTCGCTTCGAATACGTCATCTTTACCAATTAGTGATATTGCCGCTCACGCCTCGCGGCCGGAGCAGGTTATCGGTCTTCATTTCTTCAGCCCGGTAGAAAAAATGCCGCTGGTGGAGATCATTCCCCATACGGGGACATCGGTGCAAACCATCGCTACAACGGTAAAACTGGCGAAAAAACAGGGAAAAACGCCAATTGTTGTGCGTGACAAAGCCGGGTTTTATGTCAATCGCATTTTAGCGCCTTACATCAATGAAGCTATTCGCATGTTGACTGAAGGTGAACGGGTTAAGCATATCGATGCCGCACTGGTCAAGTTTGGTTTTCCGGTGGGACCAATCCAACTTTTGGATGAGGTAGGAATCGATACCGGGACTAAAATTATTCCTGTACTGGAAGCCGCTTATGGAGAACGTTTTAGCGCGCCTGCAAATGTTGTTTCTTCAATTTTGAATGACGATCGCAAAGGCAGAAAAAATGGTCGGGGTTTCTATCTTTATCGGCCGAAAGGGCGTAAAAGCAAAAAACAGGTCGATCCTGCTATTTATCCGCTGATTGGCGCGCAAGGGCAGGGGCGACTCTCCGCACCGCAGGTTGCTGAACGGTGTGTGATGATGATGCTGAATGAAGCTGTACGTTGTCTGGACGAGCAGGTTATCCGTAGCGTGCGTGACGGGGATATCGGCGCGGTATTTGGAATTGGGTTTCCGCCGTTTCTCGGTGGCCCATTTCGCTATATCGACGCTCTCGGTGCGGCAGAAGTGGTTGCAATAATGCAACGTCTGACCGCGCGGTACGGTTCTCGTTTTACCCCTTGCGATCGTTTAGTTGAGATGAGCGAGCGTGGGGAAAGTTTTTGGAAAACAACTGCAACTGACCTGCAATAAGAAGGTCAAAGTTATATGAATCCGCGCTGAATGGCGGAGTGTTGGTCAAAATGTAAACGCATATTGACTATACTTACGCCATTGAGGTAAAAAACAGCGTTTCATTCGGTGAATGGATAAGGCACAATGCCGGCCACCGTCGTGTTTCTCTGGTTTCAGATGAAACACGACGGGCGAATCTGGTTAACAAAAGCGGTGCAATATGCAAGTTTTTATCATGCGTCACGGCGACGCAGCCCTCGATGCCGCCAGTGATTCGGTTCGTCCTCTGACCACTAATGGTTGTGACGAATCTCGCCTGATGGCGAACTGGCTGAAAGGTCAAAAAGTGGAAATCGAACGTGTTCTGGTGAGCCCGTTCCTGCGAGCCGAGCAAACACTGGAAGAAGTGGCGGATTGTATGGACCTGCCTTCCAGCGTAGAAGTTCTGCCTGAGCTAACGCCCTGTGGCGATGTTGGTCTGGTCAGTGCGTATCTCCAGGCACTGACCAACGAAGGTGTCGAGTCGGTACTGGTTATCTCCCACTTACCATTAGTCGGGTATCTGGTTGCCGAGTTATGTCCGGGCGAAACGCCGCCTATGTTTACCACTTCAGCGATTGCCAGCGTAACACTTGATGAAAGTGGAAACGGCCAATTCAACTGGCAGATGAGCCCGTGTAATCTGAAGATGGCAAAAGCAATTTAAAAGCTCATATGCCCGGTTGCGTACGCGTATACCGGGCAAATTTTTTCTGTCCTAATTGTGAATATATTTTACATATCACGAATTTTATTATCTTTCTTGTTATTGAATATTGTAATAACACAGTGGAATAATGGTTTTGTATCTTGAATATAAATTAATTAATTTAATCAAGAATGAATCTTAGCAATAAATAAATGCAAAATCATTATAAATTCTTTTAGTGGTTTTTATATCCAATTCATTCATATCGGTTATGAAATTTTTATTTTTTTTGATGGCGCGCATGTATTTTTATTGAAAATCGAGAGGGATATTCTGGTTGTGTATTGATTAATTAAATCTACATAAAGTCTTTAAGTATTACTACATTGATTATTTTTAAAGATAAGACCAACATAACGACACACCAGAGAATATCTGTTTACATTCTATGATTATTTGGGACATATGATGTTCAATGGTTAACTAAAAGTGTCAGACATAATATATACAATAATATTATGTCAGTTGCTTGTATTATACATTTTAATGATTTAAGGACAAATAATGAGTAAGTTTGCCAAAACAGCCATTGCTGCCGCAATGGTAATGGGCGCAGTTGTCTCCGCGTCAGCCTTCGCTGCAGGCAACAACGGTACTGCACGTTTCTATGGCACCATTGAAGACTCTCCGTGCTCTATCGTTCCAGACGATCACAAACTGGAAGTGGATTTAGGCAACATTGGTGCAGAAGCACTCAAAAACAACGGGACTACCACGCCGAAAGACTTTCAGATTCGTTTACAGGACTGCGTATTTGATACCCAAACGAACATGGAAACGACATTCACCGGTAACGTTTCTACGGGAAACGAGAATTACTACACCATTTTTAATACCGATACAGGTGCTGCGTTTAACAATGTAAGCCTGGCGATTGGTGATAAGCAAGGTACTTCCTATAAAAGCGGTGCTGGTATTAAACAGCCGATCGTAAATGACTCAGTAACCAATAAAGGCAAACCTAAACAGACGCTGAACTTCAAAGCCTGGTTAGTTGGTGCGGCTGGTACGCCTGACCTGGGTGGTTTTGAAGCAAATACCACCTTCCAGATTACCTATCTCTAAGGTAATTCACCCCCATAGCATCTCGCTATGGGGGATTTTGGCGAGTTTTTGGACTTATTATAATAATCACGGATGAATACGTGTATGCCTGACCATTCCCTTTTCCGCTTACGGGCGCTTCCCTGGTGCGTTGCCGTGGCCATCTCTGGATGCCATATCAATGCCTGGGCTGATGAAGATATTCAGTTTGATTCCCGTTTTCTGGAATTAAAAGGCGACACGAAAATCGATCTAAAACGTTTTTCAAGCCAGGGTTATGTTGAACCGGGTAAATACAGTTTACAGGTTGAGGTGAATAAACAGCCATTACCCGGTGAATATGATATTTACTGGTATGCTGCAGAAAATGATGCCAATAAGACTTACGCCTGCCTGTCGCCAGACCTGGTGGCACTGCTTGGTTTCAAAGAAGACATTGCGAAAAATTTGCAATGGGTTCACGACGGTAAATGCCTTAAGCCAGGCCAATTTGACGGTCTGGAAATGCGTGTTGATTTAAGCCAGTCCGCGCTCCTTATCAGCTTGCCGCAGGCTTATCTTGAATACAGCGATGTCGACTGGGACCCTCCCTCGCGCTGGGATGATGGCATCTCAGGTTTAATTGCCGATTACAGCATCAACGCCCAAACCCGACACGAAGAAAATGGCGGTGATGACAGCAACGATATCAGCGGCAACGGTACGGTTGGCGTTAACCTCGGGCCGTGGCGCTTGCGAGCCGACTGGCAAAGCGATTATCAGCATACCCGCAGTAACGATAAAGAGACGGAAGACAGCACCGAAAGAAACTGGGACTGGAGCCGTTACTATGCCTGGCGCGCGTTACCGAGCCTGAAAGCCAAACTGGCACTCGGTGAAGATTACCTCGATTCCGATATTTTCGATGGCTTTAACTACATCGGCGGTAGTATCAGTACTGACGATCAAATGCTGCCGCCGAACCTGCGCGGCTATGCTCCAGATATTTCCGGCGTGGCCCATACGGCGGCGAAAGTCACCGTTAGCCAGGCCGGGCGCGTAATCTATGAAACCCAGGTGCCAGCCGGGCCATTCCGTATCCAGGATCTTGCCGATTTTAGCTCTGGTACGCTGCATGTGCGCATTGAAGAGGCAAACGGTCAGGTGCAGGAGTATGACATCAGCACTGCCTCCATGCCGTTCCTGACTCGCCCGGGCCAGGTGCGCTACAAAATTATGATGGGGCGACCACAGGAGTGGGGGCACCATGTGCAAGGCGGGTTCTTTTCCGGTGGCGAAGCGTCCTGGGGGATAGCAAACGGCTGGTCACTGTATGGCGGGGCGCTTGGCGATGAAAATTACCAGTCAGCCGCGCTTGGGATTGGTCGCGATCTCTCCGTTTTCGGTGCGATGGCCTTTGATATCACCCACTCGCATACCCGACTTGACGATTCGACCGCTTACGGAAAAAGCACGCTCGACGGTAACTCTTTCAGAGTCAGTTATTCCAAAGATTTTGATGAACTCAACAGCCGCGTCACCTTCGCCGGATACCGCTTCTCGGAAGAGAACTATATGACCATGAGCGAGTACCTGGACGCAAATGACAGCGCAATGGTCCGCTCAGGCAATGATAAAGAGATGTACACCGCCACTTATAACCAGAACTTCAGGGATGCCGGTGTTTCTGTTTACCTGAACTATACGCGTCACACCTACTGGGATCGTGAGGAACAGACCAACTACAACGTAATGCTCTCCCACTATTTCAATATGGGCGGCATTCGGAACATGAGTATCTCTCTGACCGGTTATCGCTACGAGTATGACGATAGCGATGACAAAGGCGTCTACATCTCCTTAAGTATGCCGTGGGGCGATAGCAGCGTTGTGAGTTACAACGGCAACTACGGTAGTGGTTCAGACAGCAGCCAGGTAGGGTATTTCAGTCGTATCGATGACGCCAGTCATTATCAGATAAACGTGGGCAACAGTGAAAATCACTCCAGCGTGGATGGTTATTACAGCCGTGACGGTTCAATGGCCCATGTGGATCTCAATGCCAACTACCATGAAGGGCAGTACACCTCTGCCGGGTTGTCGCTACAGGGCGGCGCTACGCTCACGGCTCACGGTGGCGCGTTGCACCGTACTCAAAATATGGGCGGTACGCGATTACTGATTGACGCTGACGGTGTCGCGGACGTACCGGTCGAAGGAAATGGTGCCGCGGTGTACACCAATATGTTTGGCAAAGCCGTCGTTGCCGACGTCAATAACTACTACCGTAACCAGGCCACGATTGACCTGACCAAACTGCCGGAAAACGCCGAAGCCACGCAGTCTGTCGTGCAGGCGACGCTTACCGAAGGCGCTATTGGCTATCGTCAGTTTGCGGTCATCAGTGGGCAAAAGGCGATGGCTGTCCTGCGCATGAGTGATGGCAGTTACCCGCCATTTGGTGCGGAAGTGAGAAACGAACACGACCAGCAGGTCGGCCTGGTTGATGATGACGGCAACGTCTATCTGGCCGGGGTAAAAGCGGGCGAACACATGCGTGTCTCATGGAATGGCGAACCCCACTGTGAGATTTCTCTGCCAGACCCGCTACCCGCCGACCTGTTCAATGGCTTGTTACTGCCGTGCAAGCAACAAGGCGCGGTGATGCCTGCGGCTCCGGCAGAGATTAAACCGATGATTCAGGAACAAACGCAGCAGGTCACACCTGGCGCGGAACCCATGGCTATTTCAGCAAACCAATAACGTGATTAAGGATTGATCCATGTTTACATTGACTCGCTCTGCAAAAAGAGTTGCCCCTGCGTTGGCGCTGCTGGCGGCGGCCGCCAGTTTTACCACCCACGCATCGGTGACGCCCGACCGTACACGCCTGGTCTTCAATGAAGGCGACAAATCTATAAGCGTCACGTTGCGCAATAACGACCCGAAGCAGCCCTACCTGGCACAAAGCTGGATGGAGGACGAAAAGGGCAACAAAATCAGCTCGCCACTTACGGTACTGCCGCCGGTACAGCGTATTGATGCGATGATGAATGGTCAGGTAAAAGTCCAGAGAATGCCGGATATCAACAAGTTACCTGCCGATCGTGAGAGCATGTTCTACTTTAACGTGCGTGAAATTCCGCCAAAATCGAACAAACCTAATACGCTGCAAATTGCCCTGCAAACGCGTATCAAATTGTTCTGGCGACCCAAGGCACTGGCAAAAATTAACATGAGGGACCCGTGGCAGCACAAGGTGACGTTAACCCGCAATGGTCAGGCGTTCACCGTCAATAACCCCACGCCCTATTACGTGATTATCAGCAATGCCAGCACACAGAAAAATGGTAATCCGGCAGCCGGGTTTACGCCGCTGGTCATGCCGCCGAAATCGTCCGCACCGTTGAATGTGAAGATGGACACTGTGCCGGTGCTGACTTACGTCAACGACTACGGCGCGCGAATGTCGCTGAACTTTAAATGCACTGGCAATGATTGCCAGGTGGATGCAGAGCAAAGCCGCAAAGGCTGATGCCGGGAGAGTCTTATGAAATACACGTTTCTGGTGGGAACGGGCATTTTTCTCCTGAGCGGTTGGCTGATGGGGAACCTTGCCGTCGCAGGGCAAAGTAAACAGGTGTCATTGTCTTTGCGCGTTCTGGTGGATGGGCCACCGCCCTGTTCCGTAAAGGGGAGCAATGTGCAATTTGGCGAAGTCTACATTAGCAAAATCAATGGCACGAATTACCGCACTACGCAGCCGTTTTATACCCTGAACTGTAGTAGCAGGGCTTCAGGTATTGATGATCTGCGGATGCAGCTTAAAGGCACTACCACCGTGATTAACGGGGAAACTGTCATTGCGACGGAAATACCCGGCCTGGGCATTCGCATCGAAAACGGTGCCGATAACTCCCTGTTCAGAGTGGGTGAAGGTAACTGGTCTGATTTCAATGTTAACCAGTTGCCCAATCTCAAAGCGGTGCCGGTAAAACAGAGCGGAGTGCAGCTTACGCCAGCGGAATTTAACGCCAGTATGACGATGGTGGTGGATTACCAATGATAAAACTCTCATTACTTTTACTCTGCACCTGCGGTGGCGTTGCGCTGGCGTCTGACGATGACATCACCTTCCACGGTACGCTGGTGGCACCGCCTGCCTGTGCTATCAGCGATGGAAAGACCCTCGAAGTGGAATTTCGTGATCTCATCATCGACAGTATCAACGGAGACTATGGTCGCAAGGAAGTGGTATATGGCCTGAGCTGTGACTCTGACACGCGCGATCCCGAGTGGAATATGACACTCACCTGGACGGGTACGCAGACCGCCTACAATGACTCGGCTATCGAAACAGACGTTCCCGGCTTTGGTATTGAACTTCAGCACGATGGTCAGCCTTTTAAGCTGAATACTCCGCTTACTATTAACGCCACCGATTTTACCCAAAAGCCGAAGCTGGAAGCCGTGCCAGTGAAGTCAGCCGATGCGGTGCTGAGTGATACCACGTTTTCAGCCTATGCAACATTGCGGGTGGATTATCAATGAAGACAGAACGTATTTATTCGCTCGGCTATGGGCTGTTAGCGGGCCTGCTGTTGATCGGCAGCACGCGTGCCCTGGCCGTGGACAACAACCTGCATTTTTACGGCAATTTAATTAGCCGCTCTTGTACGCTGGTGGTTGAGAGCGGAAATCTGGCCGAAGTCCATTTTCCGACTATCAGTCGTCGGGATCTTATGGCTGCGGGGGAGTCTGCGCACGTTCCGGTGGTGTTTAAGCTGAAAGATTGTAAGGGGCCTGCGAGTTATCAGGTCCAGGTGACTCTTACCGGTACGGAAGACAGTGAACAGCCTGGTTTCCTGGCGCTGGATACCACATCAACCGCGCAAGGTGTGGGGATTGGGATGGAAACGACGGACGGTGTACGGGTGGCGATTAACGACCCAACCGGGGCGAAATTCACGCTTAGCGATGGCAGTAATGACATTAATTTCAGGGCCTGGTTACAGGCGAAAAGCGGTCGGGAAGTGACGATGGGCGATTTTACCGCCAACCTGACGGCGACCTTCGAGTATATATAATATGAAAAAATGGACGGTTTTTTTTACAGGTCTGGTATTAATTGCTCTCGGTTTAGTAATTCCAAAGAGCTATGCGGGTGATAAGCTCCTAAATGCAAATTTCCCAAGTGCCGAAATTTATTATGCAATTAATAATATCTCTATGCAGGGCAGTTTATATTTTTATGTCACAGTATTAACGCCAGAAGAAGTAGCCTATGGTCAATACAATTCAGGCGCAAGAAGAGGCGACACTCTCCAGGTAATATCCTGGACAGGATTGGGTCCTGCACCAAAGTTAGTGCTTACAGACTTTGGCAATACAGCTACCTCAAATTGTCCGGGTATCGATACGTCCATATATAAATGTGGATTTATGACTTTCAGTATCACGGTATCATCTGATGATTATGGCTGCCCATGGATCGCCTCTTTTTATTCAGTTTCTCAGGCCAATGGATTTAGCGCATATAAAAGCCCAATAGAGCATAATACTGTTTGCCCGACAATTCCGGTATCTCCCTATGATATCTCCTGGAGTGATAGTTATGTTAGCCATACTAAAACGTTGCAATTACAATCCAATGGTTCAACCATCACAACAACACTTTCGACCTATCTGATGGAAAGTGGCAATCTCTGCGATGGCAGTAATTTTGATGCCAGAGGAGCATACTGTCGTGCAGTTTCAGATTTATTAACGTTTACCTCTTATGGTTGCGATAATGCAAAGGTGACAGTCACACCGACACGTAAACCGTTAACGGATAGAAAACTCCACGATATTGTGGTGAAGGTGAATACCAGTAGTCGGCAACCGATTGATTCTACGTGCCGTTTCCAATATGTCTTAAATGAATTGTAGTGTTAATCTTTCACCGACCAGTTAGCTGGTCGGTGAAAGTACATGTTGATAATGATGTCAGGGCAACTCAGGCGGCAACCACTCTTCCACTTCAATCAACACTAATAAAGCTGCATCACCGCCGTACTCTTTCGGTGCCTGGTGAAACGCCATCACATGGGGATGTTGCGCCAGCCACAGCGGCGTTTGCTGCTTCAAAATATGCTTACCATGACCATGCATCACGCAGGCGCAAAACACATGTTCACGACGGCAGGCGGCAATCAGAGCCCCAAGTTCCTGCTTAGCTTGCAACTGCGTCAAACCGTGTAAATCTAAAAACAACTCCGGCGAATAATCGCCGCGGCGCAGTTTCTTC
Organism: Escherichia sp. MOD1-EC4550; assembly: GCF_963876935.1. Taxonomy (NCBI): domain Bacteria; kingdom Pseudomonadati; phylum Pseudomonadota; class Gammaproteobacteria; order Enterobacterales; family Enterobacteriaceae; genus Escherichia; species Escherichia sp. MOD1-EC4550. Next base: position 277,551 of record NZ_CAWNSE010000001.1, read on the forward strand.
GCTTCAAAGTGGCTGACATCCGGACGGACATATTTCACCGGCCCTTCGGTATTCAATAACGGTTGAAACTCATCGGAGAAATAATGGCTGGCATCGGCCTGTTCCTGAATTAACCGCTTGACCGGTACTTCGCTAATTTTTTTACGCAGCGGCCGATGGACGATGGTGTCCTGCTTTATCTGGCGGGTTCCCGCCATCAACTGGCGGAACAGCGCCTGGTCCTCCTCGCTAAGTGATGATTTCTTTTTCATTTACATCTCTCATTTCTAATTTTCCTACAGTTTACCCGACTCGTCGTCTAATCGATCGTTTTAAACGTATTTTTCCTCACTCACCGCGCGTGAATGCTGATTTATCGTCATCTTCATGGCAAACTAGCCGCCGAAATTAATGCGACCATGCCCTGGAGGAATACGTGGATAAAATTTTCGTTGATGAAGCAGTAAATGAGCTGCAAACCATTCAGGACATGTTGCGCTGGTCGGTGAGCCGCTTCAGCGCGGCAAATATCTGGTACGGCCACGGCACCGATAACCCGTGGGATGAAGCCGTACAACTGGTGCTGCCATCGCTCTACCTGCCGCTGGATATTCCGGAAGATATGCGCACCGCGCGTCTGACTTCCAGCGAAAAACATCGTATTGTTGAACGCGTGATCCGCCGCGTCAACGAACGCATTCCGGTGGCCTACCTGACCAACAAAGCCTGGTTCTGCGGCCATGAATTTTACGTCGATGAACGTGTGTTGGTGCCGCGCTCGCCGATTGGTGAACTTATCAACAATAAATTTGCCGGACTCATCAGCAAGCAACCGCAACACATTTTAGATATGTGCACCGGAAGCGGCTGTATTGCGATTGCCTGCGCTTATGCCTTTCCGGAAGCAGAAGTCGACGCGGTAGACATCTCTCCTGACGCGCTGGCGGTTGCTGAACAGAACATCGAAGAACATGGTCTGATCCACAACGTCATTCCGATTCGTTCCGATCTGTTCCGGGACTTGCCGAAAGTGCAGTACGACCTGATCGTCACTAACCCGCCGTACGTTGATGCGGAAGATATGTCCGACCTGCCAAATGAATACCGTCACGAGCCGGAACTGGGTCTGGCATCTGGTACTGACGGCCTGAAACTGACGCGTCGTATTCTCGGTAATGCGGCAGATTACCTTGCTGATGATGGCGTGCTGATTTGTGAAGTCGGCAACAGCATGGTACATCTTATGGAACAATATCCGGATGTTCCGTTCACCTGGCTGGAGTTTGATAACGGCGGTGATGGTGTGTTTATGCTCACCAAAGAGCAGCTTATTGCTGCACGAGAACATTTCGCGATTTATAAAGATTAAGTAAACACGCAAACACAACAATAACGGAGCCGTGATGGCTGGAAACACAATTGGACAACTCTTTCGCGTAACCACCTTCGGCGAATCGCACGGGCTGGCGCTCGGCTGCATCGTCGATGGTGTTCCGCCAGGTATTCCGCTGACGGAAGCAGACCTGCAACACGATCTCGACCGTCGTCGCCCTGGGACATCGCGCTATACCACCCAGCGTCGTGAGCCGGATCAGGTCAAAATTCTCTCCGGTGTTTTTGAAGGCGTTACTACCGGCACCAGCATTGGTCTGTTGATCGAAAACACTGACCAGCGTTCTCAGGATTACAGCGCAATTAAAGACGTTTTCCGTCCAGGCCATGCCGATTACACCTACGAACAAAAATACGGCCTGCGCGATTATCGCGGCGGCGGACGTTCCTCCGCTCGCGAAACTGCCATGCGCGTTGCAGCAGGGGCGATTGCCAAAAAATATCTCGCTGAGAAATTTGGTATAGAAATTCGCGGCTGTCTGACCCAAATGGGCGACATTCCGCTGGAAATCAAAGACTGGTCTCAGGTCGAGCAAAATCCATTCTTCTGCCCGGATCCGGACAAAATCGAAGCCTTAGATGAACTGATGCGCGCGCTGAAAAAAGAGGGCGACTCTATTGGCGCGAAAGTCACCGTGGTGGCCAGTGGCGTCCCTGCCGGACTTGGCGAGCCGGTCTTTGATCGCCTGGATGCCGACATCGCCCATGCGCTAATGAGCATTAACGCGGTGAAAGGTGTGGAAATTGGTGATGGTTTTGACGTGGTAGCGCTGCGTGGCAGCCAGAACCGTGACGAAATCACCAAAGACGGTTTCCAGAGCAACCATGCGGGCGGTATTCTTGGTGGTATCAGCAGCGGGCAGCAAATCATTGCCCATATGGCGCTGAAACCGACCTCCAGCATTACTGTGCCTGGACGCACCATTAACCGCTTTGGCGAAGAAGTTGAGATGATCACCAAAGGCCGTCACGATCCTTGTGTTGGGATCCGCGCGGTGCCGATCGCGGAAGCGATGCTGGCGATCGTTTTAATGGATCACCTGTTACGGCAACGGGCGCAAAATGCTGATGTGAAGACTGATATTCCACGCTGGTAAAAATGAACAAAACTGCGATTGCGCTGCTGGCCCTGCTTGCCAGTAGCGCCAGCCTGGCAGCGACGCCGTGGCAAAAAATAACCCAACCTGTGCCGGGTAGTGCACAATCGATAGGCAGTTTTTCAAATGGCTGTATCGTTGGTGCTGACACGCTGCCGATACAGTCCGAACATTATCAGGTCATGCGTACCGATCAGCGTCGCTATTTCGGGCACCCGGACCTGGTGATGTTTATCCAGCGTCTGAGTAGCCAGGTGAGCAATCTGGGTATGGGCACGGTGCTGATTGGCGATATGGGAATGCCAGCTGGTGGGCGTTTCAATGGCGGTCACGCCAGCCACCAGACCGGACTGGATGTGGACATCTTCCTGCAACTGCCGAAAAAACGCTGGACCTCCGCGCAACTCTTGCGCCCGCAAGCATTAGATTTGGTTTCCCGCGACGGTAAACACGTTGTCCCCACGCTGTGGAAGCCCGAAATTTTCAGCTTGATTAAACTCGCCGCGCAGGACAAAGACGTCACGCGCATTTTTGTTAATCCGGCGATTAAACAACAACTTTGCCTTGATGCGGGCACCGATCGCGACTGGTTACGCAAAGTGCGGCCCTGGTTCCAGCATCGCGCCCATATGCATGTACGATTACGTTGTCCTGCCGATAGCCTGGAGTGTGAAGATCAACCTTTACCGCCACCGGGCGATGGTTGCGGGGCAGAACTGCAAAGCTGGTTTGAACCACCAAAACCGGGAACAACAAAGCCTGAGAAGAAGACACCGCCTCCGTTGCCGCCTTCCTGCCAGGCGCTACTGGATGAGCACGTGATCTAATGGAAACGTTTAATAGCCTGTTTATGGTTTCCCCGCTGTTGCTGGGACTCCTCTTTTTTGTCGCCATACTGGCGGGATTTATCGACTCTATTGCCGGTGGTGGTGGGCTACTCACCATTCCGGCATTAATGGCGGCGGGGATGTCTCCGGCTAACGCGCTGGCAACCAATAAACTGCAAGCCTGCGGTGGCTCTATTTCTGCCACTATCTACTTTATTCGCCGCAAAGTGGTTAGCTTAAGCGATCAGAAACTCAATATCGCCATGACCTTTATTGGCTCAATGAGCGGCGCTTTGCTGGTGCAGTACGTTCAGGCTGATGTCTTGCGGCAGATTTTGCCCATTCTGGTGATTTGTATTGGTCTTTATTTCTTACTGATGCCCAAACTGGGAGAAGAAGATCGCCAGCGTCGGATGTATGGACTGCCATTTGCGCTGGTAGCAGGGGGCTGCGTTGGTTTTTACGATGGATTCTTTGGCCCGGCTGCCGGATCGTTTTACGCGTTAGCCTTCGTTACGCTGTGCGGCTTTAACCTCGCCAAAGCCACGGCCCACGCCAAATTACTCAACGCAACGTCTAATATCGGCGGTTTGCTGCTGTTTATTCTCGGCGGCAAAGTGATTTGGGCGACAGGATTTGTGATGCTGGTGGGGCAGTTCCTCGGCGCGCGCATGGGGTCAAGACTGGTGTTGAGCAAAGGACAAAAGCTGATTCGCCCGATGATTGTTATCGTCTCGGCGGTGATGAGTGCCAAATTACTTTATGATAGCCACGGACAGGAGATCCTCCACTGGTTGGGGATGAACTAATGAATAGTACACACCACTATGAGCAGTTGATTGAAATTTTTAATAGCTGCTTTGCCGATGAATTTAATACCCGTCTGATTAAAGGCGACGACGAACCGATCTATCTTCCTGCTGATGCGGAAGTACCGTATAACCGAATCGTCTTTGCTCACGGCTTTTATGCCAGCGCAATTCATGAGATTTCGCACTGGTGTATTGCCGGGAAAGCGCGCCGTGAGCTGGTTGATTTCGGCTACTGGTATTGTCCCGACGGACGCGATGCCCAGACGCAAAGTCAGTTTGAAGATGTTGAAGTGAAGCCGCAGGCGCTGGACTGGTTGTTCTGTGTGGCGGCGGGATATCCGTTTAATGTCAGTTGCGACAATCTGGAAGGGGATTTCGAACCGGACCGCGTGGTATTTCAACGGCGGGTACATGCACAGGTGATGGATTATCTGGCAAACGGTATTCCCGAGCGTCCGGCACGCTTCATTAAAGCACTACAAAATTATTATCACACGCCGGAACTTACGGCGGAACAGTTCCCGTGGCCGGAAGCGCTCAACTGAAGCCTGCGCCACGTTTTACAATGAGGAAAGAAGATGATCGCGGAGTTTGAATCACGCATTCTGGCATTAATCGACGGTATGGTTGACCATGCCAGTGATGATGAGTTGTTTGCCAGTGGGTATTTGCGTGGCCACCTGACATTAGCCATCGCAGAACTGGAAAGTGGTGATGACCACTCCGCCCAGGCGGTACATACGACCGTTAGCCAGAGTCTGGAAAAAGCCATTGGTGCCGGTGAGTTGTCGCCGCGAGACCAGGCGCTGGTGACCGATATGTGGGAAAACCTGTTTCAACAGGCTTCACAACAGTAAGTTGTTGGCGTCTGGAGCGTCATGCCTGATGCGACGCTTATCGCGTCTTATCAGGCCTACAGGTTTCACGTAGGTCGGATAAGGCGTTCACGCCGCATCCGACATTGAGTGCATAATGCCTGATGCGACGCTTACCGCGTCTTATCAGGCCTACAGATTTCACGTAGGTCGGATAAGGCGTTCACGCCGCATCCGACAAACGCTGCCAAAGCAGATTACCCTGCCTTAACCGCTTTCCCTTTCAACAACTTCCGCACCCATAACCGATTTGGATTTAACGCCGCCAGCGTATTGCTATCCATCGGAATCGGTTCGTCGCTCATCTGCGCTGCCAGAATCTCGGTACACAGCGGGGCAGAGCACAAACCACGCGAACCTAAAGCCGCAAGCATAAAAAGATCGTCATAAATCGGCGCGCTGACCGCGTTGTCTTTCTGTTCCGCCAGAGAGGCATATTCCGCGAGCGTTGCATCATAATCGGGGACATTGCCTACCATTGGCAGATGATCGCGAGTGGCACAACGCACACCGCAGCGTGCCTCTTTATCACTGACATCAACCTCTTTTGCCCACTGCGCCTGCGGGAAACAATCAATCAACCGCTGGCGATTCTGCTGCTGATCTTCATCACTGTACGCCGTATCTTCGCTGCCGCGATGATAACTGGCACCAATACAATGGTGCTGATTCGCCGGATTTTGTGGCGTGAGATAACCGTCATAGCACAGCACCTGCTTCAGCTTCGCCAGTTCCGGCGTTGTTGGAATATGGCTGACTTGACCGGCAACGGAATACATCGGCAGAGACGACGTTTGGCTGAAACCGCTGATTTGATGCCCGTTCGCCAGTACCACTACACTGTGTGTTGCTTGCTGATCTCCTGCAAGATTCAACAACCAACAGTCATCCTGACGGGATAAATCCTTTAACTGATGTTGATAACAAATCTGCAAACCCTGCTGTTGTGCCAGCTCCAGCACATTACGGGTCAGCTCTGCCGGACACAGCCAACCACCTTGCGGATAAGTAATACCGCTGCAATTTGTCGCAACGCCCGTAATTTGTTCAACCGCCTTAGCATCAACGGCCACAGCCAGTTCTGCGGGTAAATCCATCGACAGCATTTGTGCGATTTTGTGCTGACTTTTCTCATCCCAGCCTAACTGCGTGACGCCGCACCAGTCATGATCAAATTTAACAGGCAATAAATCGTAAAGCCGACGAGCAAATGTAAACGCATTGGAGAAAAACCGGTTTAGTGCTTCATCATGTTTACTTAAGAGCGGATACAGCGCCCCCTGGCGATTGCCGGAAGCACCGAGCGCGGGGGCCTCATCCGCACAATAAAGTGTAACCTGCCATCCACGACGTAATAGCGCCAGCGACAATAATGCGCTGGCGATACCACCGCCAATAATCGCCGCTTCCCGTTTGCGACTACCCGTACGGTTAAACCACGGCGTGGAGCAGGGGAGGGGTAATGTCTGTTCCATCACCCCACAAAGCATTTCCCGTTTACGCCCAAACCCTTTGCGCTTTTGCATGGTGAATCCGGCTTCCTGCAAACCCCGGCGGACAAAACCGGCAGACGTAAATGTCGCCAGAGTGCCACCCGGACGCGCCAGCCTTGCCATGGCGTTAAACAGATTTTGCGTCCACATATCCGGGTTCTTCGCTGGCGCAAAGCCGTCCAGAAACCAGGCGTCTACTTTTTGATTTAGCGAATCGTCCAGTTGGCTGGTCAGTTCGTTAATATCGCCAAACCATAAATCCAGCGTCACGCGGCCTTCATCGAGCAATAAACGATGGCAACCGGGCAAGGGCATTGGCCACTGCGCCTGAAGTTTTTCTGCCCACGGTGCCAGTTCTGGCCAGTGTTGATGCGCTAATCCTAAATCCGAACGAGTGAGGGGAAATTTCTCAAAACTAATGAAATGTAAGCGTTGTAATTGCGCTTGCGGATGAGCTTCGCGAAACTGATCAAATGCCTGCCATAGCGTCAGGAAGTTTAATCCGGTGCCGAAGCCGCTCTCTGCTACCACAAACAGAGGATGTGGATGCTCAGGAAAGCGTGCTCCTAATTGGTTACCCCCAAGAAAGACATAGCGTGTCTCTTCCAGTCCATTGTCATTGGAAAAGTAAACGTCGTCAAAATCTCGGGAAACAGGTGTACCCTCAGCATTAAATTCAAGATTGGCAGGTTGTATGGCGTAGTGTTTCACGTAAGTTACTCGTCTGGCGGGCAGTCTGACGATCTTAACGATGTGTGTCAGGCTGCGCAAATTTCTCTATTAATCGTCTGATCGGACTTGTTCGGCGTACAAGTGTACGCTATTGTGCCATTCGAAACTTACTATAGTGCGACTTACAGAGGTATTGAATGAAACGTGCAGTGATTACTGGCCTGGGCATCGTTTCCAGCATCGGTAATAACCAGCAGGAAGTCCTGGCATCTCTGCGTGAAGGACGCTCAGGGATCACTTTCTCTCAAGAGCTGAAGGACTCCGGCATGCGTAGCCACGTATGGGGCAACGTAAAACTGGATACCACTGGCCTCATTGACCGCAAAGTTGTGCGCTTTATGAGCGACGCATCCATCTATGCATTCCTTTCCATGGAGCAGGCAATCGCAGATGCTGGCCTCTCCCCGGAAGCTTATCAGAACAACCCACGTGTGGGCCTGATTGCAGGTTCCGGTGGTGGTTCCCCGCGTTTCCAGGTGTTCGGCGCTGACGCAATGCGCGGCCCGCGCGGCCTGAAAGCGGTTGGCCCGTATGTGGTCACCAAAGCGATGGCATCTGGCGTTTCTGCCTGCCTCGCCACGCCGTTTAAAATCCACGGTGTAAACTACTCTATCAGCTCCGCATGTGCGACTTCCGCACACTGTATCGGTAACGCAGTAGAGCAGATCCAACTGGGCAAACAGGACATCGTGTTTGCTGGTGGCGGCGAAGAGCTGTGCTGGGAAATGGCTTGCGAATTCGACGCGATGGGTGCGCTGTCTACTAAATACAACGACACCCCGGAAAAAGCCTCCCGTACTTACGACGCTCACCGTGACGGTTTCGTTATCGCTGGCGGCGGCGGTATGGTAGTAGTTGAAGAGCTGGAACACGCGCTGGCGCGTGGGGCTCACATCTATGCTGAAATCGTTGGTTACGGCGCAACGTCTGATGGTGCAGACATGGTTGCTCCGTCTGGCGAAGGCGCAGTTCGCTGCATGCAGATGGCGATGCACGGTGTTGATACGCCAATCGACTACCTGAACTCTCACGGTACTTCAACTCCGGTTGGCGACGTGAAAGAGCTGGCGGCTATCCGTGAAGTATTCGGTGATAAGAGCCCGGCGATTTCTGCAACCAAAGCCATGACCGGTCACTCACTGGGCGCTGCAGGCGTACAGGAAGCTATCTACTCTCTACTGATGCTGGAACACGGCTTTATCGCACCGAGCATCAACATTGAAGAGCTGGACGAGCAGGCTGCGGGTCTGAACATTGTGACCGAAACGACCGATCGCGAACTGACTACCGTTATGTCTAACAGCTTCGGCTTCGGTGGCACCAACGCCACGCTGGTAATGCGTAAGCTGAAAGATTAATTCGGAGTAGGTCGGATAAGACGCGTCAGCGTCGCATCCGACGATACGCGCCAGTGCCGCTTCCGGCACTAAAGAAAAAGGGAACCCGATGGTTCCCTTTTTCACATCATTGACAATCGCCGCCTGTTCCAGGCAAACTTCCCGCTTTGTCGATTTCCTTCTGAAAAGACGTACGCGTTAAATCCTGCCAACGCGTACCGTAACCCTGAAACCAGAGAGATGAGACGGGGAAATTCCTCGCCTCGCGCTGCATTCTGGAGTAATGCATGACTGCTGTAAGCCAAACCGAAACACGATCTTCTGCCAATTTTTCGCTTTTCCGCATCGCTTTTGCGGTTTTTCTCACCTACATGACCGTAGGGTTACCATTGCCGGTTATCCCGCTGTTTGTTCATCATGAGCTGGGCTATGGCAACACCATGGTCGGGATTGCCGTCGGCATTCAGTTTTTGGCTACGGTGCTGACGCGTGGCTATGCCGGGCGACTGGCCGATCAATATGGTGCAAAACGTTCGGCGCTTCAGGGGATGTTAGCTTGTGGTCTGGCGGGGGGCGCACTGCTGTTGGCGGCGATTTTGCCCGTCTCCGCACCGTTCAAATTTGCTCTGTTGGTCGTCGGACGTTTGATTCTTGGCTTTGGTGAAAGCCAGTTACTGACGGGCGCTCTGACCTGGGGATTGGGCATCGTTGGACCAAAACATTCCGGCAAAGTGATGTCATGGAACGGAATGGCGATTTACGGTGCCCTCGCTGTTGGTGCGCCGCTTGGCCTGTTGATTCATAGCCATTACGGTTTTGCTGCCCTGGCGCTCACCACAATGGCATTACCCATACTGGCGTGGGCCTGTAACGGCACAGTGCGCAAAGTACCGGCCCTGGCGGGAGAACGTCCATCGCTGTGGAGCGTTGTCGGGCTTATCTGGAAACCAGGGTTAGGTCTGGCGCTACAAGGTGTTGGTTTTGCGGTTATCGGAACTTTCGTTTCGCTCTATTTTGCCAGCAAAGGATGGGCGATGGCGGGCTTTACTCTTACCGCGTTTGGCGGGGCATTTGTCGTGATGCGCGTAATGTTTGGCTGGATGCCGGACCGTTTTGGCGGCGTGAAAGTGGCGATTGTTTCTCTGCTTGTAGAAACAGTGGGCTTGTTGCTGCTCTGGCAGGCGCCAGGTGCGTGGGTCGCATTAGCGGGCGCGGCGTTAACTGGAGCCGGATGTTCGCTTATCTTTCCTGCGCTGGGCGTGGAGGTGGTTAAACGCGTACCGTCACAAGTTCGTGGCACCGCACTGGGCGGATACGCCGCGTTTCAGGATATCGCCCTCGGCGTCTCCGGGCCGCTGGCGGGAATGCTGGCGACCACGTTTGGTTACTCTTCGGTATTTCTTGCCGGGGCGATCTCTGCGGTGCTGGGAATTATTGTCACGATACTGTCGTTTCGTCGGGGTTAACGAACCAGCCAGACCAGCATCAGGATAATCGCGACTAATAGTATCCACAGCGCGGGACGCGTTGCCATGTTTTGCAACGTGTCCATCATCGGTGGAAAAGGATTAAGCAGCGGTTGCATATCACGCGGATCAATCCCTTTAACCCGCCGTTGATAAAGCTGATTAAGGATATCCTCAGCCTGGGCTGAAGAAAGCGATGATTGCGCAGAAAGGCCATATTTTTGCTGGATATATGCCGATAACGCCGCCAGTTCACTGGCGTCTAAAGGTTGTTTCAGCGCCATCTGTAGTGATTCCAGCGTCGGCGTATTTTGCTGGCTTAGCGTCTGACGCGCCTGCAGCCAGGTCACCAGATGGTTAAACAGTTTCGCTGGAATTAACTCACCATCTTTCACCCCGGAAAGTTCCAGCATCGATTGCCAGATCTGCTTGCTGGGTTCTCCCGTTGCCGCCGCAAGTTTGGTAACCAGCTGTTTGAGCGTATTGTGCTCCGCCGGTAATAACGGACGGTCGGTCGCCTCGCGCTGCTGCGGTTGCGGGATAACCATCTTCCCTTCCTGCAACAGGGTGAGAATGGTTTTTAATTGCTCCGGTGAGAGCTGATTCAGTGGCGTCTGACCAAAGTTATGACGAATATAATCCGTGACCGCCTGACGATTATTCCCCAGGCGTAAATACTCACCCAATTGGGCTAAAAGCTGGCGGGCAGAATGGCTTTTTTGCGCGGTCAGCAAACGTTGCGCCAGATTATGCTCTGCGGCGGGAAAGTGACGCGAAAGCAGCGGCGAATCTCCCGACAGGCCAATATCATGCCTGATACCCGCCCACAGTTCTGCTCTTTGCTGTTGCGTCAGCGAAGTCACTTTCGTCATTAAGCTTTCCAGCGAAGTACGTTGCTGACTGGATAAAGGCTGATTGCCCGCGCCAGACGGCAGGTTATCTCCCTGACCTGGTGGTTGCCCAGGAGGAGGGCCGGAAATAGGTTGTATCATTACGTATCCTTATACCTGAAATCATCGCAAGTATGCCTGGCCGCGAGATTATGGCACACTTGTCCGGTTAACTCTCGTCTCATACAGGTAACACAAACGTGAAAATCCTTGTTGATGAAAATATGCCTTATGCCCGCGACTTATTTAGCCGTTTGGGTGAGGTGACTGCGGTTCCGGGGCGTCCAATCCCAGTAGCTCAACTGGCAGATGCGGATGCGCTGATGGTGCGTTCGGTCACGAAAGTGAATGAATCTTTGCTGGCAGGAAAACCCATTAAATTTGTTGGCACAGCCACAGCGGGAACCGACCATGTCGATGAAGCATGGTTAAAGCAGGCGGGAATTGGTTTTTCCGCAGCACCTGGCTGTAATGCGATTGCGGTGGTGGAATATGTTTTCTCCTCACTGCTGATGCTTGCTGAACGCGATGGATTTTCACTGCATGAGCGTACCGTGGGGATCGTGGGCGTTGGTAACGTTGGTCGGCGTTTACAGGCGCGACTGGAAGCGCTGGGGATCAAAACCTTGCTTTGCGATCCGCCGCGTGCCGATCGTGGGGATGAGGGCGATTTCCGTTCGTTGGATGAATTAGTCCAGCATGCGGATATCCTGACATTCCATACGCCACTCTTTAAAGACGGACCGTACAAAACGCTGCATCTGGCGGACGAAAAACTGATTCGTAACCTGAAGCCGGGAGCGATCTTGATTAACGCCTGCCGTGGCGCAGTCGTCGATAATACTGCCCTGTTGACCTGTCTGAATGAAGGTCAGAAGTTAAGCGTAGTGCTGGATGTCTGGGAAGGCGAACCGGAACTCAACGTAGAATTGCTGAAAAAAGTGGATATCGGCACGCCGCATATTGCGGGCTACACCCTCGAAGGTAAAGCCCGTGGCACTACGCAAGTATTTGAAGCGTATAGCAAGTTTATTGGGCATGAGCAACACGTTGCGCTTGATACGTTGCTACCCGCGCCAGAGTTTGGCCGTATTATACTGCATGGTCCGCTCGATCAACCGACGCTGAAAAGGCTGGTGCATTTGGTGTATGATGTGCGCCGCGATGACGCACCGCTGCGTAAAGTCGCCGGGATACCGGGTGAGTTCGATAAACTGCGCAAAAACTATCTTGAGCGCCGTGAATGGTCATCTCTGTATGTGATTTGTGATGACGCCAGTGCGGCATCATTGCTGTGTAAACTGGGTTTTAACGCCGTTCATCATCCGGCACGTTAATCTCTTCTTCATGCTCTCTGCTGTAACATTGGCAGAGAGCTTTGCTATTTCTGGAGTAAACCACCATGTCTGAAGGCTGGAACATTGCCGTCCTGGGCGCAACTGGCGCTGTGGGCGAAGCCCTGCTTGAAACGCTGGCTGAACGTCAGTTCCCGGTTGGGGAAATTTATGCACTGGCACGTAACGAAAGCGCAGGCGAACAACTGCGCTTTGGTGGTAAGACAATCACCGTGCAGGATGCCGCTGAATTCGACTGGACGCAGGCGCAACTGGCGTTTTTTGTCGCAGGCAAAGAAGCTACCGCTGCCTGGGTTGAAGAAGCGACCAACTCAGGTTGCCTGGTGATCGATAGCAGCGGATTGTTTGCTCTCGAACCTGACGTACCGCTGGTGGTACCGGAAGTAAACCCGTTTGTACTGACCGATTACCGCAACCGAAATGTCATCGCCGTACCGGACAGCCTGACCAGCCAGCTGTTGGCAGCACTGAAACCGTTAATCGATCAGGGCGGTTTGTCACGTATCAGCGTCACCAGCCTGATTTCTGCCTCCGCCCAGGGTAAAAAAGCGGTCGATGCGTTAGCAGGGCAGAGCGCGAAACTGCTGAACGGTATTCCGATTGACGAAGAAGATTTCTTCGGTCGTCAGCTGGCGTTCAATATGCTGCCGTTACTGCCGGATAGCGAAGGTAGCGTGCGTGAAGAACGTCGTATCGTTGACGAAGTACGCAAAATTCTGCAAGACGAAGGGCTGATGATTTCGGCAAGCGTCGTCCAGGCACCGGTTTTCTACGGTCATGCCCAGATGGTCAACTTTGAAGCACTGCGTCCGCTGGCGGCAGAAGAAGCGCGTGATGCGTTTGCCCAGGGCGAAGATATTGTGCTCTCTGAAGAGAACGAATTCCCGACGCAGGTGGGGGATGCTTCTGGTACGCCGCATCTTTCCGTTGGCTGCGTACGCAATGACTACGGTATGCCGGAGCAAGTCCAGTTCTGGTCAGTGGCCGATAACGTTCGCTTTGGCGGCGCGCTGATGGCAGTAAAAATCGCCGAGAAACTGGTGCAGGAGTATCTGTACTAATGTCCGACCAGCAACAACCGCCAGTTTACAAAATTGCGCTGGGCATTGAGTACGACGGTAGTAAGTATTACGGCTGGCAACGGCAGAACGAAGTACGCAGTGTGCAGGAGAAGCTGGAAAAGGCACTCTCCCAGGTGGCGAACGAACCGATCACCGTCTTCTGCGCCGGGCGTACCGACGCAGGCGTACACGGTACAGGGCAGGTTGTGCATTTCGAAACTACCGCGCAGCGTAAAGACGCTGCGTGGACGTTGGGCGTAAATGCGAATTTACCTGGTGACATCGCCGTGCGTTGGGTTAAAGCTGTACCTGATGATTTTCATGCCCGATTTAGCGCCACGGCTCGCCGTTATCGCTACATCATCTACAATCATCGGCTGCGTCCGGCAGTGCTGAGTAAAGGGGTAACCCATTTTTACGAACCGCTGGACGCTGAACGGATGCATCGGGCCGCGCAATGCCTGCTGGGCGAGAATGATTTCACCTCGTTCCGTGCGGTGCAGTGCCAGTCCCGAACCCCGTGGCGCAACGTTATGCATATTAACGTCACGCGTCACGGTCCTTATGTGGTGGTAGATATCAAAGCAAATGCCTTTGTACATCATATGGTGAGGAATATTGTCGGCAGCCTGATGGAAGTCGGTGCCAACAACCAGCCGGAGAGCTGGATAGCAGAACTGCTGGCAGCAAAGGACAGAACGCTGGCGGCAGCAACGGCAAAAGCGGAAGGACTATATCTGGTCGCGGTGGATTACCCTGACCGGTTTGATCTTCCAAAACCGCCAATGGGCCCGCTATTTCTGGCGGACTAACGAGAATAAAGCTCGGAAAATTTCAGGCTGTAGCCAACGTAGTTACGGCCTGAGAGATAACGAGTACAAGGCATAGGCAAATATGGACCTGATTTATTTCCTCATCGATTTTATCCTGCACATTGACGTGCATCTGGCAGAACTGGTCGCAGAGTACGGCGTCTGGGTTTATGCCATCCTGTTTTTGATTTTGTTCTGTGAAACCGGTCTGGTGGTAACGCCGTTCTTACCGGGAGATTCGCTGCTGTTTGTTGCAGGGGCACTGGCCTCGCTTGAAACCAACGATCTCAATGTTCATATGATGGTGGTACTGATGTTAATTGCCGCGATTGTTGGTGATGCGGTCAACTACACCATAGGACGGTTGTTCGGTGAGAAATTATTCAGTAATCCGAACTCGAAAATTTTTCGTCGTAGCTATCTCGACAAAACTCATCAGTTTTATGAAAAACACGGCGGCAAAACCATTATTCTCGCCCGTTTTGTGCCAATCGTCAGAACGTTTGCCCCCTTTGTCGCAGGGATGGGCCACATGTCGTACCGTCATTTCGCTGCCTATAACGTGATCGGCGCACTGTTGTGGGTACTGCTTTTTACCTACGCAGGCTATTTCTTCGGTACAATTCCGATGGTTCAGGATAACCTTAAGCTGCTGATCGTCGGGATTATTGTGGTTTCCATTTTGCCGGGCGTCATCGAAATTATCCGTCACAAACGCGCTGCGGCACGCGCCGCAAAATAAAAAGTAACTCCGCGGTTCGACCACTTTTTTATCCAAAGTTTCGGGCTGTTATGTTTTAATGTGCAACATTCATGGTCTGTTGGGGGCAAAAATGGCATTATGCGTCCCCAAAGATAAAACTGGCATCGAACCAGGTTCAGACAGAAAGGTCCCTAATGAGCTGGATTGAACGAATTAAAAGCAACATTACTCCCACCCGCAAGGCGAGCATTCCTGAAGGTGTGTGGACTAAGTGTGATAGCTGCGGTCAGGTATTATACCGCGCTGAGCTGGAACGTAATCTTGAGGTCTGTCCGAAGTGTGACCATCACATGCGTATGACAGCGCGTAATCGCCTGCATAGCCTGTTAGATGAAGGAAGCCTTGTGGAGCTGGGTAGCGAGCTTGAGCCGAAAGATGTGCTGAAGTTTCGTGACTCCAAGAAATATAAAGACCGTCTGGCATCTGCGCAGAAAGAAACCGGCGAAAAAGATGCGCTGGTGGTGATGAAAGGCACCCTGTATGGAATGCCGGTTGTCGCTGCGGCATTCGAGTTCGCCTTTATGGGCGGTTCCATGGGGTCTGTGGTAGGTGCACGTTTCGTACGTGCCGTTGAGCAGGCGCTGGAAGATAACTGCCCGCTGATCTGCTTCTCCGCGTCTGGTGGCGCACGTATGCAGGAAGCACTGATGTCGCTGATGCAGATGGCGAAAACCTCTGCGGCACTGGCAAAAATGCAGGAGCGCGGCTTGCCGTACATCTCCGTGCTGACTGACCCGACCATGGGCGGTGTTTCTGCAAGTTTCGCCATGCTGGGCGATCTCAACATCGCTGAACCGAAAGCGTTAATCGGCTTTGCCGGTCCGCGTGTTATCGAACAGACCGTTCGCGAAAAACTGCCGCCAGGATTCCAGCGCAGTGAATTCCTGATCGAGAAAGGTGCGATCGACATGATCGTCCGTCGTCCGGAAATGCGCCTGAAACTGGCGAGCATTCTGGCGAAGTTGATGAATTTGCCAGCGCCGAATCCTGAAGCGCCGCGTGAAGGCGTAGTGGTGCCACCGGTACCGGATCAGGAACCTGAGGCCTGATAACTGATAAGGGCAGGGCCACTGGCTCTGCCCTTTTGCTATTCTCACCGTAACGAATCAGCGGATACCATGATTATCAAACGCACTCCTCAAGCCGCGTCGCCTCTGGCTTCGTGGCTTTCTTATCTGGAAAACCTGCACAGTAAAACTATCGATCTTGGCCTTGAGCGCGTAAGCCAGGTCGCGGCACGTCTTGGCGTTCTGAAACCAGCGCCATTTGTGTTTACCGTTGCGGGTACGAATGGCAAAGGCACCACCTGCCGTACGCTGGAGTCGATTCTGATGGCGGCAGGGTACAGAGTGGGCGTCTACAGTTCGCCGCATCTGGTGCGTTATACCGAGCGCGTACGTGTGCAGGGCCAGGAATTGCCGGAATCGGCCCACACAGCCTCTTTTGCGGAGATTGAATCGGCACGCGGTGATATTTCCCTGACCTATTTCGAGTACGGTACGTTGTCGGCGTTGTGGCTGTTCAAACAGGCACAACTTGACGTGGTGATTCTGGAAGTAGGGCTGGGCGGACGTCTGGATGCAACCAATATTGTCGATGCTGATGTTGCGGTGGTGACCAGCATTGCGCTGGATCATACCGACTGGTTGGGGCCAGATCGCGAAAGCATTGGTCGTGAGAAAGCAGGGATTTTCCGCAATGAAAAACCGGCAATTGTCGGAGAGCCTGAAATGCCTTCTACCATTGCTGATGTGGCGCAGGAAAAAGGCGCACTGCTACAACGTCGGGGCGTTGAGTGGAACTATTCCGTCAGTGACAATGACTGGACGTTTAGCGATGCTCACGGCACGCTGGAAAATCTGCCGTTGCCGCTTGTCCCGCAACCGAATGCCGCAACGGCGCTGGCGGCACTGCGTGCCAGCGGGCTGGAGGTCAGTGAAAATGCCATTCGCGACGGGATTGCCAGCGCAATTTTGCCGGGACGTTTCCAGATTGTGAGCGAGTCGCCACGCGTTATTTTTGATGTCGCGCATAATCCACATGCGGCGGAATATCTCACCGGGCGTATGAAAGCGCTACCGAAAAACGGGCGCGTGCTGGCGGTTATCGGTATGCTACATGATAAAGATATTGCCGGAACTCTGGCCTGGTTGAAAAGCGTGGTTGATGACTGGTATTGTGCGCCACTGGAAGGGCCGCGCGGTGCCACGGCAGAACAACTGCTTGAGCATTTGGGTAACGGCAAATCATTTGATAGCGTGGCGCAGGCATGGGATGCCGCAATGGCGGACGCTAAAGCGGAAGATACCGTGCTGGTGTGTGGTTCGTTCCACACGGTCGCACATGTCATGGAAGTGATTGACGCGAGGAGAAGCGGTGGCAAGTAAGTTTCAGAATCGGTTAGTAGGTACGATCGTGCTGGTGGCGCTGGGGGTGATTGTACTTCCAGGGTTGCTGGACGGGCAGAAAAAACATTATCAGGATGAGTTCGCGGCAATCCCTCTGGTGCCGAAAGCGGGCGATCGCGATGAGCCTGATATGATGCCAGCCGCCACCCAGGCACTGCCGACGCAGCCGCCGGAAGGCGCAGCGGAAGAGGTGCGGGCAGGTGATGCTGCCGCGCCGTCGCTCGATCCGGCCACTATTGCAGCCAATAACACCGAGTTTGAACCGGAACCTGCACCGGTCGCTCCACCGAAGCCGAAACCGGTGGAACCGCCTAAACCGAAGGTTGAAGCAGCACCTGCGCCGAAGCCAGAACCGAAGCCGGTCGTGGAAGAAAAAGCCGCCCCGACGGGTAAAGCGTATGTCGTCCAGCTGGGCGCGCTGAAAAATGCCGATAAAGTGAATGAGATTGTCGGTAAGCTGCGCGGTGCCGGTTATCGGGTTTATACGTCGCCATCCACGCCGGTGCAGGGTAAAATTACCCGTATTCTGGTTGGGCCAGATGCCTCGAAAGATAAGCTGAAAGGTTCGCTGGGTGAACTCAAGCAGCTTTCTGGCTTAAGTGGCGTGGTGATGGGCTATACACCGAATTAATACGGTTTTGCCTGATGCGACGAGGTCTGTGCAGGAGTAGAACCGTAGGTCTGATAAGGCGTTCACGCCGCATCCGACAATGATTGCACGATGCCGCAAAGGCATGAAAAGTCGATGGCGTTGAATCTTTTTTCAGCGCCATTTTTATTGATGCGTGGGAAGGAAATCCCTACGCAAACGTTTTCTTTTTCTGTTAGAATGCGCCCCGAACAGGATGACAGGGCGTAAAATCGTGGGACACATATGGTCTGGATTGATTACGCCATAATCGCGGTGATTGCTTTTTCCTCTCTGGTTAGCCTGATCCGCGGCTTTGTTCGTGAAGCGTTATCGCTGGTGACATGGGGTTGTGCTTTCTTTGTTGCCAGTCATTACTACACTTACCTGTCAGTCTGGTTTACGGGCTTTGAAGACGAACTGGTTCGAAATGGGATTGCCATCGCGGTACTGTTTATCGCTACCCTGATCGTTGGTGCTATCGTGAACTTCGTGATAGGCCAGTTGGTGGAGAAAACGGGGTTGTCAGGCACCGATCGGGTGCTGGGCGTCTGTTTCGGTGCGTTGCGCGGTGTGTTGATTGTTGCTGCCATTCTCTTCTTTCTCGACTCCTTTACCGGGGTGTCGAAAAGCGAAGACTGGAGCAAATCACAGCTGATCCCGCAGTTCAGTTTTATCATCAGATGGTTTTTTGATTATCTGCAAAGCTCGTCAAGTTTCTTGCCCAGAGCGTAAGTGCTCTGAGATGTGGCTTAACGAGGAAAAAGACGTATGTGCGGTATTGTCGGTATCGCCGGTGTTATGCCGGTTAACCAGTCGATTTATGATGCCTTAACGGTGCTTCAGCATCGCGGTCAGGATGCCGCCGGCATCATCACCATTGATGCCAATAACTGCTTCCGTTTGCGTAAAGCGAACGGGCTGGTGAGCGATGTATTTGAAGCTCGCCATATGCAGCGTTTGCAGGGCAATATGGGCATTGGTCATGTGCGTTACCCCACGGCTGGTAGCTCCAGCGCCTCTGAAGCGCAGCCGTTTTACGTTAACTCCCCGTATGGCATTACTCTTGCCCACAACGGCAATCTGACCAACGCTCATGAGTTGCGTAAAAAACTGTTTGAAGAAAAACGCCGCCACATCAACACCACTTCCGACTCGGAAATTCTGCTTAATATCTTCGCCAGCGAGCTGGACAACTTCCGCCACTACCCGCTGGAAGCCGACAACATCTTCGCCGCCATTGCTGCTACAAACCGCTTAATCCGCGGCGCGTATGCCTGTGTGGCGATGATTATCGGCCACGGTATGGTGGCTTTCCGCGATCCTAACGGTATTCGTCCGCTGGTACTGGGGAAACGTGATATCGACGACAATCGCACAGAATATATGGTCGCTTCCGAAAGCGTTGCGCTCGATACGCTGGGCTTTGAGTTCCTGCGTGATGTCGCCCCAGGCGAGGCGATTTACATCACTGAAGAGGGGCAGTTGTTTACCCGTCAGTGCGCTGACAACCCGGTCAGCAATCCGTGCCTGTTCGAGTATGTTTACTTTGCCCGTCCGGACTCGTTCATCGACAAAATTTCCGTTTACAGCGCGCGTGTGAATATGGGCACCAAGCTGGGCGAGAAAATTGCTCGCGAATGGGAAGATCTGGATATCGACGTGGTGATCCCCATTCCGGAAACCTCGTGTGATATCGCGCTGGAAATCGCCCGTATTCTGGGTAAACCGTACCGTCAGGGCTTTGTGAAAAACCGCTACGTTGGTCGCACGTTTATCATGCCGGGTCAGCAGCTGCGTCGTAAGTCCGTGCGCCGTAAACTGAACGCCAACCGCGCTGAATTCCGTGATAAAAACGTCCTGCTGGTCGATGACTCCATCGTGCGTGGCACCACTTCTGAGCAGATTATCGAGATGGCGCGTGAAGCCGGAGCGAAGAAAGTTTACCTCGCTTCTGCGGCACCGGAAATTCGCTTCCCGAACGTTTACGGTATCGATATGCCGAGCGCCACGGAACTGATCGCTCACGGTCGCGAAGTAGATGAAATTCGCCAGATCATCGGTGCTGACGGGTTGATTTTCCAGGACCTCAACGATTTGATCGAAGCCGTTCGCGCTGAAAACCCGGATATCCAGCAGTTTGAATGCTCGGTGTTCAACGGCGTTTACGTCACCAAAGATGTTGATCAGGGCTACCTCGATTTCCTTGATACTTTACGTAATGACGACGCTAAAGCCGTGCAACGTCAGAACGAAGTGGAAAATCTCGAAATGCATAACGAAGGATAATGACTTCGCTCAGGGTGCCGGTCTGGCACCCTGACTTGCAACTCCCGCCGAAATCCTGCAAAGTCTGCCTGCAAGTCTGACAGGGCAACTATTTATGAAACGACTCATTGTGGGCATCAGCGGTGCCAGCGGCGCGATTTATGGCGTACGATTATTACAGGTTCTGCGCGATGTCACAGATATCGAAACGCATCTGGTAATGAGCCAGGCGGCGCGCCAGACCTTATCCCTTGAAACGGATTTCTCCCTGCGTGATGTGCAGGCATTAGCCGATGTCACGCACGATGCGCGCGATATTGCCGCCAGCATCTCTTC
Organism: Escherichia sp. MOD1-EC4550; assembly: GCF_963876935.1. Classification (NCBI taxonomy): domain Bacteria; kingdom Pseudomonadati; phylum Pseudomonadota; class Gammaproteobacteria; order Enterobacterales; family Enterobacteriaceae; genus Escherichia; species Escherichia sp. MOD1-EC4550. Next base: position 298,082 of record NZ_CAWNSE010000001.1, read on the forward strand.
TGGTTCTTTCCAGACGTTGGGGATGGTGATTTTACCCTGTTCAATCAAAACCCTGTCCGGCATTGTGCATAGCTATACGGATGGCTTACTGACCCGTGCGGCAGATGTGGTGCTGAAAGAGCGTCGCCCGCTGGTGCTCTGCGTGCGTGAAACACCGTTGCACTTAGGCCACCTGCGTTTAATGACTCAGGCGGCAGAAATCGGTGCGGTAATTATGCCTCCCGTTCCGGCATTTTATCATCGCCCACAATCCCTTGATGATGTGATAAATCAGACGGTTAACCGTGTTCTTGACCAGTTTGCGATAAATCTACCCGAAGATCTCTTTGCCCGCTGGCAGGGCGCATAACTCCGCTGTTGCCCTGTTTCAGGGCAATTTTGCAACCGCGATCAAATCCTCAACATTTTGTTCCTACCATTCAATCAAAACGCTGCGATCCAACCGCCATACCTGCTATCTTCAACTTCAGGACAATAATGCAACGTCTTATTAACATATTTAACGTTGAATGTTACTGTTGTCGTCAAGATGGCATAAGACCTGCATGAACGAGCCTGCAAACACACAACACAATACACAATATAAAAAAGCCATTTCACTTGAGGGTTATGTATGAAGAAGTCGATTCTCGCTCTGTCTTTGTTAGTCGGGATTTCCGCAGCAGCTTCCAGCTACGCGGCACTGCCGGAGACGGTACGTATCGGAACGGATACCACCTATGCACCGTTCTCATCGAAAGATGCCAAAGGTGACTTTGTTGGCTTTGATATCGATCTCGGTAACGAGATGTGCAAACGGATGCAGGTGAAATGTACCTGGGTTGCCAGTGACTTTGACGCGCTGATCCCCTCACTGAAAGCGAAAAAGATCGACGCCATTATTTCGTCGCTCTCCATTACGGATAAACGTCAGCAGGAGATTGCCTTCTCCGACAAACTGTACGCCGCAGACTCTCGTCTGATTGCTGCCAAAGGTTCACCGATTCAGCCAACGCTGGATTCACTGAAAGGTAAACATGTTGGTGTGCTGCAGGGATCAACCCAGGAAGCGTATGCCAATGATAACTGGCGTAGCAAAGGCGTGGATGTGGTGGCCTATGCTAACCAGGATTTGGTCTATTCCGATCTGGCTGCAGGACGCCTGGATGCCGCTCTGCAAGATGAGGTTGCTGCCAGCGAAGGTTTCCTCAAGCAACCTGCCGGTAAAGATTTCGCTTTTGCAGGCCCTTCAGTGAAAGACAAAAAATACTTCGGTGACGGCACCGGTGTCGGGTTACGTAAAGATGATGCTGAACTGACGGCTGCGTTTAATAAGGCGCTTGGCGAGCTGCGTCAGGACGGCACCTACGACAAGATGGCGAAAAAGTATTTCGACTTTAATGTCTACGGTGACTGATACGTCGCAGGGAAGCTGTACCTGATGGAATGATCATGGTGCACGCCAGGTTTGTTGCACTATCGTGGTGCATTGAAATGCATACTTAAGCATTTTTAATGAAAAATAATACGTCTAACGAGGCGGGATATTTTGCCTTGATGGTCAATTTTATGGCACGATAAGTGTAACAAACCTGTAAATATTCCCTATAAAAAGACTGTCAGTTGAGGACATTATGAAAAAACTGGTGCTATCGCTCTCTCTGGTTCTGGCCTTCTCCAGCGCAACGGCGGCGTTTGCTGCGATTCCGCAAAACATTCGCATCGGTACCGATCCGACCTATGCGCCATTTGAATCAAAAAATTCACAAGGTGAACTGGTTGGCTTCGACATCGATCTGGCGAAGGAATTGTGCAAACGCATCAATACGCAATGTACGTTTGTCGAAAACCCGCTGGATGCGTTAATCCCGTCCTTAAAAGCGAAGAAGATTGACGCCATCATGTCATCGCTTTCCATTACGGAAAAACGTCAGCAGGAAATTGCCTTCACCGACAAACTGTACGCTGCCGACTCTCGTCTGGTAGTGGCGAAAAATTCCGACATTCAGCCGACAGTCGAGTCGCTGAAAGGCAAGCGCGTAGGCGTATTGCAGGGCACCACCCAAGAGACGTTCGGTAACGAACACTGGGCACCAAAAGGCATTGAAATCGTCTCTTATCAGGGGCAGGACAACATTTATTCTGACCTGACTGCCGGACGTATTGATGCCGCATTCCAGGATGAGGTCGCCGCCAGCGAAGGTTTCCTCAAACAACCCGTTGGTAAAGATTACAAATTCGGTGGCCCGTCTGTTAAAGATGAAAAACTGTTTGGCGTAGGTACCGGCATGGGTCTGCGTAAAGAAGATAACGAATTGCGCGAGGCACTGAACAAAGCCTTTGCCGAAATGCGCGCTGACGGTACTTACGAGAAATTAGCGAAAAAGTACTTCGATTTTGATGTTTATGGTGGTTAATCGCCATCGGTGAAAGAAAGCCCGCTCCCTTCGGGTAACCGGAGGGAGACAAGAGGCGGTAATTCACCACACACGACAGGACAGGCAGCATGTTGTATGGGTTTTCAGGTGTTATTTTACAGGGTGCGCTCGTCACGCTGGAGCTGGCGATCAGCTCTGTAGTGCTCGCTGTAATCATCGGTTTAATTGGCGCTGGCGGTAAGCTCTCGCAAAATCGGTTTTCGGGGCTGATTTTCGAAGGGTATACCACGCTGATTCGTGGCGTGCCGGATTTAGTGTTGATGCTGCTGATTTTCTACGGTTTGCAGATTGCGCTAAACACGGTGACGGAGGCGATGGGCGTCGGGCAGATTGATATCGATCCGATGGTCGCAGGTATTATCACTCTCGGTTTTATCTACGGTGCTTACTTCACCGAAACGTTTCGTGGCGCGTTTATGGCAGTGCCAAAAGGACATATAGAGGCGGCAACGGCGTTTGGTTTTACTCGTGGGCAAGTGTTTCGGCGGATTATGTTTCCGGCGATGATGCGTTACGCCCTGCCAGGCATTGGCAACAACTGGCAGGTGATTCTCAAATCTACCGCTTTGGTTTCGTTACTCGGCCTGGAAGATGTGGTCAAAGCCACGCAACTGGCAGGCAAAAGTACATGGGAACCGTTCTATTTCGCCATCGTCTGTGGCGTGATTTACCTGGTTTTCACCACCGTTTCCAATGGTGTGCTGCTGTTCCTTGAGCGCCGCTACTCCGTGGGTGTGAAGAGGGCTGACCTGTGATCGAAATTTTACATGAATACTGGAAACCGCTGTTGTGGACCGACGGTTATCGCTTTACCGGTGTGGCGATTACCCTTTGGTTGCTGATTTTGTCGGTTGTGATAGGTGGAGTTCTGGCGCTGTTTCTGGCGATTGGTCGCGTCTCAAGTAATAAATACATCCAGTTTCCAATCTGGTTATTTACTTATATTTTTCGCGGTACACCGCTGTATGTTCAATTGCTGGTGTTCTATTCCGGCATGTACACGCTGGAGATTGTTAAGGGTACCGAGTTCCTTAACGCCTTTTTCCGCAGTGGCCTAAATTGTACTGTGCTGGCGCTGACGCTTAACACCTGTGCTTACACCACCGAGATTTTTGCCGGAGCAATCCGTTCGGTACCGCACGGAGAGATTGAAGCCGCCAGAGCCTATGGCTTTTCGACCTTTAAAATGTATCGCTGCATTATTTTGCCTTCAGCGCTGCGTATTGCGTTACCGGCCTACAGTAATGAAGTAATCCTGATGCTGCACTCTACTGCGCTGGCGTTTACGGCCACGGTGCCGGATCTGCTGAAAATAGCCCGTGATATTAACGCCGCCACGTATCAACCTTTTACCGCTTTCGGTATAGCCGCGGTGCTCTATTTAATCATCTCTTATGTCCTGATCAGTCTGTTCCGTAAAGCGGAAAAACGCTGGTTGCAGCATGTGAAACCTTCTTCAACGCACTGAGAATACGATGTCCGAGAATAAATTAAACGTTATCGATTTGCACAAACGCTACGGCGAACACGAAGTGCTGAAAGGGGTCTCACTGCAAGCGAATGCCGGTGATGTCATAAGTATCATCGGTTCGTCGGGATCGGGGAAAAGTACCTTTCTGCGCTGCATTAACTTCCTCGAAAAACCGAGTGAAGGATCGATCGTCGTTAACGGCCAGACGATCAATCTGGTGCGCGATAAAGACGGTCAACTTAAAGTCGCCGATAAAAATCAGCTGCGCTTACTGCGCACACGCCTGACGATGGTATTCCAGCACTTCAATCTCTGGAGCCATATGACGGTGCTGGAAAACGTCATGGAAGCGCCGATTCAGGTGTTAGGCCTGAGCAAGCAGGAAGCGCGCGAGCGGGCGGTGAAGTATCTGGCGAAAGTCGGGATAGACGAACGTGTGCAGGGGAAATACCCGGTGCATCTGTCCGGTGGTCAGCAACAGCGTGTTTCCATCGCGCGGGCGCTGGCGATGGAACCGGAAGTTTTACTGTTTGATGAACCTACCTCGGCGCTCGATCCTGAACTGGTAGGCGAAGTGCTGCGTATTATGCAGCAACTGGCAGAAGAGGGAAAAACCATGGTGGTGGTGACTCACGAAATGGGCTTTGCTCGCCATGTTTCTACTCACGTCATTTTTCTCCATCAGGGGAAAATAGAGGAAGAAGGCGCGCCGGAGCAGTTATTTGGCAACCCGCAAAGCCCTCGTCTGCAACAGTTCCTTAAGGGATCGCTGAAATAAGTTCCTCTCCGGTGGCTAACGCTGCCGGAGTATTTCATGGGGAATTTGCGAGTCCGCTTCCGCTGAAATGTAAATGTTGCAGTCCGCTAAAAATACTTCTGAATTCGCTGTCCAAAGATAAAAACTGCCTGCTGCATTAGGTGTTAATCGTGGTTATTGTCGCGTCATCTTAAATTTGAGGGGTGACGGAACGCCATGACAATATCGACAACTTCCACGCCGCATGATGCGGTATTTAAATCTTTTTTACGCCATCCAGACACCGCGCGGGATTTTATTGATATTCATATTCCCGCGCCGCTGCGCAAACTGTGTGATTTAACGACGCTCAAACTGGAACCAAACAGTTTTATTGATGAAGACCTGCGGCAATATTATTCCGACCTCTTGTGGTCTGTGAAAACGCAGGAGGGAGCGGGTTATATTTATGTGGTGATAGAGCACCAAAGTAAGCCGGAGGAATTAATGGCTTTTCGCATGATGCGCTATTCCATCGCGGCGATGCAAAACCATCTGGATGCAGGCTATAAAGAGCTTCCATTGGTGATCCCAATGCTGTTTTATCATGGTTGCAGAAGTCCTTATCCTTATTCACTCTGCTGGCTTGATGAATTTGCCGAGCCTGCTATAGCCCGCAAAATATATTCATCGGCTTTTCCGCTGGTGGATATTACCGTGGTGCCGGATGACGAGATTATGCAACATCGCAAAATGGCGCTGTTGGAGTTAATTCAGAAACATATTCGTCAGCGCGATCTGTTGGGATTAGTCGACCAAATTGTTTCGCTGCTAGTTACAGGGAACACTAATGACAGACAGCTAAAAGCCCTGTTTAATTACGTATTACAAACGGGAGATGCCCAGCGTTTCCGTGCATTTATTGGTGAGATAACAGAACGCGCACCACAAGAAAAGGAGAAACTGATGACCATTGCTGACAGATTACGTGAAGAAGGCGCAATGCAGGGCAAACACGAAGAAGCTCTGCGTATTGCTCAGGAGATGCTGGAAAAAGGATTTGACCACGACGTCATCCTGACGCTGACCCGACTTTCACCAGACGACCTTATCGCGCAAAGCCACTAATCCTGTAACACCGGGAATTAACTGGCGGATGTTTGCAGTACACCACATCAGTGAACAACATCCGCCAGCGCTTCTTCTAAATCGTACCAGCGAAACGCAAAACCCGCTTCTTCCAGCCGTTTAGGCAATGCTCGTTGTCCACCTAATACCAGTACTGAAGATTCGCCCATTAACAGTCGAATGGCGGTCGCGGGGACGCGCAAAATGGCCGGACGATGCAGTGCATGACCGAGCGCATGGGCAAATTGTTCATTGCGTACCGGGTAGGGCGAAACCATATTAAACGGCCCGCGCAGTTCGTTATCCAGCAGCCAGAGAATACCATTGACCATATCATCGATATGAATCCAGGCCATATACTGCCGACCGGAGCCAATCGGCCCGCCCAGGCCAAGACGAAACGGCGGCAGCATTTTACCGAGGATCCCGCCGTCCGGTGCCAGCACCACGCCGGTACGCAGCAGGCACACACGTGTTTTGTCGCTTTGCGCCCGACAGGCAATCTCTTCCCAACGAGCGCAGAGTTTGTGGGTAAATTCGTTATGCGGCGGTTCCTCTTCAGTAACTACCACTTCACCTAAGTCGCCATAATAGCCCGTTGCCGAACCGGAAATGAGTACCGACGGCGGCGTGTCGCTGGCATTAATTACATCGACCAGTTTTTGCGTGATATTCCAGCGGCTTTGGCAGAGACGATCTTTTTGTTCGTGAGTCCAGCGTTTATCAGCAATCGGTTCTCCGGCCAGGTTGATTACCGCATCAACGCCGTTGAGGTTACTTTGATCGGCAAGCCCTTGCCATAGTGTCACCCGGGGGCCGAGAACGGAACTGGCTTTCTGCGGGTTACGCGTCACTACCGTGATTTGATGGCCCAGATCCAGCAAACGCGGAATCAAATGGCGACCAATTAATCCCGTCCCTCCGGTGATCACTATGTTCATGCAGCCTCCCGATATGGCGGTTAACGCTGCCAGCTTAAGGTCATGGATACCGAATCGGCGTAGCGCAGCGCGTGCAGTTTATCGATCTCTACTTCAGCATACGTCACCCAGTGATGTTCACGTGCGATATCGAGCACATCCTGAGTTAATTTTTCCAGCAAAGAGAAACGGTTATTCTCTACGTGCTGAATAATGTTTTTCGTTACGGTGCGATAATTCAGCGCATCGTTGATATCTTCGCTGGTGCGCGCTTTATCGGCGGGGTAGTGGATCGTCACGTTGATAACAATATCCTGACGGTTGTTAATTTCTTCTTCCTTAATTCCGATAAACGTACGTAAACGAAGGTTCTTTATACGAATAATAGCGGCAGGTTGTGCCATTGCAGGTTCTCCGTTGTTTTACTTAGGATTAAATAATACACGAGAACCTGTTTCTGTTAACTATCCGAACGCTCATCACTGAGTTGTGCTTTTAGCAGTGCCTGCCCGGTGGCAGGGCGCGAACGGATCCGCTCATGCCAGTTCTTAACTGCAGGATACATTGCGAGGTCAATGCGCTGGCGAGTCCAGGCATTAACCCACGGCCAGCAGGCAATATCCGCAATGCTGTAATTTTCTCCGCCCAGCCAGGGCGAGTTTTCCAGCCGCTTGTTCAGCACGTGATACAGACGCTGAGTTTCAACTTGATAACGTTCAATAGCGTAAGGAATGGTTTGTGGTGCAGCGTGATTAAAATGATGATTTTGCCCAAGCATCGGCCCCAGCCCGCCTACCTGCCAGAATAGCCACTGTAATGTGGTGGCGCGTTCACGCATTTCATGACTCAAAAAGAGTCCCGTTTTCTCCGCCAGATACAACAATATGGCCCCGGACTCAAAGAGGCTTAACGGTTCGCCGCCATCGGCTGGGGAATGATCAACAATTGCCGGAATTTTGTTGTTAGGCGAAATGCGCAAAAATTCCGGGCGAAACTGGCCACCTTTCCCCAGGTCTACCTTAATCAAGCGATAATCCAGTCCTGCTTCTTCGAGAAACAACGTAATTTTGTGACCATTTGGCGTCGGGGCGAAATAGAGATCGATCATTGCAGCTCCGGTTGTCTAATCATCTGAACACCACAAGTATAGAAAGCGCGGCGACTTGCGTGAGTATTCGTCACGTGACAGTGACAAAAAGGCTCTATAGTTTGATAGTTAGCCCCCCCCTTTATTGCCGAGGACATAATGAGTAAACCCGCTATCACGCTTTGGTCAGATGCCCATTTTTTCTCCCCTTATGTGTTATCCGCCTGGGTGGCGTTGCAGGAAAAAGGCCTGTCGTTTCATATCAAGACCATCGACCTCGACAGCGGTGAACATTTGCAGCCGACGTGGCAAGGTTACGGTCAGACACGCCGTGTGCCGTTATTACAAATCGATGATTTTGAGTTGAGTGAATCTTCTGCCATTGCGGAGTATCTGGAAGATCGATTTGCGCCACCGACCTGGGAACGCATTTATCCGCTTGATTTAGAAAATCGTGCGCGTGCACGACAGATTCAGGCCTGGCTGCGTAGCGATCTGATGCCTATCCGCGAAGAACGTCCGACGGATGTTGTCTTTGCGGGTGCGAAAAAAGCGCCATTAACGGCGGAGGGAAAAGCCAGTGCAGAGAAACTGTTCGCGATGGCAGAACATTTGTTAGCACTGGGTCAGCCGAATTTATTTGGTGAATGGTGCATTGCTGATACTGATCTGGCGCTAATGATTAACCGCCTGGTACTACATGGCGATGAGGTGCCGGAACGCCTGGTGGATTATGCGACATTCCAGTGGCAGCGAGCGTCTGTCCAGCGTTTTATTGCTCTTTCGGCGAAGCAATCTGGCTGATAGCAACGACAGAATCCAGTATCATAGCTTACGTTTTTTCGACGAGGAGTGAGTGATGAAACTGATGTTTGCATCGGACATTCATGGGTCGTTACCGGCGACGGAACGTGTTCTGGAGTTGTTTGCCCAAAGCGGTGCCCAGTGGCTGGTGATCCTTGGCGATGTGTTGAATCACGGCCCGCGTAATGCTTTACCTGAGGGTTACGCGCCAGCCAAAGTCGCCGAACGGCTTAATGAAGTGGCACATAAAGTTATCTCTGTGCGCGGCAACTGCGACAGCGAAGTGGACCAAATGCTGCTGCATTTCCCGATAACCGCGCCGTGGCAACAGGTATTACTGGAAAAACAACGTCTGTTTTTGACGCATGGTCATCTATTTGGTCCGGAAAATCTGCCCGCTTTAAACCAGAACGATGTGCTGGTGTACGGTCATACCCATCTGCCAGTGGCAGAACAGCGGGGGGAGATATTCCACTTCAACCCCGGCTCGGTGAGTATTCCGAAAGGCGGTAATCCGGCGAGTTATGGCATGCTGGATAATGACGTACTGAGTGTAATCGCACTCAATGATCAAAGTATCATTGCGCAGGTCGCGATTAATCCGTAATTTACCCACAACTCAAAATGCGCCGTAAGAGCGCCAGAAAAAGAAGGTTTCCTGATAATGGAACAGCGTCGTTTGGCAAGTACTGAATGGGTGGATATTGTCAATGAAGAGAATGAAGTCATTGCACAAGCCAGCCGGGAACAAATGCGGGCACAGTGTCTGCGTCATCGTGCAACTTACATCGTCGTGCATGATGGCATGGGCAAAATTCTGGTCCAGCGTCGTACCGAGACAAAAGACTTTTTACCCGGCATGTTAGATGCGACCGCAGGCGGTGTGGTCCAGGCCGATGAGCAACTGCTGGAGTCCGCGCGTCGCGAAGCGGAAGAAGAGTTGGGCATTGCCGGTGTCCCCTTTGCCGAGCACGGGCAGTTCTATTTCGAAGATAAAAATTGCCGTGTCTGGGGCGCGTTGTTCAGTTGTGTCTCGCACGGTCCCTTCGCCCTACAGGAAGATGAAGTCAGTGAAGTTTGCTGGCTGACGCCGGAAGAAATCACCGCACGCTGCGATGAGTTCACTCCAGACTCGCTGAAAGCGCTGGCGTTGTGGATGAAGCGCAATGCCAAAAATGAAGCCGTAGAGACTGAAACGGCAGAATGAAAAAAGAGCCGCAATTGCGGCTCTTAACATTTTTAGTGGTAGCCCATCAACTGAGCGCCGATAACCACGACGCTGGACATAATAAACAGCAGTCCAAGCAGTGTCGCACCCACCTTCAGCCAGTTACGGAAGTCCACCCGACAAACACCGAGCGTTGCCATTAACGAAGCTGAGGTCGGGTAAATGATGTGACTGAAGCCATCACCAAACTGGAACGCCAGCACGGTAACCTGACGGTTAACACCGACCAGATCGCCAAGCGGTGCCAGTAACGGCATGGTTAACGCCGCCTGACCAGAACCGGATGTCACGAAGAAATTAAATACCGCCTGGAAGAGCAACATAAACCAGGCTGCAACTGCGTTATCCAGACCGCTAATGGCATTGGCAATGCTGTTTAGAATGGTATTTAACACACTGGCATCACCCGCTTCACCGTTACCGACCAGCAACAAAATCCCTTTGGCGAAACCCACCAGTAGGGCAGGGGCGATCATCATTCGCGCCCCTTCGGTGAAGGATGAAGCCATGGTATTAACCGTCATACCGTTTAGGCGGAAAACAACGCCGATGATGCCAATTACTAGCCCCATCGTGAAGAACTGGCTGGCTATTTCTGGAATAAACCAGGCATTGACGATAACGCCCCAAATTACCCAGATCATGACGGCGGTTAAAACAATCAATACCAGCCAGTCACCAAAGGTAAATGGACGCTGTTCTACATCCGCCTGTTTTTCGCGGAAGAAACGATCGGACTCATGAACGCGTGACAACAGCGGATTCTTTTTCACCCGCGAGGCGTACACCATAGTGAAGACCAGACCAATCAGAGTAGAGATTACCCATACCACGATGCGCAAACCGGAACCAGAAAGCACCGGAACACCAGCGATCCCCTGAGCAACAACCACACAAAACGGGTTCATCCACGAACTGGCAAAACCGATTTGCGTGGCGATATAAGTCACCAGGACGGTGGTAATACTGTCATAGCCCAGCCGGACCATTAGCGGTGCGATGATAATGGCAAAGGCGACGGCCTCTTCCCCCATACCAAATACCGCGCCGCCAAGTGAAAAGAGAATAAACAAGGCAGGGATAAAGAGAATTTCATTCCCGCGTGTATGTCGAATAAGTGCCAGGATGCCGTTATCAATGGTTCCTGTACGCATCACGATGCCAAACGCGCCGCCAATCACCAGCATAAACATGATGATGCCAACGGCTGTCCCGTATTTCGATCCTGAGGTTAATCCTTCAAACGGGAAATTCATCAGGCCCGGGCGTTCATCGCCCGTCGAGAACAGTTGCACGCGGTGATACTCAGGTTCGCCCGCCTCGTTAGTCAGAATGCGAAATGAGTGCGGATCTACGACTTTGCGTGTTTTTGTTTGACCATCAACCTGATACTGCACTTCCTGACTGTCAAACATCCCCACCGGAACTACCCAGGTGGCAAGGCTGGTTAAAATAGCAACAAAAAAGATAATCACCAGCGTATCGGGCATTGCCCATCTTCTGGTTGGTTTGGATTCAGTGATTGCGGACATAGCGCAGATATTCCCTTGCACAAAACAAAGTGGTAAGTATGCAAAGTGAGATGGCGCAATTCATTGATGCAGCGCAGTTAAGCAAGATAATCAGAAAGGATTAATGCAAATTAAGAGAATAAAAAACCGGAAATAGTGACTATTTCCGGTTCAGGTATCCGCAGCGCAAAGCTGCGGATGATGACGAGATTACTGCTGCTGTGCAGACTGAATCGCAGTCAGCGCGATGGTGTAGACGATATCGTCAACCAGTGCGCCACGGGACAGATCGTTAACCGGCTTGCGCATACCCTGCAGCATCGGCCCGATGGAGATCAGATCGGCAGAACGTTGTACCGCTTTGTATGTGGTGTTACCGGTGTTCAGATCCGGGAAGATGAACACGGTAGCGCGACCAGCAACCGGAGAATTCGGCGCTTTGGATTTCGCAACGTCAGCCATTACCGCAGCGTCGTACTGCAGCGGACCGTCGATCATCAGGTCAGGACGTTTTTCCTGCGCCAGACGAGTTGCTTCGCGAACTTTCTCTACGTCGCTACCTGCACCAGAAGTACCGGTGGAGTAGGAGAGCATTGCAACGCGCGGTTCGATGCCGAAGGCAGCGGCGGAATCAGCGGACTGAATCGCGATTTCTGCCAGCTGTTCTGCGGTCGGATCCGGGTTGATCGCACAGTCACCGTAAACGTAAACCTGTTCCGGCAGCAGCATGAAGAACACGGAAGATACCAGGGAGCTACCCGGTGCAGTTTTGATCAGCTGCAGCGGCGGACGAATGGTGTTTGCGGTGGTGTGAACAGCACCGGAAACCAGACCGTCAACTTCATCCTGTTCCAGCATCAGCGTACCGAGAACCACGTTGTCTTCCAGCTGTTCGCGGGCAACGGTTTCGGTCATGCCTTTGTTCTTACGCAGTTCAACCAGGCGGCCAACATAGCTTTCGCGAACCACTTCTGGATCGACAATTTCAATGCCAGCACCCAGTTCTACGCCCTGAGATGCTGCAACGCGGTTGATCTCAGCCGGGTTACCCAGCAGTACGCAAGTTGCGATACCACGTTCAGCACAGATAGCGGCTGCTTTAACGGTACGCGGTTCATCGCCTTCCGGCAGCACGATACGTTTGCCCGCTTTGCGCGCCAGTTCGGTCAGCTGATAACGGAAGGCTGGCGGAGACAGACGACGGCTGCGCTCAGAGGTGGCAGTCAGAGAGTCAATCCAGTCAGCGTTGATGTAGTTAGCAACGTATTCCTGAACTTTCTCGATACGCTCGTGATCGTCAACCGGAACTTCGAGGTTGAAGCTCTGCAGGCTCAGAGAAGTCTGCCAGGTGTTGGTATTCACCATAAATACCGGCAGGCCGGTAGCGAAAGCACGTTCGCACAGTTTGGAAATGCGCGCGTCCATTTCGTAGCCGCCAGTCAGCAGCAGGGCACCGATTTCTACGCCGTTCATGGCAGCCAGGCAAGCTGCAACCAGTACGTCAGGACGGTCTGCGGAAGTTACCAGCAGAGAACCGGCACGGAAGTGCTCCAGCATGTGCGGAATGCTGCGTGCGCAGAAAGTGACGGATTTAACGCGGCGAGTATTGATGTCGCCTTCGTTGATGATGGTGGCGTTCAGGTGGCGAGCCATATCGATCGCACGGGTCGCGATCAGATCAAAGCTCCACGGCACCGCGCCGAGAACCGGCAGCGGGCTGGATTCTTGCAGCTTCGCCGGATCAACATTGTTTACTTTTGCTTTGGAAGAGTCGTCGAAAATCTCGGACAGATCCGGGCGAGTACGACCCTGTTCATCAACCGGTGCGTTCAGTTTGTTAACGATAACGCCAGTGATGTTGGTGTTTTTTGCACCACCGAAGCTGTTGCGAGTCAGTTCGATACGCTCTTTCAGCTGTTCCGGGGTGTCAGTGCCCTGAGACATAACGAAGACGATTTCCGCGTTCAGCGTTTTAGCGATTTCGTAGTTCAGAGACTGGGCAAACTGATGCTTACGTGTCGGGACCAGACCTTCAACCAGAACGACTTCAGCGTCTTTGGTGTTAGCGTGGTAGTTCGCGACGATCTCTTCCATCAGCACATCTTTCTGATTGCTGGAAAGCAGACCTTCAACGTAGCTCATTTTCAGCGGTTCAGCGGCTGTCGTGGTGGAAGAGTTCGCACGCACGATAGTCGTGGTCTGATCGGGCGCATCGCCACCGGTACGCGGCTGAGCGATAGGTTTGAAAACGCTCAGACGAACGCCTTTGCGTTCCATTGCACGGATCACGCCAAGGCTGACGCTGGTCAGACCGACGCTGGTTCCGGTAGGGATCAGCATAATAATACGGGACACGGTTTATCCTCTTTCGTTACCGCCGGTTTGGCGGGTTACAAAACAGCACCGCCAGCTGAGCTGGCGGTGTGGAATCAGGCGGTCAAGCGGCAGGCGTCTTGCGCGATAACCAGCTCTTCGTTGGTCGGAATCACAACAGCAGGGCGGGTGCCTTCTTTGTTGATGAAACCAGATTTGCCGAAACGTGCAGCCAGGTTGCGCTCATGATCAACTTCAAAGCCCAGCACGCCCAGTTTGCCCAGAGACAGTTCACGAACCATCGCGGCATTTTCACCGATACCACCGGTGAATACAACAGCGTCCAGACGACCATCCATCAGCGCGGTGTAGGCACCGATGTATTTCGCCAGACGGTGGCAGTAAACGTCCATTGCGCGCTTCGCGTCTTCTTTTGTCGCGTAGTTGTCTTCAACATAACGGCAGTCGCTGGTGACTTCGGTCAGACCCAGCAGGCCAGACTCTTTGGTCAGCATTTTGTTGATTGCGTCAACGCTCATGCCCAGAGTGTCGTGCAGGTGGAAGATGATCGCAGGATCGATATCGCCAGAGCGAGTACCCATTACCAGACCTTCCAGCGGGGTCAGACCCATAGAGGTGTCAACGCATTTACCGTTGCGGATAGCAGAAACGGAACCACCGTTACCCAGGTGGCAGGTGATGATGTTCAGCTCTTCTACCGGTTTGTTCAGCATTTTTGCCGCTTCCTGGGTTACATAGAAGTGGCTAGTGCCGTGCGCGCCGTAACGACGGATGCCATGCTCTTTGTACAGGTTGTACGGCAGGGCGTAGAGGTAAGACTCTTCCGGCATAGTCTGGTGGAACGCGGTGTCAAATACAGCAACGTTTTTGTCTTTCAGCTGAGGGAAAGATTTCAGTGCTTCTTCGATACCGATCAGGTGAGCCGGGTTGTGCAGCGGTGCAAAAGAAGCTGCATCTTTGATACCCTGAATAACAGACTCATCGATCACTACGGAGCTGGTATACTTTTCGCCGCCGTGTACGATACGGTGACCGATAGCAGTCAGCTGCGCAGACAGTTCTGGTTTTTGTGCCAGAATAGTATTAACGATAAAGTTGAGCGCTTCGCTGTGAGCGGCGCCTGCACCTAAAGCCGCTTCCTGTTTATTGCCGTCCATTTTCCATTTGATACGTGCTTCGGGCAGGTGGAAACATTCGGCTAAACCAGAAAGGTACTCTTCACCATTTACTGCATCGATGATTGCAAATTTCAGTGAAGAACTACCGCAGTTCAGAACCAGTACTAACTTACTCGACATGGAAGTACCTATAATTGATACGTGGCTAAAAAAACGTCAGGGAGCCATAGAGCGTAGCGCATGATGACACTGACATTTATGATTAACATCATGCACTGCAAATTTTTTTTGCATGATGGAAGAAATATCTTGAGTCTATGCCATTTTGCGTAATTTTCAGCCAATGGCATAATGTATATGAATTTGACGACTCAATGAATATGTACTACTTAGGCCTTCAGGCTGCTAAAGGATACCTGATAGTGGGTATGGAAGACAAAATGTTTTGAACGTTGTCCCGCTGAGTTGTGAATTTGCACAAATTTTTGAATCTTTATATGTGAAGTTGAGGTGAAGCATGTCAACGCCGGATAATCGTTCTGTTAATTTTTTTAGCTTGTTTCGCCGGGGACAGCATTACTCAAAGACGTGGCCGCTGGAAAAACGCCTTGCCCCGGTCTTTGTCGAAAATCGCGTTATCAAGATGACGCGCTATGCGATCCGTTTTATGCCGCCAATCGCCGTATTTACTCTCTGCTGGCAGATTGCCCTGGGCGGTCAGCTGGGCCCGGCAGTTGCCACTGCGCTGTTCGCCTTAAGTTTACCCATGCAAGGACTATGGTGGCTGGGCAAGCGTTCTGTAACGCCATTACCTCCTGCAATCCTTAACTGGTTTTATGAAGTTCGCGGTAAATTGCAAGAGTCTGGACAGGTGTTGGCACCCGTTGAAGGCAAGCCTGATTACCAGGCATTAGCTGACACGCTTAAGCGCGCCTTCAAACAACTGGATAAAACTTTCCTTGATGATTTGTAATTGACCCCTGATTACGCATATAAAAGAAGGCAAACTCAGCCTTCTTTTTTTTCACCGTAGTAGAGTGATACAGGAGTCAACAATGGAAATGACCAACGCGCAACGTCTTATTTTGTCTAACCAGTACAAAATGATGACTATGCTTGATCCGGCAAATGCTGAACGTTACCGTCGCCTGCAAACAATCATTGAGCGTGGTTATGGATTACAGATGCGTGAACTGGATCGCGAGTTTGGCGAGCTGAAAGAAGAAACCTGCCGCACTATCATCGACATTATGGAGATGTATCATGCGTTGCATGTTTCCTGGTCTAATTTGCAGGACCAGCAATCCATCGATGAACGTCGTGTCACCTTCCTTGGCTTTGACGCCGCCACTGAAGCACGTTACCTCGGTTATGTGCGCTTTATGGTTAACGTGGAGGGGCGCTATACCCATTTTGACGCCGGAACTCACGGTTTTAACGCCCAGACGCCAATGTGGGAAAAATATCAGCGTATGCTTAATGTGTGGCATGCCTGCCCGCGTCAGTACCATCTGAGTGCTAACGAAATTAATCAAATTATCAACGCCTGAGGAGGCCCATGTGCGGTGCAAAGGTTTTCTGTTTGATCTTGATGGAACGCTGGTGGACTCCCTGCCTGCGGTAGAACGGGCGTGGAGCAACTGGGCCAGACGTCATGGGTTAGCGCCGGAAGAGGTGCTGGCTTTCATTCACGGTAAACAGGCCATCACCTCTTTGCGCCATTTTATGGTGGGCAAATCCGAGGCAGACATTGCTGCCGAATTTACGCGTCTGGAGCAAATCGAGGCCACGGAAACCGAAGGTATTACCGCACTTCCGGGGGCAGTCGCTTTACTCAATCATCTGAATAAAGTGGGGATTCCATGGGCCATTGTGACGTCTGGCTCCATGCCCGTAGCGCGAGCGCGCCACAAAATAGCCGGACTTCCCGCGCCAGAGGTGTTTGTGACCGCTGAGCGGGTGAAGCGCGGAAAACCAGAGCCTGATGCGTATCTCTTAGGCGCGCAATTGTTGGGGCTTGCGCCGCAAGAGTGTGTGGTGGTGGAAGATGCTCCCGCTGGCGTGCTTTCCGGCCTGGCCGCGGGTTGCCATGTGATTGCAGTTAACGCTCCGACAGATACCCCGCGCCTGAATGAGGTCGATTTGGTCCTCCACAGTCTGGAGCAAATTACTGTGACCAAACAGCCAAATGGCGATGTTATTATTCAGTGAAACACCTGATCATGATTTAGCCCCGTCTCGTCGGGGCTTTTTTATGGCAGAATCAAGTCATCCCCCTCAATTAACAAGGATAAGTTGTGAACGGTGAATTGATTTGGGTTCTTTCATTACTGGCCGTTGCCATCGTCTTGTTTGCGACGGGCAGAGTGCGTATGGATGCGGTCGCTTTGTTTGTTATTGTCGCGTTTGCATTAAGCGGAACGCTGACGGTCCCCGAAGTATTTTCCGGCTTTTCCGATCCTAACGTTGTCCTGATTGCCGCCTTGTTCATTATTGGCGATGGTTTGGTCCGTACCGGTGTTGCCACCGTAATGGGGACATGGCTGGTCAAAGTGGCAGGCAACAGTGAAATCAAAATGTTGGTTTTGTTGATGCTGACCGTCGCGGGGCTTGGCGCGTTTATGAGTTCAACCGGCGTTGTCGCTATCTTTATTCCCGTGGTGTTAAGCGTTGCCATGCGTATGCAAACGTCGCCGTCGCGCCTGATGATGCCGTTAAGTTTTGCCGGGCTGATAAGCGGCATGATGACGCTGGTGGCGACGCCGCCGAACCTGGTAGTCAACAGTGAATTGCTGCGTGAAGGCTATCATGGTTTTAGTTTCTTTAGCGTAACACCTATTGGCCTGGTCGTGCTGGTGCTGGGTATTTTGTATATGTTAGTGATGCGTTTCATGCTGAAAGGGGATACCCAAACTCCGCAACGCGAAGGCTGGACGCGTCGAACTTTTCGCGATCTTATCCGTGAATATCGACTTACCGGGCGTGCGCGTCGCCTGGCTATTCGCCCCGGTTCGCCAATGATTGGTCAACGGCTGGATGATCTCAAATTACGTGAGCGTTATGGTGCTAACGTCATCGGTGTTGAACGCTGGCGGCGTTTTCGTCGCGTTATCGTGAATGTTAACGGGGTTTCTGAATTTCGCGCGCGTGACGTTTTACTTATTGATATGTCTGCGGCTGATGTCGATCTCCGGCAATTCTGTAGTGAGCAATTGCTGGAGCCGATGGTACTGCGCGGCGAGTATTTTTCTGATCAAGCCCTTGATGTGGGCATGGCAGAGATTTCATTAATTCCTGAGTCAGAACTTATTGGCAAATCGGTGCGCGAAATTGGTTTTCGTACCCGTTACGGACTGAATGTGGTGGGGCTAAAGCGCAATGGCGTGGCGCTGGAAGGTTCGCTGGCGGATGAGCCTCTGCTGCTGGGCGATATCATCCTGGTTGTCGGTAACTGGAAACTGATCGGTATGCTGGCAAAACAGGGGCGTGACTTTGTGGCGCTGAACTTACCAGAAGAAGTGAGTGAAGCATCGCCAGCACACAGTCAGGCACCTCATGCCATTTTTTGCCTGGTGTTGATGGTAGCGTTAATGCTTACCGATGAAATCCCTAATCCTGTTGCCGCTATCATCGCCTGCCTGCTGATGGGGAAATTCCGTTGTATCGATGCTGAAAGCGCCTATAAATCCATTCACTGGCCGAGCATTATTTTGATCGTTGGGATGATGCCGTTTGCTGTGGCATTACAGAAAACGGGAGGTGTCGCGCTGGCGGTGAAAGGGCTGATGGACATTGGCGGCGGTTACGGGCCACATATGATGCTGGGTTGTTTGTTTGTCTTGTCGGCGGTTATTGGGCTATTTATCTCTAATACCGCAACGGCGGTGTTGATGGCTCCGATTGCGCTGGCTGCTGCCAAAACGATGGGTGTGTCGCCTTATCCATTTGCGATGGTCGTGGCGATGGCAGCATCCGCCGCCTTTATGACACCGGTTTCTTCACCTGTTAACACACTGGTTTTAGGCCCGGGAAATTACAGCTTCAGTGACTTTGTGAAGTTGGGGGTACCGTTCACCATTATCGTGATGGCGGTTTGTGTGGTGATGATCCCGATGCTGTTTCCGTTTTGACAAGAGCCTGATGTCGCATCCGGCGCTTATTGCCTGATGCGACGCAGACTCCGGCTGCTTACAGCGGTGAATCCTGGCTAATCTCATCGAGCGAAAGATGGAAGCTGGGAACAAAGACTTCCATGAAGTAGTCCATCTCCTGGCTGCGGCGCGCTTCAAGCGTCGCTTCCAGTCGCGTTTTTGCCAGCAAGAATTCATTATTTCCCGCCGCGAGTTCTTCCAGACATTTCAGATATGCACACAGTGCATCTGCCTGTTTCACCAGAGATTTCTCTTCATCGCTGTATGCATGCTCGTCAATTAACGGCGCAAAGATATCCCTCAGCTCTTCCGGAACCATATCGACCAGTTTTTGCTGAGCGATTTTTTCAATAGCCTTGTATTCCTGAGCGATTTGCGAATTGAAGTATTTCACCGGAGTAGGGAGATCGCCGGTGAGAACTTCTGAGACATCGTGGTACATCGCCAGTAAAGCGATACGTTCGGCGTTGACATTACCGCCAAATTTACGATTTTTGATAGCTGCCAGCGCATGGGCGACCATCGCTACCTGCAAACTGTGTTCGGACACATTTTCCGTCCGCACGTTGCGCATTAGTGGCCAGCGGTTAATGAGTTTCAGGCGGGAGAGATGGGCAAAAAAATGGCTCTGTTTCATAGTGACCTTACGTATGATGACATCATCAGGTCATTGTGGCGGGATAACACTGCCGGATGCAATCTCCGGCAGTGAAATTAAGATTACAGCTGATGATAACCAGAAAGGAAACGCGCGAACTTACTCAAAGACAGCTCGATATCATCAACACGTGGTAGCGTGACAATGCGGAAGTGATCCGGCCACGGCCAGTTGAATGCTGTCCCTTGAACCAGCAGGACTTTTTCCTGCAACAGGAAATCCAGCACCATTTTCTGGTCGTCGTGAATGTTAAAGCGTTTAGCGTGGATTTTCGGGAACATATACAGCGCACCGCGCGGTTTCACACAGGAAACGCCCGGAATGTCGTTGATCAATTCCCACGCGCGGTTACGCTGCTCATAAAGACGCCCGCCGGGAGTAATAAATTCACTGATGCTCTGATAACCGCCTAGTGCGGTCTGAATGGCGTGTTGCGCAGGAACGTTAGCACACAGGCGCATTGAAGCCAGCATTTCCAGACCTTCGATGTAACCTTTGGCGTGTTTTTTCGGCCCGTTCAACACCATCCACCCCTGACGGAAGCCTGCAACGCGGTACGTTTTCGACAATCCGTTAAAGGTAATGGTCAGCAGATCAGGTGCCAGCGGCGCAATTGAGTGATGCTCAGCGTCGTCGTAGAGAATTTTGTCATAAATTTCATCGGCGAAGATAATGAGATTATGCTGACGTGCAATCTCCACTATCTCCATTAAAAGCTCTTTGGAATATACCGCGCCGGTTGGGTTATTTGGGTTGATAATAACGATCCCACGCGTACGAGGCGTAATTTTAGCGCGAATATCATCAAGGTCCGGGAACCAGTCAGAGGATTCATCGCAAAGATAATGCACCGCTTTACCGCTGGAGAGCGAAACCGCCGCGGTCCATAGTGGGTAATCAGGTGCAGGAACCAACATTTCGTCCCCGCTGTTCAGCAATGCCTGCATTGCCTGAACGATAAGCTCCGATACACCATTGCCGATGTAAATATCTTCCACGGTAACATCACGCATGCCACGAGCCTGGTAGTGCTGCATGATGGCTTTACGCGCGGAGTAAAGCCCTTTGGAATCGCAATACCCTTGAGCGGTAGGCAGGTTGCGAATCACGTCAACGAGGATTTCATCTGGCGCGTCAAAACCGAACGGGGCAGGATTGCCGATGTTCAGTTTCAGTACCTTGTTACCTTCTTCTTCCAGGCGTTTTGCTTCTTTCAGCACCGGACCACGGATGTCGTAACAGACATTCTCTAATTTGCTGGATTTTTCAATGGGGGACATGAATCTTGACCTTTTTTGCTGTTATCGCCACTCCCTGCCGTGGAAGTCAGCTTAGAACAATGTACTCCCCCAGGACGGCGTTTTGAAGGTCTGCAGAATAAGATTTTGCCAGAGGGGAAGGCTTGATTGTGCTGTTAATAACTTAATAATGGCAAAATAATTAGGTGTATATGCTTAATAATTAATGTTATGTAGTTAATTGTTCTGATTCTTAATTGTGGGTGTGGTTTTTTTATCTGTAAGATAATTGTTTGAAAATGCCTCGTTTAAGAATTCACTAATGAATCGTGATGATGATATTTCCGCATTACGGAGAGTTTAACAGCGTGATGATTTCCGAGGTGTCGTAATGGGTGCAAGGTGTGAAACTATTGTTAAGCGGGATTAATGAATGAGGATGATGCTAATTAATTATTATTTAATATTCAAAAAGGTTTTGTTGTGCTTATTAATAATAGAAGATTACTTTGCCTAACATAACATAACTTTGCATCAGATAATTCGCAATGACCCTTATAAATAAAAGGTTTTTGGGGTAAAATGCTCGCATAAATGACGGATCCCTGCTCTTGATGCCGCCTCACCATTGCTGTTTGTACGTGTTCGCGTATGACCAGCGATGCTGCACGAGAGTGGAACAAGGACTCACATTTACATTTATACAAACACGCGCATGTCATAAATACAAAAGAGTGAGTAACTTAATAGATATGCGATTCCTGAAGATATATTCTGTGATCTACTTCAGGCATTATAACGGAACAATGTGAGTCGCTTTTTTAGTGCAACTCATATGCATTTTTACTTTCGTCCGGGTTCCGGATGAAACTGCCAGGGAGGCACATTACAAATGGAATTGCTTGTTTGTGTGTGCACAGCATTAACCAGCTCAGTACGAGCCGCCAGTAAGTGATAATATATGATAAGTGCAAATCGTCCGATAATTAACCTCGACCTCGATCTGCTGAGAACATTTGTTGCTGTTGCCGATCTGAACACTTTTGCTGCCGCAGCTGCCGCTGTGTGTCGTACTCAGTCCGCCGTAAGTCAGCAAATGCAGCGTCTGGAACAACTCGTTGGGAAAGAACTGTTCGCTCGTCACGGTCGCAACAAACTGTTAACTGAACATGGCATTCAACTTCTTGGTTACGCCAGGAAAATCCTGCGTTTTAATGATGAGGCCTGCTCATCATTAATGTTCAGCAATCTTCAGGGCGTGTTAACTATCGGTGCTTCAGATGAATCTGCCGATACGATCTTACCTTTCCTGTTAAATCGCGTGAGTTCGGTTTATCCGAAACTAGCGCTGGATGTCCGCGTTAAACGTAATGCCTATATGGCAGAAATGCTGGAATCCCAGGAAGTGGATTTGATGGTAACCACCCATCGTCCTTCAACGTTTAAGGCATTGAACCTGCGTACCTCGCCAACACACTGGTACTGCGCAGCGGAATACGTATTGCAAAAAGGCGAGCCGATCCCTCTTGTATTGCTGGATGATCCTAGCCCGTTTCGCGATATGGTGCTGGCGACGCTTAATAAAGCAGATATTCCATGGCGACTGGCTTATGTCGCCTCGACGCTTCCGGCCGTTCGTGCGGCAGTGAAAGCCGGTCTTGGTGTGACAGCAAGGCCGGTCGAGATGATGAGTCCTGATCTGCGTGTGCTGAGTGGGGTAGATGGCTTACCGCCGCTACCCGATACCGAATATTTGTTGTGCTATGACCCGTCCAGTAATAATGAGCTGGCTCAGGTGATTTATCAGGCGATGGAGAGCTACCATAATCCGTGGCAATACAGCCCAATGTCTGCTCCGGAAGGCGATGACTCATTGTTAATTGAAAGGGATATCGAGTAATCGACGGACCATAGATAATTTCTAAGACAATAGTGTAAAAACGAGCCGCTGGGGGTGTTTTAAACCCCAGCGGCTTTTTTTTAGTAAAAAGCCTTCCTCGTATCGTGCAGAACGCACAAAACTGTTCATTTTTCAATCACCAGAGATTCACATCCCGAACGCACAAATAATCGCCTGAAAAAAATCACCTGCTACAATGATGTTAAAAAATACGTAAATTTATTGCTGCGTTTTTGTTATGGAATGACAAAAGCGTGTCACAGATCAAGAAAATACTCTCTTTTGGGGGGAGGAATCGACACAAATTCCTGTCAAAATAGACCCGTATTTTTTCCATTGCTTCACAACGGACACGATTCAACAACATCTAATTATCCTGGAGTCGTCAAGGATCTGGGGTGAAAGGGCATTAAATGCTAATGGTGTTGATATTATGTAAACTAATGTGAAGAAACTTTTGTTAAAGTTGACAAAAGGTTATAGAAAGGAGTAAAAGACCACATCAATTAGCTGTATAAAAGAGTTTCTACAGTGATTGTAAGGTTTTTTTTATTCCTCCCCATGAATCGATGTGGCGTCCATCTGCCGTGAAGAGCAGTGAATCTGGCGCTACTTTTGATGAGTAAGCAATGAGTATGTCAACATCCACTGAAGTCATCGCTCATCACTGGGCATTCGCTATCTTTCTTATCGTTGCCATTGGCCTGTGTTGCCTGATGCTGGTAGGCGGTTGGTTTTTAGGCGGTCGCGCACGCGCGAGGTCGAAAAACGTTCCGTTTGAATCCGGTATCGACTCGGTCGGCTCCGCCCGCTTACGCCTGTCCGCCAAGTTTTATCTGGTGGCCATGTTCTTCGTTATCTTCGACGTTGAAGCGCTGTATCTGTTCGCATGGTCAACTTCTATCCGCGAAAGCGGCTGGGTAGGCTTTGTGGAAGCTGCAATTTTTATTTTTGTGTTACTGGCAGGTCTGGTTTATCTGGTGCGTATTGGCGCGCTGGACTGGACGCCCGCGCGTTCACGCCGCGAGCGTATGAACCCGGAAACGAACAGTATCGCTAATCGTCAACGCTAACCGCGAGGCATTAAGATGGATTATACGCTCACCCGCATAGATCCCAACGGTGAGAACGACCGTTACCCCCTGCAAAAGCAGGAGATCGTAACCGACCCTCTGGAGCAAGAAGTTAACAAAAACGTGTTTATGGGCAAGCTCAATGACATGGTTAACTGGGGTCGTAAAAACTCAATTTGGCCGTATAACTTCGGTCTTTCCTGCTGTTACGTTGAGATGGTGACTTCGTTTACCGCGGTGCATGACGTGGCACGTTTTGGCGCAGAAGTATTGCGTGCTTCGCCGCGTCAGGCTGACCTGATGGTGGTTGCAGGAACCTGCTTTACCAAAATGGCACCGGTTATTCAGCGTCTGTATGACCAGATGCTGGAACCAAAATGGGTTATCTCAATGGGGGCCTGTGCCAACTCTGGCGGTATGTACGATATTTATTCCGTTGTGCAGGGCGTCGATAAATTCATCCCGGTTGATGTGTATATCCCGGGCTGCCCGCCACGTCCTGAAGCGTACATGCAGGCATTGATGCTGTTGCAGGAATCTATCGGCAAAGAACGTCGTCCGCTCTCATGGGTGGTTGGCGATCAGGGCGTTTATCGCGCCAACATGCAATCAGAGCGCGAACGCAAGCGCGGTGAACGCATTGCCGTTACCAACCTGCGTACACCTGACGAGATTTAATTTGCGCCTGTCGGCAAAGGGATTTTTCTTCGCTTATTCCTAAATCTATTTCGCGAAGCTTACTGCGCCGACAGTCACCACGGACCATTTGCAATGGTGAACAATATGACCGACTTAACCGCGCAAGAACCCGCCTGGCAGACCCGCGATCATCTTGATGATCCGGTGATTGGCGAACTGCGCAACCGTTTTGGGCCGGATGCCTTTACTGTTCAGGCGACTCGCACCGGGGTTCCCGTTGTGTGGATCAAGCGTGAACAATTACTGGAAGTGGGTGATTTCTTAAAGAAACTGCCGAAACCTTACGTCATGCTGTTTGACTTACACGGCATGGACGAACGTCTGCGCACACACCGCGAAGGGTTACCTGCCGCGGATTTTTCCGTTTTCTACCATCTGATTTCTATTGATCGTAACCGCGACATCATGCTGAAGGTGGCGCTGGCAGAAAACGACCTGCACGTACCGACCTTCACCAAGCTGTTCCCGAACGCTAACTGGTATGAGCGTGAAACCTGGGATCTGTTTGGCATTACTTTCGACGGTCACCCCAATTTGCGCCGCATCATGATGCCGCAAACCTGGAAAGGTCACCCGCTGCGTAAAGATTACCCGGCGCGCGCTACCGAATTCTCGCCGTTTGAGCTGACCAAAGCCAAACAGGATCTGGAGATGGAAGCCCTGACCTTCAAACCGGAAGAGTGGGGGATGAAGCGTGGCACCGAAAATGAAGACTTCATGTTCCTCAACCTCGGTCCGAACCACCCGTCGGCGCACGGTGCTTTCCGTATCGTTTTGCAACTCGATGGCGAAGAGATTGTCGACTGCGTACCAGACATCGGTTACCACCATCGTGGTGCGGAGAAAATGGGCGAGCGCCAGTCATGGCACAGCTACATTCCGTATACCGACCGTATCGAATATCTCGGTGGCTGTGTTAACGAGATGCCGTATGTACTCGCGGTAGAGAAACTGGCCGGGATCACCGTACCAGATCGCGTTAACGTGATCCGCGTAATGCTCTCCGAACTGTTCCGCATTAACAGCCATCTGCTGTACATCTCGACCTTTATTCAGGACGTCGGTGCGATGACGCCAGTGTTCTTCGCTTTTACCGATCGTCAGAAAATCTACGATCTGGTGGAAGCGATCACTGGTTTTCGTATGCACCCGGCGTGGTTCCGTATTGGCGGCGTAGCGCACGACCTGCCGCGTGGCTGGGATCGCCTGCTGCGTGAGTTCCTCGACTGGATGCCGAAACGTCTGGCGTCTTATGAGAAAGCGGCGCTGCAAAACACCATTTTGAAAGGCCGTTCCCAGGGCGTAGCCGCCTACGGCGCGAAAGAGGCGCTGGAGTGGGGCACCACCGGTGCTGGTTTGCGCGCTACCGGGATTGACTTCGATGTGCGTAAGGCGCGCCCTTATTCTGGCTACGAAAACTTCGACTTTGAAATCCCGGTTGGTGGTGGTGTTTCTGACTGCTACACCCGCGTAATGCTGAAAGTGGAAGAATTGCGTCAGAGTCTGCGCATTCTTGAGCAGTGCCTCAACAACATGCCGGAAGGCCCGTTCAAAGCGGATCACCCGCTGACCACGCCGCCGCCGAAAGAGCGCACGCTGCAACATATCGAAACCCTGATCACCCACTTCCTGCAAGTGTCGTGGGGGCCGGTGATGCCTGCCAATGAATCTTTCCAGATGATTGAGGCGACCAAAGGGATCAACAGTTACTACCTGACCAGCGACGGCAGCACCATGAGTTATCGCACCCGTATCCGTACGCCGAGTTATGCGCATTTGCAGCAAATTCCGGCGGCGATCCGCGGCAGCCTGGTGTCTGACCTGATTGTTTATCTGGGCAGTATCGATTTTGTTATGTCAGATGTGGACCGCTAATTATGCACGAGAATCAACAACCACAAACCGAGGCTTTTGAGCTGAGTGCGGCTGAGCGTGAAGCGATTGAGCACGAGATGCACCACTACGAAGACCCGCGTGCGGCGTCCATTGAAGCGCTGAAAATCGTTCAGAAACAGCGTGGATGGGTGCCAGACGGCGCGATCCACGCGATCGCTGACGTTCTGGGTATTCCCGCAAGTGATGTCGAAGGCGTGGCTACTTTCTACAGCCAGATCTTCCGCCAGCCGGTTGGTCGCCATGTGATCCGTTATTGCGACAGCGTGGTCTGTCACATTAACGGTTACCAGGGCATTCAGGCGGCGCTGGAGAAAAAACTGAACATCAAACCAGGGCAAACGACGTTTGACGGTCGCTTTACGCTGCTGCCAACTTGCTGCCTGGGGAACTGCGACAAAGGGCCAAACATGATGATCGATGAGGACACTCACGCGCATCTGACCCCGGAAGCGATTCCTGAACTGCTGGAGCGGTATAAATGAAAAACATTATCCGTACTCCCGAAACGCATCCGCTGACCTGGCGTCTGCGTGATGACAAACAGCCAGTGTGGCTGGACGAATATCGCAGCAAAAACGGTTATGAAGGCGCGCGTAAGGCGCTGACCGGGCTGTCTCCGGACGAAATCGTTAATCAGGTAAAAGACTCTGGTCTGAAAGGGCGCGGCGGTGCGGGCTTTTCGACTGGTCTGAAGTGGAGCCTGATGCCGAAAGACGAATCCATGAATATCCGTTACCTGCTGTGTAACGCTGATGAAATGGAGCCGGGCACCTATAAAGACCGCCTGCTGATGGAGCAACTGCCGCACCTGCTGGTGGAAGGTATGCTTATCTCCGCGTTTGCGCTGAAAGCTTACCGTGGCTACATCTTCCTGCGTGGCGAATATATTGAAGCGGCAGTGAATCTGCGCCGCGCCATTGCCGAAGCGACCGAAGCGGGTCTGCTTGGCAAAAACATTATGGGAACAGGTTTCGATTTCGAACTGTTCGTCCATACCGGGGCAGGGCGCTACATCTGCGGGGAAGAAACAGCGTTAATCAACTCCCTGGAAGGGCGTCGCGCTAACCCACGCTCGAAGCCCCCCTTCCCGGCAACCTCTGGCGTTTGGGGCAAACCGACCTGTGTCAACAACGTCGAAACCCTGTGTAACGTTCCGGCGATCCTCGCTAACGGCGTGGAGTGGTATCAGAACATCTCGAAAAGCAAAGATGCTGGCACCAAGCTGATGGGCTTCTCCGGTCGGGTGAAAAATCCGGGTCTGTGGGAGCTGCCGTTTGGTACTACCGCGCGCGAGATCCTCGAAGATTACGCTGGTGGTATGCGTGACGGCCTGAAATTCAAAGCCTGGCAGCCAGGCGGTGCGGGTACTGACTTCCTGACCGAAGCGCACCTTGACCTGCCGATGGAATTCGAAAGTATCGGTAAAGCGGGCAGCCGTTTGGGTACGGCGCTGGCGATGGCGGTTGATCACGAGATCAACATGGTGTCGCTGGTACGAAACCTGGAAGAGTTTTTCGCCCGTGAGTCCTGCGGCTGGTGTACGCCGTGCCGCGACGGTTTGCCGTGGAGCGTGAAAATTCTGCGCGCGCTGGAGCGTGGCGAAGGTCAGCCGGGCGATATCGAAACACTTGAGCAACTGTGTCGATTCTTGGGTCCGGGTAAAACTTTCTGTGCCCACGCACCTGGTGCAGTGGAGCCGTTACAGAGCGCCATCAAATATTTCCGCGAAGAATTTGAGGCGGGAATCAAACAGCCGTTCAGCAATACCCATTTGATTAATGGGATTCAGCCGAACCTGCTGAAAGAGCGCTGGTAACCGAATTTCGATTAACGCTCAGTCTCTGACTGAGAAAACTGGAAGCATGCTAATGGCTACAATTCATGTAGACGGCAAAGAATACGAGGTTAACGGAGCGGACAACCTGCTGGAAGCTTGTCTGTCTCTGGGCCTTGATATTCCTTACTTTTGCTGGCATCCGGCGCTGGGAAGCGTCGGTGCTTGCCGCCAGTGTGCGGTGAAGCAATACCAAAACGCGGAAGACACGCGTGGTCGCCTGGTGATGTCCTGTATGACACCGGCTTCCGATGGCACCTTTATTTCCATTGACGACGAAGAAGCGAAACAGTTCCGTGAAAGTGTGGTCGAGTGGTTAATGACCAACCACCCGCACGACTGTCCGGTATGTGAAGAAGGCGGTAACTGCCATCTTCAGGATATGACCGTGATGACCGGACACAGCTTCCGTCGCTACCGTTTCACCAAACGTACCCACCGTAATCAGGATTTGGGGCCGTTCATCTCTCACGAAATGAACCGCTGCATCGCCTGCTACCGTTGCGTGCGTTACTACAAAGATTACGCTGACGGTACAGATCTGGGCGTTTATGGCGCGCACGACAACGTCTACTTCGGTCGCCCGGAAGACGGCACGCTGGAAAGCGAATTTTCCGGTAACCTGGTCGAAATTTGCCCGACCGGCGTATTTACCGACAAAACGCACTCCGAGCGTTACAACCGTAAATGGGATATGCAGTTTGCGCCGAGCATCTGCCAGCAATGTTCCATCGGCTGTAACATCAGCCCCGGCGAGCGTTACGGCGAACTACGTCGTATCGAAAACCGTTACAACGGTACGGTAAACCACTACTTCCTCTGCGACCGTGGTCGTTTCGGTTACGGCTACGTCAATCTGAAAGATCGTCCGCGTCAGCCAGTACAGCGTCGTGGCGATGATTTCATTACCCTCAACGCCGAACAGGCAATGCAGGGCGCGGCAGATATTCTGCGTCAGTCGAAGAAAGTGATCGGTATTGGTTCTCCGCGCGCCAGCGTGGAAAGTAACTTTGCGCTGCGTGAGCTGGTGGGCGAAGAAAACTTCTACACCGGTATCGCTCACGGTGAGCAGGAACGTCTGCAACTGGCGCTGAAAGTACTGCGTGAAGGCGGCATTTATACTCCGGCTCTGCGCGAAATCGAATCTTACGATGCGGTACTGGTGCTGGGCGAAGACGTTACCCAGACCGGCGCGCGCGTCGCGCTGGCAGTGCGTCAGGCGGTGAAAGGTAAAGCGCGCGAAATGGCAGCAGCACAGAAAGTGGCTGACTGGCAGATTGCGGCAATCCTCAACATCGGTCAACGTGCGAAGCATCCGCTGTTTGTGACTAACGTTGATGACACCCGTCTGGATGATATCGCGGCGTGGACTTACCGCGCACCGGTTGAAGATCAGGCGCGTTTAGGTTTTGCCATCGCCCATGCGCTGGATAACTCTGCACCAGCGGTTGACGGTATCGAACCTGAGCTGCAAAGCAAAATCGACGTCATCGTGCAGGCACTGGCTGGTGCGAAGAAACCGTTAATTATCTCCGGGACGAACGCTGGTAGCGCTGAAGTGATTCAGGCTGCGGCTAACGTCGCGAAAGCCCTGAAAGGTCGCGGCGCTGACGTCGGTATCACCATGATTGCCCGCTCTGTCAACAGCATGGGGTTGGGCATTATGGGCGGCGGTTCGCTTGAAGAAGCGTTGACCGAACTGGAAACAGGACGCGCCGACGCGGTGGTGGTGCTGGAGAACGATCTGCATCGTCACGCTTCCGCTACCCGCGTGAATGCTGCGCTGGCGAAAGCGCCGCTGGTGATGGTGGTTGACCATCAACGTACGGCGATCATGGAAAACGCCCATCTGGTGCTTTCCGCCGCCAGCTTTGCTGAAAGCGACGGTACGGTGATCAACAACGAAGGCCGCGCCCAACGTTTCTTCCAGGTTTACGATCCGGCTTATTACGACAGCAAAACTGTGATGCTGGAAAGCTGGCGCTGGCTGCACTCGCTGCACAGCACCCTGCTGAGCCGTGAAGTGGACTGGACGCAGCTCGACCATGTGATTGACGCTGTTGTGGCGAAAATCCCGGAACTGGCAGGTATCAAAGATGCTGCGCCGGATGCGACATTCCGTATTCGTGGGCAGAAACTGGCCCGTGAGCCGCACCGTTACAGCGGTCGTACCGCCATGCGCGCCAACATCAGCGTTCATGAGCCGCGTCAGCCGCAGGATATTGACACCATGTTCACCTTCTCGATGGAAGGTAACAACCAGCCGACCGCGCACCGTTCGCAAGTGCCGTTTGCCTGGGCGCCGGGCTGGAACTCCCCGCAGGCGTGGAACAAATTCCAGGACGAAGTGGGCGGCAAACTGCGCTTTGGCGATCCGGGCGTGCGTCTGTTTGAAACCAGCGAAAACGGTCTGGATTACTTCACCAGCGTACCGGCACGCTTCCAACCGCAGGACGGGAAATGGCGTATCGCGCCGTACTACCACTTGTTTGGCAGCGATGAATTGTCACAGCGTGCTCCGGTCTTCCAGAGCCGTATGCCGCAGCCGTACATCAAACTCAACCCCGCGGATGCCGCGAAGTTGGGGGTGAACGCGGGTACACGCGTCTCCTTTAGTTACGATGGCAACACGGTCACGCTGCCGGTTGAAATCGCCGAAGGACTGACGGCAGGGCAGGTGGGCTTGCCGATGGGCATGTCCGGCATTGCTCCGGTGCTGGCTGGCGCGCATCTTGAGGATCTCAAGGAGGCACAACAATGAGTTGGATATCACCGGAACTGATTGAGATCCTGCTGACCATCCTCAAAGCGGTGGTGATCCTGCTGGTGGTTGTCACCTGCGGGGCATTCATGAGCTTTGGCGAACGTCGCCTGCTGGGTCTGTTCCAGAACCGTTACGGACCTAACCGTGTTGGCTGGGGCGGTTCGCTCCAGCTGGTCGCGGACATGATCAAAATGTTCTTTAAAGAAGACTGGATCCCGAAATTCTCGGATCGCGTCATCTTTACCCTGGCACCGATGATTGCCTTTACCTCGCTGCTGCTGGCCTTTGCGATTGTGCCAGTCAGTCCGGGTTGGGTGGTTGCCGACCTGAACATCGGGATTTTGTTCTTCCTGATGATGGCAGGTCTGGCGGTTTACGCGGTGCTGTTTGCGGGCTGGTCAAGTAACAACAAATACTCGCTGCTGGGTGCGATGCGTGCTTCTGCGCAGACCCTGAGCTACGAAGTGTTCCTCGGGCTTTCCCTGATGGGCGTGGTGGCGCAGGCCGGTTCATTCAACATGACCGACATCGTTAACAGCCAGGCGCACGTGTGGAACGTCATCCCGCAATTCTTTGGTTTTATTACCTTTGCCATCGCGGGCGTGGCGGTGTGTCACCGTCACCCGTTTGACCAGCCGGAAGCCGAGCAGGAACTGGCGGATGGTTACCACATTGAATATTCCGGCATGAAGTTCGGTCTGTTCTTCGTGGGCGAATACATCGGGATTGTGACCATCTCCGCATTGATGGTGACGCTGTTCTTCGGTGGCTGGCAAGGCCCGTTGTTACCGCCATTCATCTGGTTCGCGCTGAAAACCGCGTTCTTTATGATGATGTTCATTTTGATTCGTGCGTCGTTACCGCGTCCGCGTTATGACCAGGTAATGTCCTTCGGCTGGAAAATCTGCCTGCCGCTGACGCTGATCAACTTGCTGGTAACGGCGGCTGTCATTCTCTGGCAGGCGCAATAAGGGGCACTAAGACCATGACCTTAAAAGAATTGTTAGTAGGTTTCGGCACCCAGGTTCGTAGTATCTGGATGATCGGCCTGCACGCGTTCGCCAAACGCGAAACGCGAATGTACCCGGAAGAGCCGGTCTATCTGCCGCCCCGTTATCGTGGTCGCATCGTTCTGACCCGCGACCCGGACGGCGAAGAGCGTTGCGTAGCCTGTAACCTCTGCGCGGTAGCCTGCCCGGTCGGCTGTATCTCGCTGCAAAAAGCAGAAACCAAAGACGGTCGCTGGTATCCGGAATTTTTCCGCATCAACTTCTCACGCTGCATTTTCTGTGGTTTGTGCGAAGAAGCCTGTCCGACCACGGCGATTCAGTTAACCCCGGATTTCGAAATGGGGGAATACAAGCGCCAGGATCTGGTTTATGAGAAAGAGGATCTGCTGATCTCCGGTCCGGGCAAATACCCGGAATATAACTTCTACCGGATGGCAGGTATGGCAATCGACGGCAAAGATAAGGGCGAAGCAGAGAACGAAGCCAAGCCTATCGACGTCAAGAGCCTGTTACCGTAAGGAGAGGGGCAATGGAGTTCGCTTTTTATATCTGTGGCCTGATAGCCATACTTGCGACCTTGCGAGTGATCACCCATACCAATCCGGTACACGCATTGCTGTACCTGATTATTTCGCTGCTGGCGATTTCCGGGGTGTTCTTCTCACTGGGCGCTTACTTCGCCGGTGCGCTGGAAATTATCGTCTACGCGGGTGCCATTATGGTGCTGTTCGTGTTCGTGGTGATGATGCTCAACCTGGGCGGTTCGGAAATCGAACAGGAACGCCAGTGGCTGAAACCGCAGGTGTGGATTGGTCCGGCAATTTTGTCAGCCATCATGCTGGTGGTGATTGTTTACGCCATTCTCGGTGTTAACGATCAGGGTATCGACGGTACGCCAATCAGTGCTAAAGCAGTGGGTATTACGCTGTTCGGGCCTTACGTACTGGCGGTGGAACTGGCTTCTATGCTGCTGCTGGCTGGTCTGGTTGTGGCCTTCCACGTCGGTCGTGAAGAGCGTGCGGGTGAAGTGCTGAGCAATCGTAAAGACGACAGCGCGAAAAGAAAAACGGAGGAGCACGCATGATCCCCTTACAACATGGACTGATCCTCGCGGCAATCTTGTTCGTTCTTGGCTTAACCGGTCTGGTTATCCGTCGCAATCTGCTCTTTATGCTGATTGGTCTGGAAATCATGATTAACGCCTCTGCGCTGGCCTTTGTGGTCGCCGGAAGCTACTGGGGTCAGACCGACGGTCAGGTGATGTACATTCTCGCCATCAGCCTCGCGGCGGCGGAAGCGAGTATCGGCCTTGCGCTGCTGCTGCAACTTCACCGTCGTCGCCAGAACCTGAACATCGATTCAGTAAGTGAGATGCGCGGATGAACATGCTTGCCTTAACCATTATTTTGCCATTGATTGGCTTCGTCCTGCTGGCGTTCTCCCGTGGGCGCTGGTCTGAAAACGTCTCGGCGATCGTGGGCGTAGGCTCTGTGGGCCTGGCGGCGCTGGTAACCGCCTTTATCGGCGTTGACTTCTTCGCTAACGGCGAGCAGGCATATAGCCAGCCGCTGTGGACATGGATGTCGGTAGGCGACTTTAACATCGGTTTCAATCTGGTGCTGGACGGCCTGTCGCTGACCATGCTCTCGGTGGTCACCGGTGTCGGTTTCCTTATTCACATGTACGCCTCCTGGTATATGCGTGGTGAAGAGGGCTACTCTCGCTTCTTCGCCTACACCAACCTGTTCATCGCCAGCATGGTGGTTCTGGTTCTTGCCGACAACCTGCTGCTGATGTACCTCGGCTGGGAAGGCGTGGGCCTGTGCTCCTATCTGTTGATCGGTTTCTATTACACCGATCCGAAGAATGGCGCAGCGGCAATGAAAGCGTTTGTCGTGACCCGTGTGGGTGACGTGTTCCTCGCTTTCGCGCTGTTCATTCTCTACAACGAACTGGGCACCCTGAACTTCCGTGAAATGGTGGAACTGGCACCCGCGCACTTTGCTGACGGCAATAACATGCTGATGTGGGCGACGCTGATGCTGCTGGGCGGTGCGGTTGGTAAATCTGCGCAGCTACCGTTGCAGACATGGCTTGCCGACGCGATGGCGGGCCCGACGCCTGTCTCCGCGCTGATCCACGCCGCAACGATGGTAACCGCTGGTGTCTACCTGATCGCCCGTACCCACGGCCTGTTCCTGATGACGCCAGAAGTTCTGCATCTGGTTGGTATTGTCGGGGCAGTGACGTTGCTGCTGGCCGGTTTTGCCGCGCTGGTACAGACCGACATCAAACGTGTTCTCGCTTACTCCACCATGAGCCAGATTGGCTACATGTTCCTTGCGCTTGGCGTACAGGCATGGGATGCGGCGATTTTCCACTTGATGACCCACGCGTTCTTTAAAGCGCTGCTGTTCCTGGCATCCGGTTCCGTCATTCTGGCCTGCCATCACGAACAGAACATCTTCAAGATGGGCGGTCTGCGTAAATCTATTCCGCTGGTTTATCTCTGCTTCCTGGTGGGTGGTGCAGCACTGTCGGCACTGCCGCTGGTTACTGCGGGCTTCTTCAGTAAGGATGAGATCCTCGCCGGTGCGATGGCGAATGGTCATATCAATCTGATGGTGGCAGGTCTGGTCGGTGCGTTTATGACCTCGCTCTACACCTTCCGTATGATTTTCATCGTCTTCCACGGGAAAGAACAAATTCACGCTCACGCCGTGAAAGGGATTACTCACAGCCTGCCGCTGATTGTGCTGCTGATCCTTTCCACCTTCGTTGGCGCACTGATTGTACCGCCGCTGCAGGGCGTGCTTCCGCAAACTACGGAACTGGCGCACGGCAGCATGTTGACCCTGGAAATTACCTCTGGCGTGATCGCGGTGGTTGGTATTCTGCTGGCAGCCTGGCTGTGGCTGGGTAAACGTACTCTGGTGACCTCCATCGCCAACAGTGCGCCGGGCCGTCTGCTGGGTACCTGGTGGTACAACGCCTGGGGCTTTGACTGGCTGTACGACAAAGTGTTCGTCAAGCCGTTCCTGGGTATTGCCTGGTTGCTGAAACGCGATCCGCTGAACTCAATGATGAACATCCCGGCGGTTCTCTCGCGCTTTGCGGGTAAAGGTCTGCTGTTCAGTGAGAACGGCTACCTGCGCTGGTATGTGGCATCTATGAGCATCGGTGCGGTCGTGGTGCTGGCACTGTTGATGGTACTGCGTTGAGTTGTTGGCTGAGTGAATATACCCGGCGTTGCGCCGGGTCTGTGAACTAAGAATAAATTTTAGGTAACTGTTCCTGAAGTACAGGCGTCATCGGCGAAGTCAGACCGGATACCGCCAGCGCACAGCAACCGGAGCGTACTTAAGTACGTGAGGATTGCGAGCACTGCCGGGATTCGGGCTGGCGAGTGAGATAGCCTGAGCAGGAGTAAATATAAGGGACATACTTAGCTATGTTATTACCCTGGTTAATACTAATCCCCTTTATTGGCGGCTTCCTGTGCTGGCAGACCGAACGCTTTGGCGTCAAGGTGCCACGCTGGATCGCGCTGATCACCATGGGATTGACGCTGGCGCTGTCGCTGCAACTGTGGTTGCAGGGCGGTTATTCACTGACGCAATCTGCCGGAATTCCGCAGTGGCAGTCTGAATTCGACATGCCGTGGATCCCGCGTTTTGGTATCTCTATTCATCTCGCCATTGATGGTCTGTCGCTGCTGATGGTCGTGCTGACCGGTCTGCTCGGCGTGCTGGCGGTACTTTGTTCGTGGAAAGAGATCGAAAAATATCAGGGCTTCTTCCACCTCAACCTGATGTGGATCCTGGGCGGCGTTATCGGCGTGTTCCTTGCCATCGACATGTTCCTGTTCTTCTTCTTCTGGGAAATGATGCTGGTGCCGATGTACTTCCTGATCGCACTGTGGGGGCATAAAGCTTCTGACGGTAAAACGCGTATCACGGCGGCAACTAAGTTCTTCATTTACACCCAGGCGAGTGGTCTGGTGATGTTGATTGCTATCCTGGCGCTGGTTTTTGTTCACTACAATGCGACCGGCGTCTGGACCTTCAATTATGAAGAGCTGCTGAATACGCCGATGTCTAACGGCGTGGAATACCTGCTGATGCTGGGCTTCTTCATCGCCTTCGCAGTGAAAATGCCGGTGGTTCCGCTGCATGGCTGGCTGCCGGATGCGCACTCCCAGGCTCCGACCGCCGGTTCCGTTGACCTCGCGGGGATCTTGCTGAAAACTGCCGCTTACGGTTTGCTGCGTTTCTCCCTGCCGCTGTTCCCGAACGCGTCGGCAGAGTTTGCACCAATCGCTATGTGGCTGGGTGTTATCGGCATCTTCTACGGTGCGTGGATGGCCTTCGCCCAGACCGATATCAAACGTCTGATCGCCTACACCTCGGTTTCCCACATGGGCTTCGTGCTGATTGCTATCTACACCGGCAGCCAGTTAGCCTACCAGGGTGCGGTCATTCAGATGATTGCTCACGGCTTGTCGGCGGCGGGTCTGTTTATTCTCTGCGGTCAGCTTTATGAACGTATCCACACCCGCGATATGCGCATGATGGGCGGTCTGTGGAGCAAAATGAAATGGCTGCCAGCACTGTCGCTGTTCTTTGCAGTGGCAACGCTTGGGATGCCAGGCACCGGTAACTTCGTCGGCGAATTTATGATCCTGTTCGGCAGCTTCCAGGTTGTCCCGATGATTACCGTTATCTCTACCTTCGGGCTGGTCTTTGCTTCTGTTTATTCGCTGGCGATGCTTCATCGCGCTTACTTCGGTAAAGCGAAAAGCCAGATTGCCAGCCAGGAACTGCCAGGGATGTCGCTGCGTGAGCTGTTTATGATCCTGTTGCTGGTGGTGCTGCTGGTACTGCTGGGCTTCTATCCGCAGCCGATTCTGGATACCTCGCATTCCGCGATTGGCAATATCCAGCAGTGGTTTGTTAATTCCGTTACTACTACAAGGCCGTAAATCGCCATGACAATAACTCCACAAAACCTGATCGCACTGCTACCGTTGCTGATCGTCGGCTTGACGGTGGTGGTTGTGATGCTCTCCATTGCGTGGCGACGCAATCATTTCCTCAACGCTACGCTCTCGGTTATTGGGCTTAACGCGGCGCTGGTTTCGCTCTGGTTTGTCGGCCAGGCGGGCGCTATGGACGTTACGCCGCTGATGCGCGTTGATGGTTTCGCCATGCTTTACACTGGGCTTGTATTGTTGGCGAGCCTCGCCACCTGTACTTTCGCCTACCCGTGGCTTGAAGGCTATAACGACAACAAGGACGAGTTCTACCTGTTGGTGTTAATTGCCGCTCTGGGCGGGATCCTGCTGGCGAATGCCAACCATCTGGCGTCTCTGTTCCTCGGTATTGAACTGATCTCTTTGCCGCTGTTTGGCCTGGTCGGTTACGCTTTCCGCCAGAAACGTTCGCTGGAAGCCAGTATCAAATACACTATCCTTTCTGCCGCAGCGTCTTCTTTCCTGCTGTTCGGTATGGCGCTGGTGTATGCGCAGTCTGGCGACCTGTCGTTTGTCGCGCTGGGTAAAAACCTCGGCGACGGTATGCTCAACGAGCCGCTGTTGCTGGCAGGTTTCGGCCTGATGATTGTTGGCCTTGGCTTCAAACTCTCTCTGGTGCCGTTCCACCTGTGGACGCCAGACGTATACCAGGGCGCGCCTGCGCCGGTTTCCACTTTCCTGGCGACGGCGAGCAAAATCGCTATCTTCGGCGTGGTGATGCGTCTGTTCCTTTACGCTCCGGTGGGTGACAGTGAAGCGATTCGCGTGGTGCTGGCGATTATCGCCTTTGCCTCTATCATCTTCGGTAACCTGATGGCGCTGAGCCAGACCAATATCAAACGTCTGCTCGGTTACTCATCTATCTCTCACCTCGGCTATCTGCTGGTGGCGCTGATTGCGCTGCAAACTGGCGAGATGTCGATGGAAGCGGTAGGGGTTTACCTGGCCGGTTATCTGTTCAGCAGCCTCGGCGCATTTGGCGTAGTCAGCCTGATGTCCAGCCCGTACCGTGGTCCGGATGCTGATTCCCTGTTCTCTTACCGTGGTCTGTTCTGGCATCGTCCGATCCTCGCGGCAGTGATGACGGTGATGATGCTGTCACTGGCCGGTATACCGATGACGCTGGGCTTTATCGGTAAGTTCTACGTGCTGGCGGTCGGTGTCCAGGCACACCTGTGGTGGCTGGTGGGTGCCGTGGTTGTCGGTTCGGCAATTGGCCTCTACTACTACCTGCGCGTAGCGGTGAGCTTATACCTGCACGCCCCAGAGCAACCGGGTCGCGACGCACCGTCAAACTGGCAGTACAGCGCGGGTGGTATCGTGGTGCTGATCTCTGCACTGTTGGTACTGGTGCTGGGTGTATGGCCGCAACCGCTGATTAGCATTGTTCGGTTAGCAATGCCGCTGATGTAAGGTTGAGTGTTGATGTAAAAAAACCGCCGATTTCGGCGGTTTTTTTATGGTGTTAATTGTTGCTAATAAAAAGAACATATAAATCTTTATCTGCGTCGAAGTATAATGATTCACTTCCTAATACAATACACAAGGAAAACCAATGGAATGGTTAA
This sequence comes from Escherichia sp. MOD1-EC4550, assembly GCF_963876935.1. Classification (NCBI taxonomy): domain Bacteria; kingdom Pseudomonadati; phylum Pseudomonadota; class Gammaproteobacteria; order Enterobacterales; family Enterobacteriaceae; genus Escherichia; species Escherichia sp. MOD1-EC4550. Next base: position 336,659 of record NZ_CAWNSE010000001.1, read on the forward strand.
GTGAGATTCGCACACTTCGGGAGAACGTACCTGTCGGTATCCAGGCTGCCAGGCGTTTGTTAGAGAAGACGGGTGGTGATGTTGATGAAGCCATTAAGTTGTTTCATATTGATCAAATCAATATATTGACGGCAAAAGCAGACGTCAGTCATCAGGAAGCAGAGACTGTTCTGCTGGAGACAAACTATGATATTGCAGAAGCTCTACGGCGTATTGATGAACAGCGCTATACACTGACGGAATTGATTTTGCGTAAAAATAAGGATACCGGAGATGCTTTAAGTAACATAGAATTAGCAATAGCATATGAATGGAATCTGACATGCCAATTCTGGTTTGGTTTTAAGGCATTCCAGTCGCTACCTCCACAATTACAAGCCTTTATGCTGGTATGTGAATGGCGTAACTATTGGGGATGGGAAGGGCTGGATAGTGCGTTATATTATGAGATAGAAAATGTCCCCCAACAATTACAGGTAGTAGGCTTAGATGAAATGGCTGAAGTTATTGTTGTGGCGAGAAATCGTTATGATGAGTTAAGAGTACAAGGCAAAGACCATAATAACATCATTAAAGATGATAAATTTAAAAAATTTATGAAGCACTGTGAACAACTGGATAGTGAAGCCGACGCTATATTACTGCAATTTGTAAAGGATAATATTGAGATTTTCCCACGTCGCCACAACGGACACGATTTATAAAAAATTATCCCAAAATTGAACAGGCTTTTTATCTGCCTGATAATTTCCAGGTAATGACAGGTTGAATTCCGTTTTTATCCAGGATGACAGATCGTTGCCAGCACAGATGATATCGCTGTTATATATTGAATACACGGGATTACCACCAGTATACGAAGATGTAGACATATATCGATGCTTATATAAAAGAATCAAAACTGGGCATTGGTTTGAGATTTTATCAAAATGATCTTTACGTGAATCTAAATTAAGTAGTTTTTCTCCCCATATATCAAGCCAAAAATTGTTTTTCATAACATCGTATAATATACCATCTAAAGGAATTTTTAATGTCTGTTTCACCTCGCGTTCCATTTTTCCAGAGTGCAGAGTTTGCCGCCAGTGAATAAAACCTTCAGTCGTTGGCAAAGCATTATGCAAAAATGCTTTACAATCGAGTGGAAAGCGGAAACTAAAAGTTTGCTCAATGGCAGTAATCTCGGTCTCACTCAAACCTGCATAGAATATAATTCCTTGAGCTTTTAATTTGTTAACCAGAAATGTGTAGTCCAATGCTTTTTTCAATTTCATTACAATAACCTTAAAGCCTTATACTACAGGTTGAAACGAAGCTAAATCATTCGTAAGCTGGATAAAATATTTTTGCATTATATCCAGCTTTTAATACGAATGCTTCATTTAAACTTCCAGACATCCACTTTCCATTGTGCTACCAGCTGAATCACCCAACAATAACCGTCAGCGCATGATTCCCCTGTCGCAGTATACGCCGATAAGCGCTAATTAGTTTTTCCATATCAAGCATGATGGATGCAAAGAGTTGCCCCTCTAACTCTTCTGAAAAGGTTACTCCCGGATAAATCTCCATTTCATTGAGTCGCTGAATGGAAAACTGTTTACGCAGCACATTTCGGTCAAGAGCTTCCAGGCGGTCGATTGTCGCAGCTAACTCCTGATTCCAGGTCAACCCCAGGAAACCATCTATGCCATCTTCGAGGCTGTGTTCACCAAGCACGGCACGACTCAACGGATCATTCTTCGCTGGATCGAACGCAGAGGTGCCTGTCAGGCCAAAATGTAAAAAATCCCAGCGTTTATCAATATCCAGTCGGCGTAATCCTGAAAGCGTGTCATGAATATTGTCCATTAAAGGTTTTTCAGCTGACTCAAGCAGTTGGTTAATCTTTTCTGAGTCGATTTCCGCAAAATAGCCAATCATTCCCATTTATTTTTCCTCCGTTGAATTTCATGTTTCGCATCTTAAAACAGATGAGGAAAAATAAAATGCGCATGTTGTTTTTTCTGGACCCGCCTCGAGAAAATTTTATTGTTTACTGTTGTATAACAAGGTGATAACGCCATCCACGACCTGAGCCATTTTCTGATAATTCAATCTGTCTGCGGTATCACCGGGCAAGTGGTATTGTTTATTACGATAAAAAGCGGTGTCGGTAATCATTACGGCGGGAATATCGTGTTGCCAATAATTAAGGTGGTCAGAGAAATCAATGCCGGGAATAAACCCTGGGGCATTCATAGAATAAACAGATAAATCCTGAGATGACAACAATGCCGCTTTTAGCTGACGAACGGCGTTGATATCCTGCATTCTGCCGACCACGGCAATAAAGTCTCCCCGATCGGGATAAAGCCAGGACATTGCCGGGTAAGGGTAATCCTGACTACCAGGCGCAGAGTCGTAATAGCCAATCATCTCCAGCGCTATCATTAATCTAACTGGACGCTCAAGCGAAGCTGCATGTACCGCGCTCCCCATTTCATCGCTACGAAAGAAGGGCGGTTCTTCCGACGCATAGGCGACCAGCTGCACGCCAGTTTTCGGTGCTTGCTGCTGTAACAAACGTGCCAGTTCGAGTAATCCTGCCACGCCGCTGGCGTTATCATCCGCGCCCGGCGTATAGGTCAATTGATCGTTTTCATAACTGCTGACAGAGTCATAGTGCGCACCAATAATAATCAGCGGTCCATTGGCAGGACCATAATCAGCTACAATATTTTTGTAGGGGCCATCCGTAATGGGGACGTCCTGCGCGGTAACTCTGGCACCGCTACTGATAAAGACCTCTTTTATATACTCTGCGGACCTTTTCAGATTATCAATATTGTCGGCACTACGTGGATGCACAGTTTGTGTAAGATAACGAACTGTTTTTTCTAATTGCTCAGGACTTGCGTGTCGGGGCGTTGGCGGTAATGCATTGACCCAAGGTTGATAAAAAATAATAAAAGGAAGTGATAGTAGTAATGATATAAAACAAAGAGGTGTTATTTTTTTTATATGTAAATTATCAATAAATGGCGTTATTTCATTATTATTTATAATGAGTTATGAGCGTTTATTTTATTACGGTTGGTAGGAATATACAAAAAGTATTTTTTCAGTGGGTTCGCTATTTTAAAAAGGAATTCATATGAGAAATAAAAAATAATTATGTTATTTATTGGTAGATTGAATTGACAGGGTGCAGAAATCTGAGGGTAAGAAAAGACAGCAATAACAATCCACTACATCAACAGACCAGCAATCGCGTGCCGCGATACGCTGGAAATACCCGCAGATTGAACTGGTGGATGGTGTGACTGGCATCAGTCAGTGATGACTTTTTAGCAAACTATGTTCGACCAGTCAGCATATTTACTGACTGGTCGAATTAATTAACAATGATGTTAACTTACTCTTTTTCCTGATGCTCTATTTTTGGGTTGTGAATATTTTATTTCTAAGTTTCTATAATAATGATTGATATTTGCATCGCCATATTTATCTAAATAACAATTTCTGTTTGTCAGTCGATGTTGAAAATCAATTTCGTACTGCTCTTCTGCTGAATATTTTTTAAATCTGTCAGCATAGTTTTTTAATAACGTATAGGGAGCGCTGTCGGAATTGCTTTCCCTTTGTTCAATTACTTGTTTGGCTGCCATGCACACAAATGCACCGCAACTTTGGCTTAAGTATTGCTGAAGATCGGCATGTAAAAATGTTATCTCTTGTTCAGTTAAATGATCTGTTATATTCTTATTATTCGGCATTTCTCCCATGAATTTAGAATTGAAACTATTAATGACACGCTTAAGTGAATTTTCTTTATCATGGCCTAGTGCACGTAATGAGTTGAATATGACGCATTTTATTTGTTGTGTGTTATTTTTTTCATTAACTATTTTTTGTAGCGAAACTAATATCCAGTGTCCGCCAGTATTTATGGGGAATAACTGGACTTCTTTCGGCCATGATGGATCGCTCTTAATATTATCATTGAGAGCGATTTCCAGGTAAGTGCTGTTGGAATCGGGGAGGTAGAGACCAGTAGGATAATTGACTTGAGTATTTTTTGCATTAGCGGCGATCTTCTGAAGATAGCAATCTATTTCATCCGTGGTTAATTGACGATTTTTATCCCAGAAGTTTGTGCCATCGCTCAGTTCATTATTCTTATCATTTAAAAGTACCTTTGAAAGCGACTGTTTTTCAGACATAAGAGGAATATCATCACCGATAATTGTCATTAATTTTGACGGGGAGAATAGCTTTTTGAACAGGAGATCATCTGAATTATCCGGACCAGCTGGTTTAAGGGGGGAGTTGGTTGCGGTATGTGCCAAATTATATAATTTTAAACAGGCATTTTTGATAAGTCGGATAATCGATAGGGTTTCATTTGTTGGGTTTCTAACAATATGGTAAAGAATATCTTCAGCTTTTTTTCCAAATTCATCATAACCTAACGCAATATTATGCAGTAACTCAATGCTTTCTTCATCTCCGGATAACGCTGTTTTTTTTAAAGACTGCAGTAATTCCTCGGTCACAGTAAATTTTTCTGCAAATGTCTGACAGAGTTGGGCTTGAGATAATTGACAATAATTGCTGACAACTGTAACCATCATAGGCTCCTTTTAGTTGCAAAGATTGTGCTGAATGAAGATAAAAAGAGGCAACTTATTGCTCTGAATATAGTGCGTGCGGAGATGAATAAATATCAAAAATCGCTCAATATGCCCGTGTGGGTGGATATATGTGGCGCGGGTTGCGATAACAGGGCAAGTTTCGCCCTGTTTTAGTAGGAAGCAGAGTTAAACGTTAAACACGGTGAAATCATGCGCCAGTTCAGTCGCCGGGAAAATTGACCGACATTCACGTAACAGGTGCTGACAACCTTTGTCATCATAGCGCGAGCTGACGTGGGTAATGATTAGCTTACCGACTCCAGCCTCACGGGCCAGTGTCGCAGCCTGGCGTGTAGAGCTGTGGCCGCGACTATTGGCTTTGGCTTCCATGGTTATATCCAGCGTCGCTTCGTGTACCATGACATCGACGCCTTTAGCCAGGTCAAGTGCGGCATCGCAGGGGCCGGTATCACCGAAAATAGCGAGCGCTTTACCTGGCACTGGAGCGGCTAAGTAATCTGCGCCGTTAATCTGCCTTCCGTCTTCCAGCGTGATTGTTTTGCCCGCTTTTAATGCCTGAAACAGTGGGCCAGGCGGCACGCCAGCAGCTTTTAATGCCTGGGCATTTAATGCACCCGGTTTATCATGTTCTTCAATACGATAGCCATAACATTCCAGTGGATGCTCCATCGGATAAGCGGTCACTTTGCGCAGGCCATCATCGAGAATTTCGCCAGCGCCAATTTCGACAATTTCCAGCGGATAATCGGTCCATGAGCCGCTAATCCGCAGCGCAGTCTCCACAAATTCACGGAGACCTTGCGGACCATAAATCGTTAAGGGTTGGACAATACCAGACATAGAACGACTGCACAGCAAGCCGGGTAAACCAAAGAGATGATCGCCATGAAGGTGACTGATAAAAATCTTGTCCAGTTTTCCAGGGTTAAAGGCGGTATGCAGTAGCTGATGCTGGGTGCCTTCACCACAGTCAAACAACCAAAGACCGCTCCGGGTCGGATGTTGCAGGTTAAGCAATATTGCCGTGACATTGCGCGTACGGGTTGGCACACCGGCTGAAGTACCTAAAAAAATTAATTCCATGAGTTCATCACGTTTCAAAAAATATTCCGGCTAGTATAAGGCATACATCTAAAAGGAGAGCATTATGATTGAATGGCAAGATCTGCATCACTCTGAATTATCGGTTTCCCAGCTTTATGCCTTATTACAACTGCGTTGCGCGGTGTTTGTTGTCGAGCAGAATTGCCTTTATCAGGATATCGATGGTGATGATTTGACGGGGGATAATCGCCATATTCTCGGTTGGAAAAATGATGAACTGGTGGCGTATGCGAGGATTCTGAAAAGTGATGATGATCTTGAGCCGGTCGTTATAGGTCGGGTGATTGTCAGTGAAGCGTTGCGTGGCGAAAAAGTGGGGCAGCAGCTGATGAGTAAAACACTCGAAACATGTACGCGTCACTGGCCTGATAAACCTGTTTACCTCGGGGCGCAGGCGCATCTGCAAAACTTCTACCAAAGTTTTGGCTTTATCCCTGTGACGGAGGTCTATGAAGAAGATGGTATCCCACACATTGGGATGGCACGCGAGGTAATTCAGGCGTAATCAATAACCATTGTCTATAGTTAGTGACAGGTTTTACGCAAATGGAGAACGAGAATGTCTAATCAGTTTGGTGATACACGTATCGATGACGACCTGACGCTGCTTAGTGAAACACTGGAAGAGGTGCTCCGCTCCTCTGGCGATCCCGCCGATCAGAAATATGTTGAGCTGAAAGCGCGTGCAGAAAAAGCGCTGGATGATGTGAAAAAACGGGTTAGCCAGGCTTCAGACAGTTATTACTATCGGGCGAAGCAGGCTGTTTATCGTGCTGATGACTACGTCCACGAAAAACCCTGGCAAGGAATTGGGGTGGGCGCGGCCGTTGGGCTGGTATTAGGACTGTTGCTGGCACGCCGTTAAAACCTCCCTACACCGGGGTACTGCATTTTTTTTGTAGTACCCCGTATAATGTGAGGCTTTTAACAGGGAGAGGTCCGCGTGCAATCACTCACTACGGCGCTGGAAAATCTACTGCGCCTTTTGTCGCAAGAGATTCCAGCGACACCCGGCATTCGGGTTATTGATACTCCTTTCCCTCTCAAAGATGCTTTTGATGCCTTAAGCTGGCTGGCCAGTCAGCAAACGTATCCGCAATTCTACTGGCAACAACGTAATGGTGATGAAGAAGCTGCCGTCCTGGGCGCGATTACCTGTTTTACGTCGTTGGACCAGGCACAACGTTTTCTTCGCCAGCACCCGGAACATGCCGACTTACGCATCTGGGGGCTGAATGCGTTTGACCCGTCGCAGGGCAATTTACTTTTACCACGACTGGAATGGCGACGCTGTGGCGGTAAAGCCACGCTGCGACTGACGCTATTCAGCGAAAGCTCCCTTCAGCACGATGCGATAAAGGCAAAAGAATTTATCGCCACACTGGTGAGTATCAAGTCCCTGCCAGGGTTACATTTAACCACCACGCGAGAACAACACTGGCCGGACAAAACGGGCTGGACGCAATTAATCGAACTGGCAACGAAAACCATCACCGAAGGTGAACTCGACAAAGTCGTTCTTGCACGGGCGACCGACCTGCATTTTGCAAGCCCGGTTAACGCAGCGGCGATGATGGCAGCCAGCCGTCGGCTCAATCTGAACTGCTATCATTTCTTTATGGCCTTTGATGGCGAGACCGCGTTTCTGGGGTCGTCTCCTGAGCGGCTATGGCGGCGGCGTGCCAAAGCGCTGCGTACTGAAGCGCTGGCGGGAACGGTAGCAAATCATCCTGATGATAAGCAGGCGCAGCAGTTGGGCGAGTGGCTGATGGCGGATGATAAAAACCAGCGCGAGAACATGCTGGTGGTGGAAGATATTTGCCAACGATTGCAGGCCGATACCCAGACGCTGGATGTTTTACCGCCGCAGGTACTGCGTCTGCGTAAAGTGCAGCATCTGCGCCGCTGTATCTGGACTTCACTCAACAAAGCGGATGATGTGATCTGTTTACATCAGTTGCAGCCAACGGCCGCGGTTGCGGGCTTACCGCGTGACCTGGCGCGGCAGTTTATCGCCCGTCACGAACCGTTCACCCGTGAATGGTATGCCGGTTCCGCGGGCTATCTTTCGTTACAACAAAGCGAATTCTGCGTTTCCCTGCGCTCAGCAAAAATTAGCGGCAATGTCGTGCGGTTATATGCTGGCGCGGGCATTGTCCGTGGCTCCGACCCCGAGCAAGAGTGGCAGGAAATCGACAACAAAGCGGCAGGGCTGCGTACTTTATTACAAATGGAAGAGTAATGAGTCGCATCATTACCGATTCATATCAATAATCTATTTTTGTAGCTCCTTATACTTAGCCGCAATATTGATACCGGACAAACTCATGTCAGTAAGCGCATTTAACCGACGCTGGGCGGCGGTCATTCTGGAAGCATTAACGCGTCACGGCGTCAGACACATTTGTATCGCCCCTGGCTCGCGTTCTACACCGTTAACGTTAGCGGCAGCGGAGAATTCCGCATTCATTCACCACACCCATTTTGATGAGCGTGGACTGGGGCATCTGGCGCTGGGGCTGGCGAAAGTCAGCAAGCAGCCGGTGGCGGTGATAGTGACCTCCGGTACGGCGGTTGCGAATCTCTATCCGGCATTGATTGAAGCTGGGTTAACCGGAGAAAAACTGATCCTGCTAACCGCCGATCGCCCGCCGGAGCTCATTGACTGCGGCGCGAATCAGGCGATTCGTCAACCGGGAATGTTCGCCTCTCATCCTACGCATAGCATTTCACTGCCGCGCCCGACGCAGGATATTTCTGCCCGTTGGCTGGTCTCTACTATCGACCATGCTCTCGGTACGCTTCATGCTGGAGGAGTCCATATCAACTGCCCGTTTGCTGAACCGCTATATGGCGAGATGGACGACACCGGGCTTAGTTGGCAACAGCGTCTTGGCGACTGGTGGCAGGACGATAAACCGTGGCTGCGTGAAGCGCCTCGTCTGGAAAGTGAAAAACAGCGTGACTGGTTCTTCTGGCGACAAAAGCGCGGCGTGGTGGTTGCTGGTCGCATGAGTGCGGAAGAGGGCAAAAAAGTTGCTCTGTGGGCGCAAACTCTTGGCTGGCCGCTGATTGGCGACGTCCTGTCGCAAACCGGGCAGCCGCTGCCGTGTGCCGATCTCTGGTTAGGCAATGCCAAAGCGACAAGCGAACTGCAACAGGCGCAGATTGTGGTGCAACTGGGCAGCAGCCTGACGGGCAAACGGCTCCTGCAATGGCAGGCAAGCTGTGAACCAGAAGAGTACTGGATTGTTGATGACATTGAAGGGCGACTTGATCCGGCACACCATCGCGGACGCCGCTTAATTGCCAATATTGCCGACTGGCTGGAGCTGCATCCGGCAGAAAAACGCCAGCCCTGGTGCGTTGAAATCCCGCGCCTGGCGGAACAGGCAATGCAGGCGGTTATTGCCCGTCGCGATGCGTTTGGCGAAGCGCAACTGGCGCATCGCATCAGCGACTATTTGCCGGAACAGGGGCAACTGTTTGTTGGCAACAGCCTGGTGGTACGTCTGATTGATGCGCTTTCGCAACTTCCGGCAGGTTACCCGGTGTACAGCAATCGTGGGGCCAGCGGTATTGACGGGCTGCTTTCTACTGCCGCAGGCGTTCAGCGGGCTAGTGGCAAACCGACGCTGGCGATTGTGGGCGATCTCTCAGCACTTTACGATCTCAACGCGCTGGCGCTATTGCGCCAGGTTTCCGCGCCGCTGGTATTAATTGTGGTGAACAACAACGGCGGGCAAATTTTCTCGCTGCTGCCGACACCGAAAAGCGAGCGTGAGCGTTTCTATCTGATGCCGCAAAACGTCCATTTTGAGCACGCCGCCGCGATGTTCGAGCTGAAATATCATCGTCCGCAAAACTGGCAGGAACTTGAAACGGCACTTGCCGACGCCTGGCGCACGCCGACCACCACGGTAATTGAAATGGTGGTTAACGACACCGATGGTGCGCAAACCCTCCAGCAACTGCTGGCGCAGGTAAGCCATTTATGATCCTGCACGCGCAGGCAAAACACGGCAAACCAGGTTTACCCTGGCTGGTGTTTTTGCACGGTTTTTCCGGCGATTGCCATGAATGGCAAGAAGTGGGCGAGGCGTTTGCAGACTACTCGCGGTTGTATGTTGATCTCCCAGGTCACGGTGGTTCGGCGGCAATTAGCGTCGATGGGTTTGATGATGTCACCGACTTACTGCGTAAAACCCTGGTTAGTTACAACATCCTTAACTTCTGGTTGGTGGGGTACTCGCTCGGCGGACGGGTGGCGATGATGGCGGCTTGCCAGGGGATGACGGGGCTGAGTGGGGTTATGATCGAAGGCGGTCATCCGGGATTGCAAAGTGCTGAACAACGCACGGAACGTCTGCTTTCCGATCGCCAATGGGCGCAGCGTTTTCGCACAGAACCATTAACGGCGGTATTTGCCGACTGGTATCAACAGCCTGTCTTTGCCTCGCTCAATGACGATCAACGCCGGGAGCTGGTGGCGCTGCGTAGCCACAATAACGGCGCAACCCTTGCCGCGATGCTGGAGGCCACTTCTCTCGCCGTCCAGCCTGATTTACGTGCTAACCTTAGCGCCCGCACATTTGCGTTTTATTATTTATGTGGTGAACGTGACAGCAAATTCCGCGCTCTGGCGGCGGAACTGGCTGCCGACTGCCATGTCATTCCTCGCGCCGGACATAACGCGCACCGGGAAAATCCCGCTGGCGTAATCGCAAGTCTGGCGCAGATCTTGCGTTTCTGACTAAAGGACACAATATGATTTATCCTGATGAAGCAATGCTTTACGCACCGGTTGAATGGCACGACTGCTCCGAAGGTTTCGAGGACATTCGTTATGAAAAATCCACCGACGGTATCGCAAAAATCACCATTAATCGTCCGCAGGTGCGCAATGCCTTCCGTCCACTGACGGTCAAAGAGATGATCCAGGCACTGGCAGATGCGCGTTATGACGACAACATCGGCGTGATCATTCTGACTGGTGCAGGTGATAAAGCGTTCTGCTCTGGTGGCGACCAGAAAGTGCGTGGCGATTACGGCGGCTATAAAGATGATTCCGGCGTACATCATCTGAACGTGCTGGACTTCCAGCGTCAGATCCGTACCTGTCCGAAACCGGTTGTCGCGATGGTAGCGGGTTACTCCATCGGCGGCGGTCACGTTCTGCACATGATGTGCGACCTGACCATCGCGGCGGAAAACGCCATCTTCGGTCAGACTGGCCCGAAAGTTGGTTCCTTCGATGGCGGCTGGGGCGCTTCCTATATGGCGCGCATTGTTGGGCAGAAAAAAGCGCGTGAAATCTGGTTCCTGTGCCGTCAGTACGACGCGAAACAAGCGCTGGATATGGGCCTTGTGAACACCGTGGTGCCGCTGGCAGATCTGGAAAAAGAAACCGTGCGTTGGTGCCGCGAAATGCTGCAAAACAGCCCGATGGCGCTGCGTTGCCTGAAAGCTGCGCTGAACGCTGACTGTGACGGTCAGGCGGGTCTGCAGGAGCTGGCGGGCAACGCCACCATGCTGTTCTACATGACAGAAGAAGGGCAGGAAGGTCGCAACGCCTTCAACCAGAAACGTCAGCCTGACTTCAGCAAATTTAAACGGAATCCGTAATGCGTAGCGCGCAGGTATACCGCTGGCAGATCCCCATGGACGCGGGGGTGGTTCTGCGCGACAGGCGGTTAAAAACCCGCGACGGGCTATACGTTTGCCTGCGCGAGGGCGAGCGCGAAGGGTGGGGGGAGATCTCCCCACTGCCGGGCTTCAGTCAGGAAACCTGGGAAGAGGCGCAAAGTGTGCTGCTTGCCTGGGTAAATAACTGGCTGGCAGGCGATTGCGAATTACCGCAAATGCCTTCCGTCGCCTTTGGCGTAAGCTGTGCATTGGCTGAGCTGGCAGAAACGTTACCACAGGCGGCAAATTTCCGTGCTGCACCGTTGTGTAATGGTGATCCTGACGATCTGATCCTCAAACTTGCCGATATGCCAGGTGAGAAAGTGGCGAAGGTCAAAGTGGGATTGTATGAAGCGGTGCGCGACGGCATGGTGGTTAATCTGTTGCTGGAGGCCATTCCGGATCTGCATTTGCGTCTTGATGCGAATCGCGCCTGGACGCCGCTGAAAGGCCAGCAGTTTGCCAAATACGTTAACCCGGATTATCGCCCCCGCATCGCGTTTCTCGAAGAACCGTGCAAAACCCGCGAGGATTCCCGCGCCTTTGCCCGTGAAACGGGTATTGCCATTGCCTGGGATGAAAGCCTGCGTGAGCCGGATTTTGCCTTTGTGGCGGAAGAAGGCGTGCGAGCGGTGGTGATCAAACCCACGCTCACGGGCAGCCTGGAGAAAGTACGCGAGCAGGTAGAGGCGGCGCACGCGTTGGGGCTGACGGCGGTGATCAGTTCATCTATTGAGTCGAGCTTAGGCTTAACGCAACTGGCGCGGATTGCCGCCTGGTTAACGCTAGACACTATCCCGGGGCTGGACACGCTGGATCTGATGCAGGCGCAGCAGGTTCGTCGCTGGCCGGGTAGCACGCTGCCTTTTGTCGACGTTGATGCACTGGAGCGGTTGTTATGATCTTCTCTGACTGGCCGTGGCGTCATTGGCGGCAAGTGCGGGGAGAAGCCATCGCCTTACGTCTCAATGATGAGCAACTCAACTGGCGCGAGCTTTGTGTTCGCGTCGATGAATTAGCCTCAGGCTTTGCGGCGCAGGGCGTGGTTGAGGGCAGCGGCGTGATGTTGCGGGCGTGGAATACGCCACAAACGCTGCTCTCCTGGCTGGCGCTACTGCAATGCGGAGCGCGGGTGCTGCCCGTGAATCCACAGTTGCCGCAACCGTTGCTTGAGGAATTGTTGCCCAATCTGACGCTGCAATTTGCACTTGTGCCGGAAGGGGATAACACATTTTCGGCGTTAACGTCGCTGCATATTCAGCAGGTTGAAGGCGTACATGCCGCTGCGTGGCAGCCGACGCGTCTGTGCTCAATGACGTTAACTTCTGGCTCCACCGGGTTGCCGAAAGCCGCTGTTCATACTTATCAGGCCCATCTTGCCAGCGCCGAAGGGGTGTTATCGCTGATTCCGTTTGGCGATCACGATGACTGGTTGCTCTCTTTACCGCTGTTTCACGTCTCCGGTCAGGGAATTCTGTGGCGCTGGTTATACGCTGGTGCGCGGATGACGGTGCGTGATAAACAGCCATTGGAGCAAATGCTGGCAGGCTGTACGCACGCTTCACTGGTGCCAACACAGCTCTGGCGTTTGCTGATTAACCGCAGTTCCGTTTCCCTGAAAGCGGTGTTACTTGGCGGCGCGGCTATCCCGGTCGAGTTGACGGAACAGGCGCGCGAGCAGGGGATTCGTTGCTTTTGCGGCTATGGTCTGACCGAGTTTGCCTCCACGGTGTGTGCGAAAGAAGCCGACGGTCTGGCAGATGTCGGTTCGCCGCTGCCGGGTCGGGAAGTGAAAATCGTAAACGACGAAGTGTGGTTGCGGGCTGCCAGCACGGCTGAAGGTTACTGGCGTAACGGGCAACTGGTGGCGCTGGTGAATGACGAAGGCTGGTACGCCACGCGCGATCGCGGTGAGATGCATAATGGCAAGCTGACCATTGTCGGACGTTTAGACAATCTGTTCTTCAGTGGTGGCGAAGGCATTCAGCCAGAAGAAGTCGAGCGCGTTATTGCTGCACATCCTGCGGTTTTGCAGGTGTTTATCGTTCCCGTTGCTGACAAGGAGTTTGGTCATCGACCGGTAGCGGTGGTGGAGTATGACCATCAAAGCGTTGATCTTGGCGAATGGGTGAAAGATAAGCTGGCCCGTTTTCAACAACCGGTGCGCTGGCTGACTTTGCCGCCGGAGCTGAAAAACGGCGGTATTAAAATTTCACGTCAGGCGCTAAAAGAGTGGGTGCAACGCCAGCAATAATTAGCCATCCGTTGCACTTCTCATTTCTGCCATTCCATTGCCGTTGATAAAGAGTTTATCTGTTAATCTGTAAATTGATGTGAAAACTCTTAGCAAACAGGATAATGCAATGGAATGGCTGGTCAAAAAATCGTGCTGCGATAAACAAGATAACAGACATGTACTTATGCTCTGCGATGCTGGCGGCGCGATAAAAATGATCGCCGAAGTGAAGAGTGACTTCGCCGTGAAAGTGGGCGATTTACTCTCCCCTTTGCAGAATGCGCTTTACTGCATTAATCGTGAAAAGCTACATACGGTGAAAGTCCTCTCGGCATGCAGCTACAGCCCCGATGAGTGGGAACGGCAGTGTCAATCGGCTGAGAAAACTCAGTAACGTTGTTTTGTCGTGGGCAGGAAAATCAGCATCAACCCACTCATAATACAGGCTACTCCCAGTAGTGCCTTCAGAGAAAAAGTTCCTTCCCAGCCGGGAAGTACCATAGATGCAATCCATACCAGCACATAGCTCATACTGAGCAAGGCATAGGCTTTGCTTAACGCAAGTTTATGTAGCGTTTTATACCAACAAAAAACGGAAAGCAGATAACCCAGCAGCCCGAGTAACAGTATCCGGGCATCCAGGCCAAAAGCTAACAGCGCCGCGATAAAATCCCATAAGTGCGTCATCGGCGGTAGATGACTCGCCGCATAACCCAGGCTTAATTGCGCAGCTGAGGCAATAATGACGCTGAATAATCCCCACATCAGGCCCATTACACCGTACTCCCGAGGATCACAATGCCGCCAATAATGAACGCCACCCCACACCAGTGACGCAGTGATACCGGCTCGTGCCACAGTTTTACTGCAGCCAGCGTCACCCAGACAAAATTCAGACTTAACATCGGGTAGGCAATGCCTACCGGTACGTTCTGCAAGACCAGCAGCCAGAGCACCATGGCAAGGCCAAGACAAGCCAGCGCCAGTCCCAGCCACAGCACGATATGTTTGCGCCGTTTGTTTATCGCCACAAAGCAGGTTGCTTGTTTCTGACACAACTGCCCGGCAACGCTAAGCAAGCTGGCAAAGACTAATGTTAGCCAGATCATTTGGGCCGATACTGAATCAGCACCAGACGCTCCTGACGATCGATGGCATCTGCGGGCGGAATGGCGAGACTGTTGATATCTTCATCGCGGTCAACCGAAAGCACGAGTGTAATAACCCCCTCCTGACGATGTTGATTAAGCCAGTTTGCGAACTCATCACCGCTGACAAATCTCCCTTTCGCATCCGGATAATTTAGGCCGTATTTCAATTCCCCTGTCTGGCGATACATGATGATGTCATCACGTCTCAGGCTCCATGCCAGACCAGCAGCAACGCCGACGCTATCGGTAAGAATATAGCGGCTTGGCTGCAGTGATTCTTGTGTCGTCTCGACAAAAAATTGCGGATGTTTTCCTTCCATGACTCTGTCAGGAATTGAAAATCCTACCAGCAATGCCAGCCCAAGCGGGCAAAGTGCGGCAAAAGGCCAGTTTTTTTCGACGTTTGTTAAGGTATACCAGCCGAAAAATGCCCATAGCGAAAAAATCGACCATGCACAGAAGACTTTATAGCTCTCGAAGGTTTGCCACACCGGCGTGTTCATTGGTCCCCAAGGGGAGACCACAAACGTAGCAATAATGCCAGTGACGCCAAAAGCGATGTTAATCCAGCCATTAATCCGCAACGCCAGAGGATTATTTTTTGCTGCCAGCAAAGCGTAATGCGCCATCAGCATTGCCAGAGGTGCAAAGCAGGAAAGAATATAGGTGGGCAATTTGCCTTTGGCGACGGAGAAAAACAGCAGCGGCATTACCGCCCAGCTCAATAAATAGACGGTTGCGGAATGCTTGCGGTTTTTCCAGCCTGTGTACAGTGCTCCGGGGAGTAATCCCAGCCACGGCAGGCTACCGGCAATGATGACCGGCAAGTAGTACCAGAACGGAGCTCTATGCTGAGCATCATCCATTGCAAAGCGTTGAATATGCTCAACCCAGAAAAAATAGTGCCAGAAGTCAGGCTCCCGCTGCGCTATCGCCAGTCCCCAGGGGAGAACCGTCAGTACGCAACTGATAACCGCCAGCCAGCCGTAAATAAAGAGATCTTTCCAGCGTTTTTGCGTTGCAACCCATGGCAGCACGCTTAATACCGGCACGGCAAGGGCGAGAAAACCTTTGGTCATCACCCCCATGCCGCAGGTGATTCCCAGCAGTAAAAATCCCGCGCTTTTGCCTTTCCACGTCTGTGCCTGCATTGCCAGCCAGAAGCTGCACATTCCCGCCACCAGCCAGAATGCAATAAACGGATCGAGCACGGCATAAGTGCCAATGGCATAGACAATAAACAGTGAGAGATAAATCACTGCGGCGAGTAGAGCCAGACGTTTATCGCGCCATAAGCGCAGAGTAAACCAGGTCACCAGCGCGGCAGTTAACAGGGTCGCAAAGATAACGCCTGCCCGCACACCAAAGTTATTTGCGCCAAATAGCCATTGCCCAATACTGTTAATCCAGTATCCGGCAATGGGTTTTTCGAAATAACGTAGCCCTAACATATGGGGCACAATCCAGTCGCCGGATGCCAGCATTTCCCGACTGATTTCCGCATAACGCGTTTCATCTGGTTGCCAGAGCAGACGCGTGCTGATCGGTAACAGGTAATAGCAGGCAATAAACGCGAAGAGGCCGATAAGGTAACGTACCGATTTCATCAGCGACTACCCGCAATTTGTTGGCAACCCAGCCAGCCTTCACGTCCGGCAATATTTCCGCGAACAACTTGTCCGAGCGGCAACGTCCCTGATAACAGTTCGCTTAAAGGGCAAAATGTCACGCCTTCCTGGGCTGCGCGTTTCAGGAGATCCACAAAATTATGCTGATAAGCGCAGCCTTCAACTTCTGCATGAATGGTATAAACCGGCGTGCCTTTATCTCGCAGGATGCGGTTGAGTAGCCAACCGTTAAAATCTTCTGCTTTCACATCCCGACCAATCACTTCATCCCAGGTGGGTAAGGTCACCGGAATTTGCGCAGTACCGGGTTTTCCTGATTCGAGCAATGGACGAAACGGCATCGCCCCACGACAATCGCTGTTGTAGCGCAAATGGAACGCTTCTTTTGCTTCGATCACCTGCTGGTCGGCACGCCAGCCAGCGGCTGCGGAGCAGGTTACCGGTTGGCCGATAATTTCTTCCAGGGTGCGAAGGCCGCGTGCGATATCGTCGACCATTGTTTGCCGATCCCAGTTACTGCTATGGGCTTGCCAGGCATGGTGATCCCAGGCGTGCAGGCCGACTTCGTGATGTTTAGCCGCTTCACGAATGATATCGGCATTGGCATGACCAATCTCTTTACCTGGCCAGGCCGTACCTGCCAGTAAAATATCCCAGCCATAAAGCGATGCCGCGTTTGAGCGCAGCATCTTCCACAAAAACTGTGGCTTCACCAGTCGCCAGAGATGGCGGCCCATATTGTCCGGGCCGACGCTGAAAAAAATGCTGGCCTGAATATTATGCTTACTCAAGATTTCCAGCAGACGCGGCACGCCTTCACGGGTGCCACGAAAGGTATCGACATCAATGCGTAAGCCTACTTTTGTCATGATGGTTTATCCGTAAGCTCGACGGTGCGCAAGAAGAAATCCAGCGTTTCGTCGATGGTTTCCTGCATATCAATTTTGGGTTCCCAGTCCAGGCAGAGGCGGGCATTACGGATGCTTGGTTTACGATGCTCTACGTCCTGATATCCCTTGCCGTAGTAGCTGCTACTTTCGACAACGCGAAAGCCCGCAAACGGTGGGAAGTGATGGCGCAGCGGATGTTTTTCGAAGCTCGCCAGCAGCATCTCGCCCAGTTCCTCAATGCTCGCTTCGTTATCAGGATTGCCAATGTTGATAATTTCGCCGTCGCAGCGATTTCCCGCATTTTCGATGATGCGGTATAACGCCTCGATACCATCGCGAATATCAGTAAAGCAGCGTTTTTGTTTTCCGCCATCAATCAGCTTAATCGGTGAACCTTCTACCAGATTGAGAATGAGTTGCGTAATAGCGCGGGAGCTGCCAATTCGCGCTGCATTAAGGTTATCCAGTCGTGGCCCCATCCAGTTAAACGGGCGGAAGAGGGTAAACTGTAAACCCTCTTTTTCGCCATAGGCCCAGATCACTCGATCAAGTAATTGTTTAGACACCGAATAAATCCAGCGTGGTTTATTCACCGGGCCGACGATTAAATTAGAATGGTCTTCATCGAAGTATTTATCGCTACACATCCCATAAACTTCTGAAGTCGACGGGAAGATGATTCGCTTACGGTACTTCACGCAGTAACGGATAATGCGTAGATTCTCTTCAAAATCGAGTTCAAAGACGCGCAGCGGGTTGCGGGTATATTCAATCGGCGTGGCTATTGCCACCAGCGGCAAGACGACATCACATTTTTTGACGTGATATTCAATCCATTCGGAATGGATACTGATATCGCCTTCGACAAAGTGAAAATGCGGATGATTCAGAAAACGGCTTATCGCATCGCTGCCGATATCCAGACCGTAAACTTCATAATGATCTTCGCGCAGCAGGCGTTCTGTCAGATGGTTGCCAATAAAGCCATTCACCCCGAGGATGAGTACCCGAGTACGGCGTCGGGCGGTGCAGGCAGGCTGGCTATTCAAGCGTGAACCTTGCACCAGACCCAGCGACTGCGCTAACTGCGAGCCTTGCATAGTAATGCCGTCTCCCGCCTGTCCGGTGACGATTTCCAGCGCGCCATCGCCACAGGCAATCAGCAGTGGCGCAACAGAAATCACGCTCCCCGGTTGTGCTGCGGGCGCATGAGAATGCACGCGTGACGACCAGACGGTAAATTTCTGATTACCAACATAGCTGAAGGCACCCGGCCACGGATCGGCAACGGCACGCACCATGTTGTGCAGCACGGATGCCGGTTTATGCCATTCGAGGAAACTGTCTTCCGGTGTTCTGCGACCAAAACAGGTGGCTTCGTTTTCGCGCTGGGCGATTTCCAGAATATTACCGTGTTTAATGGCGGGTAATGTCTGCTCCAGTAGCTGGCGCGCGGCATGACATAACTTATGATGCAGCGTAATGGCGATATCGTCTGGCGCAATGGCAATGCGCAGTTGCGCCACAATGGCCCCGGCATCGGCACGTTTCACCATTCGGTGCAATGTAACGCCAGTTTCCGTTTCACCGTTCACCAGCACCCAGTTCAGCGGCGCGCGACCACGATATTTTGGTAACAGCGAACCATGCAGATTAAATGCACCTGCGGGAGCGAGCTGCAAAATTTCGTCGCAAATAAGATGGCGATAATAAAAAGAAAAAATCACATCAGGTGATAGTTGGGCAATGCGTTCCACCCACAGCGGATGATTAACGTTATCTGGCGCATAAACCGGAATGCCTCTTTCCGCCGCCAGACGAGCTACCGAACCATAAAAGGCTTTTTCACCGGGATTATCAGTATGAGTAAAAATAGCGCTAATTTCGTAACCGGCAGCCAGCAGGGCTTCAATACCGAGGCATCCCATATCGTGGTAGGCAAAAACGACGGTTTTCATTATTCATTTTCCTTGCTGGATGGACGGATAACTTGCTGAACAAAATAGCGGGGGCGGGCGCGGACATCGGTGTAGATCCTGCCGATATATTCACCGAGTAGTCCCATGCCAATAAACTGAGCGCCAATAAAAGTAAATAGCACGGCAAATAGCATAAAGACGCCTTCTGCCGCCCATTGGGGGCCGAAGGTCAGGCGTAAAATCACCAGCAGTACCGCGATGCTGAAACCTCCAATCGCAATAATGCTGCCGAGCAGACTCAGCATACGTAGCGGCGTAGTAGTAAGGCAGGTCACCAGGTCGTACATCAAATTAATCAGGCGCATAAAGCTGTATTTGGATTCACCAAACTCACGCTCGGCATGATGCACTGGAATTTCAATGGCGCGGCGGGCGAAGATATTCGCCAGAATCGGGATAAAGGTGCTGCGTTCATGGCAGTGCAACATCGCATCGACAATATGACGGCGATAGGCGCGCAGCATACAACCGTAGTCACCCATTGCTTTGCCGGTGGTGCGCTGAATAAGTCGGTTGATCATCTTCGAAGCGGTTTTACGAAACCAGCTGTCCTGGCGGTTCTGGCGTACAGTTCCTACTACGTCGTAACCTTCATCGGCTTTTGCCACCAGGCGGGGGATCTCCTCTGGAGGATTCTGGAGATCGGCATCGAGGGTAATAATTAAGTCGCCGGTAACGTGACTGAAACCCGCCATAATCGCTGAATGTTGTCCGTAATTGCGGTTAAGCAAAATAGACACAATATGGCTGCCCTCCACTAGCGAAGCTTCGACCAGCATATGCGCGGAATTATCGCTACTGCCGTCATCAATCAGCAGGATCTCATACTCTTTCCCCAGTGATTCACAGGCTGTGGTGGTGCGCCTGATTAATTCCGGTAAGCTTTCCTGCTCGTTATAAACGGGAATAACCACCGAGACTTTCTTAACAGGGTGGATTTCAAACATGGCTTATTGTCCTGCGAGTTGCTGAAGGGCTGTGATGACGCGGACGGCATCGGCGGTGGTCATATCCGGGAACAGCGGCAACGAACAGATGCGTTCGCTATTCCATTCGGTATTCGGTAACGACAGCGTGGGAAAACGCTCGCGATAATATTTTTGTGTGTGAGCGGCGCGGAAATGTAACCCGGTACCAATGCCTCTTTCTTTTAACGCTTCCATCAACGCATCGCGACTGATACCACAACGTTGTTCATCGACACGAATAATAAACAGATGCCAGGCGTGAACGTGCGGCCAGGCGGGAAGGCTTAATGGCTCAAAGGGGAGAGCTGCCAGTGCTTGCTGATATTGCAGAGCAATTTCGCGCCGACGGGTGTTGAGGTGCTCTAATTTGGCTAACTGGGTCAGGGCAATCGCGGCGTTAATATCGGTCAGATTATACTTATAGCCCGGCGTTAAGACTTCAGCTTGCGGTGCACGGCCCCAGGTTTGTCTGTCATATGCATCGACACCCAGACCGTGAAATTTCAGCATCCGTAGCTGGCGGGCAAGGTTTTCATTATCAGTAACAATCAGGCCACCTTCCGCACAGGTAATATTTTTGATGGCGTGAAACGAAAAAATAGCGGTACCTTTTGCGCCAATATGTCGGCCTTTGTAATACGTACCGACGGCATGGGCAGCATCTTCGATAACTGCGATGCCGTAACGTTCGCCAATGGCGCGAATGGCGTCAATATCTGCTGGCGCACCGGCATAATGCACCGGAATGATGGCTTTAGTGCGTGGCGTAATGGCTGCTTCGATCGTTTCAGGCGTGACCATCAGCGTATCGCGGTCGACATCCACCATTACCGGCGTTGCACCCAACAAGGAGATCATATTGAGGGTTGAAACCCAGGTCAGGGAAGGCGTAATCACTTCATCGCCCTTGCCAATTTCCAACGTCATTAGCGTGATATGCATTCCGGCGGTGGCTGAACTGACCGCGATGGCATGCTGATTTCCCGTCAACTGGCAAAAGGCTTGTTCAATCGCCTGATTCTTCGGACCGGTTGTGATCCAACCGGATTCAAGAACCTCTTTAACTGCTGCGAGTTCCTCCACGCCCATTGCTGGTCGCGAAAAAGGCAAAAATTCTGACATTGCTTTTCCTTCCGCCATTGAATACCTGTCCACTTATATTTGCTATAAAGAGTGTTGTGTATATTTTGCCATTTGGAGCGAAATTCTAAGGATAGAATATTAACTTAACCTTAAGAAATTAATATTAGACGTAAATATTGAAATTTTTATATTTTTTCTTATTTAGGCTTTGCATTTGGCAAAATTTTGAGGCATTTTGCCGGCATCGTAGGATTTTTAATATTACACCAACTGCTAATTATCGCCAGAAATGTCGCTCAATTTCACGGTAATTGTCTGGTTGCACTTGTCTATAGGTGGAGTTTACGTGTTAGCTTTTTGCCGCTCTTCGTTGAAGTCAAAAAAATATTTCATCATTTTACTGGTGCTCGCTGCAATTGCCGGACTGGGTACTCATGCCGCCTGGAGTAGTAATGGTTTGCCACGTATCGACAATAAAACACTGGCCAGACTGGCACAGCAGCACACGGTTGTCGTTTTGTTTCGCCATGCTGAACGTTGCGATCGTTCAACCAATCAATGCTTGTCAGATAAAACAGGTATTACGGTCAAAGGTACCCAGGATGCCCGTGAACTGGGCAACGCTTTTAGTGCTGATATCCCTGATTTCGATCTTTATTCCAGTAATACCGTCCGGACCATTCAGTCGGCGACCTGGTTTTCAGCGGGTAAAAAGCTGACGGTAGATAAACGACTTCTTCAGTGCGGTAATGAGATTTATAGTGCAATTAAGGACTTACAAAGCAAAGCGCCTGATAAAAATATCGTTATTTTCACCCATAATCATTGCCTGACATATATTGCTAAAGATAAGCGTGATGCGACATTTAAACCTGATTATCTGGATGGTTTAGTCATGCATGTGGAAAAAGGCAAAGTTTATCTGGATGGGGAATTCGTTAACCACTAAATTTTCAATCTGACAGCCAGTAATGGCTGTCATCATTATTACAGAAGACCTTTCAAACGTAACGTTTTTCGGGTGGCGACATTCAAATCATAGTGCATCAGATCTTCAGGTTTTACCCACGCGTAGTCCTGAAACTCTTCGTTTATTTTCACTTCTCGGTTGGTAGAAACGCAGTCAAAAATCAGGTAAATCATATAAATCTCTTCCTTGCGACCATCTGCATACGTCTTGGTGCGAATATCATCGCTGAAGGTCCACGGCGTGATTTCTGTCAAAAGCAGCTGTTCTCCCAGTTCTTCGCGAATTTCGCGGCGTAGTGCCTCTTCAATTCGTTCGCCAGGCTCTACGCCGCCACCCGAAAGCGCCCATTGACCGGGGAAAACGCCGCGATCGTCGGCCATTTTACACAGCAAATAAGCACCATCATTTTGAATCAAAGGGCAAACAATAGTCCGTTGTCGCACGGGGATATTCCTTATAAATAAAAAGAAACCATGAGAATACGGTAACTCAGAAATATGTGAAAGTGACAGTAATTTCTTTTGCGATGATAACTGCACTTATTATTATTTTTGTGTGTATCGGTAAAGTGTGTTTATTTTTTCGGCGTTTAATTATTTAAGAAGTATTTAGTTACAATAAGTGACTAGATCCCTTTTTTCGCTCATTGAATCCTCAGCGCCAGGCAGTACAATCCCGCAGCTTTGGGAATTATGATTAATTGCTTGTGGGAAAGGGGATAATGAAAAAAATTGCGCTAGCAGGTCTGGCCGGAATGCTGTTGGTTTCTGCATCGGTCAATGCAATGAGTATCAGCGGTCAGGCGGGTAAAGAATACACCAATATTGGTGTCGGTTTTGGTACGGAATCGACGGGCCTGGCGTTAAGCGGTAACTGGACACATAACGACGACGACGGTGACGTCGCGGGTGTGGGGCTGGGGTTGAATCTGCCTCTTGGTCCGTTAATGGCGACCGTTGGCGGTAAAGGTATTTACACCAACCCGAATTACGGCGATGAAGGCTATGCCGCTGCTGTTGGTGGTGGTTTGCAGTGGCAGATTGGCGACAGCTTCCGTTTGTTTGGCGAGTATTACTACTCCCCGGATTCGCTCTCCAGCGGTATTCAAAGTTATGAGGAAGCGAATGCTGGTGCGCGTTACACCATTATGCGTCCAGTCAGTATTGAGGCGGGTTATCGCTATCTGAATCTGTCGGGTAAAGATGGTAACCGCGACAACGCCGTGGCTGACGGTCCATATGTTGGCGTTAACGCCAGTTTCTGATGCCTTCCGGCGCGGCATTCTGTCGCGCCATTCAGTTTCTTACTACGCCTTATCTCCCTTTGCGTTATAGTGATTCGATAACAAAAGCAGGAGATAACCATGTTAACAGTGGAAATGTTATCCACCGGGGATGAAGTGTTACACGGGCAAATCGTTGACACTAACGCTGCCTGGCTGGCCGATTTTTTCTTTCATCAGGGGTTGCCATTATCTCGCCGTAATACGGTGGGGGATAACCTCGATGACTTAGTGACCATTCTTCGTGAACGTAGTCAGCACGCCGATGTGCTGATTGTGAACGGCGGGCTGGGGCCGACCAGTGATGATTTAAGCGCACTCGCCGCTGCGACTGCAAAAGGAGAAGGCCTGGTGCTGCATGAGGCCTGGCTCAAAGAGATGGAACGTTATTTTCGCGAACGTGGACGGGTGATGGCACCGAGCAACCGTAAACAAGCGGAGCTACCTGCCAGTGCAGAATTTATCAATAACCCGGTAGGCACCGCTTGTGGTTTTGCCGTGCAGCTTAATCGTTGTCTGATGTTCTTTACCCCCGGCGTACCGTCGGAATTTAAGGTGATGGTCGAGCACGAAATCCTGCCGCGCCTGCGCGAGCGTTTTTCTTTACCGCAGCCGCCGGTTTGTCTGCGTTTGACTACCTTTGGTCGTTCGGAAAGCGATCTGGCGCAAAGCCTGGACTCCCTGCAACTACCGCCGGGCGTAACAATGGGCTATCGCTCTTCCATGCCGATAATTGAACTTAAGCTGACCGGACCGGCAAGCGAGCAACAGGCGATGGAAAAACTGTGGCTGGACGTTAAACGTGTTGCCGGACAGAGCGTGATTTTCGAAGGCACTGAAGGACTGCCCGCGCAGATCAGCCGCGAATTGCAAAGCCGTCAGTTCAGCCTGACATTGAGTGAGCAATTCACTGGTGGTTTATTGGCTTTGCAACTTTCTCGCGCAGGTGCTCCATTGCTGGCGTGTGAAGTAGTTCCTTCACAGGAAGAAACCCTGGCGCAAACTGCGCACTGGATTACAGAACGGCGTGCCAACCATTTTGCCGGGCTGGCACTGGCTGTTTCTGGTTTCGAGAACGAACATCTCAACTTTGCGCTAGCCTCGCCAGACGGCACTTTCGCTCTGCGTGTGCGTTTCAGCACTACGCGCTACAGCCTGGCTATCCGTCAGGAAGTGTGCGCAATGATGGCACTGAATATGCTGCGCCGTTGGTTAAACGGTCAGGACATCGCCAGTGAGCATGGCTGGATTGAGGTTGTTGAGTCCATGACTTTATCTGTCTGATTCCGCCACTCCGTGCCGGTTTACTGCACCGGCACATTCCCCCTCCGGCAAAATTTGTCCAACCTGTTGTACTCAATAAGAAAAAATCCGTGCGTTGATTCACAAATTTGTGCGTAATTTCTCCAGCCCGCTGGACGAGGTGCGGGATTTGATGCGCTTCACAATTTTACTCCCCCTGAGCAACGAGACTGATTCCAGTATCTAAGACTGGAGTCCAGTATGTTGGAATCAAGCAAAGTTCCCGCCCTGACACGGGCTATTGATATTCTCAATTTGATTGCCCGCATTGGCCCCTGTAGTGCTGCGACGATCATTGACACATTGGGGATCCCTAAAAGCACGGCCTATTTGCTGCTTAATGAACTCAGGCGTCAGCGTTTTCTTAGCCTTGATCACCAGGAAAATTTTTGTTTGTGGACCAAGCTGGTGGAGCTTTCCGGTCATGCGTTAAGCAAGATGGATCTCCGGGAACTGGCTCGACCGCGTTTGACGCAACTGATGGATACCACCGGGCTGTTATGTCACCTGGGGATTATTGATAACGGCAGCGCTTATTACATTTTGAAAGTGGAGTCATCAGCCACTATCAGCGTGCGTTCCCATGAAGGAAAAAGCCTTTCGCTTTATCGCTCCGGAATAGGTAAATGCCTGCTAGCCTGGCAACCTGCATCTGTACAGCAAAGTATTATCGAAGGGCTGGTCTGGGAGCAGGTGACACCCACAACGATTACTCATCCACAGCAACTTCACGAAGAACTGGCGCGTATTCGCCGTCAGGGCTGGAGCTATGACAACGGCGAAGATTACGCCGATGTCCGTTGTGTCGCGGCGCCGGTGTTTAACGCCAATAACGAGCTTACCGCTGCGATCTCGGTGGTCGGTACCCGCTTACAAATCAATGAAGAATACCGTGATTATCTGGCGGGCAAGGCCATTGCCTGCGCCAGGGATATTTCACGTCTGTTGGGATGGAAAAGTCCCTTTGACTTACAGGCCTCATAACAATGGAGAACAGCATGACCCTACCAAAAATCAAACAGGTTCGCGCCTGGTTTACTGGCGGTGCGACAGCAGAAAAAGGCGCTGGCGGCGGTGATTATCACGACCAGGGGGCGAATCACTGGATTGACGATCATATTGCCACCCCGATGAGTAAATACCGCGATTACGAGCAGTCACGCCAGTCATTTGGCATTAACGTTCTTGGCACGTTGATTGTTGAAGTCGAAGCAGAAAACGGCCAGACCGGATTCGCCGTTTCGACAGCCGGTGAAATGGGCTGTTTTATTGTCGAAAAACACCTTAACCGTTTCATTGAGGGTAAATGTGTCAGTGAT
The DNA here is from genome assembly GCF_963876935.1 of Escherichia sp. MOD1-EC4550. Taxonomy (NCBI): domain Bacteria; kingdom Pseudomonadati; phylum Pseudomonadota; class Gammaproteobacteria; order Enterobacterales; family Enterobacteriaceae; genus Escherichia; species Escherichia sp. MOD1-EC4550. The sequence goes on from NZ_CAWNSE010000001.1 coordinate 362,893, forward strand.
ATCAAACTGATCCACGATCAAATGCTCAATGCCACCCTGTATTACTCCGGCTCTGGTGGCCTGGTGATGAATACGATTTCCTGTGTCGATCTGGCTCTGTGGGATCTGTTCGGCAAAGTGGTCGGGCTTCCGGTTTATAAACTTTTAGGCGGCGCAGTTCGTGATGAGATTCAGTTCTACGCCACAGGTGCGCGTCCGGATCTGGCAAAAGAGATGGGCTTTATCGGTGGCAAAATGCCGACGCACTGGGGGCCACATGATGGCGATGCGGGGATCCGCAAAGATGCCGCTATGGTCGCGGATATGCGTGAAAAATGCGGTGAGGATTTCTGGTTAATGCTCGACTGCTGGATGAGTCAGGACGTGAACTATGCCACCAAACTGGCCCACGCTTGCGCGCCCTATAACCTGAAATGGATCGAAGAGTGCCTGCCGCCACAGCAGTATGAAGGTTATCGCGAACTGAAACGTAACGCGCCAGTCGGAATGATGGTCACCAGCGGTGAGCATCACGGCACACTGCAATCTTTCCGTACGCTTTCAGAAACCGGTATCGACATTATGCAGCCGGATGTTGGCTGGTGCGGTGGCTTAACCACGCTGGTGGAAATTGCCGCAATCGCCAAATCCAGAGGGCAACTGGTGGTGCCGCACGGTTCGTCTGTTTACTCTCACCATGCGGTGATCACCTTCACCAATACGCCATTCAGCGAATTCCTGATGACCAGCCCGGATTGTTCAACGATGCGTCCGCAATTTGATCCGATTCTGCTTAATGAGCCAGTGCCGGTGAATGGTCGTATTCATAAATCAGTGCTTGATAAACCCGGTTTCGGCGTCGAGCTCAATCGTGACTGCAATTTGAAACGCCCCTACAGCCACTAATCATTCCGGGCGTTGCTGTGACAACGGTAACGCCCACATATTTTAAGGAGCTTTTTATGAGCACCGCTTTGCTTGACGCCGTGGTGAAGAAAAACCGTGCGCGTTTAATTCCGTTTATGTTGGCGCTGTATGTGCTGGCGTTTCTCGACCGTTCGAATATCGGTTTTGCCAAACAGACCTACCAGATTGATACCGGGCTGAGTAATGAAGCTTATGCGCTGGGAGCAGGCATTTTTTTTGTGGTATATGCGTTTCTGGGTGTTCCGGCGAATCTTTTGATGCGCAAACTGGGGGCAAGAACCTGGATTGGTACGACAACACTGCTGTGGGGATTTCTTTCGGCAGCCATGGCATGGGCCGATACTGAAGCGAAATTTCTGATCGTTCGCACTCTGCTTGGTGCTGCGGAGGCCGGGTTCTTCCCTGGTATGATTTATCTCACCTCGCAATGGTTTCCGCAGCGTAATCGCGCCAGCATTATGGGGCTGTTCTATATGGGCGCACCGTTGGCGTTAACACTGGGATCACCGCTTTCCGGCGCGCTGCTGGAGATGCATGGATTTATGGGGCATCCCGGCTGGTTCTGGATGTTTGTGATTGAAGGATTGCTGGCAGTCGGCGCTGGTGTATTCACATTCTTTTGGCTTGATGACACGCCGGAGCAGGCTCGTTTTCTGAGTAAAGAAGAAAAAACGTTGCTTATCAACCAACTGGCAAGTGAAGAACAACAGAAAGTGACTTCTCGACTGAGCGATGCGCTGCGTAATGGGCGAGTCTGGCAACTGGCGATTATCTACCTGACCATTCAGGTGGCGGTTTACGGATTAATTTTCTTCCTGCCGACGCAGGTTGCTGCATTGTTGGGGACAAAAGTGGGCTTTACGGCGTCGGTGGTCACCGCCATTCCGTGGGTCGCGGCCTTGTTTGGGACCTGGCTTATTCCGCGCTATTCCGATAAAACCGGCGAACGGCGTAATGTCGCGGCGCTGACATTACTGGCGGCGGGCATTGGTATTGGTCTCTCCGGGCTGCTTTCTCCAGTACTGGCGATCGTAGCGCTGTGTGTTGCAGCCATCGGGTTTATTGCCGTGCAGCCGGTGTTCTGGACGATGCCGACACAACTGCTTTCCGGTACGGCGCTGGCGGCGGGGATTGGTTTTGTAAACCTGTTTGGTGCAGTGGGCGGGTTTATTGCCCCGATCCTGCGCGTGAAAGCAGAAACGTTGTTTGCCAGCGATGCGGCTGGATTACTGACGCTGGCAGCGGTGGCGGTCATCGGTTCGCTGATTATTTTCACTCTGCGTGTAAATCGCACTGTTGCGCAGACCGACGTGGCACATCATTAATAGGTTAAGGAACACCATGAACGCATTATTAACCAATCCCTTTAAAGAACGTTTACGCAAGGGCGAAGTGCAAATTGGTCTGTGGTTAAGCTCGACTACTTCTTATATGGCAGAAATTGCCGCCACCTCCGGTTATGACTGGTTGCTGATTGACGGGGAGCACGCGCCAAACACCATTCAGGATCTTTATCACCAGCTACAGGCGGTAGCGCCCTATGCCAGCCAACCCGTGATCCGTCCGGTGGAAGCCAGTAAGTCGCTGATTAAACAAGTCCTGGATATTGGCGCGCAAACTCTACTGATCCCGATGGTCGATACTGCCGATCAGGCACGTCAGGTGGTGTCTGCCACGCGCTATCCTCCCTACGGTGAGCGTGGTGTCGGGGCCAGTGTGGCACGGGCTGCGCGCTGGGGACGCATTGAGAATTACATGGCGCAAGTCAACGATTCGCTTTGTCTGTTGGTGCAGGTGGAAAGTAAAACAGCACTGGATAACCTGGACGAAATCCTCGACGTCGAAGGGATTGACGGCGTGTTTATTGGACCTGCGGATCTTTCTGCCTCGTTGGGCTACCCGGATAACGCCGGGCACCCGGAAGTGCAGCGAATTATTGAAACCAGTATTCGGCGGATCCGTGCTGCGGGTAAAGCGGCTGGTTTTCTGGCTGTGGCTCCTGATATGGCGCAGCAATGCCTGGCATGGGGAGCGAACTTTGTCGCTGTTGGCGTTGACACGATGCTCTACAGCGATGCCCTGGATCAACGACTGGCGATGTTTAAATCAGGCAAAAATGAGCCACGCATAAAAGGTAGTTATTGATATCAAAGGCCCACGGGGATCGGCTGTGGGCCTGTGTTAATTAGTGGTTATTCGCTGCCAGATCGGCTTCGCTTAGCTGGGTGGCAGCGAGCACCAGGTCACGATCAATGCCCTGTTCCAGCATGCGCAAAGCAATTTTAATGGCTTGTTCATGCATGCCCTCCTGCCAGCCAATTTGATGCCCTTCCTGCCGTAGCCGTTCAGCAATAGTCATCAATCTCTCCTTTTAATAACAGTTCGGAATATCAGCATCAGTGAGTTGGGTTGTCGCCAGCACAATCTCACGTTCAAAGCCCTGTTCCAGCATGCGCAAGGCAATTTTAATGGCTTGTTCATGCATACCTTCTACTTTGCCTTTCTGCAAACCCTCCAATTTCCCCTCCTGCCAACCTTCAATTTTACCTTCCTGCCAGCCAATTTGATGCCCTTCCTGCCGTAGCCGTTCAGCAATAGTCATCAATCTCTCCTTTTGTAGTGGTGAACGTTCGGCAATCTCCTGAATAAAACGGGTGAAACGGGAGGTATCGCCGCATTGGAGAAGATAATTAAACAGCGTTTGTACCTGGCTGTCATTAGTGAAGCCTCTAACCAAAAGCGTGGTGATCCTGTCGACCATACCGATTAAATCGCGGTCGCGAATATGCTTTTGAATCAGTTCCAGCAGAGCTATACGCCGATGTTGCATGATCTCTTCGTCAGGCACGATGGTGATATCCACCAACGGAAAAGCTTCGGTGTACAACTGCCGGGCAAGTTGCGGATCGTCAAACTCATCCAGCCAGTTGAGTGAGTACGGGTAGGGCGAGGTTTCGCCGTGATAAAACAGCAACGGCACCACCAGAGGGACTCTGTCATAGCCTTTGTCCAGGTGACGCTGCATGGCGGCGGTGGCATAGCGCATTAGCCGAAAAGCCATATTCTTTTCTGCGGAACTTTGATGTTCAATCACGCAGTAGATATAGCCGTCACCATCGCTGGTTTCCACCGACCACAAAACATCCGAGTAGTAAGCGCGTAAACTTTTTTCAATAAAGCTGGTGGGTTCCAGGCGTAAGGTTTGCAGGTTGCAAAGTTTACGCAGTGGCTCCGGTAGATGTATTTCGAGAAAATCCCGCGCGGTTTCGGGCGAGAACATAAAGGTTTTAAACACCGCATCATGCGGGGAGGAGGTTGTTGATTCGGTCATGGTTGTCCGTCACCTGATATTTATGATGACGCGACATTACGGGGATCTCGAAACAATGACATCTGCCAGTTTCTGCCTTTGCGAGACGTTTTCAGAAGAATTTTCAAAGCGATGCAACGCATACATTGAGCGAGGAATCGCGCCCGCAAAAATGCCCGATAAGCAATGCGCTTACCGGGCATCACAAGGAAGATTAAGACAGCGCCTGGGCCAGCAGTGTAATCGGGTGCTCGCAGCGAAGGCTTGTAGACATTTCAATCTGCCATTTGCAGGTTTCGCAGTCGGTGACCACCAGATCCGCGCCGCTTTCTTCTATCTGGCGGAACAGTGGTGCACCGATGGCTTGTGAGGTGGGGTAGTTCTCTTTTTTGAAACCGTAAGTTCCGGCAATACCGCAGCACTGGGAATCCAGCACCGTTAACTCAAGCCCCGGGATTTTACGCAACAGCTCCAGGGTGTAGAGCGTCCAGCCCATTTTTTCCATATGGCACGGGGTGTGATAAACCACTTTTAGTGGCAGCGTTTTCAGCGGTAACGTTTTTCCTTCGTCCAGCTTGCGCCACAGCCAGCGGGTCGCCAGTTCGATGTGATCGCGTAAGCCTTTGTTGTCGACATTCAGCACTTCCGGGTACTCGTCGCGCAGAGCAAACGTACAGGTCGAGGAGGTGGCAATCACCGGAATGCCTTTTCCCCCCACAGCTTCGCGGATCGACTCTACATTCGTGATTGCTTGTTTACGTGCTTTATCGGTAAAACCGTTGGCGATGAGCGGCACGCCGCAGCATTTTTCTTTGCTCAGCAGTTGTACGCCGGTGTCCATCGCGTTGAGCACTTTAATTAAATCTTTACCTAACTGCGGATGGTTGTAGTTAACGAAGCAGCCGTGAAAGAAAGCCACCTGGTCTTTATATTGCGCTTGCTGAGCCGCCACGCTGCGATACCAGCGACGAAACGTACCGAAGGAGTATTTCGGTAGCGTGCGGCGATGATCGATTTTTAACGCCGCATCAAGCAATTGCCGCACTGGTTTCAGCGAGGTAGCGGTGTTGACGATTGGAGCAAACGGCGTGGAAACGCTACCCATCAGGTCGGTATGACTCAACACAAAATTGCGCAGCGACGGGCGCGTGGTGTCATATTTCGCCCGCGCGCGCTGGATGATATCGCCAATCTTCACATCGGACGGGCAGGCGACTTCGCAACGTTTGCAGTTAATACAATATTTCAGTGCCTCGTCATACAGTGCACCATCTTTTAAACGCAGACGCTCGCCATCCGGCCCGGCTTGTTTTGGCCCCGGATAGCTGGGATTCACCCGGCTCACCGGGCAGGCGGTGGTGCAGACGGTGCACTTAATGCAGTTTTCGAAGCTGGTGTCGTTCATTGTTGGCCTCCTGCGCGTTGGGCAATTTGTTGAGCGGCATGTAAAGCACTGACGGCACAAACACCGCCGCCGCATCCCTGGGCAATGGGATCAAATCCGCCCAGCACCGAACCGATGGCAAACAGGTTCTCAATGGTTTTCCCCGCCTGCGACGGGCGCAGCGCCTCATCAGTGGTGACACCGAACTGCTGCCACGGCTGCGGCGCAAAAAAATCTCCCTTATACCATTCACCCCGCGTAGAGGTTTGTAGCACATCAAGACCAATAATTGGTTCACGAATGCCTTCACGTTCCGCTACCAGTCCACCACTAAAGAAACTGCCGCTGGCGAGCACGGCAAAGCGTGGACGCAGCGGGATATCGGCGTTATTGCGGGTCCAGATTTCATTCACCACGCCATTTTTACAGGTCACTTTTTTCACTTCATCGCCCGGCATCCACACGCCCCCCTGGCGCACAAACTGGCGCTGTAACTGGTTTTGCAGACGAATGCCCAGCACTGAAGGTGGTAATGTCGGCAGTAACATTAATGAACAGGGCAATTGCTCGTTCAGCCACCGCCAGAGTTTATCATCAGCCAGGCCGAAGCAGGCGGGCATCAGGATCATTTCGCTGGTATTGGCGACAGGAATAAGCGCATCAATTAACAGAGGCCAGTTTTCTTCGTTATCAAGGAAACGGGCGATATTCACCGCGCGGAACTCGGTGGCGTTATTGCGCAGGATATCCAGTTCTGGCAGCTCTATTTCTGCGGTTTCAACATTAAGATCCAGTTCGCGCAATGAAGCCGCCGCAAGATGCGCCTGAAAATCCATCAGGCCGCTAATTCCCACTACACAAATTTTCTTCGCGGGCAGCGGCCAGACGGGGACTTCTGGCGAACTTAGCCAGGTAGAGCGCAGAGTACCGAGCGGCGTAACACGCTGGTGGGCCAGTTCTACGCTGCCCTGTAATTGCGCACCGCTTTCAGCGATTAATGCCTGCGCCTGGCAAGCGAGATCGAGTACGCGTTGTGGCCCGAGAAGAGTGTAAGGATGGGCAGGTGCCTGCTGACGCAAAGATTCCAGTCCACTGTGAATGTCTGTCACCGGTTGGCCATCTGGCAGATGGCTCAGCAAATCCAGCGATCCAGATGAGAAATGCAGCGCGCTTTGACCACGAGTGACAATGGCACAGCGCAGGCCGTGTTTTTGCAGTTGCAGGCCACAGAGTAATCCGGCGAGCCCGCCGCCCATAATGACAGTATCAAAGCGCATCTTTCTGCTCCTTCTCCAGACCACAAAGTCCCTGATAAACCCAACGGGTAAACTCGCTTTCGCGCAATGCGTCTCCCCAGGCGATGGGTTGCACGCCTTTCCAGCGTTCGTTAAGGAAGGTGGAAAGTTGCTCGATAGATTGCGCGGACGTCGTGACGTTAAAACGCTGTAGCAGTCCGGCAGCGCGGCAGGCGCAGAGCTCGCCCTGGCAGGTTCCCATCCCCACACGGGTGCGACGACGTAAATCCAACAGGCTGTTAACGTTTAAATTTTCTACTGCGTACTGCACTTCACCCGCAGTTACCGCTTCGCACTCACATACCAGGCTGCGGTGCAGACGGCCTTCGCTCAGCCAGGCAGGCGTGCGATCGCCATGACGATAAACCGCAGAACCGCGCAGCGGGGCAGGCAGGGAGATGACTTTACGCAAGGTAACTTCAGCGGGTTCCTGTGAACCTGGAAGTGCCAGTTCGGCGGTCGTACAGGGGCGCGTATTGCCCAGCTTGCGACATACCGCGTCGGTAGCCCATTCCGCCATCAGCCGATAGGTCATCAGTTTGCCACCGGTGATGGTGATAAATCCGTCCAGACCATCGCGTTCAGCATGATCGAGCAGCACGATGCCACGGCTGACGTTACGTCCGCTCGGGTCGTCATCGCTGGCAACCAGCGGACGCACGCCAGAGTAAGCCCGCAAAATACGCGTTTTCGCCATCACGGGGGCCAGTTTTTCCCCTTCACGCAGCAGAATATCCACTTCTTCTGCCGTCACTCGATTATCGTCAATCTCGTTGTAATCAATACGTAAAGAGGTGGTGCCAATCAGCGAAATGGTATCGCCAGGCACCAGAATATCGGCGTCAGAAGGTTTACGGCAGCGGTTGATCACATGCTGATTAATGCGGTGATCCATAATCAGAAGCGACCCTTTCGCCGGGAACATGCGAATGCGCAGATCGGCATATTCCGCAATATGTTGCCCCCAGATCCCGGCGGCATTAACCACGACAGGCGCATGGAGAGCCTGCGTTTCGCCGGTGAGATGGTTACGTACACGAACGCCGCACACCGTCGTGCCTTCACGAATCAGCCCCGTGACTTCGTGAGCGGTAAGGATAATCGCACCGTGTTCTTTGGCATCCAGCATGTTTGCTGCGGTCAGACGAAATGGATCAACAGTGCCATCCGGAACTTTCACCGCGCCAATCAGTGCCGGGTTAACGGCAGGTTCGATAATGCGCGCTTGCTGTGGATCAATCGCTTCTGCTCTGATCCCTGCTTCCTGGCAGGCGCGAATAAAAGTGCTCTGGAAGGAGAGATCATCTTCCGGCAGGGTAATAAACAGGCCGTTGGTCGGTTCAACGCAGTGACGTGCAATGCGTTTGAGTATCTGGTTTTCACTAATACATTCGCGGGCCGATTCCGCATCTGTTACCGCATAGCGTGCGCCGCTGTGCAGCAGACCGTGGTTACGCCCGGTGGCTCCCGTTGCGATGTCGTGGCGCTCAACCAAAATCACGCGCAGCCCGCGCAGGGCACAGTCGCGGGCAATCCCGGCTCCCGTTGCGCCGCCGCCAATGATAATCACGTCACTTGATTGCGAGTCGCGAGTTTTCATTGTTATCCCTCTGAAGTTCGTTTTTTTACCATTTAGCCATAGTAAAAACATGAATTGTTTGATTTCGCGCATATTCGCTCATAAATCGAAAGTGAAACGTGATTTCATGCGTCATTTTGAACATTCTGTAAATGTTATTTAATAATGTGTGCGGCAATTCACATTTAATTTCTGAATGTTTTCTTAACATCGCGGCAACTCAAGAAACGGCAGGTTCTCCCACTGAATCAGGCTGTTAATCATAAATAAGACCACGGGCCACGGAGGCTTTCAATGTTGAGTATTTTTAAACCGGCGCCACACAAAGCGCGCTTACCTGCCGCGGAGATCGATCCGACTTATCGTCGATTGCGCTGGCAAATTTTCCTGGGGATATTCTTTGGCTATGCTGCTTACTATTTGGTTCGTAAGAACTTTGCTCTCGCGATGCCTTACCTGGTGGAGCAGGGATTCTCACGCGGTGATTTAGGTTTCGCGCTTTCTGGGATCTCGATCGCCTATGGATTTTCGAAATTCATCATGGGTTCGGTGTCGGATCGCTCGAATCCGCGCGTTTTCCTCCCCGCAGGTTTGATTCTGGCGGCGGCAGTGATGCTGTTTATGGGCTTTGTGCCATGGGCGACATCGAGCATTGCGGTGATGTTTGTACTGTTGTTCCTCTGCGGTTGGTTCCAGGGTATGGGGTGGCCGCCGTGTGGTCGTACTATGGTGCACTGGTGGTCGCAGAAAGAACGTGGCGGCATTGTGTCGGTGTGGAACTGCGCACACAATGTCGGTGGTGGTATTCCGCCGCTGCTGTTCCTGCTGGGGATGGCCTGGTTCAATGACTGGCACGCGGCCCTCTATATGCCCGCTTTCTGCGCCATTCTGGTGGCACTATTCGCCTTTGCGATGATGCGCGATACCCCACAATCCTGTGGCTTGCCGCCAATCGAAGAGTACAAAAACGATTATCCGGACGACTATAACGAAAAAGCGGAACAGGAGCTGACCGCGAAGCAAATTTTCATGCAGTACGTGCTGCCGAACAAACTGCTGTGGTACATCGCCATCGCCAACGTGTTCGTTTATCTGCTGCGTTACGGCATCCTCGACTGGTCACCGACCTACCTGAAAGAAGTTAAGCATTTCGCGCTGGATAAATCCTCCTGGGCCTACTTCTTCTATGAGTATGCGGGCATTCCGGGCACCCTGTTATGCGGCTGGATGTCGGATAAAGTCTTCCGCGGTAACCGTGGGGCAACCGGAGTCTTCTTTATGACACTGGTGACCATCGCGACTATCGTTTACTGGATGAACCCGGCGGGCAATCCGAACGTCGATATGATTTGTATGATTGTTATCGGCTTCCTGATCTACGGTCCTGTGATGCTGATCGGTCTGCATGCGCTGGAACTGGCACCGAAAAAAGCGGCAGGTACGGCAGCGGGCTTTACCGGGCTGTTTGGTTACCTGGGCGGTTCGGTGGCGGCGAGCGCGATTGTTGGCTACACAGTGGACTTCTTCGGCTGGGATGGCGGCTTTATGGTAATGATTGGCGGCAGCATTCTCGCGGTTATCTTGTTGATTGTTGTGATGATTGGCGAAAAACGTCGTCATCAGGAATTACTGCAAAAACGCAACGGAGGCTAATGGCATGAAATTGACGCTAAAAAACCTTAGCATGGCGATCATGATGAGTGGAATGATCATGGGAAGCAGTGCAATGGCGGCGGATAGCAACGAAAAAATAGTCATCGCCCATCGCGGTGCCAGTGGATATTTACCGGAGCATACGCTGCCAGCAAAAGCGATGGCTTATGCGCAGGGAGCGGATTATCTGGAACAGGATTTGGTGATGACCAAAGACGACCATCTGGTTGTTCTGCATGACCATTATCTCGATCGTGTTACTGATGTTGCCGATCGTTTCCCGGACAGGGCGCGCAAAGACGGTCGTTACTACGCGATAGATTTCACACTGGATGAAATTAAGTCACTGAAATTTACCGAAGGTTTTGATATTGAAAACGGTAAAAAAGTACAGACTTATCCGGGGCGTTTCCCAATGGGTAAGTCTGACTTCCGGGTGCACACCTTTGAAGAAGAGATTGAATTTGTTCAGGGGTTAAATCACTCCACTGGGAAAAATATCGGTATCTATCCAGAAATTAAAGCGCCGTGGTTCCACCATCAGGAAGGGAAGGATATTGCGGCAAAAACGCTGGAAGTGCTGAAGAAATATGGTTATAGCGGTTAGGACGACAAAGTTTATTTGCAATGTTTTGATGCCGATGAACTGAAGCGTATTAAGAATGAGCTGGAACCTAAAATGGGCATGGACCTCAATCTGGTACAGCTGATTGCCTATACCGACTGGAACGAAACTCAGCAGAAACAACCGGACGGAAGCTGGGTTAATTACAACTACGACTGGATGTTTAAGCCGGGGGCCATGAAACAGGTGGCGGAATATGCTGATGGTATTGGTCCGGATTATCATATGTTGATTGAGGAGACATCGCAGCCAGGTAATATCAAACTCACTGGCATGGTGCAAGATGCTCAGCAGAATAAACTGGTAGTACATCCTTACACCGTGCGGTCAGATAAGCTGCCTGAATACACTACTGATGTGAATCAGTTATATGATGCTCTGTATAACAAAGCGGGTGTAAATGGGCTGTTTACTGATTTCCCTGATAAGGCAGTAAAATTCCTTAATAAAGAGTAAATTAACTACCGGATGGCACTTATGTGCTATCCGGTGCCACTCTTCATTAAAGTCTGTGGGTTATCCTTAATTGCAATTATTTAGAGCGATATGACTTGTTCCCGACATAAGATACTCATCAATACAACACGTATTATTAAGATTTTCCTCAGCTAAACATCTATAGTCATTGTCGTTAATTAAAACGACAGGCGATAGGGTATGGCAGTTTCAGCAAAGCACGATGAATTTAATCACTGGTGGGCAACAGAGGGCGACTGGGTTGAAGAGCCTAACTATCGCCGTAATGGGATGAGCGGGGTGCAATGCGTCGAGCGCAATGGCAAAAAGCTGTATGTAAAGCGCATGACGCATCATCTGTTTCATTCCGTACGTTATCCGTTCGGTCGACCGACGATTGTCCGTGAGGTTGCGGTAATTAAAGAACTGGAACGGGCTGGTGTCATTGTGCCGAAAATCGTTTTTGGTGAAGCGGTGAAAATTGAGGGTGAATGGCGCGCGTTGCTGGTGACGGAAGATATGGCGGGGTTCATAAGTATTGCTGACTGGTATGCCCAGCATGCAGTAACACCCTATTCTGACGATGTTCGGCAAGCCATGTTGAAAGCTGTGGCGATGGCGTTTAAGAAAATGCATAGCGTTAATCGTCAGCATGGCTGTTGTTACGTTCGCCACATCTATGTGAAAACAGAAGGTATGGTAGAAGCTGGTTTTCTTGATCTGGAGAAAAGTCGTCGCCGCTTACGTCGGCATAAAGCGATTAATCATGATTTCCGCCAGCTGGAAAAATATCTGGAGCCGATCCCTAAAGCGGACTGGGAGCAGGTTAAAGCGTATTACTACGCCATGTAATCACGTAGGCCAGATAAGACGCGTAAGCGTCGCATCTGGCACAAGTACCCGATCACAACTCGATTTCAATATCGCCTTTTGCCCGGCAACAACAGGGCAAAATTTCCCCCGGCTGAATAAAGGCTAACGGTTCGGCAATCCAGTCCACCTGGCCTGCAACAAGGCGTGTGCGACAGGAACCGCAGTAACCTTCGCGGCACTGGTACTCAACCGCCACATTGTGGGATTCCAGCGCCGCCAGAAGGGAAGGGTGTTCATCCTGGCACAGCAGCTGTGTGCCAGTGATGCGCAGGGTAACGCGGGCCATCAGAGCTGGAAGTTACTCAAATCGTCGGTGTCCACTTCCGCATCAATCTGCCCGACCAGATAAGAACTGACTTCCACTTCCTGCGGAGCAACCTGTACGTTATCAGACACCAGCCAGGTGTTGATCCACGGGATCGGGTTGGAGCGCGTCTGGAACGGCAGATCCAAACCGACCGCCTGCATACGGATATTGGTGATGTATTCAACGTACTGGCAGAGAATGTCTTTATTCAGACCAATCATCGAACCGTCACGGAACAGATAATCCGCCCAGTCTTTCTCTTGCTGTGCCGCCTGGACGAACAGGTCATAGCACTCCTGCTTACATTCTTCGGCAATTTCCGCCATCTCCGGATCATCCGCGCCGCTGCGCAGCAGATTCAGCATATGTTGTGTACCGGTCAGGTGCAGGGCTTCGTCACGGGCAATCAGGCGAATAATCTTGGCGTTGCCTTCCATCAGTTCGCGTTCCGCAAATGCGAAAGAACAAGCAAAGCTGACATAGAAACGAATCGCTTCCAGCGCGTTAACGCTCATCAGGCAGAGATACAGTTTTTTCTTCAGCTCACGTAGGCTAACGGTCACGGTTTTACCGTTGACGGTGTGGGTGCCTTCGCCCAGCAGGTGCCAGTAGCTGGTCATTTCGATCAGCTCATCGTAATAGCTGGAGATCCCTTCCGCACGTTTCTGGATCTGCTCGTTAGTGACGATATCGTCAAACACAACCGACGGATCGTTAACGATATTACGGATGATATGGGTATAGGAGCGGGAATGAATCGTTTCTGAGAACGCCCAGGTTTCGACCCAGGTTTCCAGTTCCGGGATCGAGATCAGCGGCAGCAGTGCCACGTTCGGGCTGCGACCCTGAATGGAGTCCAGCAACGTCTGATATTTCAGGTTGCTGATAAAGATGTGTTTCTCGTGTTCAGGCAGTGCCTGGTAATCGATACGGTCGCGAGAAACGTCAACTTCTTCCGGACGCCAGAAGAAAGAGAGCTGCTTTTCGATCAGCTTTTCGAAGATGTCATATTTTTGCTGATCGTAGCGAGCCACGTTGACCGGCTGACCAAAGAACATCGGTTCTTTGAGCTGATCATTTTTCGTCTGAGAAAAGGTGGTATATGCCATGAATGTGTCCTGTTGGGAGTTTAATGCCGGATAAGGCATTTTACGCCGCATCCTGTGCCTGATGCGACGCTGGCGCGTCTTATCAGGCCTACAAAACCGAGCCGTAGGCCGGATAAGGCGTACACGCCGCATCCGGCATCTCAATATCAGATCTTACATGCGCCGCTTTCGCAGCCATCATCCTGAATTGACGGCACCAGATCGTCTTGTGCGTCTTCAGCACCGTCACGGGTGTTCTGATAATACAGCGTTTTGACCCCGAATTTGTAGGCGGTGAGCAGGTCTTTCAGCAACTGCTGCATCGGCACTTTTCCTGACGGGAAGCGTGACGGATCGTAGTTGGTGTTAGCAGAGATCGACTGATCGATAAATTTCTGCATGATACCCACCAGTTGCAGGTAGCCATCGTTACCCGGCATTTCCCACAGCAGCTCATAGGCGTCGTGCAGATGCTCGTAGTCCGGCACCACCTGGCGCAGAATACCGTCTTTCGACGCTTTGATGCTGACGTAACCACGCGGCGGTTCAATACCGTTAGTGGCGTTAGAGATCTGCGAAGAAGTCTCTGACGGCATCAGAGCAGAAAGCGTGGAGTTACGCAGGCCGTGCGTTTTGATTGACTCACGTAGTGCTTCCCAGTCGTAATGCAGCGGCTCATTAGCGATGGCATCCAGATCTTTCTTATAGGTATCGATCGGCAGGATCCCTTTCGCGTAAGTGGTTTCGTTAAACCACGGGCACGCGCCTTGCTCTTTCGCCAGCTCATTAGACGCTTTCAGCAGGTAATACTGAATGGCTTCGAAGGTTTTATGCGTCAGGTTGTTGGCGCTGCCGTCGGAGTAGCGTTTACCGTGCTTCGCCAGGTAGTAAGCGAAGTTGATCACACCAATACCCAGCGTACGACGACCCATCGCTCCACGTTTGGCGGCCGGGATCGGGTAATCCTGATAATCCAGCAGCGCGTCGAGTGCGCGTACTGCCAGAATCGCCAGCTCTTCCAGTTCATCCAGGCTATTAATTGCGCCCAGGTTGAAAGCAGACAGCGTACACAGCGCGATTTCACCGTTCTCGTCGTTGACATCATTCAGCGGTTTGGTCGGCAGGGCGATTTCCAGGCACAGGTTAGACTGGCGCACTGGCGCGATGGCCGGATCAAACGGGCTATGGGTATTGCAGTGGTCTACGTTCTGAATATAGATACGACCGGTAGACGCACGTTCCTGCATCATCAGCGAGAACAGCTCAACGGCTTTCACACGCTGCTTGCGGATGCTGTCGTCTTTCTCATATTTGGTGTACAGGCGTTCAAACTCTTCCTGATCGGCGAAGAACGCGTCGTACAGCCCCGGTACGTCGGACGGGCTGAACAGGGTGATATCTTCACCTTTCAGCAGACGGGTATACATCAGTTTGTTGATTTGTACCCCGTAGTCCATATGACGCACGCGGTTGCCTTCCACCCCACGGTTGTTTTTCAACACCAGCAGGCTTTCCACTTCCAGATGCCACATCGGGTAGAACAGTGTTGCCGCACCGCCGCGCACACCGCCCTGAGAGCAGGATTTCACCGCTGTCTGGAAATGTTTGTAGAACGGAATACAACCGGTGTGGAATGCTTCGCCACCGCGAATCGGGCTACCCAGCGCACGAATACGCCCGGCGTTGATGCCGATCCCGGCACGCTGGGAAACGTATTTAACAATCGCGCTGGAGGTGGCGTTGATGGAATCCAGGCTGTCGCCGCACTCGATCAGTACGCAGGAGCTGAACTGACGAGTCGGGGTACGCACGCCGGACATGATTGGCGTCGGCAGCGAAATTTTAAATGTGGAAACCGCGTCGTAAAAACGCTTCACGTATTGCAGGCGCGTTTCACGCGGGTAGTTCGAGAACAGGCACGCAGCAACCAGAATATAGAGGAACTGGGCGCTCTCATAGATTTCGCCGGTCACGCGGTTCTGTACCAGATATTTGCCTTCCAGCTGCTTAACGGCAGCATAAGAGAAGGTCATATCACGGTCGTGATCGATAAACGTGTCCATCTGCTTGAACTCTTCTTCCGTGTAGTCTTCCAGCAGATGATTATCGTATTTGCCCATCTCGACCATTTTCACCACGTGGTCGTACAGCGCAGGCGGCTCAAACTGGCCATAGGCTTTTTTACGCAGGTGGAAAATTGCCAGGCGCGCGGCGAGATACTGATAATCTGGCGCATCACGGGAGATCAGGTCTGCGGCAGCCTTGATAATGGTTTCGTGGATGTCAGAGGTCTTGATACCGTCATAAAACTGAATGTGGGAGCGCAGCTCGACCTGGGAAATCGAAACGTTATGCAGTCCTTCTGCCGCCCAATCCAGAACGCGATGGATTTTGTCGAGATTGATGCGCTCTGTGCTACCGTCGCGCTTAGTCACCAGCAGATTCTGATTCATGTATGTCGTACCTGTTTTTGGAATTCTTTCCGCAATAGCTTCATGCAGACTACCTGTAGTGAGGGAAGCTGCTAAGAACACTATATATAGGGGGTATGTTTGGGATTCACTGCAAGATAGTGTGAAACTGGCCCTCTTGCAAGTGCATAACTTTGTGGATAACTCAGGAAGGAAAAAGTGGCTTTCGCGCACCTTAGGTCAGACAAGGTGTCCGGGAAAGTCAATGGGAAGAGAAAAATTTGTTAAAAATAACTGTTCGGCGATTTCTTGAACGGCAGAATAGTATGGGTAAATTGATATAGATGGTTTATTAATCTTGTCGCTAATGATTGTCAAAATTGATCTAAGCACGAGTCATCACATAATCTGATGTATCAGTTGTGGTCAATATATAAGCGAATGTAAGCTATTGTTGAGTCGGAAATGGTTGTTTTATATTCGTTTGTTGTTAAATACCAAGCCAATTTGTTACTTTTGCATATATTATAAGAATATTATTTATTACTTTAATTCAGTTTAAATATAACCGATTTACCTTAAGGTTATTAATTTGAATTATGACACACTGATATTATTCATCAAATAATAACAAAATAGTCATTGCGCCGGGTTGTACAATTTACAAAAGAAATATACCCCATATTACATAATGCGATTAAATACGCCTTCTCATAGAAAAGGATGGTTAGGGTAATATGTGGATTATTTTTCTACGTAAGGAGTATTTATCTTTACTCCCGTCAATGATTGCGTCTCTCTTCTCCACTAATGGTATCGCAGCGGTTATTGATTCATGCCAGGGATATGATATCAAAGCGAGCTGTCAGGCCAGCAGGCAAAGCCTTTCGGGCAATATGCAGGACTGGAGCATCGCCGATGGGCAATGGGTGATATTTTCGGGTATGGCCAATAATGCCAGCGGAGGGGCCGTATTTTTGCAACAAGGAGCGGAGTTTTCTCTATCGCCAGAAAATGAAACTGGAATGACTCTGTTTGCCAATAATACTGTCTCAGGAGAATATAATAATGGCGGGGGAATATTTGCTAAAGAAAACTCAACGCTGAATCTTACTGATGTTATTTTTTCCGGTAACGTCGCAGGCGGCTATGGTGGCGCAATCTATTCTTCTGGTACTAATGATACTGGTGCCGTCGATTTACGTGTCACTAACGCCATGTTTAGCAATAACATCGCTAATGATGGCAAAGGTGGCGCAATTTATACCATCAATAATGATGTCTATTTAAGTGATGATGTTTTTAATAATAACCAGGCATATACATCAACAAGTTACAGTGATGGCGATGGCGGTGCAATCGATGTCACCGATAATAATAGCGATATCACGCATCCGTCAGGTTTCACAATAATAAATAACACCGCATTTACAAATAACACTGCCGAAGGTTATGGCGGGGCAATTTATACCAATAGCGTGACGGCTCCCTATCTTATTGATATTTCTGTTGATGACAGCTACAGCCAGAACGGCGGTGTGTTAATCGATGAGAACAATAGCGCAGCAGGCTATGGCGATGCATCATCGGCGGTGGCGGGAGGCTTCATGTTCATTGATTCAAGTCAGGTCAGATTTGACATCGCGGCCAATAAAACTCTGGTCATCGGCAACATGAGTAACGATGGTGAGATCGATTCCATTGCCGGAAACAGTAGCTAAGTGTTGCTGTTCATAGCACGCCAGCATTAGATCTGAATTATTATCACGAGCCCCATTCGGTGGAAATTGAAGACGGTGGCAGCAATATCAGCGACGATGCGGCTAAGCAGCGTGGCGTGGCAGAAAGGGAGTAATGATTTTGCCCAGACGGCAGGGTTTTTATCGATGACGATAAAATGGTAATTGCTGTCCGCCTGGTATTGTTACCGGATGCAGTGCGAGCACTTTATCCGGCCAACAACCTCACTTATTCTGCGTGTGCAGCATATAGTTCACATCTACGCCGGGACCGAGCTTAAAAGTGTTAGTAATCGGGTTGTAATGCAGTCCGATCATATGCCGTTCTTTTAGACTGGTCTGATCCACCCAGCCCAGCAATTCTGCCGGTTTAATAAACTTCTTCACATCATGCGTACCTTTAGGCACCATGCGCAAAATATATTCAGCACCAACCACCGCCATCAGCCACGACTTGCCGTTGCGGTTAAGCGTCGAGAAAAAAACATCGCCGCCCGGTTTCACCAGTTGCGCACAGGCTCTGACCACTGACTGCGGATCGGGGACGTGCTCCAGCATCTCCATGCAGGTCACCACATCATAATGCCCGGCATGTTTTGCCGCGTGCTCTTCCACGGTTTCCTGCACGTAATCCACCTGAATGCCACTTTCCAGCGCGTGCAGCTTTGCCACCTGCAATGGCTCAAAGCCCATATCCAGACCGGTCACTGTCGCGCCTTCGCGCGCCATACTCTCGGCCAGAATGCCGCCGCCACAACCGACATCGAGTACCTTTTTGCCAAATAAACCGCCAGCACGCTCGGCAATATAGCCCAGACGCAGCGGGTTAATGCGGTGCAGCGGTTTGAACTCACCTTCAAGATCCCACCAGCGGGAGGCGACGGCTTCAAATTTAGCGATCTCTTCGTGGTCTACGTTAGGGGTTACCGGCGATTTTTCGGCATTCATTGGCACTTCTACTCCGTAATTGGCAAGACAAACGAGTATATCAGGCATTGGATGTGAATAAAGCGTATAGGTTTACCTCAATCTGCGCGGCTGTGTTATAATTTGCGACCTTTGAATCCGGGATACAGTAGAGGGATAGCGGTTAGATGAGCGACCTTGCGAGAGAAATTACACCGGTCAACATTGAGGAAGAGCTGAAGAGCTCCTATCTGGATTATGCGATGTCGGTCATTGTTGGCCGTGCGCTGCCGGATGTCCGAGATGGCCTGAAGCCGGTACACCGTCGCGTACTTTACGCCATGAACGTACTAGGCAATGACTGGAACAAAGCCTATAAAAAATCTGCCCGTGTCGTTGGTGACGTAATCGGTAAATACCATCCCCATGGTGACTCGGCGGTTTATGACACGATCGTCCGTATGGCGCAGCCATTCTCGCTGCGTTACATGCTGGTAGACGGTCAGGGTAACTTCGGTTCCATCGACGGCGACTCTGCGGCGGCAATGCGTTATACGGAAATCCGTCTGGCGAAAATTGCCCATGAACTGATGGCCGATCTCGAAAAAGAGACGGTCGATTTCGTTGATAACTATGACGGCACGGAAAAAATTCCGGACGTCATGCCGACCAAAATTCCTAACCTGCTGGTGAACGGTTCTTCCGGTATCGCCGTAGGTATGGCAACCAACATCCCGCCACACAACCTGACGGAAGTCATCAACGGTTGTCTGGCGTATATCGATGATGAAGACATCAGCATTGAAGGGCTGATGGAACACATCCCGGGGCCGGACTTCCCGACGGCGGCAATCATCAACGGTCGTCGCGGTATCGAAGAAGCTTACCGTACCGGTCGCGGCAAGGTATATATCCGCGCCCGTGCTGAAGTGGAAGTTGACGCCAAAACCGGACGTGAAACCATTATCGTCCACGAAATTCCGTATCAGGTGAACAAAGCGCGCCTGATCGAAAAAATTGCGGAACTGGTAAAAGAAAAACGCGTGGAAGGCATCAGCGCGCTGCGTGACGAGTCTGACAAAGACGGTATGCGCATCGTGATTGAAGTCAAACGCGATGCGGTCGGTGAAGTGGTGCTCAACAACCTCTACTCCCAGACCCAGTTGCAGGTTTCTTTCGGTATCAACATGGTGGCATTGCACCATGGTCAGCCGAAGATCATGAATCTGAAAGACATCATCGCTGCGTTTGTTCGTCACCGCCGTGAAGTGGTGACCCGTCGTACTATTTTCGAGCTGCGTAAAGCTCGCGATCGTGCTCATATCCTTGAAGCATTAGCCGTGGCGCTGGCAAACATCGATCCGATTATCGAACTGATCCGTCATGCGCCGACGCCTGCAGAAGCGAAAACGGCGCTGGTTGCTAATCCGTGGCAGCTGGGCAACGTTGCCGCGATGCTGGAACGTGCGGGCGATGATGCTGCGCGTCCGGAATGGCTGGAGCCAGAGTTCGGCGTGCGTGATGGTCTGTACTACCTGACCGAACAGCAAGCTCAGGCAATTCTGGATCTGCGTCTGCAGAAACTGACCGGCCTTGAGCACGAAAAACTGCTCGATGAATACAAAGAGCTGCTGGATCAGATCGCGGAACTGTTGCGTATTCTTGGTAGCGCCGATCGTCTGATGGAAGTGATCCGCGAAGAGCTGGAGCTGGTTCGTGAACAGTTCGGTGACAAACGTCGTACTGAAATCACCGCCAACAGCGCAGACATCAACCTGGAAGATCTGATCACCCAGGAAGATGTGGTAGTGACGCTCTCTCACCAGGGCTACGTGAAGTATCAGCCGCTTTCTGAATACGAAGCGCAGCGTCGTGGCGGGAAAGGTAAATCTGCCGCACGTATTAAAGAAGAAGACTTTATTGACCGACTGCTGGTGGCGAACACCCACGACCATATTCTGTGCTTCTCCAGCCGCGGTCGCGTCTATTCGATGAAAGTCTATCAGTTGCCGGAAGCCACTCGTGGCGCGCGCGGTCGTCCGATCGTCAACCTGCTGCCGCTGGAGCAGGACGAACGTATCACCGCGATCCTGCCGGTGACTGAGTTTGAAGAAGGTGTGAAAGTCTTCATGGCGACCGCTAACGGTACTGTGAAGAAAACCGTCCTCACCGAGTTCAACCGTCTGCGTACCGCTGGTAAAGTGGCGATCAAACTGGTTGACGGCGATGAGCTGATCGGCGTTGACCTGACCAGCGGCGAAGACGAAGTAATGCTGTTCTCCGCTGAAGGTAAAGTGGTGCGCTTTAAAGAGTCTTCTGTCCGTGCGATGGGCTGCAACACCACCGGTGTTCGCGGTATTCGCTTAGGTGAAGGCGATAAAGTCGTCTCTCTGATCGTGCCTCGTGGCGATGGTGCAATCCTCACCGCAACGCAAAACGGTTACGGTAAACGTACCGCGGTGGCGGAATACCCAACCAAGTCGCGTGCGACGAAAGGGGTTATCTCCATCAAGGTGACCGAACGTAACGGTTTAGTGGTTGGTGCGGTGCAGGTAGATGATTGCGACCAGATCATGATGATCACCGATGCCGGTACGCTGGTACGTACTCGCGTTTCGGAAATCAGCATCGTGGGCCGTAACACCCAGGGCGTGATCCTTATCCGTACTTCGGAAGATGAAAACGTAGTGGGTCTGCAACGTGTTGCTGAACCGGTTGACGAGGAAGATCTGGATTCCATCGACGGCAGTGCTGCGGAAGGGGACGATGAAATCGCTCCGGAAGTGGACGTTGACGACGAGCCAGAAGAAGAATAATTTCATTCCTTCATGCCAAAAGGGAGCCATCTCCCTTTTTTGAATTGAAAAGTCCAGGCTGCAAAGTCTGGGCTTTTGTCGTATTAGGGCGCGGTAAAGTTTTGCTGTACCCATAAAAAATGGCTGGCTTTACACAAGGAATGTGGCAATGGGTAGTGAAAAAAAGGCGAAAGGCTGGCGGTTCTATGGTCTTGTAGGTTTTGGCGCAATAGTACTGCTTTCCGCTGGTGTCTGGGCATTGCAATATGCTGGTAGTGGGCCAGAAAAAACGTTGTCGCCGCTGGTGGTGCACAACAATCTGCAAATCGATCTCAATGAGCCGGACCTCTTTCTCGACAGCGACTCTCTGAGCCAGCTTCCCAAAGACCTCCTTACCATTCCGTTTCTTCACGATGTTCTAAGCGAAGATTTCGTTTTTTATTATCAGAACCATGCTGACCGTCTGGGCATTGAAGGCAGCATTCGCCGCATTGTCTACGAACACGATCTCACACTAAAAGATAAGCTCTTTTCGTCACTCTTAGATCAGCCCGCGCAGGTGGCGCTATGGCACGATAAACAAGGCCATCTTTCTCATTATATGGTGTTGATCCAGCGAAGTGGTTTAAGCAAGCTGCTGGAGCCATTGCTGTTTGCCGCTACCAGCGACAGCCAGTTAAGTAAAACGGAAATCAGTAGTATTAAGCTAAATAGTGAAACCATCCCGGTTTATCAGTTGCGCTATAACGGCAATAACGCCCTGATGTTCGCAACTTATCAGGACAAGATGCTGGTGTTTTCCAGCACGGATATGCTGTTTAAAGATAATCAGCAGGATACCGAAGCCACGGCGATCGCAAGTGATTTGTTGAGCGGTAAAAAACGCTGGCAAGCCAGCTTTGGCCTGGAAGAGCGTACTGCCGAAAAAACGCCAGTACGCCAGCGCATCGTGGTCAGTGCAAATTTGCTGGGTTTTGGCTACCAGCGATTAATGCCTTCTTTTGCTGGTGTGCGCTTCGAAATGAGCAATGACGGCTGGCACAGTTTTCTGGCGTTAAATGATGAATCCGCAAGCGTAGATGCCAGTTTCGATTTTACGCCGGTATGGAACAGTATGCCTGCAGGGGCCAGCTTCTGTGTGGCGGTGCCTTATTCACATGGTATTGCTGAAGAGATGCTTTCCCACATCAGCCAGGAAAACGACAAGCTCAACGGGGCGTTAGACGGTGCTGCGGGGCTGTGCTGGTATGAAGATTCAAAATTGCAAACTCCGCTGTTTGTCGGTCAGTTTGATGGCTCTGCCGAACAAGTGCAATTGCCAGGAAAACTGTTTACGCAAAATATTGGTGCGCTCGAAAGCAAAGCCGCAGAAGGTATATTGCCAGTAACCCAGACGCAGCAGGGCGAAGCGCAAATCTGGCGTCGCGAAGTGAGTTCCCGATACGGTCAGTATCCGAAAGCACAGGCGGCGCAACCAGATCAATTAATGTCGGATTATTTTTTCTGCGTATCGCTGGCGATGCAAAACAAGACGATGCTTTTCTCCCTCGATGACACGCTGGTCAATAACGCGTTGCAAACACTGAATAAAACCCGCCCGGCAATGGTGGATGTGATACCCACTGAAGGCATTGTTCCGGTCTATATCAATCCACAAGGCGTGGCGAAACTGCTGCGTAACGAAACGCTGACCAGTCTGCCGAAGAATCTCGAACCGGTTTTTTATAACGCCGCACAAACTTTATTAATGCCGAAGCTGGACGCTTTATCTCAACAACCGCGTTATGTCATGAAGCTGGCCCAGATGGAACCCGGTGCCGCCTGGCAGTGGCTACCCATTACCTGGCAGCCACTATGAGGCACGGGCTGCTGGCGCTGATTTGCTGGCTGTGTTGTGTTGTTGCTCATAGCGAAATGCTGAATGTCGAACAATCGGGGCTGTTTCGCGCCTGGTTTGTGCGTATTGCACAGGAACAGCTTCGCCAGGGGCCAAGTCCGCGCTGGTATCAGCAGGATTGTGCGGGCCTGGTGCGATTTTCGGCGAACGAGGCGCTGAAAGTTCACGACAGCAAATGGCTAAAAAGTAACGGTATAGCAAGTCAGTATTTGCCGCCTGAAATGACGCTAACACCTGAACAGCGTCAACTGGCGCAAAACTGGAATCAGGGGAACGGAAAAACCGGCCCCTATGTGACCGCGATTAATTTGATTCAGTACAACAGCCAATTTATTGGCCAGGACATAAACCAGGCGTTGCCTGGCGATATGATTTTTTTCGATCAGGGCGATGCCCAGCACTTAATGGTCTGGATGGGGCGTTACGTCATCTACCACACCGGAAGCGCCACGAAAACTGACAACGGAATGCGCGCAGTCAGTCTGCAACAACTTATGACATGGAAGGACACCCGATGGATACCCAACGATTCCAATCCCAATTTCATTGGCATTTATCGTTTAAATTTTCTGGCGCGATAGCAGCGTGCTTGTGCCTGTCTCTTGTGGGAACAGGGCTTGCTAATGCTGATGATTCGCTTCCTTCCAGTAACTATGCGCCGCCCGCCGGGGGAACATTCTTTTTGCTCGCTGACAGCAGTTTTAGCAGCAGTGAAGAGGCGAAAGTGCGACTGGAAGCGCCGGGGCGTGATTATCGGCGTTACCAGATGGAAGAGTACGGCGGCGTGGACGTTCGCCTGTATCGTATTCCTGACCCGATGGCATTTTTGCGCCAGCAGAAAAACCTGCATCGCATTGTGGTGCAACCGCAATATCTGGGCGACGGGCTGAACAATACGCTAACCTGGCTGTGGGATAACTGGTATGGCAAATCTCGCCGTGTAATGCAGCGTACTTTCTCTTCTCAGTCACGGCAGAATGTGACTCAGGCGTTACCCGAATTACAGCTCGGTAATGCCATTGTTAAACCTTCCCGTTATGTACAGAACAGCCAGTTTTCACCGCTGAAAAAATATCCACTGGTGGAACAGTTCCGCTATCCACTATGGCAGGCAAAACCGGTCGAGCCGCAGCAAGGGGTAAAACTGGAAGGCGCATCCAGCAATTTCATCTCGCCGCAGCCGGGCAACATCTATATTCCTCTCGGCAAACAAGAGCCAGGACTGTATCTCGTCGAAGCGATGGTCGGTGGGTATCGGGCAACGACGGTGGTGTTTGTTTCCGATACCGTGGCGCTTAGCAAAGTGTCAGGCAACGAACTTCTGGTGTGGACTGCTGGCAAAAAACAGGGTGAAGCGAAGCCAGGCTCAGAGATCCTGTGGACTGACGGTCTTGGCGTGATGACTCGTGGTGTGACCGATGACAGCGGTACCTTGCAGTTACAACATATATCGCCGGAACGTTCATACATTCTGGGTAAAGATGCAGAAGGCGGCGTTTTTGTCTCCGAGAATTTTTTCTACGAAAGTGAAATCTACAATACCCGCTTGTATATCTTTACTGATCGCCCGCTATATCGCGCAGGCGATCGTGTCGATGTTAAAGTGATGGGCCGCGAGTTCCACGATCCGTTGCATTCATCCCCTATCGTCAGCGCACCGGCGAAACTTTCAGTGCTGGATGCTAATGGCAGCCTGTTGCAAACCGTCAATGTCACGCTGGATGCGCGTAATGGCGGGCAGGGGAGTTTCCGCCTGCCAGAAAATGCCGTTGCCGGAGGTTATGAATTACGTCTTGCTTACCGCAATCAGGTCTATAGCAGTAGTTTTCGCGTAGCCAACTATATCAAGCCACATTTTGAGATTGGTTTAGCTCTCGACAAAAAAGAGTTCAAAACAGGCGAAGCGGTTAGCGGCAAACTGCAACTGCTTTACCCGGATGGCGAGCCGGTAAAAGATGCCCGCGTGCAGTTAAGTTTGCGCGCTCAGCAATTATCAATGGTCGGTAACGATTTGCGTTATGCCGGACGTTTCCCGGTGTCGCTGGAAGGCAGTGAAACGGTTTCCGACGATAATGGTCATGTGGCGTTAAATCTCCCCGCCGCCGATAAACCAAGCCGTTATTTGTTAACTGTCTCCGCCAGTGACGGCGCGGCGTATCGTGTCACCACCACCAAAGAGATCCTCATTGAACGTGGCCTGGCGCATTACACTTTGAGCACCGCCGCACAATACAGCAATAGCGGTGAATCGGTTGTTTTCCGTTATGCTGCGCTGGAATCTTCAAAACAGGTTCCTGTTACGTATGAGTGGTTGCGTCTGGAAGATCGCACGAGCCACAGCGGAGATCTACCTTCTGGCGGCAAATCCTTTACCGTCAATTTCGATAAACCAGGCAACTACAACCTGACGTTACGCGATAAAGACGGCTTAATTCTCGCTGGGTTAAGCCATGCCGTCAGCGGTAAGGGCAGCACGGCGCATACTGGTACGGTAGATATCGTGGCGGATAAAACGCTGTACCAGCCAGGCGAAACCGCGAAAATGCTGATTACCTTCCCGGAGCCAATTGATGAAGCGTTATTGACGCTGGAACGCGATCGCGTGGAACAGCAGTCGCTGCTATCGCATCCGGCAAACTGGCTGACGTTACAACGTTTAAACGATACCCAGTATGAAGCCCGCGTACCGGTGAGCAATTCCTTTGCGCCTAACATCACTTTTTCGGTGCTGTATACCCGTAACGGTCAGTACAGTTTTCAGAACGCCGGGATCAAAGTTGCCGTTCCCCAGTTGGATATTCGGGTGAAAACGGACAAAACCCATTACCAGCCAGGTGAACTGGTCAATGTCGAATTAACCTCGTTGCTGAAAGGTAAACCAGTTTCTGCGCAGTTAACGGTTGGCGTGGTCGATGAAATGATCTACGCGCTGCAACCGGAAATCGCGCCGAATATCGGCAAATTTTTCTATCCGCTGGGGCGTAACAATGTGCGCACCAGTTCCAGCCTGTCATTTATCAGCTACGACCAGGCGCTCTCCAGCGAACCTGTTGCGCCTGGCGCGACTAACCGCAGCGAGCGGCGAGTGAAAATGCTGGAACGTCCACGGCGTGAAGAGGTGGATACCGCTGCCTGGATGCCGTCACTCACAACCGATAAACAAGGCAAAGCGTATTTCACGTTCCTGATGCCTGATTCATTAACCCGCTGGCGCATCACCGCGCGTGGGATGAACGGCGACGGGCTGGTCGGGCAGGGGCGTGCTTATTTGCGTTCGGAAAAAAATCTCTACATGAAGTGGAGTATGCCAACGGTATATCGCATGGGTGACAAACCGGCGGCAGGACTGTTTATCTTCAGTCAGCAGGATAACGAACCGGTGGCGCTGGTGACTAAATTTTCAGGCGCGGAGGTGCGTCAGACGCTGACGTTGCATAAAGGGGCGAATTATATTTCGCTGACGCAGAATATTCAGCAATCTGGCTTGTTAAGTGCAGAACTCCAACAAAATGGGCAAGTGCAGGACAGTATTAGCACAAAACTGTCTTTTGTGGATAACAGCTGGCCCGTTGAACAGCAGAAAAACGTCATGCTCGGCGGTGGCGATAACGCGCTGATGTTGCCCGAGCAGGCGAGCAATATCCGGTTGCAAAGTAGCGAAACGCCGCAGGAGATTTTCCGTAACAATCTTGATGCGTTAGTCGATGAACCGTGGGGGGGCGTGATCAACACCGGTAGCCGTCTGATCCCGCTCAGTCTCGCCTGGCGTTCACTTGCCGATCATCAAAGTGCCGCCGCTAACGACATTCGTCAGAGGATTCAGGATAACCGTCTGCGGCTGATGCAACTGGCGGGGCCCGGAGCGCGCTTTACCTGGTGGGGTGAAGATGGCAATGGCGACGCATTCCTCACGGCATGGGCATGGTATGCCGACTGGCAGGCCAGTCAGGCGCTCGGCGTAACGCAACAACCGGAATACTGGCAGCATATGCTCGACAGCTACGCGGAGCAGGCGGATAACATGCCGTTATTGCATCGGGCGCTGGTGCTGGCGTGGGCGCAGGAGATGAATCTGCCGTGCAAAACGTTGTTGAAAGGGTTGGACGAAGCTATCGCCCGGCGCGGAACTAAAACTAAAGATTTCTCTGAGGCAGACACCAGCGATATCAATGACAGTCTGATCCTCGATACACCTGAATCTCCACTGGCAGATGCGGTGGCAAACGTCTTAACCATGACGTTGCTGAAAAAAGCGCAGTTGAAGTCCACTGTGATGCCACAGGTTCAGCAATATGCGTGGGATAAAGCAGCAAACAGTAACCAGCCGCTGGCGCACACGGTTGTGCTGCTCAATAGCGGAGGCGACGCCACCCAGGCTGCCGCTATTTTAAGTGGTTTAACCGCTGAACAATCCACTATTGAGCGCGCGCTGGCAATGAACTGGCTGGCGAAATATATGGCGACGATGCCTCCGGTTACGTTACCTGCTCCTGCGGGCGCATGGGCCAAACATAAGTTAACCGGAGGGGGTGAATACTGGCGTTGGGTTGGTCAGGGCGTGCCGGATATTCTCTCTTTTGGTGACGAATTACCGCCGCAAAACGTGCAGGTTCGCTGGCGTGAACCGGCAAAAACGGCTCAACAAAGTAACATTCCGGTGACCATTGAACGCCAGTTGTATCGGCTTATCCCGGGTGAAGAAGAGATGAGCTTTACTCTGCAGCCGCTGACCAGCAATGAGATTGACAGCGATGCGCTGTATCTCGATGAAATCACGCTTACCAGCGAGCAAGATGCAACTCTGCGCTACGGCCAGGTAGAAGTACCGCTGCCGCCGGGAGCCGATGTTGAGCGTACAACCTGGGGCATTTCGGTCAATAAACCGAATGCCGGAAAACAGCAAGGACAACTGCTGGAAAAAGCGCGCAATGAAATGGGCGAACTGGCCTATATGGTGCCGGTAAAAGAACTGACGGGAACGGTCACCTTCCGCCATTTGCTGCGTTTCTCGCAAAAAGGGCAATTCGTTCTGCCTCCTGCTCGTTATGTGCGTTCCTATGCACCTGCACAGCAAAGTGTTGCGGCAGGGAGCGAATGGACCGGGATGCAGGTGAAATAAGTGAACTGGCGCAGAATCGTCTGGCTATTAGCGTTGGTTACTCTGCCAACGCTTGCGGAGGAGACGCCGTTACAACTGGCGCTGCGGGGCGCGCAGCACGATCTACTGTATCAGCTGTCGTCATCAGGCGTGACCAAAGTCTCGGCATTACCTGACACACTCACCACGCCGTTAGGGAGTTTGTGGAAACTGTATGTTTACGCCTGGCTGGAGGATACCCATCAACCAGAGCAGCCCTACCAGTGTCGCGGAAACTCCCCGGAAGAGGTTTATTGTTGTCAGGCTGGGGAGAGCATAACGCGCGATACCGCGCTGGTACGCTCCTGTGGACTCTATTTTGCGCCGCAACGGTTGCATATTGGTGCAGATGTTTGGGGGCAATACTGGCAACAGCGTCAGGCACCTGCGTGGTTAGCGTCTCTTCCGACGCTGAAGCCAGAAACCTCGGTAACGGTTAAATCGCTGCTTGATTCATTAGCGACGTTACCCGCGCAAAACAAAGCTCAGGAAATCTTACTGGATGTGGTGCTGGACGAGGCGAAAATCGGTGTCGCATCCATGCTCGGTAGTCGGGTAAGGGTGAAAACCTGGAGCTGGTTTGCCGATGATAAACAGGAAATCCGTCAGGGTGGTTTTGCCGGCTGGTTAACCGATGGTACACCGCTGTGGGTTACTGGCAGTGGCACCAGCAAAACGGTACTGACCCGTTATGCGACGGTGCTTAATCGGGTATTGCCAGTGCCGACGCAAGTTGCCAGTGGGCAATGTGTAGAGGTGGAGCTGTTTGCCCGTTATCCGCTGAAGAAAATCACGGCGGAAAAGAGTACGACAGCAGTAAATCCCGGCGTACTTAATGGGCGCTATCGTGTGACGTTTGCCAATGGTAACCACATTACGTTTGTCAGCCACGGTGAGACGACCTTACTGACAGAAAAGGGCAAACTGAAATTGCAGTCGCATCTTGATCGTGAAGAGTACGTTGCCAGAGTGCTGGATCGCGAGGCGAAAAGTACGCCTCCTGAGGCAGCGAAAGCTATGACCGTGGCGATTCGCACTTTCTTACAGCAAAACGCCAATCGGGAAGGCGATTGCCTGACCATCCCCGACAGCAGCGCCATGCAGCGTGTTTCTGCTTCGCCAGCCACCACGGGCGCGCGGACGATGACCGCCTGGACGCAGGATCTCATTTACGCTGGCGATCCGGTTCATTATCACGGCAGTCGCGCTACCGAAGGGACACTCTCCTGGCGGCAAGCCACCGCCCAGGCGGGGCAGGGAGAGCGTTACGATCAGATACTCGCGTTTGCTTATCCCGACAATAGCCTTAGCCGCTGGGGAGCGCCGCGCTCAACCTGCCAGTTATTACCCAAAGCGAAGGCCTGGCTGGCGAAAAAAATGCCGCAGTGGCGGCGTATGTTACAAGGCGAAACGGGGTACAACGAACCAGACGTGTTTGCGGTCTGCCGTTTAGTCTCAGGTTTCCCCTATACCGATCGGCAGCAGAAACGGCTGTTTATTCGTAACTTCTTTACGCTTCAGGATCGGCTGGATTTAACCCATGAGTATCTGCACCTGGCCTTTGATGGTTATCCCACCGGGCTTGATGAGAACTATATCGAAACGCTGACCCGACAATTATTAATGGACTAATGCTATGCGAAAGATTTTTCTTCCGTTGTTACTGGTGGCGCTTTCGCCTGTTGCCCATGGCGAAGGTGTGCAGGAAGTCGAGATTGATGCACCGCTCTCTGGCTGGCATCCGGCAGAGGGCGAAGATGCCAGTTTTTCACAATCGATCAATTACCCGGCGTCGTCCGTCAACATGGCAGATGATCAAAATATCTCAGCGCAGATCCGCGGCAAAATAAAGAATTATGCTGCGGCGGGTAAAGTTCAGCAGGGCCGGCTGGTGGTCAACGGTGCCAGTATGCCGCAGAGAATTGAATCCGATGGTTCATTTGCACGCCCTTATATTTTCACTGAAGGCAGCAACAGCGTGCAGGTCATCAGCCCAGATGGGCAAAGCCGACAAAAAATGCAGTTTTACTCAACGCCGGGCGCTGGAGTGATCCGCGCGCGTTTACGGCTGGTTCTCTCCTGGGATACGGACAATACCGACCTCGATCTTCACGTTGTCACACCTGATGGCGAACACGCCTGGTACGGTAACACCGTGCTGAAAAACAGTGGTGCACTGGATATGGATGTCACGACGGGGTACGGACCCGAGATTTTCGCCATGCCAGCGCCGATTCACGGACGTTATCAGGTGTATATCAACTACTATGGCGGACGCAGCGAAACGGAATTGACGACCGCCCAACTGACGCTGATCACCGATGAAGGATCGGTCAATGAGAAACAGGAAACTTTCATTGTACCGATGCGTAATGCTGGCGAGTTGACGCTGGTGAAAAGTTTTGACTGGTGATCCATCCTTTCACACAACCTGGCTCTCTCTTTTTTCAGATAAGACTGCTGGGCGATCTGCCGACGCCAGGATATAACCATTAACAAGCGTCGGCAGATTGGTCATTTCTTGTTGTTCGTACTGAAAACTGTCCATTTACTCCGGCTTTCCTGATTAAGGCAATGGTTTCTAAGCGATACGCATTATTGCAATGGTGACAGAACATTGCGGTAACACGCTTTTACCGCTACCTTAACCAAACTCCATCGGTCACCTGAGGCGGAGCTTCGCCCCTTTGAAATACCTTGCTTCTTTTCGTACAACCCTGAAAGCCTCGCGCTACATGTTCAGAGCATTGGCGTTAGTGCTCTGGCTGTTGATTGCTTTTTCATCCGTTTTTTACATCGTTAATGCGTTGCATCAGCGAGAATCGGAAATTCGTCAGGAATTTAATCTGAGTTCCGATCAGGCTCAGCGCTTTATTCAACGCACCTCTGATGTGATGAAAGAGCTGAAGTACATAGCTGAAAATCGCTTATCGGCAGAAAACGGTGTGCTTTCGCCGCGTGGACGAGAAACGCAGGCAGATGTGCCTGTGTTTGAACCACTGTTTGCCGACTCCGATTGTTCCGCAATGAGTAACACCTGGCGAGGTTCTCTGGAGTCATTGGCGTGGTTTATGCGCTACTGGCGCGATAATTTCTCTGCGGCTTACGATCTCAACCGGGTATTTTTAATCGGCAGCGATAACCTCTGCATGGCCAATTTCGGTCTACGTGATATGCCAGTGGAACGCGATACCGCATTGAAAGCTTTGCATGAACGCATCAATAAATATCGAAATGCACCACAAGATGATAGCGGCAGTAACCTCTACTGGATCAGCGAAGGTCCGCGCCCTGGCGTCGGGTATTTTTACGCCTTGACGCCAGTTTATCTGGCGAACCGGTTGCAGGCGCTTTTGGGTGTCGAGCAGACCATCAGGATGGAGAACTTCTTCTTACCTGGTACGTTGCCGATGGGGGTAACCATTCTTGATGAAAATGGTCATACCCTGATTTCGCTTACCGGACCGGAAAGCAAGATTAAGAGCGATCCTCGCTGGATGCAGGAACGTTCCTGGTTTGGCTATACGGAAGGGTTCCGGGAACTGGTGCTGAAGAAAAACCTGCCACCTTCATCGTTAAGCATCGTCTATTCGGTGCCGGTTGATAAGGTGCTGGAGCGCATTCGCATGTTGATCCTTAACGCGATTTTGCTGAATGTGCTTGCCGGAGCCGCGTTGTTTACTCTCGCACGGATGTACGAGCGGCGTATATTCATTCCTGCGGAAAGCGACGCCCTGCGACTGGAAGAGCACGAGCAGTTTAATCGCAAGATTGTCGCTTCCGCGCCAGTGGGTATCTGCATTTTGCGTACCGCTGATGGCGTTAATATTTTAAGTAACGAACTTGCGCATACCTATCTCAATATGCTTACGCATGAGGATCGCCAACGACTGACGCAAATTATCTGTGGTCAGCAGGTCAATTTTGTTGATGTCCTGACCAGCAACAATACCAATCTGCAAATCAGCTTCGTCCATTCGCGCTATCGTAATGAAAACGTCGCCATTTGTGTGCTGGTGGATGTTTCTTCGCGCGTGAAGATGGAAGAGTCGTTGCAGGAGATGGCACAAGCAGCGGAACAGGCGAGCCAGTCAAAATCGATGTTCCTTGCCACCGTCAGTCATGAGCTGCGAACGCCGCTATATGGCATTATCGGTAACCTGGATCTTTTGCAAACCAAAGAGTTACCGAAAGGCGTCGATCGTCTGGTGACGGCAATGAACAACTCTTCCAGCCTGTTGTTGAAAATTATCAGCGATATTCTCGACTTCTCGAAGATTGAATCGGAACAGTTGAAGATCGAACCGCGTGAGTTTTCACCGCGTGAAGTGATGAACCACATCACCGCCAACTATTTGCCGCTGGTGGTACGCAAGCAGCTAGGCTTGTACTGCTTTATTGAACCGGATGTGCCAGTGGCCTTAAATGGCGACCCAATGCGTTTACAGCAGGTCATCTCCAACCTGTTGAGTAACGCCATAAAATTCACCGATACCGGCTGTATAGTTCTGCATGTTCGAGCTGATGGCGATTATCTCTCTATCCGCGTTCGCGATACCGGCGTAGGGATTCCGGCGAAAGAAGTGGTGCGCTTGTTTGATCCCTTCTTCCAGGTCGGCACGGGCGTACAGCGTAACTTCCAGGGGACTGGTCTGGGTCTGGCGATTTGTGAAAAACTGATCAGCATGATGGACGGCGACATCTCGGTAGATTCAGAACCGGGAATGGGCAGCCAGTTTACTGTGCGTATTCCGTTGTATGGCGCTCAGTACCCGCAGAAAAAAAGCGCGGAAGGGTTGAGCGGGAAACGCTGCTGGCTGGCAGTCCGCAATGCGTCGCTCTGTCAGTTCCTGGAAACCAGTTTGCAGCGCAGCGGCATAGTCGTTACAACATACGAAGGGCAGGAACCGACTCCCGAAGATGTGTTAATCACTGACGAGGTAGTGAGCAAAAAATGGCAGGGTAGAGCGGTAGTGACCTTCTGTCGTCGCCATATTGGTATTCCGCTGGAGAAAGCGCCAGGGGAGTGGGTACACAGTGTGGCTGCACCGCATGAGCTACCGGCATTGTTGGCGCGTATTTATTTGATCGAGATGGAGAGCGATGATCCTGCTAACGCTCTGCCGTCGACGGACAAAGCGGTCAGCGATAACGACGATATGATGATTCTCGTCGTGGATGATCATCCGATTAACCGGCGTCTGCTTGCAGATCAGTTGGGATCGTTGGGCTATCAATGTAAAACCGCGAATGATGGCGTCGATGCGCTTAATGTACTTAGCAAGAATCATATTGATATCGTGCTTAGCGACGTCAACATGCCAAATATGGATGGTTACCGCTTGACGCAACGCATTCGTCAGTTGGGACTGACGTTGCCGGTAATCGGAGTAACTGCTAATGCGTTGGCTGAAGAGAAGCAGCGGTGTCTGGAGTCCGGTATGGACAGCTGCCTGTCGAAGCCGGTAACGCTGGATGTGATAAAACAGACGCTGACGGTATATGCCGAGAGGGTCCGGAAATCGCGGGAATCGTAGGCTTATAAGACATTTACGCCGCATCTGGCATTCAGTGCAAATGCCAGATGCGACGCTGGTGCGTCTTATCTGGCCTACTTTGTTGTAATCCATTGAAATAATGGGAATCGTAGGCCGGATAAGGAGTTTACGCCGCATCCGGCATTCAGTGCAAATGCCAGATGCGACGCTGACGCGTCTTATCTGGCCTACAGATGATTAGTCTTTATCTGCCGGACTTAAGGTCACAGAAGAGAGATAATTCAGCAGAGCGATATCGTTCTCGACACCCAGCTTCATCATCGCAGATTTCTTCTGGCTACTGATGGTTTTGATACTGCGGTTCAGCTTTTTAGCGATCTCGGTCACCAGGAAGCCTTCCGCAAACAGGCGCAGAACTTCACTCTCTTTTGGCGAGAGACGCTTGTCACCGTAACCACCAGCACTGATTTTTTCCAACAGGCGAGAAACGCTTTCCGGGGTAAATTTCTTCCCTTTCTGCAGCGCGGCGAGAGCTTTCGGCAGATCGGTCGGTGCACCTTGTTTCAGCACGATCCCTTCGATATCCAGATCCAATACCGCACTAAGAATCGCCGGGTTGTTGTTCATGGTCAGAACGATGATCGACAGGCTTGGGAAATGGCGCTTGATGTACTTGATTAAGGTAATTCCATCGCCGTACTTATCGCCAGGCATGGAGAGATCGGTAATCAACACATGCGCATCCAGTTTCGGCAGGTTGTTGATCAGTGCTGTAGAGTCTTCAAATTCGCCGACAACATTCACCCACTCAATTTGCTCAAGTGATTTGCGAATACCGAACAAGACTATCGGATGGTCATCGGCAATAATTACGTTCATATTGTTCATGTAATAGGCTACCTTGCTACAGCAAGCTCTTGACATAACTGTCAATGTCGCTGATGTATTTTTCTATTCCTGGAACATCCTTCTCACGAATCAGATGTTCCAGCGTTTCACATAACTGCTTGCCGGGTACCAGATTTAGCATGGCAAATACGCCTTTAAGACGATGAGCCGTTTGGGCTAACGCAGCAAAGTCACTGGTTGCTGCTTCAGTATACAGCCTCTTAACATCATCCGGTACTGTGTCTACAAAGAGCGCATAATAGCCGCTGGCATGGAGTTGCGCATTTTCATCTCCGCCCAGAGGCGATTCTGTCACCTCTTCCTGCGCCAGTTGCACTTCAATTAATTGTAAGACCGCTTCCTGCATAGCGTTGCTCATATTGAAGTTGACGCACAATTGACCAGGCCCAATTTCCCGTACGCCAGACTCATCATCGCTTAAAAGCAAGCCAGAGGCAGTAAGATTAGACGGATTATCCGTTAAAAAGATATCATAATCTTGACTAATTAATCTTTCATCGGGTGTGATACAGGTTGCACCCCAATTTTCTAACTGGCGAGTGACAATATTCCGAATTTCTGCCGAAGTAACATCCACCATTATGCAGACATCATCCAGTAATCGTTCTTCTTCCTCTTCAACTTCCGGGTCAGCTGCGAGCATTTTGATATGCACAGAGTAGCGTGTACCAAGCCCATCCCGCGTTTTGATGTTTAAATGACCGCCCAGTTTACGTGCCAGTTGATCGCTCAGCCAGAATGCCAGCGGGTCCGCCTTGCCATAGCGATCGTTTTGGGTCTGGTTGATGAACGGGAAGTGCAAATTATCCATTTCATGAATGCTTACGCCTTCTCCGGTGTCCAGAATGCGGAACGTCAGGCGGTCTTCGGAGGACTCATCCTGATCAACCTCAAGGGTGATTTTTCCCAATTGCGTTGAGGTCACGGCATATTGCATCAGTAGTAGCAAAATACGTCGTAAGGCATCGCGATCGCCGCGGCGCATATCGTGTGCTTTCAAATGATTGTTAATCAGCAGTTGCAGACCTTTACGCTTGATGGCAGGCAATACTGAAGGCACAACTTCATCAATCAAATCCTGCACGGAGAACAGCTCCGTCTCACTTTTCCAGCTATCGTCCGCAAGCATATTCGCTAACTGTATTTCATCGACCAGCCGCACCAGCACATCTGCCTGATTCGCCAGTTGTTTGCCTTCCGGGGCGTTGAGTTTAGCCGCGCTCTCCGCCAGGGACTGTGCGGGTTCTTTCAGCGCATCGCCAATGTTTTTCATAAAGGTCATCCGCCCCTGCTGGTTTTTCTCATACAGACGCTGCGCCTGCTTGAGTTTCTTGTTTACCAGCACTTCGCGATCCTGATCGCGAATAATGAAAATTTGTGTGCGCGGCGCAACCTGGCTGCGGAACATGCGGATCTCATACAGCTCGTTATTGATCGTCGCCTGAATAATCCCCTGATGCTGTTCCGCCATGGTGGTGATGTTTTGCAGATTCAAATGCGGCAGCAAATGATCGGCAATTTTGTTACTTATGACTGTGCGGTTCGATTCCTGATCGTGAACCAGCAGGCCGAGCGGCAGCAGTGAGACTATCTCTTCATTAATTGCCCGTAAAATGCGCAATTCGTTATTGACCGCCGTGCTGGGGACGCTTTCTGTACTGCGGCTGGAGAAATGGCGGAATGTGGTATAGCCAAATAACGCCAGCGCCAGCAAACCGATGTTCAGCAGCAGTGGCAGCAGAATGTTTTGCAACGTATCCAGCAATAAGGTGCCATAAGGAACCTGCCAGACCAGGCGCATATCGGTAGAGTTGAGTGCCGAGGAGATTTCAATCTTCGTACTGTTAAAGTGGATACTGACGCTATCCGTCCCTTCTTTCTCATTTTCATTGTTTCCCGTTGCCGTCGCGTCTGGCTCAAGGCGGAAACTGTCCAGCGGCATACCCGGTGGGATCAAATCATTAATCGGCAGATCAAAAGCAACGACCGTTGCCAGATGTCCCGGCTGGTTGAACGTGGTACGCAAGGTAAAGTAATGACCGTTCTGCCAGGCCAGGCGGCGCAGGTTAGAAAAACTTTCGCGTTCATCGAGCGCGTTGGCCTGTTGCAACATCTCTGCGCGACGTGAATCAACAATGTCGCTGACGGTCGATTCTTTAAATCCGGAGGTGAGATCTTTGAGGGGTAGGGTCGAGATCAGTACCAGACTGTTATCCTGACCATTCAGGTAATACATCGACCACGGTATATTTTCTGCGCCCCATAACGTGTCCAGATAGGTGGACATCCGTTGAGTCATCTCAAGCGTTGAGTTGTCGTGAGAGCCAAAGATTAACGCTTCCGTTTTGCGGCGTGGTTTTTCCAGATAGTAGACATCCTGTTTCAGGCGCGTCTCTTGTAAACCTTCGCCGGAGGAGGGGGAAGTCGTCGCGGCAATGTTGTCGTAAATCTGCCAGGTCACATAACGCCAGGTATCGACGCGCTTTTGGATAGCGTGGGTAATGTCGACAATCTGGTAACTTTTATCTTTCAGCCAGGCGTTAACGGCGCTTTGTACCATTACACCCATCGTCACCAGTAACACAATGATCAACAGTAAAAAGAAGCGGGTAATGCTCCCCGGTAGGAGTGAAAAGCGGGTCGTGGCCGTTGTCTCTTTCTGACGCATTCGTGTTTATGACCTGTTAAAACTTCGCGAAGTGATAGGGCAGTATAAAGGGTACAGTGTGAAATTCCAGACTCTTACCTGATTGATGATTTTCTATTCTCCCGTGATATTTATCATCCTGCATTGGGGGAAATAGATGTACAAGCGCCATTTTGCTGTACAAATAACCTACAAAAAGCCCAACGAAATTAATTGCAAATAAACGAAGATTGCTGGAAATTATGCTGATGTTAATTATTTGTGAAATAGTTAACAAGCGTTATAGTTTTTCTGTGGTAGCACAGAATAATGAAAATTGTGTAAAGAAGGGTAAAAAAAACCGGATGCGAGGCATCCG
The DNA here is from genome assembly GCF_963876935.1 of Escherichia sp. MOD1-EC4550. Classification (NCBI taxonomy): domain Bacteria; kingdom Pseudomonadati; phylum Pseudomonadota; class Gammaproteobacteria; order Enterobacterales; family Enterobacteriaceae; genus Escherichia; species Escherichia sp. MOD1-EC4550. The sequence continues at coordinate 400,666 of NZ_CAWNSE010000001.1, forward strand.
GTTGAAATAGGGGTAAACAGACATTCAGAAATGAATGACGGTAATAAATAAAGTTAATGATGATAGCGGGAGATATTCTAGTTGCGAGTGAAGGTTTTGTTTTGACATTCAGTGCTGTCAAATACTTAAGAATAAGTTATTGATTTTAACCTTGAATTATTATTGCTTGATGTTAGGTGCTTATTTCGCCATTCCGCAATAATCTTAAAAAGTTCCCTTGTATTTACATTCTGAAACATCTATAGCGATAAATGAAACATCTTAAAAGTTTTAGTATCATATTCGTGTTGGATTATTCTGCATTTTTGGGGAGAATGGACTTGCCGACTGATTAATGAGGGTTAATCAGTATGCAGTGGCATAAAAAAGCAAATAAAGGCATATAACAGAGGGTTAATAACATGAAAGTTAAAGTACTGTCCCTCCTGGTCCCAGCTCTGCTGGTAGCAGGCGCAGCAAACGCTGCTGAAGTTTACAACAAAGACGGCAACAAATTAGATCTGTACGGTAAAGTAGACGGCCTGCACTATTTCTCTGACGACAAGTCTGTAGATGGCGACCAGACCTACATGCGTCTTGGCTTCAAAGGTGAAACTCAGGTTACTGACCAGCTGACCGGTTACGGTCAGTGGGAATATCAGATCCAGGGCAACAGCGCTGAAAACGAAAACAACTCCTGGACCCGTGTGGCATTCGCAGGTCTGAAATTCCAGGATGTGGGTTCTTTCGACTACGGTCGTAACTACGGCGTTGTTTATGACGTAACTTCCTGGACCGACGTACTGCCAGAATTCGGTGGCGACACTTACGGTTCTGACAACTTCATGCAGCAGCGTGGTAACGGCTTCGCGACCTACCGTAACACCGACTTCTTCGGTCTGGTTGACGGCCTGAACTTTGCTGTTCAGTACCAGGGTAAAAACGGTAGCGTAGATGGCGAAGGCATGACCAACAACGGTCGTGGTGCTCTGCGTCAGAACGGCGACGGCGTTGGCGGTTCTATCACTTATGATTACGAAGGCTTCGGTATCGGTGCTGCAGTGTCCAGCTCCAAACGTACTGACGCTCAGAATGGTACCTATGTAAGCGACAATAATGTAGTCCGTAACTACATCGGTACTGGCGACCGTGCTGAAACCTACACTGGTGGTCTGAAATACGACGCTAACAACATCTACCTGGCTGCTCAGTACACCCAGACCTACAACGCAACTCGCGTAGGTTCCCTGGGTTGGGCGAACAAAGCACAGAACTTCGAAGCTGTTGCTCAGTACCAGTTCGACTTCGGTCTGCGTCCGTCCCTGGCTTACCTGCAGTCTAAAGGTAAAAACTTGGGTGTCATCAATGGTCGTAACTACGACGACGAAGATATCCTGAAATATGTTGATGTTGGTGCTACTTACTACTTCAACAAAAACATGTCCACCTATGTTGACTACAAAATCAACCTGCTGGACGACAACCAGTTCACTCGTGACGCTGGCATCAACACTGATAACATCGTAGCTCTGGGTCTGGTTTACCAGTTCTAATCTCGATTGATATCGAACAAAGGGCCTGCGGGCCCTTTTTTCATTGTTTTCAGCGTACAAACTCAGTTTTTTGGTGTACTCTTGCGACCGTTCGCATGAGGATAATCACGTATGGAAATAAGCTTTACCCGCGTGGCACTGCTGGCTGCCGCGCTCTTCTTTGTTGGTTGCGATCAAAAACCACAACCCGCCAAAACCCACGCTATTGAAGTTACCGTTCTCGAAGGCAAAACCATGGGTACCTTCTGGCGTGCTAGCATTCCGGGCATTGACGCCAAACGCAGTGCCGAACTTAAAGAAAAGATTCAGACCCAGCTGGACGCTGACGATCAGCTGCTTTCGACCTATAAAAAAGATTCCGCGCTGATGCGATTTAACGACTCGCAAAGTTTATCGCCGTGGCCGGTAAGTGAAGCGATGGCCGATATCGTCACTACCTCGCTGCGCATTGGCGCAAGGACCGATGGTGCGATGGATATAACCGTCGGGCCGCTGGTGAATCTGTGGGGCTTTGGCCCGGAACAACAGCCGGTTCAAATTCCGAGCCAGGAACAAATTGATGCGATGAAAGCCAAAACCGGCTTACAGCACCTGACGGTCATTAATCAGTCGCATCAGCAATATCTGCAAAAAGACCTGCCGGATTTATATGTCGATCTCTCCACCGTCGGCGAAGGCTATGCGGCGGATCATCTGGCACGCTTGATGGAGCAGGAAGGGATATCCCGCTATCTGGTGTCGGTGGGCGGCGCGCTGAACAGCCGTGGTATGAACGGTGAAGGCCAGCCGTGGCGGGTAGCGATTCAAAAACCAACTGATAAAGAAAACGCGGTTCAGGCCGTGGTGGATATCAACGGTCATGGCATTAGCACCTCTGGCAGCTACCGTAACTATTACGAACTGGACGGCAAACGTCTTTCCCATGTTATCGATCCGCAAACCGGGCGTCCCATCGAACACAATCTGATATCCGTGACGGTGATTGCCCCGACGGCGCTGGAAGCCGACGCCTGGGATACTGGCTTAATGGTACTCGGGCCGGAGAAAGCCAAAGAGGTTGTTCGCCGGGAAGGGCTGGCGGTTTATATGATCACCAAAGAGGGCGATAGCTTTAAAACCTGGATGTCGCCACAGTTTAAAAGCTTCCTTATTAGCGAAAAAAATTAAAGCGCAAGATTGTTGGTTTTTGCGTGATGGTGACCGGGCAGACTAAAGGCTATCCTTAACCAGGGAGCTGATGATGAAAAACGCCACATGCTTAACTGACGATCAACGCTGGCAATCTGTCTTAGCCCGCGATCCGAACGCCGACGGCGAATTCGTTTTCGCCGTGCGGACCACGGGTATCTTTTGCCGACCGTCTTGCCGTGCCAGACATGCCTTGCGGGAAAACGTCTCCTTCTACGTAAATGCCAGCGAGGCGCTTACCGCTGGCTTTCGCCCCTGCAAACGTTGTCAGCCAGACAAAGCCAATCCCCGGCAACATCGCCTTGATAAAATTACCCACGCCTGCCGACTGCTGGAACAGGAAACGCCTGTAACGCTGGAAGCCTTAGCCGACCAGGTGGCGATGAGTCCGTTCCATCTGCATCGGTTGTTTAAAGCGACTACCGGAATGACGCCTAAAGCCTGGCAACAGGCCTGGCGCGCTCGCCGTTTGCGTGAATCGCTGGCGAAAGGGGAGAGCGTGACGACGTCCATTCTTAACGCCGGATTCCCCGATAGCAGCAGTTACTACCGCAAAGCCGACGAAACGCTGGGCATGACGGCTAAACAATTCCGTCACGGTGGCGAAAATCTGGCGGTGCGTTACGCGTTGGCTGATTGTGAGCTGGGCCGGTGCCTGGTGGCAGAAAGCGAGCGGGGGATTTGCGCGATATTACTGGGCGATGATGACGCGACATTAATCAGCGAGTTGCAGCAGATGTTTCCCGCTGCCGACAACGCGCCTGCCGATCTGACGTTTCAGCAACATGTGCGCGAGGTGATCACCAGTCTGAATCACCGCGACACACCGCTGACGTTACCGCTGGATATTCGCGGCACCGCTTTTCAGCAACAAGTCTGGCAGGCACTGCGCACGATACCTTGCGGTGAAACCGTCAGTTATCAGCAACTGGCAAACGCCATCGGCAAACCGAAAGCGGTACGTGCCGTTGCCAGCGCCTGTGCCGCTAACAAGCTAGCTATCGTAATACCCTGTCATCGGGTAGTCCGTGGTGATGGCACTCTTTCCGGTTACCGCTGGGGCGTGTCGCGCAAAGCGCAACTGCTGCGCCGCGAATCTGAACATGAGGAGAGGTAATGTTGGATCTGTTTGCCGATGCTGAACCGTGGCAAGAGCCACTGGCGGCTGGTGCGGTGATTTTGCACCGTTTTGCTTTTAACGCTGCGGAGCAACTAATCCGCGATATTAATGACGTTGCCAGCCAGTCGCCGTTTCGCCAGATGGTCACCCCCGGGGGATATACCATGTCGGTGGCAATGACCAACTGTGGGCATCTGGGCTGGACGACCAATCGGCAAGGTTATCTCTATTCGCCCATTGATCCGCAAACAAATAAACCGTGGCCCGCCATGCCGCAGAGTTTTCATAATTTATGTCAACGTGCGGCTACGGCGGCGGGCTATCCAGATTTCCAGCCAGATGCCTGTCTGATCAACCGCTACGCTCCTGGCGCGAAACTGTCGCTGCATCAGGATAAAGACGAACCGGATCTGCGCGCGCCGATTGTTTCTGTTTCTCTGGGCTTACCCGCGATTTTTCAATTTGGCGGCCTGAAACGAAATGATCCGCTAAAAAGATTGTTGTTGGAACATGGCGATGTGGTGGTATGGGGCGGTGAATCGCGGCTGTTTTATCACGGTATTCAACCGTTGAAAGCGGGGTTTCATCCACTCACCACCGACTGCCGCTACAACCTGACATTCCGTCAGGCAGGTAAAAAAGAATAAAAATAAGAATTATTATTGCTGTGCGCGCGAAGATGTTTAAACTGCGGGCTGTAATTCATTGTCCGGGTTTTCTGCATGGAACTTCTTGTACTTGTCTGGCGGCAGTATCGCTGGCCATTTATCAGTGTGATGGCGCTAAGCCTCGCCAGTGCGGCATTAGGCATTGGCTTAATTGCTTTTATCAATCAGCGCCTTATCGAAACGGCGGATACCAGTCTGCTGGTATTGCCGGAGTTTCTGGGATTATTGCTGCTGCTAATGGCGGTGACGCTAGGTTCGCAACTGGCGCTCACCACTCTGGGGCATCATTTCGTTTACCGACTGCGTAGTGAATTTATCAAGCGGATTCTCGATACTCACGTCGAGCGCATTGAACAACTCGGTAGCGCCTCGTTGTTGGCGGGGTTAACCAGCGATGTGCGCAATATCACCATTGCTTTTGTGCGTCTGCCGGAACTGGTGCAGGGGATCATTCTCACTATCGGTTCCGCGGCGTATTTGTGGATGCTATCGGGCAAAATGTTGCTGGTAACGGCTATCTGGATGGCAGTCACCATCTGGGGTGGTTTTGTGCTGGTGGCGCGGGTGTACAAACATATGGCGACCCTGCGTGAAACCGAAGATAAGCTGTACACGGATTTTCAAACCGTACTCGAAGGGCGCAAAGAGCTGACTCTGAACCGTGAACGCGCCGAGTATGTGTTTAACAACCTCTACATTCCTGATGCGCAAGAGTATCGCCATCATATCATCCGCGCAGACACCTTCCATCTTAGTGCCGTGAACTGGTCAAACATCATGATGCTGGGCGCAATCGGCCTGGTGTTCTGGATGGCGAACAGTCTCGGTTGGGCCGATACCAACGTTGCCGCGACCTATTCGTTAACGCTGTTATTTCTGCGTACGCCGCTGCTTTCGGCGGTTGGTGCGTTGCCGACGCTGCTGACGGCGCAGGTAGCGTTTAACAAGCTGAATAAATTCGCGCTCGCACCTTTCAAAGCTGAGTTTCCGCGTCCGCAGACGTTTCCCAACTGGCAAACGCTGGAGCTGCGCAATGTTACGTTTGCTTATCAGGATAACGCGTTTTCCGTTGGGCCGATTAACCTCACCATTAAACGTGGCGAACTGCTGTTTCTGATTGGCGGCAACGGTAGCGGAAAATCGACACTGGCCATGTTGCTGACGGGCTTGTATCAGCCACAAAGCGGCGAAATCTTGCTGGATGGCAAACCTGTCAGCGGCGAACAACCGGAAGATTATCGCAAACTGTTTTCGGCAGTGTTTACCGATGTCTGGTTGTTTGATCAACTGCTGGGGCCGGAGGGGAAACCTGCTAACCCGCAACTGGTTGAGAAGTGGCTGGCGCAGCTGAAAATGGCTCATAAGCTTGAGTTAAGCAACGGGCGTATTGTTAACCTGAAGTTATCAAAAGGGCAGAAAAAACGCGTCGCGCTGTTGCTGGCGCTGGCAGAAGAACGCGATATTATCCTGTTGGATGAATGGGCGGCGGATCAGGACCCACACTTCCGTCGTGAGTTTTATCAGGTGCTGCTGCCGCTGATGCAGGAGATGGGTAAAACGATTTTCGCCATCAGTCATGATGATCATTACTTTATTCACGCTGACCGCCTGCTGGAAATGCGCAACGGGCTACTTAGCGAGCTGACAGGCGAAGAGCGCGATGCTGCTTCGCGTGATGCCGTTGCCCGGACGGCATAATATTTCGACGCTGACCTGGCGGACTGCTGCCGCCAGGTCAATATTCTAAAAAAACCTTCGTTTCTAATAACCCTATAATTAATCAACGAAATTATAATGTTTCTAAAATTAGAATATAATTTATAAACATTATTTAAATGTTGTTACTTAAGTGTTACCGTTGATGCCGCGCAAATCTCACCTGCAATAAAGCGACTAAAAGTAAGGCATTAACAAGATGAAAAAAGTGACTGCCATGCTCTTCTCGATGGCCGTGGGGCTTAATGCCGTTTCGATGACGGCAAAAGCGAAAGCGTCCGAGGAGCAGGAAACTGATGTACTGTTGATTGGCGGCGGCATTATGAGCGCCACGTTGGGGACTTATTTACGCGAGCTGGAGCCTGAATGGTCGATGACCATGGTGGAGCGCCTGGAGGGTGTCGCGCAGGAGAGTTCGAACGGCTGGAACAACGCCGGAACCGGGCATTCTGCACTGATGGAACTCAATTACACCCCGCAAAACGCCGATGGCAGCATCAGTATTGAAAAAGCAGTCGCCATTAACGAAGCATTTCAGATTTCCCGCCAGTTCTGGGCGCACCAGGTCGAGCGCGGTGTGCTGCGTACTCCGCGTTCATTTATCAATACCGTTCCGCATATGAGCTTTGTCTGGGGCGAGGATAACGTTAATTTCCTGCGCGCCCGTTACGCCGCGTTGCAACAAAGCTCGCTGTTTCGCGGTATGCGTTACTCTGAAGATCACGCGCAGATCAAAGAGTGGGCACCGTTAGTGATGGAAGGGCGCGATCCGCAACAGAAAGTAGCAGCAACACGCACAGAAATTGGCACTGATGTGAACTATGGCGAGATCACCCGCCAGTTGATCGCCTCCTTACAGAAGAAATCTAACTTCTCGCTGCAACTCAGCAGCGAAGTCCGCGCCCTAAAGCGTAATGACGATAACAGCTGGACCGTCACCGTTGCCGATCTGAAAAACGGCACTGCACAGAACATCCGCGCCAAATTTGTCTTTATCGGCGCGGGTGGTGCGGCGCTGAAACTGTTACAGGAATCGGGGATTCCGGAGGCGAAAGACTACGCCGGTTTCCCGGTGGGCGGACAGTTCCTTGTTTCGGAAAACCCGGACGTGGTTAATCACCATCTGGCGAAGGTTTACGGTAAAGCCTCCGTTGGCGCACCACCGATGTCGGTTCCGCATATCGATACCCGTGTTCTGGACGGTAAACGCGTCGTGCTGTTTGGGCCATTTGCCACCTTCTCAACCAAATTCCTCAAAAACGGTTCATTGTGGGATCTGATGAGTTCCACCACCACCTCAAACGTGATGCCGATGATGCACGTTGGGCTGGATAATTTCGATCTGGTGAAATATCTGGTGAGTCAGGTGATGTTGAGTGAAGAGGATCGTTTTGAAGCGTTGAAAGAGTACTATCCGCAGGCGAAAAAAGAGGACTGGCGTTTGTGGCAAGCGGGGCAGCGCGTGCAGATTATCAAGCGTGATGCCGAGAAAGGTGGCGTACTGCGTCTGGGTACCGAAGTGGTCAGTGACCAGCAAGGGACCATTGCCGCGTTGTTGGGGGCATCGCCAGGGGCGTCAACCGCCGCGCCGATTATGTTGAATCTGCTGGAAAAAGTATTTGGCGATCGCGTTTCAAGCCCACAATGGCAGGCCACGCTGAAAGCGATTGTTCCGTCTTATGGACGCAAGCTGAATGGTGATGTGGCGGCAACCGAACGCGAGTTGCAGTACACCAGCGAAGTGCTGGGGCTGAAATACGACAAGCCGCAGGCAGCAGATAATACGCCGAAACCGCAGTTGAAACCGCAACCCGTTCATAAAGAAGTGGCGGATATTGCGTTGTAATGATGTGCCACATCCGGCATGTTATGCCGGATGTGGCGTATGCTGATAAGACGCGCCAGCGTCGCATCAGTCAACCGGCTTGGGCGTGAGATGTCGGATGCGGCGTGACCGCCTTATCCGACCTACGGGGTGGAGCACTTCACGGCAGTTTAGAGGACTACCGCGTTGTCAATTTTCTCTTCCGCCTTCCAGATGCGGTATTTCACATCTACATTGTCTGGCGTATACACCACGATCGGCAGCTTGCTGTTGTAACGCAGCATTCCAGCATCGCCCAGATACGCGGTGACAAATTTCTTCTCTTTCTTGCCATCCGGGCAGGCCATCATCGTGGAAACCGGCGAGCTAACTTTATCAAAGACGTAATAATCATAGCCCCAGCCTTCCAGCGTTTTGCTTTCCAGCTTCCCGCCGAGACGATGCAAATTGCAATCGACTTCCAGCGTCTGACCGATTAACAGTTCTACTTTCAGGGTAGATTCATCTTCTTGCGGGGTTAACTGAATCACCTGACGCTTCATGCCTTTTTCAGCTTGCGGATAAGGCGCGATTTTTTCCAGTGGCTGGACGCTCTCTGCCGCCCAGGCGGAAGTGGTAGCGAAAGCGGCAAACAATACTGCAGGTAGAATGGTCTTCATTGTTGTATTCCCTTCGTCATTTATAGGTTTTCACCGATGATGTCGCTGAAGGTTAACATATTCATCAGATTTATTAATTTGCTTTATGAATAACTAAAAGAACATTCAGACAATTTTACCTTCTCTTTTAGTGTTAAATTCTGAGGAGTGGTAAAGCCTTGAGAAATATCTCTGGCGAATTAATCGCTATATAAATATGTTTATAACCATTTGAAATGTGAGCAAAAGCCCGTTTTTGCCACTCTTCCCACCACTCTTTTGATCCTGCTACAGGTTTTACCCCGATCGGGGTATGCATCTTTGACACATCCTTTAATATCTTAGCGGCTATAAAAATGGCTTATTAATTATGCGGTTTATTTGGTCGCTCTCAATTTTCAGAGCGTATTAATGATGGAAGGTCAATGTGAAGATTGATGCATCCCGTCGGGGCATACTCACTGGTCGCTGGCGCAAAGCCAGTAACGGTATCCGTCCGCCCTGGTCCGGTGATGAATCTCATTTTCTGACTCATTGCACCCGCTGTGACGCCTGTATTAATGCTTGTGAAAACAACATTCTGCAACGCGGCGCGGGGGGCTATCCGAGCGTTAATTTCAAAAATAACGAGTGCAGCTTCTGTTATGCCTGCGCGCAAGCTTGCCCCGAATCGCTATTTTCTCCGCGCCACACCAGGGCCTGGGATTTGCTGTTCACCATCGGGGAGGCATGCCTGGCGTATCAAACAGTTGAATGCCGCCGCTGTCAGGATAGCTGTGAGCCAATGGCAATTATCTTTCGCCCGACGCTCTCCGGGATCTACCAGCCGCAACTTAATAGCCAACTTTGCAACGGATGTGGAGCATGTGCAGCCAGCTGTCCGGTATCAGCCATAACTGCGGAGTATCTCCATGCACACTAACTGGCAAGTTTGCAGCCTGGTCGTGCAGGCCAAAAGCGAACGAATTTCAGACATCAGCACCCAACTGAACGCCTTTCCCGGCTGTGAAGTCGCTGTCAGCGACGCGCCGAGCGGTCAGTTGATTGTGGTGGTGGAAGCAGAAGACAGCGAAACGCTGATCCAAACCATTGAGTCAGTACGCAACGTAGAGGGCGTGCTGGCGGTGTCGCTGGTTTATCACCAGCAGGAAGAGCAAGGTGAGGAAACACCATGAAACTCAGTCGTCGTAGCTTTATGAAAGCTAACGCCGTTGCGGCCGCTGCGGCGGCTGCCGGTCTCAGCGTGCCGGGCGTTGCCCGCGCCGTTGTTGGTCAGCAGGAAGCCATTAAATGGGATAAAGCACCATGCCGTTTCTGCGGTACTGGTTGTGGCGTTCTGGTCGGAACGCAGCAGGGGCGTGTGGTGGCCTGTCAGGGCGACCCGGACGCACCGGTTAACCGTGGTCTGAACTGCATTAAGGGCTATTTCCTGCCCAAAATCATGTACGGTAAAGACCGTTTGACGCAGCCGCTGCTGCGTATGAAAAACGGTAAATATGACAAAGAAGGCGAATTTACCCCAATCACCTGGGATCAGGCCTTCGATGTGATGGAAGAGAAATTCAAAACCGCCCTGAAAGAAAAAGGGCCGGAATCGATCGGTATGTTCGGTTCTGGTCAGTGGACTATCTGGGAAGGTTATGCCGCGTCCAAGCTGTTCAAAGCGGGCTTCCGTTCGAACAACATCGACCCGAACGCGCGTCACTGTATGGCGTCGGCGGTAGTTGGCTTTATGCGTACCTTTGGTATGGATGAGCCGATGGGCTGCTATGACGACATCGAACAGGCTGACGCGTTTGTGCTGTGGGGCGCTAACATGGCGGAGATGCACCCGATTCTCTGGTCGCGCATCACCAACCGTCGTCTCTCTAACCAGAACGTCACCGTGGCGGTGCTTTCTACCTACCAGCATCGTAGCTTCGAGCTGGCGGATAACGGCATCATCTTTACGCCACAGTCTGACCTGGTGATCCTGAACTACATCGCTAACTATATCATTCAAAACAACGCGATAAATCAGGACTTCTTTAGCAAACACGTTAACCTGCGCAAAGGGGCGACGGACATCGGCTACGGTTTACGTCCGACCCATCCGCTGGAAAAAGCAGCGAAGAATCCAGGTTCTGACGCTTCCGAACCGATGAGCTTTGAAGATTACAAAGCCTTCGTTGCTGAGTATACGCTGGAAAAAACCGCTGAAATGACCGGCGTGCCGAAAGACCAGTTAGAACAACTGGCGCAGCTGTATGCCGATCCGAACAAGAAAGTCATCTCCTACTGGACGATGGGCTTCAACCAGCATACCCGTGGCGTGTGGGCCAACAACCTGGTCTACAACCTGCACCTGCTGACCGGCAAAATTTCCCAGCCGGGTTGCGGTCCGTTCTCCCTGACCGGGCAGCCTTCCGCGTGTGGTACTGCGCGTGAAGTGGGCACCTTTGCTCACCGTCTGCCTGCGGACATGGTGGTGACTAACGAGAAACATCGTGATATTTGCGAGAAGAAGTGGAATATCCCGAGTGGCACCATTCCGGCGAAAATCGGTCTGCACGCGGTGGCACAAGACCGTGCGCTGAAAGACGGCAAACTGAATGTTTACTGGACCATGTGTACCAATAACATGCAAGCCGGACCGAACATTAATGAAGAGCGTATGCCGGGCTGGCGCGATCCGCGCAACTTTATCATCGTTTCCGATCCGTATCCGACGGTCAGTGCGCTGGCAGCGGACTTGATCCTGCCGACCGCAATGTGGGTAGAGAAAGAGGGCGCTTACGGTAATGCCGAACGCCGTACTCAGTTCTGGCGTCAGCAAGTACAGGCACCTGGTGAAGCGAAATCGGACCTCTGGCAGTTAGTCCAGTTCTCCCGTCGTTTCAAAACTGAAGAAGTGTGGCCGGAAGAGCTGCTGGCGAAGAAACCAGAACTGCGTGGCAAAACGCTGTACGAAGTCCTGTATGCCACTCCGGAAGTGAGCAAATTCCCGGTATCCGAACTGGCGGAAGATCAGCTGAACGATGAATCCCGCGAGCTGGGCTTCTATCTGCAAAAAGGGCTGTTCGAAGAGTACGCATGGTTTGGTCGCGGTCACGGTCACGATCTCGCGCCGTTCGATGACTACCACAAAGCACGCGGTCTGCGCTGGCCGGTGGTGAACGGTAAAGAAACGCAGTGGCGTTATAGCGAAGGTAACGACCCGTACGTGAAAGCGGGTGAAGGCTACAAGTTCTACGGTAAACCGGATGGCAAAGCGGTGATCTTCGCACTGCCGTTCGAACCGGCGGCGGAAGCACCGGATGAAGAGTACGATCTGTGGCTCTCTACCGGGCGTGTCCTGGAGCACTGGCACACCGGCAGTATGACTCGCCGTGTACCGGAACTGCACCGTGCCTTCCCGGAAGCGGTCCTGTTTATTCATCCGCTGGATGCGAAAGCGCGCGATCTGCGTCGTGGCGACAAAGTGAAAGTGGTTTCTCGCCGTGGCGAAGTCATCTCGATTGTTGAAACGCGCGGTCGTAACCGTCCGCCACAGGGCTTGGTGTATATGCCGTTCTTCGACGCCGCACAGCTGGTTAACAAACTGACGCTGGATGCGACCGATCCGCTCTCGAAAGAGACGGACTTCAAGAAGTGTGCGGTCAAACTGGAGAAGGTGTAAGCCATTATGTCCCGGTCAGCGAAACCTCAAAATGGTCGCCGCCGCTTTCTGCGCGATGTCGTTCGCACAGCTGGTGGGCTGGCTGCCGTGGGTGTGGCGCTGGGGTTACAACAGCAAACCGCACGCGCATCTGGTGTGCGGTTGCGCCCGCCCGGAGCCATAAACGAGAACGCCTTTGCCAGTGCCTGTGTACGTTGCGGTCAGTGTGTTCAGGCTTGCCCTTACGACACCTTAAAACTGGCGACACTGGCCTCTGGCCTGTCGGCAGGTACGCCGTACTTTGTCGCGCGGGATATTCCTTGCGAAATGTGTGAGGACATTCCGTGCGCCAAAGTGTGCCCGAGCGGTGCGCTGGATCGAGAGATCGAATCGATCGACGACGCGCGGATGGGGCTGGCGGTGCTGGTGGATCAGGAGAACTGCCTCAACTTTCAGGGGCTGCGCTGCGATGTTTGCTATCGCGAATGCCCGAAAATTGATGAGGCAATCACCCTGGAGCTGGAGCGTAACACGCGTACCGGTAAGCACGCCCGTTTTCTGCCGACGGTTCACAGTGACGCCTGTACCGGCTGCGGTAAGTGCGAAAAAGTGTGCGTGCTGGAACAACCCGCAATCAAGGTGTTACCGCTGTCACTGGCGAAAGGGGAGTTAGGTCACCATTACCGCTTCGGCTGGCTGGAGGGGAACAATGGCAAATCGTAAACGTGACGCCGGGCGCGAGGCGCTGGAGAAAAAAGGCTGGTGGCGCAGTCACCGTTGGCTGGTGTTGCGTCGCCTTTGTCAGTTCTTCGTGCTGGGAATGTTTTTGAGCGGCCCGTGGTTTGGTGTGTGGATCTTGCACGGCAACTACAGCAGTAGCTTGTTATTCGACACCGTTCCACTGACCGATCCGCTGATGACGTTGCAAAGTCTTGCCAGCGGTCATCTGCCTGCCACGGTGGCGCTGACCGGTGCGGTGATTATCACCGTGCTCTACGCCCTGGCAGGAAAGCGATTATTTTGCAGCTGGGTCTGCCCGCTGAACCCGATTACCGATTTAGCAAACTGGTTACGCAGGCGTTTTGACCTCAATCAGTCTGCGACGATCCCACGCCACATCCGCTACGTGCTGTTGGTGGTCATTCTGGTGGGTTCGGCCTTAACCGGCACGCTCATCTGGGAATGGATCAACCCCGTTTCCCTGATGGGGCGCAGCCTGGTAATGGGATTCGGCAGCGGCGCGCTGCTTATTCTCGCGCTGTTTTTATTTGATCTACTGGTCGTTGAACACGGCTGGTGCGGGCACATTTGTCCGGTTGGTGCACTGTATGGCGTGCTGGGTAGTAAAGGTGTGATTACCGTTGCGGCCACCGATCGGCAGAAATGTAACCGCTGTATGGATTGTTTTCATGTTTGCCCGGAACCGCATGTGCTACGTGCCCCGGTGCTGGATGAACAAAGCCCGGTGCAGGTCACCAGCCGCGATTGCATGACGTGCGGTCGCTGCGTGGATGTCTGTTCTGAGGATGTATTTACAATAACTACACGATGGAGTTCGGGAGCGAAATCATGAAAAGCCATGACCTGAAGAAAGCGCTGTGTCAATGGACGGCGATGCTGGCCCTGGTGGTGAGCGGCGCGGTTTGGGCGGCTAATGGCGTCGATTTTAGCCAGTCGCCGGAAGTATCCGGGACACAGGAAGGGGCCATTCGGATGCCAAAAGAGCAGGATCGGATGCCGCTGAACTATGTGAATCAGCCGCCAATGATCCCGCATAGCGTTGAAGGTTATCAGGTAACGACCAATACCAACCGCTGCTTGCAGTGCCACGGTGTCGAAAGCTATCGCACCACTGGCGCGCCGCGCATTAGTCCTACTCACTTTATGGACAGCGACGGCAAAGTGGGCGCAGAAGTGGCTCCGCGTCGTTATTTCTGTCTGCAATGTCACGTACCGCAGGCCGATACCGCGCCAATCGTGGGGAATACCTTTACCCCATCAAAAGGTTACGGGAAATAAGAGGTTATTATGGGAAATTCTGACCGTAAGCCTGGTCTGATTAAGCGCCTGTGGAAATGGTGGCGTACCCCCAGCCGTCTGGCGCTAGGGACGCTGCTGTTGATCGGTTTTGTCGGCGGCATCGTTTTCTGGGGCGGCTTTAACACCGGGATGGAAAAAGCCAATACCGAAGAGTTCTGCATTAGCTGCCACGAAATGCGTAACACGGTGTATCAGGAATACATGGATTCCGTGCACTACAACAACCGTAGCGGCGTCCGTGCGACCTGTCCGGATTGTCACGTTCCGCACGAGTTTGTGCCGAAGATGATACGCAAGCTCAAAGCAAGTAAAGAGCTGTATGGTAAAATTTTTGGCGTTATTGACACGCCGCAGAAATTTGAAGCTCATCGCCTGACGATGGCACAGAATGAGTGGCGGCGCATGAAGGACAATAACTCGCAGGAGTGTCGTAACTGTCACAACTTCGAGTATATGGATACAACCGCCCAGAAATCAGTTGCCGCTAAGATGCACGACCAGGCGGTGAAAGATGGGCAAACCTGTATTGATTGCCATAAAGGGATCGCGCACAAGCTGCCCGATATGCGCGAAGTCGAGCCAGGTTTTTAACAGGGTTATTGCGTGGGTATGCTTGAAGCCAGAGAGTTACTTTGCGAGCGGGATGAACGAACCTTATTTAGTGGCTTGTCATTTACGCTGAACGCAGGCGAGTGGGTACAAATCACCGGTAGCAACGGCGCGGGGAAGACAACGCTTCTCCGTTTGCTGACGGGGTTGTCTCGCCCTGACGCAGGCGAGGTTCTCTGGCAAGGGCAGCCCTTGCATCAGGTACGCGACAGCTACCATCAAAACCTGTTATGGATAGGCCATCAGCCGGGGATCAAAACCCGGCTGACGGCGTTAGAAAATCTGCAATTTTATCATCGCGATGGCGATACCGCACAATGTCTGGAAGCCCTGGCGCAGGCCGGGCTTGCCGGATTCGAAGATATTCCTGTAAATCAACTTTCTGCCGGGCAACAACGCCGCGTCGCTTTAGCGCGTCTGTGGCTGACCCGTGCCACGTTATGGATACTCGACGAGCCTTTTACCGCGATTGACGTTAACGGCGTCGATCGTCTGACCCAGCGTATGGCGCAGCATACGGAGCAGGGGGGGATTGTGATTCTGACTACCCACCAGCCGCTCAACGTTGCTGAAAGTAAAATTCGCCGCATTTCACTGACGCAAACGGGGGCCGCATGATGTTCTGGCGCATTTTCCGTCTTGAGCTGCGCGTGGCGTTTCGCCATAGCGCCGAAATCGCTAACCCGCTGTGGTTCTTCCTGATTGTTATTACCCTTTTTCCGCTCAGTATCGGTCCGGAGCCGCAATTGCTGGCGCGTATTGCGCCGGGCATTATCTGGGTTGCCGCGCTGCTTTCATCCTTGCTGGCACTCGAGCGACTGTTCCGTGACGATTTGCAGGACGGCAGTCTTGAACAATTGATGTTGTTGCCGTTACCCTTGCCCGCCGTTGTGCTGGCGAAGGTGATGGCGCACTGGATGGTAACAGGTCTGCCGTTACTCATCCTTTCGCCTCTGGTAGCAATGCTACTGGGAATGGATGTTTATGGCTGGCAAGTGATGGCGCTGACGCTGCTGCTGGGAACCCCAACGCTTGGTTTTCTCGGTGCACCGGGCGTGGCGCTGACAGTGGGACTTAAACGCGGTGGTGTGCTGCTCAGCATACTGGTGTTACCGCTGACTATCCCATTACTCATCTTTGCCACCGCCGCGATGGACGCGGCTTCGATGCATTTGCCCGTTGACGGGTATCTGGCAATTTTAGGCGCGTTGCTGGCAGGCACCGCGACATTAAGTCCTTTTGCGACGGCGGCAGCGTTACGAATCAGCATTCAATAACGCTGGATTACTGATTTTTGTTCGAGTCTGGTATCGAAACTATGTGGAAAACACTGCATCAACTGGCGATCCCACCACGGCTGTATCAAATCTGTGGCTGGTTTATACCGTGGCTGGCAATTGCCAGTGTGGTCGTGCTTACCGTCGGCTGGATCTGGGGATTCGGCTTTGCTCCTGCTGATTATCAGCAGGGAAATAGCTACCGCATTATCTACCTGCATGTGCCTGCGGCGATCTGGTCGATGGGCATTTATGCATCAATGGCGGTGGCGGCGTTTATTGGCCTTGTCTGGCAGATGAAAATGGCTAACCTGGCGGTGGCGGCGATGGCTCCCATTGGTGCCGTGTTTACCTTTATTGCCCTGGTCACTGGCTCCGCATGGGGAAAACCGATGTGGGGCACCTGGTGGGTATGGGACGCACGCCTGACCTCTGAACTGGTGCTGCTGTTTCTGTATGTTGGTGTGATTGCCCTGTGGCACGCCTTCGACGACCGTCGTCTGGCGGGCCGTGCGGCAGGTATTCTGGTGCTGATTGGCGTGGTGAACCTGCCGATTATTCATTACTCCGTGGAGTGGTGGAACACCCTGCATCAGGGATCAACGCGGATGCAGCAAAGTATTGATCCGGCGATGCGTTCGCCGCTGCGCTGGTCGATTTTTGGTTTCCTGCTGCTGTCTGCCACGCTGACGCTGATGCGGATGCGTAATTTGATTTTGCTGATGGAAAAACGCCGTCCGTGGGTGAGTGAACTGATACTGAAAAGAGGCCGTAAATGACCCCTGCATTTGCTTCCTGGAATGAATTTTTCGCAATGGGCGGTTACGCCTTTTTTGTCTGGCTGGCGGTGGTGATGACCGTTATTCCGCTGGTGGTTTTGGTCGTGCACTCGGTGATGCAGCATCGCGCAATTCTGCGTGGCGTGGCGCAACAGCGGGCGCGTGAGGCGCGTTTACGTGCTGCGCAACAGCAGGAGGCTGCATGAATATTCGCCGTAAAAACCGTTTGTGGATTGCCTGTGCCGTGCTGGCGGGGCTGGCGCTGACTATCGGCCTGGTGTTGTATGCGCTGCGCTCGAATATCGATCTTTTTTATACGCCGGGGGAAATTCTCTACGGCAAGCGTGAAACTCAACAGATGCCGGAAGTCGGTCAGCGTCTGCGCGTTGGCGGGATGGTGATGCCGGGTAGTGTGCAGCGCGATCCCAATTCGCTGAAAGTAACGTTCACCATTTACGACGCTGAAGGTTCAGTAGATGTCTCTTACGAAGGCATTTTGCCGGATCTGTTCCGTGAAGGGCAGGGCGTAGTGGTGCAGGGCGAACTGGAAAAAGGTAATCATATCCTCGCGAAAGAAGTACTGGCGAAACACGATGAAAACTACACGCCGCCAGAAGTCGAGAAAGCGATGGAAGCTAATCACCGTCGCCCGGCGAGTGTTTATAAGGACCCAGCATCATGATGCCAGAAATTGGTAACGGACTGCTGTGCCTGGCGCTAGGAATTGCGCTGTTGCTGTCCGTGTATCCGCTATGGGGCGTGGCGCGCGGGGATGCGCGCATGATGGCTTCTTCGCGCTTGTTTGCATGGCTGCTATTTATGTCTGTGGCTGGCGCATTTCTGGTGCTGGTCAATGCTTTCGTGGTGAATGACTTTACTGTCACCTATGTTGCCAGCAACTCCAATACCCAGCTTCCGGTGTGGTATCGCGTAGCGGCAACCTGGGGTGCGCATGAAGGCTCGCTACTGCTGTGGGTGCTGCTGATGAGCGGCTGGACATTTGCGGTGGCGATTTTTAGTCAGCGTATTCCGCTGGATATTGTGGCCCGTGTACTGGCGATAATGGGGATGGTCAGTGTCGGCTTTTTGCTGTTCATTCTCTTTACCTCTAACCCGTTCTCACGCACGTTGCCGAACTTCCCGATTGAAGGGCGCGATCTTAACCCGCTGTTGCAGGATCCAGGGCTGATCTTCCATCCGCCTCTGCTCTATATGGGGTACGTTGGTTTCTCGGTGGCGTTTGCTTTTGCCATTGCTTCTTTGCTGAGTGGGCGTCTGGACAGCACTTACGCACGCTTTACCCGTCCGTGGACGCTGGCGGCGTGGATCTTCCTGACGCTCGGCATTGTGCTCGGTTCCGCATGGGCCTATTACGAACTCGGCTGGGGCGGCTGGTGGTTCTGGGATCCGGTAGAAAACGCCTCGTTTATGCCGTGGTTGGTGGGTACTGCGCTGATGCACTCGCTGGCGGTCACTGAACAGCGCGCCAGCTTCAAAGCGTGGACATTACTGCTGGCAATCAGTGCCTTCTCGTTGTGTCTGTTGGGGACTTTCCTCGTGCGTTCCGGCGTGCTGGTATCGGTACACGCGTTTGCGTCTGATCCGGCGCGCGGTATGTTTATCCTCGCCTTTATGGTGCTGGTGATTGGCGGTTCGCTGCTGCTGTTTGCCGCGCGTGGACACAAAGTTCGCTCACGCGTAAACAATGCGCTGTGGTCGCGGGAATCTTTGCTGTTAGCGAACAACGTTTTGCTGGTCGCCGCAATGCTGGTGGTGTTGCTGGGGACGCTGCTGCCGCTGGTGCATAAGCAACTTGGGCTGGGCAGTATTTCGATTGGTGAACCGTTCTTCAACACTATGTTTACCTGGCTGATGGTGCCGTTTGCGCTACTGCTTGGTGTCGGTCCACTGGTGCGCTGGGGGCGCGATCGCCCACGTAAAATCCGCAATTTATTGATTATCGCTTTCATCTCTACGCTGGTGTTGTCGCTGATAGTGCCGTGGCTGTTCGAAAGCAAAGTTGTGGCGATGACGGTGCTCGGCCTGGCAATGGCCTGCTGGATTGCAGTGCTGGCCATTGCGGAAGCTGCGCTGCGTATTTCACTCGGCACGAAAACCACCTTTAGTTATTGGGGCATGGTGGCGGCTCACCTGGGGCTGGCGGTAACAATTGTTGGTATTGCCTTTAGCCAGAACTATAGCGTTGAGCGTGATGTGCGCATGAAGTCCGGCGATAGCGTCGATATTCATGAATATCACTTCACCTTCCGTGATGTCAAAGAAGTGACTGGTCCGAACTGGCGCGGCGGTGTGGCGACTATCGGCGTAACGCGAGATGGCAAGCCGGAAACGGTGCTGTATGCGGAAAAACGTTATTACAACACAGCCGGGTCGATGATGACCGAAGCAGCGATTGACGGTGGCATCACGCGTGACCTGTACGCAGCGCTCGGTGAAGAGTTGGAAAACGGTGCGTGGGCTGTGCGCCTTTACTACAAACCGTTTGTTCGCTGGATCTGGGCGGGCGGGCTGATGATGGCGTTGGGCGGACTGCTGTGTCTGTTTGATCCTCGCTATCGTAAGCGCGTGAACCCGCAAAAAACTGCGCCGGAGGCTGTATGAAGCGCAAAGTATTGTTAATTCCTTTAATTATCTTCCTGGCGATTGCCGCGGCGTTGCTGTGGCAGCTGGCGCGTAATGCCGAAGGGGATGATCCGACCAATCTGGAATCGGCGCTCATTGGCAAGCCGGTGCCAAAGTTTCGCCTAGAATCGCTGGACAATCCTGGTCAGTTTTATCAGGCGGATGTGCTGACTCAGGGCAAACCAGTGCTGCTTAACGTCTGGGCGACCTGGTGTCCGACCTGCCGTGCGGAACATCAATATCTGAATCAGCTTTCTGCGCAGGGCATCCGAGTAGTCGGCATGAACTATAAAGACGATCGCCAGAAAGCGATCAGCTGGCTGAAAGAGTTGGGCAATCCTTACGCGTTAAGCCTGTTTGATGGTGACGGCATGTTAGGGCTGGATCTCGGTGTCTATGGTGCGCCAGAAACGTTCCTCATCGACGGCAACGGCATCATTCGCTATCGCCATGCGGGTGATCTCAATCCCCGCGTCTGGCAAGAAGAGATCAAGCCGCTGTGGGAGAAATACAGTAAGGAGGCCGCACAATGAGGTTTTTATTGGGCGTGCTGATGCTGATGATCTCCGGCTCAGCGCTGGCGACCATCGACGTGTTGCAGTTTAAAGATGAAGCACAGGAACAACAGTTTCGTCAGCTTACTGAAGAACTGCGCTGCCCGAAATGCCAGAATAACAGCATTGCCGATTCCAACTCGATGATTGCCACCGACCTGCGCCAGAAAGTGTACGAACTGATGCAGGAAGGTAAAAGTAAGAAAGAGATTGTCGATTATATGGTGGCGCGTTACGGCAACTTCGTCACTTACGACCCGCCGTTAACGCCGCTGACCGTTCTGCTGTGGGTGCTTCCGGTAGTGGCTATTGGCATTGGCGGTTGGGTCATTTACGCCCGTTCGCGGCGTCGGGTACGCGTGGTGCCGGAAGCGTTTCCTGAACAAAGCGTGCCGGAAGGTAAGCGTGCCGGATATGTTGTTTATCTGCCGGGTATTGTGGTGGCATTAATTGTGGCTGGCGTCAGCTACTACCAGACCGGCAATTATCAGCAGGTGAAAATTTGGCAGCAGGCCACGGCTCAGGCGCCGGCGTTATTGGACAGGGCGCTGGATCCGAAAGCTGAGCCGCTCAACGAAGAAGAGATGTCCCGCCTTGCGCTGGGGATGCGTACTCAACTGCAAAAAAATCCGGGAGATATAGAAGGCTGGATTATGTTGGGCCGCGTTGGCATGGCGCTGGGTAACGCCAGTATTGCCACCGATGCATACGCCACTGCGTATCGCCTCGATCCGAAGAACAGCGATGCTGCACTGGGATACGCTGAAGCGTTGACACGTTCATCTGATCCCAACGACAACCGCCTCGGTGGTGAACTGCTACGCCAGTTGGTGAGAACGGACCATAGCAATATCCGTGTGTTAAGCATGTATGCATTTAATGCCTTTGAGCAGCAGCGATTTGGCGAAGCCGTTGCCGCGTGGGAGATGATGTTGAAACTCTTACCTGCCAACGATACTCGCCGTGTGGTGATTGAACGTAGTATCGCGCAGGCGATGCAACACCTATCACCACAGGAGAGTAAATAAGAACAAGCCCGATGGTGATGCCATCGGGCCAGACTGATGGCAAAGTGCGCTTTGTTTATGCCAGATGCGGCGTAAACGCCTTATTCAGCCTACAAAATCGTGCGAACTCAATTCATTGCTCGATCCGCGTAGGCCTGATAAGCGTAGCGCATCGGGCAGTTTTGCGTTTGTCATCAATATCAGCCCGAGGGTAAATCCATCGGGCTATTTTTTTATTGTGCCCCACGTTGTTGCAGGAACAGAATGGTGGCCGCCACGCGTGAGCGGACATTGAGTTTACGCAGCAGATTACGGATATGGACTTTTACTGTCTGCTCGGAAATATTCAACACCGAGGCAATCTGTTTATTTGACAGTCCCTGTGCCAGCTCGTGCAGAACATCCAGCTCGCGCTCCGTCAGCACGCTGAAGGGATCTTCTTCCGCGCCAAACATTTCACGTTCACTTAAGTACTGATTGACGCGTTCGCTAAAGACTTTGCTGCCTTTCGCTCCGGCACGAATCGCTTCCAGCAACACTTCCGGGTCGCTGTCTTTCAACAGATAACCGTCTGCGCCTGCGTCTATCAGCGCAAAGACATCGCTGGAGGCATCTGATACGGTCAGGATAATAATTTGCGCGGTAACGCCATCCCTGCGCAAGGCATTGAGGGTATCCAGGCCACTCATACCTTTCATATTGAGATCCAGCAAGATCACGTCGATATCCAGTCTATTCGCCAGATCGATAGCACTCGCGCCGTCGCCCGCTTCGGCGACCACTTCAAAGCCAGGATCAAGCTCCAGTAACTGACGAACACCGCGTCGCATAAGTGGATGATCATCCACAATCATCACCTGAAAAGGCGTTGCTTCAGGCATAGTAGTCTCCTGAGGTTTTATTAGAATCATTATGTTTGAGCGTAGCGTTGGAAACGCTACCAGGCGCGTGAATGTTACCCCATTTTATGTATGGACATGTAGTGAAAAGTACAGCTCAGTAGTTCACCCTCGCATCATTTTCATTATAAAGACGGAATTTTGCATCAGCTTCTCATCAAGAAAAACAACTAAAAAATCAATCACAATACTTGTGCATTTCTTTAAACAGTTTTTAAAAACTCACTCCGGGTATGGCGCTATGGGTATTTTCTTTACCCAATGCTTTTAACAGCAATTAATTTCATAGGATGAAAGATTAATGCATCACTCTGGTTCTGTTTCTCTTTGTCGTTCCGCAATATCTGTTCTGGTGGCTACAGCGTTATATTCACCCATAGCATTGGCATCAACTGTTGAGTATGGTGAGACAGTTGATGGTGTTGTCCTGGAAAAAGATATCCAGCTGGTTTATGGGACCGCCAATAATACGAAAATCAATCCTGGCGGAGAACAGCATATAAAAGAATTTGGTGTAAGTAGTAATACTGAAATTAACGGAGGGTATCAGTACATTGAAATGAATGGCACCGCAGAATACTCCGTATTAAATGATGGTTATCAAATTGTTCAAATGGGTGGCGCGGCAAACCAGACTACCCTCAATAATGGTGTGCTACAGGTTTATGGTGCAGCGAATGATCCCACGATTAAAGGCGGGCGCTTAATCGTTGAAACCGAAGGCATTGCCATCTTCGCCGTTATCGAAAAGGGAGGACTACTGGAGATTAAAGATGGCGGATTGGCATTTGCGGTAGATCAGAAAGCAGGCGGTGCGATTAAAACAACCACGCGGGCCATGGAGGTATTCGGAACAAACCGTCTCGGTCAGTTTGATATCAAAGATGGGGTTGCTAACAATATGCTGTTGGAAAACGGCGGAAGTTTGCGGGTTGAAGAGAATGACTTCGCTTATAATACCACTGTGGATAGTGGTGGTTTACTGGAGGTTATGGATGGCGGGACTGCAACTGGCGTTGACAAAAAAGCAGGCGGAAAATTAATTGTTTCAACGAATGCGCTGGAAGTGAGTGGTACAAACAGTAAAGGCCAATTTAGTATAAAAGATGGTGTGTCAAAAAATTATGAACTGGATGATGGTTCCGGGCTAATTGTTATGGAGGGCACTCAGGCAATTGACACTATCCTTGATGAGCATGCAACCATGCAATCGTTGGGAAGAGATACTGGTACGAGAGTGCAGGCACATGCAGTTTATGATCTTGGTCGGTCAGTGCAGAATGGAAGCATAAAATATTCCTCAAATGCCATATCTGAAAATATGGTTATCGATAATGGTCGCGCTAATGTCTGGACTGGCACAATGGTTAACGTAACAGTCAGAGGAAATGAGGGCATTATTGATGCAATGGCGCTGGAATTAAATTTTTATACACCGGCTACATTTTTAGGTGACGTGGTGGTTTCTGATGGTGCATCTTTAAGAACGCATGGCGCAGTGGATACCAGTAAAGCAGATGTTTCTATCGAAGAGAGTTTTTGGGCTATTATTGCCGATATCAATAATATAAACCAAAACACCCATCTCAATTTAGCAAACCTGGTGATGTCAGACGGAACTGTCGTTATGATGACTGAGCCAGCAACTCGCTCAACCGTGACGGCAAGTGCGGAAAATTTCACTACGTTGACCACTAATACCCTGTCGGGAAACGGCAATTTTTATATGCGTACCGATATGGCTAATCATCAGAGCGATCAGCTCAACGTGACCGGTCAGGCAACAGGTGATTTCAAAATATTTGTGACGGACACGGGGGCCAGCCCGGCAGCAGGTGATAGCCTTACACTGGTAACAACGGGCGGCGGTGATGCTGCATTTACCTTGGGCAATGCCGGAGGCGTTGTTGATATCGGTACGTATGAATATATCTTGCAAGATAATGGCAACCATAGCTGGAGTCTGGCAGAGAATCGCACGCAAATAACTCCTTCAACCACTGATGTGTTGAATATGGCGGCAGCACAACCGCTGGTATTTGATGCAGAACTGGATACCGTACGTGAGCGTCTTGGTAGCGTAAAAGGCGTTAATTACGATACGGCGATGTGGAGTTCGGCAATTAACACCCGCAACAACGTAACCACTGATGCGGGAGCTGGCTTTGAGCAAACATTGACGGGGCTGACGCTCGGTATCGATAGCCGTTTCTCCCGTGAAGAAAGCAGTACAATTCGCGGCTTGTTCTTTGGTTACTCTCATTCTGATATTGGTTTTGATCGCGGCGGCAAAGGCAATGTCGATAGCTATACCCTGGGTGCTTATGCCGGTTGGGAGCATCAAAACGGTGCCTATGTTGACGGGGTGGTGAAAGTTGACCGTTTTGCCAACACCATCCATGGCAAGATGAGTAATGGGGCAACAGCGTTTGGCGATTACAATAGTAACGGCGCGGGTGCTCATGTCGAGAGCGGGTTCCGTTGGGTTGACGGATTGTGGAGTGTTAGACCTTATCTGGCCTTTACCGGCTTTACCACAGATGGTCAGGACTACACGTTATCAAACGGCATGCGCGCGGATGTGGGAAATACCCGCATATTACGCGCTGAAGCGGGAACGGCGGTAAGCTATCACATGGACCTGCAAAACGGTACGACGCTGGAACCCTGGCTGAAAGCCGCCGTGCGTCAGGAATACGCCGATTCTAACCAAGTGAAAGTTAATGACGACGGCAAATTTAATAATGACGTGGCTGGAACCCGTGGCGTTTATCAGGCTGGGATAAGGTCATCGTTTACCCCGACGTTAAGCGGTCATTTGTCAGTCAGCTATGGCAATGGCGCGGGGGTAGAATCACCGTGGAATACCCAGGCGGGTGTGGTCTGGACGTTCTGATAACAGAAAATAAACAGGCCGTAATGTGTCGCGGTCTGTTTATCAAATTAATCGCAGATATAAAAAACCAACCGCAATAGGTTGGTTTTCTTGGGATTTTTGGTCGGCACGAGAGGATTTGAACCTCCGACCCCCGACACCCCATGACGGTGCGCTACCAGGCTGCGCTACGTGCCGACTCGTGGCTGCTAATACTACCGTTTTCCACAACGAATGCAAGTAAGATATTTCGCTAACTGATTTATAATTAATCAGTTAGCGATAAAACGCTTCTCGTCTGTCAGTACTTGTAATAACAAACTTAACTGTGGTTTTTCATCTTTCACTCTTTCACCACGTAAGTTGTAAGTACGGTATTTACCGTTATTGTTCAGCACCAGCGTCTTTTTCGGGGTGGTAATTGCCAGCGTATCGTTATCCGCGGCGGTAACCCAGTAATGACGGCGTTGAGGGTTGAACAAATCCTGACCTTGCGAATATTCGCTGGCAGGTGTGCTGACATGTAGCAGGCGTTGCATCAGTGTCGTCATCAGATCGGTATGATCGGTCAGGGCATTAATACGCTGCGCCGGTGTGCCGGGCCAGTGAATCACTAATGGCACCTGAAGATGACCGTGGGACCAGTCAAAGGTTTCTTCCCCTTCGTTCAGCGGAATACCCCGACCGGCAGTGATAATCACTACCGTATTGTCCAGTTTGCCGGAATCACGCAGCGCATTTAGCACGCGGTTGATCTGGTCATCAACATTGCCTGCCGCCCGGCTATATTTCCGTGCAAATGCCTGCTGATTGCTGTCGTCAATGTTAGTGCCATTGAAAGAGACCCACGAGAACCAGCGGTTATCTTCTTGTGCGTAGCGGCCCAGCCAGTTGATCCACTGCGTGGCGGTCTGCTCGTCGGATTGGGTACGTACGCTCGGCATCGAGAAATCTGACAACAATGCCTGGCGATACAGCGGGCTGGTAAAGCCATCTGACGAGAATAACCCCAGCTGATAGCCTTGCTGGTTAAGCGCAGTAATTAACGCCGCAGGCGTACGGGTCGAAAGAATGCCGTCCATATAGCTTGGCGAGATGCCATAGAACAGGCCAAAGATGCCGTTGTCTGTAGTGTTGCCGGAACTCATATGACGTGTGAACGAAATATTTTGCTCAGCAAAACCTGCCAGTGCAGGCATCTGTTTCTCGAAGCGTGAGTAATTCAGGCCATCGACAGTGATCAACAGCACATTCTGCCCGGTGCCCATATCGCGATAGCGCAGCTCGCTTAACGGATACTGAACGGAAACAGCGTCTGGGTTACCTTGCTCAATGAGACGGCGTTGATACTCCTGCGCATCAAGCAGACCATGCTTCTCAAGAAAACGTCGCGCCGTCATCGGGTACGAAAGCGGCAGGTTAGCGCGCTGCATGGTGATCGGGCGATAGAAGTTGGCATCGGCCCAGATATACACCACATGCGAGGCAATAAAAGCGATAAATAAGAATGCGGCCAGCGGGCGCGCGAAGCGCCGACGACGCGTCAGGCTGCGTAGCTTTTGCCAGCTCCACGTCGCAAACACCAGTTCAAGCAATAAAATAACCGGCACGCTAATGAACATCAGCTGCCAGTCGCGCGCCATCTCATTTTCGTCTGGGTTGATAACCAACTGCCAGACGATGGGATTAAGATGGAGATGGAAACGAGTAAAGACTTCGCTATCGATCAGTAATAGCGTCATTCCCGCCGTTGCTAAAATGACGGACAAAAACCTCATCAGCCTCTGGGAGCCGACGATAAAAGTCAGCGGGAAGAGGATCAGCAAGTAGGTGGCGAACACCAGGAAGCTGAAATGGCCGATAATGCTTACGTAGGAATAAATGCGACCAGCAAGCGTTGTCGGCCAGTCGGCGATAAACAGGTAACGGCTGCCAATGACGAGCGAAAGCAGAATATTGAACAGTGCAAACCAGTGCCCCCAACTGACCATCTGGGAGACTTTTTCACGGTAGCGCTGACGATGAGTTACCATAACCTGTTATCTGTTTCCCTTAGTGCGCTTTGTCTTCGTTGATAGAGGACTGTAAGGCGCGGGCAAAAGAGTTGGCAATAGCCTGGCGTTGGGCCGGGGCAATGCTGGTGTTGATAAGGTTAGTGACCATGTTGCCTAACACCATCAGGGAAAGGTCGGTCGGAGCCTTATGTTTTTCCAGTACGTTGAGCAGCTCTGCGAGCAATTGTTCAACCTGTTCATCACTGTAGCGGGAAATTTGTGGCATAAATCGAAATCAGTTAGTTGATGAAAGGGCAACATATTACCGTAGCAACGGTTTTTTTTCTGCTTTTTTATGCGTTAAATCATTCTCGTTACGCCGCCTTCTGTAAAATGACCGCCATCTTTTATTGCGTCGCTTAACCGGCGGTGGTTGAATACCGCCCGGTCTTAAAGGAGAGTTTATCATGAGTCTGGATATCAACCAGATTGCTCTGCACCAGCTTATCAAGCGTGATGAACAGAACCTTGAGCTGGTGTTGCGCGATTCATTGCTGGAACCGACGGAAACCGTCGTTGAGATGGTGGCAGAACTGCATCGGGTCTATAGCGCCAAAAATAAAGCTTACGGCTTGTTCAGCGAAGAGAGTGAACTGGCGCAGACGCTGCGCTTACAGCGTCAGGGCGAAGAGGACTTTCTGGCATTTAGCCGCGCGGCAACCGGTCGCCTGCGTGACGAATTAGCGAAATATCCTTTTGCTGACGGTGGATTCGTGCTGTTTTGCCACTATCGCTATCTGGCGGTGGAGTATCTGCTGGTGGCAGTTCTGAGCAACCTGAGCAGTATGCGTGTTAACGAAAATCTCGACATCAACCCAACCCATTATCTTGATATCAATCATGCGGATATTGTTGCGCGTATCGATTTAACCGAGTGGGAAACCAATCCAGAGTCGACCCGCTATCTCACTTTCCTGAAAGGGCGAGTAGGGCGCAAAGTGGCGGATTTCTTTATGGATTTCCTCGGTGCCAGCGAAGGGTTAAACGCGAAAGCGCAAAACCGTGGGCTGTTGCAAGCGGTCGATGATTTCACTGCCGAAGCACAACTGGATAAAGCAGAGCGACAGAACGTGCGCCAGCAGGTTTATAGCTACTGTAATGAGCAGCTGCAGGCAGGTGAAGAGATTGAACTGGAATCGCTGTCGAAAGAGCTGGCAGGCGTCAGCGAAGTGAGCTTCACGGAGTTTGCGGCTGAAAAAGGCTACGAACTTGAAGAGAGCTTCCCGGCAGACCGTAGCACGTTGCGTCAGTTGACGAAGTTTGCCGGTAGCGGTGGTGGCTTGACCATTAACTTTGATGCGATGCTGTTAGGTGAGCGCATTTTCTGGGACCCGGCGACCGATACCCTGACCATTAAAGGCACGCCGCCGAACTTGCGCGATCAATTGCAGCGCCGGACGTCTGGCGGCAATTAATCGGTTTGGTGTTATGAATGCCAGATGCGGCGTGAACGCCTTATCTGGCCTACAAAAAATAGCAATACCGTAATCAGGCATAATTTGCAGATACAAAAAACCCCGCCGGAGCGGGGTTTTTTTTACAACTTATTCAGCGATTAAGCGCGAACGAAGTCGATGTGCAGCAGCTTAGGTTTGTACGGGTGGCGCTGTACGTCCTGAGCTTTAACTTTGATTTCTTTACCGTCAACAACGATGGTCAGAACTTCGCTGTAGAATTCAGCTTTAACTTGCATGTTCATGACTTTGTCGTGATCCAGAGCAACAGCCAGCGGCGCTTCGTTGCCACCGTAGATGATTGCCGGGAATTTGTTAGCGGTACGCAGGCGGCGGCTCGCACCCTTACCCTGCTCGTTACGTACTTCTGCGTTGATAGTAAACATTTCTTTCTCTCTTAAATTAATCCTGCTACAGGCGACCCAGCAACAGGCAAATGATCTGCTTTGCGTATGCAAAAGCGGGCGAGATTCTATACTCAATCGCCTTGCACATCAATTAAAACTACCATTAACCGCGTAATTCGTGCGCCCGACGAAAACGACCTTCGTAATCAAACACTTTTTCACGCACTTGCCAGTACTGGCCTTTCATTCGTGCGACGACGAAATCCGGATGGCGCAGCAACGCTTGTTGGGCGAGGATATCGGCAGCGGTGATCCAGCGCAGAGGGATGCCCGGTGTGCGCGTATGCGGGCGGATAAAAAGCTGCTCGAAGGCGGTACGCTGGGCAGGTGTTTGCAGACGGAAACGCTCACTCACATCCGCGCCGTCTTCATCGTAATAGGTGATTTTCAACCATTCGCCTTTCTCGTCGTGCCCATGTTGCAAAGACATGCCGCTACAGCGTAATACCAGCGCGTCTTTCAGTCGTAGCGCCGCTTTTAACATGTCGTCTGGATCAACCAGTATGGTGTCACATTCGCGGCAGCGGCGGGCGGCAATATCATTTTCTGCGTTACATTGCGGGCAATTTTTAAAACGGAAACGGAAGTCACACTGTTCTCGATGACCGTCGTCATCATCAAACCATCCCTGACAACGACGACCAAAGTGTTCAATCAATGTCCCATCAGCGGTCGTTTTCCCCCAAAAGGTGTTGGCAAAACCGCAGGCAGGGCAGAAAACCTGTACCGGAACGTTGTCACTTTTGCCTTTCGGTGTACCGACCTCCGGCGCGTAGAGATCGTGAGGATTACCCGCATAATCAAGAATTAAGCAATCAGTCTTGCCTGGAGCCAGACGCAGACCGCGCCCGACAATTTGTTGGTAAAGACTCACCGATTCGGTAGGGCGCAGAATAGCAATAAGATCGACGTGCGGGGCGTCAAATCCGGTGGTCAGTACCGCGACGTTGACCAGATAGCGAAAACGCTGGGCTTTAAAATCTTCAATTAATACATCGCGTTCAGCGCCGGGCGTGTCGCCGGTAATAAGTGCTGCATCCTCAGCGGGCAGCAAGCCGACAATCTCTTTTGCGTGTTCGACTGTCGCAGCGAAAATCATCACCCCTTTGCGCGTTGCGGCGAACTCCATAATCTGGCTGATGATGTGCGGGGTAATACGTTGCTGTTTTTTCAGCTCACGGTTGAGATCGGCTTCGCTGAACAGCCCGTTACTCTGTGCCTGCAATCGGCTGAAATCGTATTGCACTACTGGCATATCCAGTCGTTCTGGCGGCGTCAGATAGCCGTGTTTAATCATATAACGCAGCGGCAGCTCATAAATACAGTCGCGGAAAAGGGCTTTCTCATCGCCGCGTACCATGCCGTGATAATGAAACTGATAAATCCAGCCTTTGCCCAACCGAAAAGGCGTGGCAGTCAGCCCTAACAGGCGTAAGCGGGGATTCACTTTTGTCAGGTGAGTGAGGATTTGCTGATACTGGCTCTCTTCATCGTCACCAATACGATGGCATTCATCGACAATCAACAGTGAAAATTCACCCTGAAAGGCATCAAGGTTACGGGCGACCGATTGCACGCTGCCAAATACTACTTTACCGTGGCTCTCTTTACGCTTTAGCCCAGCGGCAAAGATATCGGCTTCCAGTCCCAGCGCCTGATATTTTGCATGGTTTTGCGCCACCAGCTCTTTAACGTGTGCCAGCACCAGCACGCGACCACGCGCCAGCCGCGCCAGTTCCGCTATCACCAGGCTTTTACCGGCACCGGTGGGCAGCACGATAACGGCAGGGGTTTTATGACGACGAAAATGGTTGAGCGTGGCATCCACGGCCTCTTGCTGATATGGACGGAGTGTAAAAATCATGGTCTCGCGTAGGTAGATTATTCTGCTAATAGTATGCCACGGATCTTTTTCCCTTGAGGGAAGTTATTAGACCGCTATACTGGGCAGACAACAGTTCAGATTTTCGGGTCATTACCCGACCTCCGTTTTTTACAGGCAAAATCACACACATGCGACTTGATAAATTTATCGCACAGCAACTCGGCGTTAGCCGTGCTATTGCCGGGCGTGAAATCCGCGGCAATCGTGTCACCGTCGATGGCGAAATCGTCCGTAATGCAGCGTTCAAACTGCTCCCTGAACATGATGTCGCTTACGATGGCAACCCGCTGGCGCAGCAACACGGTCCACGTTACTTCATGCTCAATAAGCCTCAGGGCTATGTTTGCTCCACGGACGACCCGGATCACCCAACGGTGCTCTATTTTCTGGATGAACCGGTAGCGTGGAAACTGCACGCCGCAGGGCGTCTGGATATCGATACCACCGGTCTGGTGCTGATGACTGATGATGGACAGTGGTCGCATCGCATTACTTCACCGCGCCATCATTGCGAGAAGACCTATCTGGTGACGCTGGAATCACCCGTAGCTGACGATACGGCAGAGCAATTTGCTAAAGGCGTGCAGCTGCATAACGAAAAAGATCTCACTAAGCCGGCGATGCTGGAAGTGATTACCCCAACGCAGGTTCGTCTGACCATCAGCGAAGGGCGTTATCATCAGGTGAAACGCATGTTCGCCGCCGTGGGTAACCACGTGGTTGAGCTGCATCGTGAACGTATTGGCGGCATTACGCTGGATGCTGATTTAGCCCCCGGTGAATATCGTCCGTTAACTGAAGAAGAAATTGCCAGCGTCGTCTAACTTTTTAATGACTTTCAGGAGCCCGTTGTGACCACCCGACAGCATTCGTCGTTTGCTATTGTTTTTATCCTTGGCCTGCTGGCCATGTTGATGCCGCTGTCGATTGATATGTATCTGCCCGCGCTACCGGTAATTTCAGCGCAATTTGGCGTACCTGCGGGCAGTACGCAGATGACCCTCAGTACTTATATTCTGGGCTTTGCGTTGGGGCAGTTAATCTACGGGCCGATGGCAGATAGTTTCGGGCGTAAGCCGGTGGTTCTTGGCGGTACGCTGGTGTTTGCCGCCGCCGCGGTGGCGTGTGCGTTGGCACAAACCATCGATCAGCTGATTGTGATGCGTTTCTTCCACGGTCTGGCTGCGGCTGCGGCCAGCGTGGTTATCAACGCTTTAATGCGTGATATCTACCCGAAGGAAGAGTTCTCACGGATGATGTCGTTTGTCATGCTGGTGACGACCATTGCACCGCTGATGGCACCGATAGTTGGCGGCTGGGTGCTGGTGTGGCTGAGCTGGCATTACATCTTCTGGATCCTCGCCGTAGCGGCGATTCTGGCTTCGGCAATGATCTTCTTTCTGATCAAAGAAACCTTACCACCGGAGCGTCGCCAGCCTTTTCACATTCGTACCACTATTGGTAACTTTGCGGCGCTGTTTCGTCATAAGCGTGTCCTGAGTTATATGCTGGCCAGCGGTTTCAGCTTTGCCGGAATGTTCTCGTTCCTGAGCGCCGGACCGTTTGTCTACATTGAAATTAACCACGTCGCGCCGGAAAACTTTGGTTATTACTTTGCGCTAAACATTGTTTTCCTGTTCGTGATGACCATCTTTAACAGTCGCTTCGTCCGCCGTATTGGCGCGTTAAATATGTTCCGCTCGGGGTTGTGGATACAGTTTATTATGGCGGCGTGGATGGTCATCAGTGCGCTGCTGGGGCTGGGATTCTGGTCGCTGGTAGTTGGCGTTGCGGCGTTTGTGGGCTGCGTGTCGATGGTGTCATCTAATGCGATGGCGGTCATTCTTGATGAGTTTCCCCATATGGCGGGAACGGCATCTTCGCTGGCAGGAACCTTCCGTTTTGGCATAGGGGCAATTGTTGGCGCATTGCTTTCTCTTGCGACCTTTAACTCTGCATGGCCGATGATTTGGTCAATTGCATTCTGCGCAACCAGCTCCATTCTCTTCTGTCTGTACGCCAGTCGGCCGAAAAAACGGTGATCTATTGCACAACGAGGAAGCTAAAAGGCTTCCTTTGTTGATGCATGTCAACCACAAATCCATCATTCCCCCGATATATGTTTATTTTATGTAAAATCAATTTATGTAAAAAGTCACATCATTGTAGTTAAAAAGGTTGAGTTAGATCGCAGAAACGGGTACATATAGCCCCGCAAACGTGACCACGCCCGCAGATATTATTTAAATCAGAGCCATAGAGGCCACGCTGGCGAGGCATCAATCTTTACGATCTGTATAAAGACGGATTGTTGATGATGTGTTAAAATTGATGTAAACAAATTGTGAAGTAAATGTGCTTCCGGGGAAAATAAGTGACTTCATTACAACTCTCAATCGTCCATCGACTGCCGCAGAACTATCGCTGGTCTGCTGGTTTCGCAGGTTCGAAGGTTGAACCGATTCCGCAAAATGGACCGTGCGGTGACAACAGCCTGGTGGCGCTTAAATTGCTTAGCCCGGATGGTGATAATGCATGGTCGGTGATGTACAAACTAAGCCAGGCGTTAAGCGACATCGAAGTTCCATGCTCGGTACTGGAGTGTGAAGGTGAGCCGTGCCTGTTTGTAAATCGCCAGGACGAGTTTGCTGCAACATGCCGATTGAAAAATTTTGGTGTGGCAATTGCCGAACCCTTCTCAAACTACAATCCTTTTTAAGCGTCAGCTCAACGCCAGTAGCTGACGCGTATACTCCTGCTGCGGTGCGGCAAACACGCGCGCGCACGGTCCTTGTTCCACTACTTCCCCTTGTCGCAGTACGATAACCTGATGACATAACGCGCGGACAACGTGCAAATCGTGACTGATAAACAAATAGGCCAATTGATGCTTTTGTTGCAATGATTTCAATAGCGTCAATATTTGCGCCTGTACCGTTTTGTCGAGCGATGATGTTGGTTCATCAAGAATGATCAGCGAGGGCTTAAGAATTAACGCCCTGGCAATCGCAATACGTTGCCGCTGACCACCAGAGAACTCCGCCGGATAACGGTGGCGTGTTTCAGGATCTAATCCCACTTCATGCATCACGGCTATCACTTGTTGTTCGCGTTGCACGGCAGAAAGCATCGGCTGGTGAACCCGTAAACCTTCCTCGATAATTTGCAAAACGTTGAGTCGTGGGTTGAGCGAGGAGTTAGGATCCTGAAATACCACCTGAATGCGATGGCGAATAGGTAATAGCTGACGGCGGTTTAAATTTTGCAATGGCTGACCGTCAAAAATGATGCTGCCCTGAGAGTTAATCAGTCGCAGCAGCGCCAGTCCCGTCGTGCTTTTCCCGGAACCGGACTCGCCCACTAAACCCAGTGTTTCACCCGCCCGTAGCGTAAAACTGATGTTTTTCACCACCACATTATGATCCACAATGCGCTTCAAAATCCCTTTGCGAATGGGGAAGGCAACCTGAAGCTGTTCAACATCTAGCAACGTTGAGGCAGGTTCTGGCAATGGGACCGGGTCGCCTGATGGTTCACTGTTGAGTAGCTTTTGTGTGTAAGGATGAGTGGGTGAGGCAAATAGCGTAGCAGCGTTATTTTGCTCGACACAGCGACCGTTTTGCATTACCGCCACGCGGTGAGCCAGTTTTCTGACAATACTGAGGTTATGAGTAATAAACAGCATGCCCATATTCAGCTCGCCTTGCAGTTCGCGCAACAGCTGTAAAATCTGCGCCTGGACAGAGACGTCCAGCGCGGTGGTCGGTTCATCGGCAATTAATAATTCCGGTCGCGTTAACAGCGCCATCGCAATCATCACCCGCTGGCGTTCGCCGCCGGAGAGCTGATGCGGATAATCTGTCAGCCGTTTTGCCGCCTGGCGGATACCGACGCGATCAAGGCAGTTAAGAATTTCGCCACGAGCCGCTTCCCGACGCATTCCGCGGTGGAGTGAAAGCACTTCATAAAGCTGTTTTTCCAGGGTATGCAATGGATTTAACGACACCATCGGTTCCTGAAAAATCATGGCAATCTTATTACCGCGTACACCGCGTAACGTTTGATCGCTGGCATGAAGCAGCGATTCGCCATGAAAACGAATATCGCCGGAGAGATATTCAACCGGCGGGGAAGGGAGCAGGCGTAAAATTGACAGCGCGGTAACGCTCTTACCTGAACCAGACTCACCCACCAGCGCCAGCGTTTCGCCAGCCTCAATCTGTAGTGAAACATCATTGACTACTGTGCGTACGGTTTGCTGATGGCGAAAACCCACCGACAAATTTTCAATCGCTAACAGAGTTTGCGTCATGCTACACCGCCTTATTAGGATCAAATGCGTCGCGGACGGCTTCACCAATAAAGATCAGCAAAGACAACAATATCGCCACCGACAAGAAGGCGGTGATCCCAAGCCACGGAGCCTGAAGGTTATTTTTCCCTTGTAACAGCAGTTCGCCGAGTGACGGTGAACCGAGCGGCAGACCGAAGCCGAGGAAATCGAGTGAGGTCAGGGTGGTGATCGAACTACATAAAATAAACGGTAAAAAGGTGAGGGTAGCGACCATGGCATTTGGCAACATATGACGCAGGATGATACTGCGATCGCTGACGCCAAGCGCCTGCGCCGCACGGATGTAGTCGAAATTACGGGTACGTAAAAACTCCGCCCGCACCACGCCGACCAGACTCATCCAGCCAAACAAGACGGTAATTGCCAACAGCCACCAGAAGTTAGGCTGTACGACGCTGGAAAGTAAAATAATCAAAAACAGCGTCGGCATCCCCGACCATACTTCAATAAAACGTTGCCCCCAGAGATCGACTTTACCGCCGTAATAGCCTTGTAGCGCCCCCGCCAACACGCCCATCACGCTGGAGCAGAGGGTCAGCATCAGGCCAAACAGAACTGAGATCCGCGTGCCATAGAGAATGCGCGCCAGCACATCGCCGCCATTGGCATCCGTTCCCAGCCAGTTTTGCCGGGAGGGTGGAGAAGGGAAGGGCTTATCGGTAGCAAAGTTGATACTGGTAGCACCAAAGCGAATCGGTGCCCACAGTACCCAGCCTTTATCTTCCAACCGCTGTTTCAGCCACGGGTCCTGATAATCAGCCTGGCTTGCCAGCGGGCCGCCAAAATCGCTTTCGCTGTAGTTTTTCAACAACGGGAAATACCAACTGCCGTCATAACGTACCAGCAACGGTTTATCGTTGGCGATAAGTTCAGAACACAAACTCAAACCAAATAAGACGAGGAAAATCCATAACGACCAGTAGCCGCGACGGTTATGACGAAAACGCGCCCAACGGGCCTGATTGACGGGGCTGAGTCGCGACATTAACGTCCCTCAAAATCTATACGCGGATCGACCAGCGTATAGCTGATATCACTGACAATATTCAGCAGCAGGCCAATCAGGGTGAAAATATACAAGGTACCAAACATTACAGGATAATCGCGCGAGACGGTCGCTTCGTAGCCCAGTAAGCCAAGACCATTGAGTGAAAACATCACCTCAATCAGCAGCGAGCCGGTAAAAAACATGCTGATAAACGTCGCCGGAAAACCGGCAATCACCAGCAGCATGGCGTTGCGGAACACATGTTTCCAGAGAATATTTTTTTCACTTACCCCTTTCGCACGGGCGGTCACCACGTATTGCTTGCGCACTTCATCAAGGAATGAGTTTTTTGTCAGCATGGTCAGCGCCGCAAAGCCGCCAATCACCGTCGCCAGCACCGGCAGCGTGATATGCCACAGATAATCGGTGATTTTCTGATACCACGGCAGCGAATCAAAGTTAGCGGAAACCAGGCCGCGCAGAGGGAACAGGTCGAAATAGCTGCCGCCCGCGAAGAAGACAATCAGCAGGATGGCAAACAAAAAGGCAGGAATGGCGTAGCCGATGATGATAAATGCGCTACTCCAGACGTCAAAGCGGCTGCCGTTATAAACAGCTTTGCGAATACCCAGCGGAATCGACACCAGATAGATAATCAGCGTGCTCCACAATCCGAGGGTGATGGAAACAGGCAGACTGTCTTTAATCAGCGTCAGCACAGAAGCGCTGCGAAACAAGCTGTCGCCAAAATCAAAGCGAATGTAGTCCCAGAGCATTTTGAAGTAACGTTCGTGGATCGGCTTATCAAAACCGTAGCGATGAGTGATCTCGGCGATCACTTCTGGATCTAATCCGCGTCCGCCACGGTAATTACTGTCGCTGATATTGCCGACGCCCGTTTGTGCATGGCTGGCACGAACACCTTCACCGCCAGCGCCGGGTAATACTCCGGCATTACCAAACTCGATGGCGGCGATGGCCTGGTCGACCGGACCGCCAGGCGCAATTTGCACGATGAAAAAGTTGATAGTGATAATCGCCCATAACGTTGGGATCACCAGCAACAGACGGCGAATCAGATAAGCGCCCATCTACTCTCCCTGTTGTCTGGCTGACGGCAGTTTCGTCGCTTTATTAACGTCATACCACCAGGTATCGATACCCAGGCTGTAAACAGGGCGCACTGCGGGTTGAGAGAATTTATCCCACCAGGCGAGACGGTCTTCCGCCATATACCACATTGGCAGCATGTAATAATTCCACGTTAATACGCGATCCAGTGCTCGCCCCAACGGCAGTAATTTTTCTTTATTTCCCTGCGCGGCAATAATTTGGTTGATCAGCGAGTCGATAACCGGACTTTGCACGCCGGGGGCATTATAAGTGGAGTTGATATATTCCGATGACCAGGAAATCTGTAAATCGGAACTGGGCCACGGCATCGCCCGCCATACGCGCGGCATCATGTCATAGTCGCGACTGCGCATGCGGTTGGTGATTTGCGAGTTATCCACCTTGCGAATGTCCATGTTGATACCCAGCCGTTGCAGGCTGTGCTGGAACGGTAATACCCACTGACTATTGCTGCTTGCGGGAAGCAATAATTCAAAGCTGAGAGGCTGACCCGTTGTGGCATTAACGCGTTGCTGACCCTTCAGCACCCAGCCCGCTTCATTGAGAAGTTTGTCGGCTTTTAACAGGTTGTCACGATCGTAGCCATCGCCTTTCGATACCGGCGGCTGGTAGATTTGTGTGAAGACTTCTGGCGGAAGATCTTTTTTCATTGGTGCCAGAAGAACCAGCTCCGCGGCGTCGGGGTAATTTCTGGCTGCGTATTCGGTATTCTGAAAATAACTGTTCGTGCGACTCCAGGCATTGTAAAACAACGCCTTGTTCATCCATTCAAAGTCAAAGGCGAGAGTGATCGCTTCCCGGACCCGGCGATCGCTGAATACCGGACGTTGGATATTAAACGCCAGCCAGCGCGTATCCTGGGCTGATTCGTTCTTTTGCTCATCTTTGATGATGTATTTCTTATCGAAATTTTTACCGGTATAGCGCGTGGCCCAGTTTTTGGCGTCGTTTTCCAAACGTAAATCAAAAGCACCGGCTTTAAACGCTTCAAAGGCGACATTATCATCGAGGTAGTAATCGTAGCGAATGGTGTCGAAATTCCAGCGTCCACGGTTTACCGGTAAGTTTGCTGCCCAGTAATCTTTCACGCGGGAATAGACAATATTTTGCCCCATTTTCCAGGACGTAATTCGGTACGGACCACTGGCAAGCGGAGGCGTGGCGAGCGGATCGCTAAGTTTGTGATTCTTCCAGTACTTTTCTGGAAATACCGGCAGCGAAAACAGACTCAACATATCTTCTTTGCCGGGTTTCGCTAACTCAATACGCACGGTTAATGGTGCAATGGCTTTGACGGTGGTGCCTTTGTAGACCAGACGAAATTGCGGCACGCCTTCGGTCATAAATTTTTGAAAAGTAAACTCTACATCGCGGGCAGTAATGGGGGAACCATCATGAAAACGGGCGCGCGGATTAATTGCGACCTCCACCCAGGAATAATCGTCAGCATAGCGCGCACTTTCGGCAATCAGCGGGTAATAACTGCCTGGCTCGTCATCGGAAGTAGTAAATAGCGTGTCGTACAGCTGCTCGGTGCGTGCGCCCGGGTTGCCGCGCAGTGCATAACGGTTGAAATTATCGAAGGTGCCGAGGGCTGACAACGTTATCTGCCCCCCTTTTGGCGCGGCGGGGTTCACATAATCAAAATGGTTGAAATTAAACGCGTACCGGGGTTCGCCCAGCACGGCAAAGGCATAGCTTTCCTTGATAGCCTGCGCCTGCGCACCAAAGGTGAACAGAGCGATAAACAGCAGCAGTATGCGCACAATCATCTGCAACAGATTTCCTTTTACTCATCATTAGCCGCAAACCGGCATGCTTTCACTATGAATAATAAGGGACGTAAGCACGCCTTACCACTGCGGCGTATACGGTTTCTTCAGCCAGCGGACAAAATCGTCCAGCGGTAATGGGCGACTGATCCAGTAGCCTTGCATGAAATTAACGCCGCGTTCGCTTAGCCATCGCGCCTGTTCCGGCGTTTCAACCCCTTCAGCAACCGTCAGCATATTGAGACGTTTCGCCAGCGTCAGCACCGCGTCAAGTACGGGTGAAGTGATCGTTTCCGTACCGATGGCGTTGATAAATCCACGATCAATTTTCAGATAATCGAGCGTAAAACGCTCAAGATAGATAAGCGCGCTGTGCCCGGTGCCAAAGTCATCAATAGCAATTTCAACGCCGACTGAATGCAACCAGGCGAAGAGTTGCGTGGCTTCTTGCTCTTTCAACATATCGCGCTCGGTAATTTCCAGCACAATCTGGAAATGATGTGCGGGCAGGGAAGTGAGCAATTTTTGGATATCAGCTTTAAAGCTTTCGCTATGCAGATGGTCCGGCGCAATGTTAATGCCAAATTTGACGCCTACCGGCAGTACTTTTTCTAATTCTGCGGCATCACGGGCAATCAACTCAAACAGGTGCTGAGTCAGCGGCACAATCATCTTTTGCGATTCGGCAAAGTTAATGAAGGCATCCGGGGGAATTTCTCCCGCTACAGGATGCCGCCAGCGTAGCAGTACTTCCAGGCCTGTTACCCGCAAAGCTTGTGTATCAACCACTGGTTGATATACCACGTAAAATTGTTCGCGCTTGATGGCGGTCATGATTTCTCTGCCCGGTCGCATACGCACGCTCATCAGGTAATAGCAGAGAAGTCCAACCATTGTTCCACTCATGCCGCCCAGTAAAAATGCATACCACACATCGTTCCATGTCCAGTCATCCGCATAAAGCCGAACTGTCAGAGGAATGCCCGCAATTTTAGTTTCACGGACCGGCATGTCGGTTAATTCATTAACATTCATCAAACGTGACGAAAAGGTAGATAGCGCAGTATTGCCAATAATGAGGGCGACGCCATCGTAATCTTCTTGCCGTGAGCTATAGAAGAGAGAAGGCGTCAGATTGAGATTCAGAGCGGCAAACACGCCGCTATTTTTCAGCAAAGGGTTGCGATACCAGATGACGATTGCGGGTTTGTTCGGCACCATCGGCGTGCCGGGTAAGATCGCCATATCGACGTTTTTATTAATGTCGAGCGCCGGAATCAATTCATTGAGTGGAATGTCCATCTCACCAGTCGCAGATGAACAGAATGTTTTTTTATCTTTTACCAGCACAAACGTACGGACATTCATACTAAACGCCGCACGGGCGGTCAGTTCGGGGTTAGCTTGCTGACAAGTATCTAAGGTCAGCGGCTGGAGCCGGTCAGTAGTGGATTTCAGGTCGGCAAAATAGGTATCGAGATACTTTTGTACGTCGGTAATCAGTGTGTCGTATTTGACTTCGTGCTTATGCCAGGCCACTAAAAACTGAAGGCAGCTCACCAGTAGCGCAATCATCACGCCTGCAACGATGCAGGTAAGCATAAGCTTACGTCCAGAATTGGGAGCGCGTATGAACATGATTCCGTTAATTTCCTGAAATTACGACAACATTTAAAAGATAACAATGACCGGACTATAGCCTGGATCAAGACGCGGAAACATCATTTTCTCTGATGAATGAAAACAAAAAAGCACTGCCTAAGCAGTGCTTTCAGTTAACTCGTCAGGATAGCCAAGGGATTGCATCCAAACGGTTTATTAGCTGCGGCTGAGAACCCGGCGTGCTTCGTTGTAACGCTTCTTCCAGTACGGTTCATTCATGCTGGAAATAATAACACCACTGCTGGTGGAAGCATGGACAAACTGATTGTTGCCGATATAAATACCGACATGGCGTCCCGTTGAACCGGCGCGGAACAGAACTAAATCACCCGTACGCAAATTACTGCGGGAAACAGATTTACCCATTTCCTGCTGTTCGTAAGTCGAACGCGGAAGTTCTAAGCCAAATTGCTCACGGAATGTACGCTGTACGAAACCAGAACAATCGATACCTTTTTTAGTGCTGCCGCCCAGACGATAGCGTACGCCTTTCCAGTCAGCATACTGATCCATAATTCGCGATTTTACGTCGACATTACGAACCAGGTTTTCAAATTCATCCTGAGAAGCTTGCAGTGATGATGTTTCACTACCCACTGCACGTGTCTCAGGATGCATATTCTTTGCGGTGTTATTTGCACTACATGCAGAAAGCAGAACCGCTACTGCAATCGCGGGGATCCCGCGCAAGATATATCTCAAAATCGGTTGAGATTTGACCATGTTGTTTGTTTTCCCTTGAAGTCCTTAACGACAAATATCGTTATAAAAAAATGCCAAGCGACACGAGACTAATTACCTGGGCATGTTGAAACAATTCCTTAAGGCCAAATCTGTGGACTAACGCACAAAATTATATGCTGTGAGGATAATCTACCGCCGAGGCAAAACGAGTTCGAGATTACCCGATTGGTGCGGTCTTGGCGAGTGGTTTTACATGATTTTTTATAAGAAAAAGTGATACAGAAAGTTAATAAGCGGGATTGGTCAATTAAAGTACGATTGAGTGAAACGCATACAATCCATTCATTTACTTAGGGAATGATTTTTGTGTTCGATGAAAGAAAGCAAAGGCGCACATCATCAGGAATATCCTTACTATAAAAATAAACCTGATGATGTTAATTACCGTGAGTTATTTGTTTTGGAAATGTTTGTTTTTTCCCGGTAGTGATTTGTCAAAAAAGGTGATTAATCGATCACTTAATGGCGTCAGCAACATCCAGGGCAAACCAATCAATATCACGGTCATCGAACCAACAATGATGTCAGTAAACCAGTGTGCACCAATCATTACTCTGGGAAATGCAAAAACCACAAAAATAATAAGGGCGATAAGGCCTGCGACTTTGCCGAAATAACGCCACATGAATGCCGAAAAAATAAGCAGCATCATGCCGTGATCGCCGGGAAAGCTGTCTCGTGAGGCATCTTTCGTGGGGATAGGGAGCAGTTCGCTGACGCGGTTAATATTGGCAAAAGTTAATGTTGGGCTGGCCCGTTTTACAGGAATTAATGCCTGTCCCAGTTGGTTTAAGACCACTGCAGTTAATAGCATGACCAGACCAATAATCACGATACGTCGTCTGCCTGGGGCGTTTTCTTTCAGCCAGAAACTCAGCATCAACATTCCCATCGCCAGCAGTGAACAACCGTCGAAAGCGCGATTGTTGGTCAATGCAACCAGCCACAAAAAGGCCTTACTTTCGACCAGTTTCTGATTAAAAAAATAAAAAATATCCGCATCAATCGGCAACCAGAATCCATGATTAACGGGAATATACCAGGAAAGAAACAGCGCGAGGCCGACAATATTCAACAACACTATTTGCGGCAAATTTTTAATCATATTTTCTCTAATTATCTTACTGAAAAACGCAGGCAACCTTACGCGGTAGTCGCTAAACGAAGCTTCAACAGCGCGCTCTGCAAAGCATTCCAGTCAGCTTCGCTGCTGGAAATCAGCTCAATACGACTGTCCGGTGGCGCAACGTTTTGCGTTTCAATGTGCAGGTCATCGCCCTGACGGTTGATTCGCACCAGCCCTTCGGGAATACGCATCACGCCTTTGACGCGTTCCACCGGTGCAAGTCGCGCCCATTCCAGAATGCCAATGGTGTCGAATACCGTATCAGCGTCGAATATCCAGCCACAGGCCTGATGCCCTTGTCCACTGTTCAGACTGCGACGCCAGCGTTGATGCTCTGGCAGGCTTAACGCTGCTAATCCTTTTTTCACGCTATGCTGATGAGAATGCGCCGCGCTGGCGGGCAACTCGGCTAAATTGCGACGTGGCAAATCCAGAAGATGACCGTCAATTTTCCCATGCTCGCTGTGAATTAATTGCCGATCGCCACCATTTTGCTGCCACCAGCGCTGTAGCGCTTGCTCACTTTCGGGCGTCGCACGGTCGGATTTATTGGCGACAATAATGTCTGCGGCAGCCAGCTGGTCACGGAAGTTTTCATTGCTGGCGCTTTTTTCGTCCAGCAGCAGGCGTGGATCGAGAATGCACAACGTGGCGCGCAGATCTATCCACGGTTCATACACGGGCGCGGTTAAGAGATCGAGGATCTGTTTCGGATGGCCCAGCCCGGTCGGCTCTATCAACAAGCGGTCTGGTTTTCCCTGACGCAGTAAGGTATTCAACCCTACCTGCATGGGTAAACCATTAACGCAGCACATACAGCCGCCGGGGATCTCTTTCAACAATGCGCCGCTATCGGCGAGCAAAGCACCATCAATTCCGACTTCCCCAAATTCATTAACCAGTACCGCCCATTTTTCGTTGGGATCTTTATGGGCTAACAGATGAAGAATCGACGTAGTTTTCCCGCTGCCGAGAAAACCGGTGATGAGGTTGGTCCTGGTCACAACGGCTCCGCAATACTCTTAAAAGTTAACTGAGCGTTAATCCTGGCTAAAAAAGGCAGAAAAGAGAAGGGGAGAGCGGACGAAGGCGAGCTTCATCCGCTTTAACCGCAGAAATCGTTAAATTTTGAGGGTGTTTAATAGCGCCTGATGCGCGCCGAATTGTGCGATTTGCTGCCAGGCTTGTTCGATAGCCTGCACAAAATGCGGGTTATCTGGCAGATCATCACCGAAAACTTCACGCAGAGAAAGCAGGGCGGTTACGCGTTGTTCACTGCTACTGCCCGCAACAAGTTCGCAAATTTTATCGCTAAGCGGATCGCGAACATCAATGGCATTTCCGGCATCATCAACGCCGCTGACGTAACGCATCCAGCCTGCAACTCCTAATGCCAGCAACGACCAGTCCGTTTCGCGCGCCAGATGTATGCGAATACCAGCCAGCATACGTTGCGGTAATTTCTGGCTACCATCCATTGCGATTTGCCAGGTCTTATGTTTCAGCGCCGGGTTAGCAAAACGTGCAATTAACTTATCTGCATATTGTGTTAAATCGACA
This sequence comes from Escherichia sp. MOD1-EC4550, assembly GCF_963876935.1. Classification (NCBI taxonomy): domain Bacteria; kingdom Pseudomonadati; phylum Pseudomonadota; class Gammaproteobacteria; order Enterobacterales; family Enterobacteriaceae; genus Escherichia; species Escherichia sp. MOD1-EC4550. The sequence continues at coordinate 444,813 of NZ_CAWNSE010000001.1, forward strand.
TCTTTAATTCGCAGTGTCGGCGCTTGCTCATCCAGCATTAATGCTCTGGCGGCATGGCGAAATGCGCGATCCTGCATGCAATCACTGATGTGCGCGAATCCTGAGAGGTAACCCAGATAAGCGAGAAAAGAGTGGCTGCCATTAAGCATACGCAGTTTCATCTCTTCCCATGGCAGGACATCATTCACCATTTGTACACCTGCGACTTCCCAGGCAGGACGCCCAGCGACGAAGTTATCTTCCACCACCCACTGGATAAACGGTTCGCAGCTAATCGCGCAGGGATCATTCACCCCCAGATGTTGGCTGATTTCCGCCAGTGATTCGTCGGTTGCTGCCGGAACAATACGGTCGACCATGGTTCCCGGAAAACTGACGTGTTCTTTTATCCACCCGGCGAGTTCTGGTGAACGTTTTTCCGCCATCCCCTGCACCGCGTTTTTCACCACATGGCCATTGTCAGGAATATTGTCGCAGGAGAGTACGGTAAACGGTGCAAGGCCGCGTTCACGGCGTCGTTTCAGTGCTTCGACGAGAATACCCGGCGCGGAGTGAGGTTCTTCAGGATTTTGAAGATCGTGAATAATCCGCGGATTGCTGGTGTCGAGTGCACCGGTGGCCGGGTCAATACAATAGCCTTTTTCGGTAATCGTCAGGGAAACAATTGCCACCTGTGGCTCGCAAAATTTCTCAATAATTGCCGCTAAGGAATCCAGTTTTGCATTCAGGCATTCGTGAACGGCACCGACAATTATCGCCTGATTGCCGTCCGCACCTTTCTCCAGCACGGTATATAAATGGTTCTGTGCGCGGAGCTGGCTCATCAGTTGATCGCCGCTGAACAAGCTGATCTCACAGATCCCCCAGTCGCCGCCCTGGGCATTCAGCACACGATCGGTCAGTAACGCCTGATGTGCGCGGTGAAAGGCTCCGAAGCCAAAATGAACGATACGTGATTGCAACTGCTGGCGATCGTAGCGTGGAGCGTGTACCTGAGGCGGGAGCGTAGCGGAGGCGATTGTATTCATAGGAGTCACGTCTTAGTAACGATTGATTAACAATGACAGTGTAAAGTTATATGACAGAAATTGAAATTGGTCTGGATTGTTAATGCGATGAAGTGTGAGGGCGATCAATGAACTGGTGAATATTACGGGAGAACTATATTCAGGAAGCGCAAAATAGAAGATTGGTATAATAAATTAAAAAAGGGACAGCCTGAGCTATCCCTTTTCTGCATGCGGCTGAAGTTAGTCAGCACGACCCATATAACGGCGTTCTTCGATATGGATACGAATTTTTTCGCCCGGGCTTAAGTATTCTGGTACCTGAATCACCAGACCAGTGCTCAATGTCGCCGGTTTGTTACGGGCGCTGGCAGATGCCCCTTTGATGCCTGGTGCGGTTTCAACGATTTCCAGATCAACGGTCTGCGGCAGCTCAAGCGCCAGCAGTTGACCGTCCCAGGTCAGCACCTGCATGTCCGGCATGCCGCCCTCAGGCATAAACAGCAACTCTTCTTCAATCTGATCTTTGGTGAAGGTATACGGGGTATAGTCTTCTTTATCCATAAAGACATATTCGTTGCCATCGACATAGGAGAAGTCAACGTAACGGCGGGTCAGCGTCACGGTGTCAACGATATCATCTCCTTTGAAACGCTCTTCTACTTTCAGCCCGGTACGGACATCAGAAAAACGCATTTTGTACAGCGTAGCGGCACCGCGGGCAGTGGGCGACTGAATATCAATGTCCTTAACCAGCAGCAGTTTGCCGTTGTAATTCAGTACCATACCTTTTTTAATTTCGTTCGCTCTTGGCATCGAAAAATTCCTGTAGTCGAAAATGTCAAAAATATCGCGACAAAGTACTCGCGACGGGCCTTTCGGGCAAGTGGTATTCGCACTTTTGCTGGTGCAAAAAAGGTGGTACTGTGCGCGCTCATCAATCCGGTGGTTAACCTTAAGAGAACAACGTATGGAATGCCGTCCGGGTTGCGGGGCGTGTTGCACTGCCCCTTCAATTTCCAGCCCTATTCCCGGTATGCCAGATGGCAAGCCCGCCAATACGCCCTGCATTCAGCTTGATGAACAGCAACGCTGTAAAATTTTCACCTCGCCACTGCGGCCGAAAGTCTGTGCAGGCTTACAAGCCAGCGCTGAAATGTGCGGTAACTCGCGTCAGCAGGCAATGACCTGGCTTATCGATCTGGAAATGCTGACCGCGCCTTAAACATCTTTAATCCGCAGTAAGCAAAACAGAGTGGCGATAATCATCACCATCGCAAACCAGAACACAGCGTGATAATTCCAGATCTCGGCGACGATGCCCGCCACAGATCCTGCGATGATCCAGCCCACGCGCGACGTGTTGGTATAGAGCGTGGTGGCTGAACCTGCCTGACCGGGCATCAAATCCTGAAAATAGAGCATCCCGATGCCGCCCAGAATGCCAATAAAAATAGCATTTAGCAGCTGCAAGCCCAACAGAATGACAGGTGAATGCGCCATCAGCATTCCTGCGTAAAAACAGACGCCACCCACGGCAGCAACGCGCATTAAGAAACGCTTACCCAGACGTTTGGCAAAATATCCGGCAATCAACATGGTCGGGATTTCCAGCCCGGCGGCGGTCCCCATCATCACACCGGCCAGTTTCTCGGGAAGATGCAGTTCGTTGATAATAAATAGCGGCATGTTGATGATGTACAGGCTGTTCGAGCCCCACATCAATGTACAAATGACAAACAGCAGCAGCGTATCGCGACGGTTACGGCGCGGCGCTTCAACCGTGCCGGTCGCCAGCGGAAGCTCTTTTTGCATCGACGGTAAAAACAGCCACACCATCACGCCGCAAACAATAAACGCTACCGCTGCGCTCAGATACATTACCGTAAAGCTGAAACCCATCGCTAAGGCATAAGCCAGCGGCGGGCCAATGACCCATGCCAGTGAAACCTGAGCGCGTAAAAAAGAGCTGAACATCACCGCCTCACGTCCGGTTTTGTCGGCATGTTCACGTGCAAGGGCAAACATTTGCGGGTTAGCGGTCGAGCCAAAGCTGCTAAGAAAGACGCCAACGAATAGCAAAACAAAGTAGTTGCGATTCCAGGCAAAAAGGGTGCAGGCCAGCACGCCTAACAGGCAGCAAAAGACAATCAGCGATTTGCGATCGCCGCGCTTATCAGAGCGCCCGGCGAGAAACTGACTGACCAGAATCCCAATGACAGCGCTGCCGGTAAAGAAGAATCCCACCATCGCCGGACGGGCATGTACTTCATCGGTAAGGAAAATACTGAGTGTCGGGGTTTGCAGAGCGCCCGCAATACCGGTGAGAAAGGCAACGATTAAAAACGCCGTCGAGGTCAGGTCAAACGATTTCGCGCTGGAGACTGCGGGGGAGTTATGCATGCTGGTCGATCACTGGAAGATGAAGACGCGGAGTTTACGCTGCTTGTCAGTAAATAAACAGACAGCAAAATCAAAAGCGCCACGAATAATCAAAATGCCATTTCACTGTTGCTGATTGTCTGCTGACGCTGCTGAATTGAAATTACTGACCACGGATTTTCCCATCAGCAATTCGGAAAAATGACAAAAAATTGTGCAGCACATCAAACTTTTGTTCATAACTTTACGGCTTTCCTTGCGTGCTGAAACAGAAGTATTATGCTTTCTTGAAACGTTTCAGCGCGATCTTGTCTTTAACCCTAAGCTAGGTTGGCGCTTTTTTTCTCATAGAAGCTGAATCGTTTCAATTCAGCAAGAGAGGAGAACTATGTTCCAGTTATCCGTACAGGACATCCATCCGGGCGAAAAGGCCGGAGACAAAGAAGAGGCGATTCGCCAGGTCGCTGCGGCGCTGGTGCAGGCCGGTAATGTAGCTGAAGGCTACGTCAATGGCATGCTGGCGCGCGAACAGCAAACCTCTACGTTCCTCGGCAATGGTATTGCTATTCCACACGGCACTACCGACACCCGCGATCAGGTGCTGAAAACCGGCGTTCAGGTATTTCAGTTCCCGGAAGGCGTCACCTGGGGTGACGGCCAGGTAGCGTACGTGGCGATCGGTATTGCTGCCAGCTCGGATGAACATCTGGGTCTGTTACGCCAGCTGACCCACGTACTGAGCGATGATTCCGTTGCTGAACAGCTGAAGTCAGCAACGACAGCAGAAGAACTTCGCGCATTGCTGATGGGCGAAAAGCAGAGTGAGCAGCTGAAGCTCGATAACGAAATGCTGACGCTGGATATTGTCGCCAGCGATCTGCTGACGCTTCAGGCGCTTAATGCTGCGCGTCTGAAAGAAGCAGGGGCAGTTGACGCCACCTTCGTCACTAAAGCTATCAATGAACAACCGCTGAACCTCGGACAGGGCATCTGGCTGAGCGATAGCGCTGAAGGCAATTTGCGTAGCGCGATTGCGGTAAGCCGTGCGGCAAATGCTTTTGATGTGGACGGCGAAACGGCAGCCATGCTGGTGAGTGTGGCGATGAATGACGATCAGCCCGTCGCGGTTCTTAAGCGTCTCGCTGATTTGTTGCTCGACAATAAAGCTGACCGTTTGCTGAAAGCGGATGCGGCAACGTTGCTGGCGCTGCTGACCAGCGATGATGCGCCGACCGACGACGTGTTAAGCGCGGAGTTTGTGGTGCGCAATGAACACGGCCTGCATGCTCGTCCAGGTACCATGCTGGTTAATACTATTAAACAATTTAACAGTGATATTACCGTGACAAACCTTGATGGCACCGGCAAACCGGCAAACGGACGTAGTCTGATGAAAGTTGTGGCACTTGGCGTTAAGAAAGGTCATCGCCTACGCTTTACCGCCCAGGGTGCAGATGCTGAGCAGGCGCTGAAAGCCATTGGCGACGCTATCGCTGCTGGTCTTGGGGAGGGCGCATAATGAGCAGACGTGTTGCTACTATCACCCTTAATCCGGCTTATGACCTTGTTGGTTTCTGCCCGGAAATTGAACGCGGCGAAGTGAACCTGGTGAAAACCACCGGTCTGCATGCGGCGGGTAAAGGCATCAACGTGGCCAAAGTATTAAAAGACCTGGGAATTGATGTCACCGTTGGCGGCTTCCTCGGTAAAGACAATCAGGATGGTTTTCAGCAACTGTTCAGCGAGCTGGGCATTGCCAACCGTTTCCAGGTTGTACAGGGGCGCACCCGAATTAACGTTAAGCTGACGGAAAAAGACGGCGAAGTGACCGACTTCAACTTCTCGGGTTTTGAAGTTACCCCCGCCGACTGGGAACGCTTTGTGACTGATTCTCTGAGCTGGCTCGGTCAGTTCGATATGGTCTGTGTCAGCGGAAGCTTACCGTCAGGCGTCAGCCCGGAAGCGTTCACCGACTGGATGACTCGCCTGCGTAGTCAGTGTCCTTGCATTATCTTTGATAGTAGCCGTGAAGCGTTAGTGGCAGGTTTGAAAGCGGCACCGTGGCTGGTGAAACCTAACCGCCGCGAGCTGGAAATCTGGGCGGGCCGTAAACTGCCTGAAATGAAAGATGTGATTGAAGCTGCGCATGCGCTGCGTGAACAAGGTATCGCGCATGTCGTTATTTCACTGGGTGCCGAAGGCGCGCTTTGGGTTAATGCCTCCGGCGAATGGATCGCCAAACCACCGTCAGTCGATGTCGTAAGCACCGTTGGCGCAGGGGATTCTATGGTTGGTGGCCTGATTTATGGCTTGCTGATGCGTGAATCCAGTGAACACACACTGCGTCTGGCGACAGCTGTTGCAGCCCTGGCGGTAAGTCAAAGCAATGTGGGTATTACCGATCGTCCGCAGTTGGCCGCAATGATGGCGCGCGTCGACTTACAACCTTTTAACTGACAGCAGGAGAGGCATAATGAAAACGCTGCTGATTATTGACGCTAATCTCGGTCAGGCACGCGCCTATATGGCGAAGACCCTGCTGGGCGCGGCGGCGCGAAAAGCAAAACTGGAAATCATCGACAATCCGAACGACGCTGAAATGGCGATTGTTCTCGGTGATTCCATCCCGAACGACAGCGCGCTGAACGGTAAAAATGTCTGGCTGGGCGATATTTCCCGGGCAGTTGCGCACCCTGAGCTGTTCCTGAGTGAAGCCAAAGGCCATGCGAAACCTTACACTGCACCGGTCGCTGCAACAGCACCAGTTGCCACCAGAGGTCCGAAACGCGTAGTTGCGGTGACAGCTTGCCCGACTGGCGTAGCACACACATTTATGGCGGCTGAAGCCATTGAAACCGAAGCGAAAAAACGTGGCTGGTGGGTGAAAGTTGAAACCCGTGGTTCTGTTGGCGCGGGTAATGCGATCACCCCTGAAGAAGTAGCCGCAGCGGATCTGGTGATTGTGGCGGCAGATATCGAAGTGGATCTGGCGAAATTTGCTGGTAAACCGATGTATCGCACCTCTACCGGTCTGGCGCTGAAGAAAACCGCGCAGGAACTGGATAAAGCGGTTGCTGAAGCAACGCCGTATGAACCGGCGGGCAAAGCTCAAACAGCGACCACTGAAGGTAAGAAAGAGGGTGCAGGCGCTTACCGTCACTTGCTGACGGGCGTCTCTTACATGCTGCCGATGGTCGTTGCAGGTGGTCTGTGTATCGCGCTTTCTTTTGCTTTTGGTATCGAAGCGTTTAAAGAGCCGGGTACGTTGGCAGCGGCGCTGATGCAGATTGGTGGTGGTTCAGCCTTTGCGCTGATGGTGCCGGTACTGGCAGGTTACATTGCCTTCTCCATTGCCGATCGTCCGGGTCTCACGCCGGGTCTGATTGGCGGTATGCTGGCGGTCAGCACCGGTTCTGGCTTCATTGGGGGTATTATTGCGGGCTTCCTGGCTGGTTACATTGCGAAGTTAATCAGTACGCAACTGAAACTGCCACAGAGTATGGAGGCGCTGAAACCGATCCTGATCATTCCGCTAATTTCCAGTCTGGTGGTCGGTCTGGCGATGATCTACCTGATCGGTAAACCGGTTGCTGGCATTCTCGAAGGGTTGACTCACTGGCTGCAGACCATGGGGACTGCGAATGCGGTTCTGCTGGGGGCGATCCTCGGTGGCATGATGTGTACTGACATGGGCGGTCCGGTAAATAAAGCAGCGTACGCATTCGGTGTGGGTCTGCTGAGTACTCAAACCTATGGCCCGATGGCGGCGATTATGGCGGCAGGTATGGTGCCACCGCTGGCAATGGGTCTGGCAACAATGGTGGCGCGTCGCAAATTCGACAAAGCGCAGCAGGAAGGTGGCAAAGCCGCTCTGGTTCTTGGTCTGTGCTTTATTTCGGAAGGTGCAATTCCGTTTGCTGCTCGTGATCCGATGCGTGTGCTGCCGTGTTGTATCGTTGGTGGGGCGCTGACTGGCGCAATCTCAATGGCGATTGGTGCGAAACTGATGGCACCGCACGGTGGTCTGTTTGTTCTGCTGATCCCTGGCGCTATTACGCCGGTACTGGGTTACCTGGTAGCAATTATTGCCGGTACGCTGGTGGCGGGTTTGGCCTATGCCTTCCTGAAACGTCCGGAAGTGGACGCAGTAGCGAAAGCAGCGTAATAAAAGGTGTGTTACAGGGCAGAAATTTCCTGCCCTGTAACATTTGATGAGCGCAAAGGGAATGACCAGTTTGTGAATGTAATTTTATGAATTTAAATGGTTTTATCTTTCAGTAGAAACCTGAAATGTTCATCAAACACTAAGGTTATTTCCTCAAGGGCAGATTATTTTCTGCCCTTTTTTAGTGTTCCTGTTCTGTGCATCCCGTCACAAATTCCTCACTTTTGTAATTCAGGCATTTAATCGCATTTTGTGAGCCTGCTCAAATCTGCCCATTTTGCCTCTCTGGCGGCAATTTACTTTACGTAAAACATGCATACTATGAGCACATGTTTAAATATGAACACATGTTTAAACCGTCTTTGCAGTATCTATATTCTTGTGGATTGACAGGGTTGGTAATTTTTTACCAGAGGACGTGCTATGCGCGAAAAGGATTATGTCGTAATTATAGGCTCGGCGAATATTGATGTCGCCGGATATTCACATGAATCATTAAATTATGCGGATTCAAATCCAGGTAAAATAAAATTTACGCCTGGTGGGGTAGGGCGCAATATTGCACAAAACCTGGCGTTGCTGGGTAATAAAGCCTGGCTACTGAGCGCCGTAGGCAGTGATTTTTATGGTCAATCGCTGCTAACGCAAACCAATCAATCTGGCGTTTATGTCGATAAATGCCTGATTGTGCCGGGAGAAAATACGTCGAGCTATTTATCATTACTCGATAATACCGGTGAAATGCTGGTTGCTATAAATGACATGAATATTAGCAACGCTATTACAGCTGAATATCTCGCACAGCACCGTGAATTTATTCAGAGGGCAAAGGTCATTGTCGCGGACTGTAATATCAGTGAAGAGGCACTGGCATGGATTCTGGATAATGCCGCCAACGTACCCATATTTGTCGATCCTGTTTCTGCGTGGAAATGTGTCAAAGTGCGCGACCGTCTAAATCTGATCCACACTCTCAAGCCAAACCGCCTTGAAGCGGAAACCCTGAGTGGGATTGCGCTGTCAGGGCGTGAAGATGTGGCAAAGGTTGCCGCCTGGTTCCATCAACATGGCCTGAACCGCCTGGTGCTGAGCATGGGCGGTGATGGTGTTTATTACAGTGATATCGGCGGTGAAAGTGGTTGGTCTGCGCCGATTAAAACCAATGTCATTAATGTTACCGGAGCGGGCGATGCCATGATGGCGGGACTTGCTTCGTGTTGGGTAGACGGAATGCCGTTTGCCGAATCTGTTCGTTTCGCACAGGGATGTTCGTCAATGGCGCTCTCCTGTGAATACACCAATAACCCCGATTTATCGATTGCCAACGTTATATCGTTAGTGGAGAACGCAGAATGTCTGAATTAAAAATTTCCCCTGAATTATTACAAATTTCCCCGGAAGTGCAGGACGCTTTAAAAAACAAAAAACCGGTTGTGGCACTGGAATCGACAATTATTTCTCACGGGATGCCATTCCCGCAAAATGCTGAGACGGCAATTGAAGTAGAAGACACAATTCGTAAGCACGGTGCTGTACCTGCAACAATCGCCATTATTGGTGGTGTCATGAAAGTAGGTTTGAGCAAAGAAGAAATTGAATTGTTAGGCCGTGAAGGACATAACGTGACGAAAGTCAGTCGCCGTGATTTACCTTTTGTCGTTGCCGCAGGAAAAAATGGCGCGACCACCGTTGCTTCAACGATGATTATCGCGGCACTGGCAGGAATTAAAGTATTTGCAACGGGGGGGATTGGTGGTGTGCATCGCGGTGCGGAACATACATTCGATATTTCTGCCGATTTACAGGAACTGGCAAATACTAATGTCACCGTTGTTTGTGCCGGTGCAAAATCTATTCTCGATTTAGGATTAACAACAGAATATTTAGAAACCTTCGGTGTACCGTTAATTGGCTATCAGACAAAAGCGCTGCCTGCGTTTTTCTGCCGTACCAGCCCATTTGAAGTCAGTATTCGCCTTGATAGTGCCACGGAAATCGCTCGTGCAATGGCAGTGAAATGGCAAACCGGTTTGAACGGCGGCCTGGTAGTGGCGAATCCGATCCCGGAGCAGTTTGCGATGCCGGAGGAATCTATCAATGCAGCCATAGATCAAGCTGTCGCCGAAGCCGAAGAGCAGGGCGTTATTGGTAAAGAAAGCACACCGTTCCTGCTGGCTCGTGTTGCTGAACTGACCGGTGGTGACAGCCTGAAATCCAACATCCAACTGGTGTTCAACAACGCCATTCTGGCGAGCGAAATTGCCAAAGAATACCAGCGTCTCGCGGGTTAATTTCTGACGGGCAGAAAGCCGTCGCCCGTACTGATCATACATACCAAAACCTGGCGCTAGCGCCGGGTTTACTGGCATGAAAGGAAAATCATTATGGATATAATGAGAAGTTTGGTGGGTATGGTGGTATTGCTGGCAATTGCATTCTTATTGTCAGTGAATAAAAAAGGTATCAGCATACGCACGGTCGGGGCTGCATTGCTGCTGCAAATCGCTATTGGTGGCATTATGCTCTACTTCCCACCGGGAAAATGGGCAGTAGAGCAGGCGGCATTAGGCGTGCATAAAGTGATGTCTTACAGTGATGCCGGTAGCGCCTTCATTTTTGGTTCGCTGGTTGGGCCGAAAATGGATGTCCTGTTTGATGGCGCGGGCTTTATCTTCGCCTTTCGCGTACTTCCGGCAATTATTTTCGTCACAGCGCTCATCAGCCTGCTGTACTACATTGGCGTGATGGGGCTGCTAATCCGCATTCTTGGCAGTATTTTTCAGAAAGCCCTCAACATCAGCAAAATCGAATCTTTTGTTGCGGTTACCACTATTTTCCTCGGGCAAAATGAGATCCCGGCGATCGTTAAACCGTTTATCGATCGCATGAATCGCAACGAGCTATTTACGGCAATTTGTAGCGGGATGGCGTCCATTGCCGGTTCGATGATGATTGGTTATGCCGGAATGGGCGTACCAATTGACTACCTGTTAGCGGCATCGCTGATGGCGATCCCTGGTGGTATTTTGTTTGCACGTATTCTTAGCCCAGCCACCGAGCCTTCGCAGGTGACATTTGAAAATCTGTCGTTCAGCGAAACGCCGCCAAAAAGCTTTATCGAAGCGGCGGCGAGCGGTGCGATGACCGGGTTGAAAATCGCCGCTGGTGTGGCGACGGTGGTAATGGCGTTTGTGGCAATTATTGCGCTGATCAACGGCATTATCGGCGGAATTGGTGGCTGGTTTGGTTTTTCCAATGCCTCTCTGGAAAGTATTTTTGGCTATGTGCTGGCACCGCTGGCGTGGATCATGGGCGTGGACTGGAGTGATGCCAACCTTGCGGGTAGCCTGATTGGGCAGAAACTGGCGATTAACGAATTCGTCGCTTACCTGAGTTTCTCCCCATACCTGCAAACGGGCGGCACGCTGGAAGTGAAAACCATTGCGATTATCTCCTTTGCGCTTTGTGGTTTTGCTAACTTTGGTTCTATCGGTGTTGTCGTTGGGGCGTTTTCGGCTATTTCGCCAAAACGCGCGCCGGAAATCGCTCAGCTTGGGTTACGGGCGTTGGCAGCAGCAACGCTTTCCAACCTGATGAGCGCGACCATTGCTGGGTTCTTTATTGGTTTAGCTTGAGTTTCATTACCGGATGTACGCGCTTATTAAGCGTTGCACCCGGTAATCGCGTACTATTCCAGATTATTTTTTACTGCATCATCCCGGAGAATTTATTCTCCGGGTCCATCTCCAGCGCCAGCCCTAACAACTGCTTTCTGTTTTTAATCAGATACCCTTTCTTGCTTTTAATTAATAAACCGTCATGAATGAATTGCGCGAGAACATATAAAAGATGTCGATAAGAAACGCCCAAATACTCTGCCGCTTGCGTATGCTTTTCTTGATAAAGATCACCTTCCTGCGAGAGTAATATAAAAGCTGCCAGGCGATTCACTAACGGAAATGATTGATTCTGAGTTAAAGAAACAATATTGCGATAATTTTTATGGCTTAAAGTAACGCAGAGTTTTCGTAAAAATAGCGTGTCGTTTAATAACAGCGGACGGTAATGTTTCATCGGGAGTGCAAGGCACCAACACTCTTCAATCGCCTGCACCGCACGTGGTTCATGGTCTTTATCGATTAACTCAATCTCACCAATAAAACAGGGGGCGGCAAAGAAATCGATCAGCGACACGCGACCATTGGCAAGCGTGGCGTAAAGCCTGGCGCGGCCTCGCGTCAGGTAAAACAGCCATAACGGCTGTTGCCCTTCCTGCACAATGTAGTCACGCGCTAAAAAATGAAACAGCCGTGTATCGGCTGAAACATCCGTTGAAAAGCAATCCTTATACGCGGACTCACTCATCAATTGCTGCTTAAGAACATTATTGTGGATTTCATTCACGATGTTTATCCGCTATGAGATTTCTCATATTTAGCATACGTACGCTGTTGTTAAGATTCAATCATCGGCCCGGTCGAATTTTCTTTGCTGTAGAAAAAATAACGCAACTGGAAACAGAGGAAATAAACAATGGAAAAGAGAAAAATTATTCTGGATTGTGATCCGGGTCATGATGATGCTATTGCCATAATGATGGCCGCGAAACATCCGGCGATTGATTTATTAGGTATCACTATTGTGGCGGGGAATCAAACCCTCGATAAAACATTAATTAATGGCCTGAATGTTTGCCAGAAACTGGAGATTAATGTTCCGGTTTATGCGGGGATGCCGCAACCCATTATGCGTCAACAAATCGTTGCTGATAATATTCACGGTGAAACCGGACTGGATGGCCCGGTATTCGAACCGCTGACTCGTCAGGCAGAAAACACCCATGCGGTGAAATATATCATCGATACCCTGATGGCAAGCGATGGCGATATCACTCTGGTGCCGGTTGGTCCGCTTTCAAATATCGCGGTGGCAATGCGTATGCAACCCGCAATCCTGCCAAAAATCCGTGAAATTGTGCTAATGGGCGGCGCTTACGGTACTGGCAACTTCACCCCTTCTGCCGAGTTCAACATCTTTGCTGACCCGGAAGCGGCGCGAGTGGTGTTCACCTCCGGCGTTCCATTAGTGATGATGGGCCTCGATCTCACCAACCAGACCGTTTGCACTCCGGACGTGATTGCTCGGATGGAAAGAGCAGGCGGCCCTGCCGGAGAGTTGTTCAGCGACATCATGAACTTCACTCTGAAAACCCAGTTCGAAAACTACGGTCTGGCTGGCGGCCCGGTGCACGACGCCACCTGTATCGGCTATCTGATTAACCCTGATGGCATAAAAACCCAGGATATGTACGTCGAAGTGGACGTTAACAGTGGCCCTTGTTACGGGCGTACCGTCTGCGACGAGCTGGGCGTTCTTGGCAAGCCCGCCAATACCAAAGTCGGCATCACTATTGATACCGACTGGTTCTGGGGATTAGTCGAAGAGTGCGTGCGCGGCTACATCAAAACCCACTAAGTGTTGATATCAAGCCGGGCCGGTGTCGCTGGATGCAAGCCTGGCTATTTCTGATGGGCAGAGAGCCGTCGCCCAAAATGACATGAAGAGATAATAACTATGGATGTCATGAGAAGTGTTCTGGGAATGGTGGTACTGCTGGCAATTGCGTGTTTGCTGTCAGTAAACAAGAAGAAGATCAGCCTGCGTACTGTCGGTGCGGCGCTGGTATTACAGGTCGTGATTGGCGGCATTATGCTTTGGTTACCACCAGGGCGTTGGGTCGCAGAAAAAGTCGCTTTTGGCGTCCATAAAGTGATGGCGTACAGCGATGCAGGTAGCGCTTTTATCTTCGGTTCTCTGGTCGGACCGAAAATGGACACCTTATTTGATGGCGCAGGATTTATCTTTGGTTTCAGGGTATTACCGGCAATTATCTTCGTCACTGCACTGGTGAGTATTCTCTACTACATCGGTGTGATGGGGATCTTAATTCGCATTCTCGGCGGTATATTCCAGAAAGCATTGAATATCAGCAAGATCGAGTCATTCGTCGCGGTCACTACCATTTTCCTCGGGCAAAACGAAATTCCGGCAATCGTTAAACCCTTTATCGATCGTCTGAATCGCAATGAATTATTTACAGCGATTTGTAGCGGGATGGCCTCGATTGCTGGTTCGACAATGATTGGTTACGCCGCACTGGGCGTGCCTGTGGAATATCTGCTGGCGGCATCGTTAATGGCTATCCCTGGCGGGATCTTGTTTGCCCGCATGTTAAGTCCGGCTACGGAATCTTCGCAGGTTTCCTTTAATAACCTCTCTTTCACCGAAACACCGCCAAAAAGCATTATTGTAGCCGCCGCTACAGGGGCAATGACCGGGCTGAAAATCGCCGCAGGTGTGGCGACAGTGGTGATGGCATTTGTTGCAATAATTGCGTTGATTAACGGTATTATCGGCGGCGTTGGCGGCTGGTTTGGTTTTGAACATGCCTCGCTGGAGTCCATTTTAGGTTACCTGTTGGCTCCGCTGGCGTGGGTGATGGGGGTTGACTGGAGTGATGCGAATCTTGCCGGGAGTTTGATTGGACAGAAACTGGCGATTAATGAATTTGTCGCTTACCTCAATTTCTCACCTTATCTGCAAACAGCTGGCACTCTGGATGCTAAAACCGTGGCGATTATTTCCTTCGCGTTGTGCGGTTTCGCTAACTTTGGTTCTATCGGGGTGGTGGTTGGCGCATTTTCTGCGGTTGCGCCACACCGTGCGCCGGAAATCGCCCAGCTTGGTTTACGCGCGCTGGCGGCGGCGACACTTTCTAACCTGATGAGTGCCACCATTGCAGGATTCTTTATTGGCTTAGCGTAGTGCGCGAGTTATGAGCCGGATAAGACGCGGTCAAGCGTCGAATCCGGCAAGATTGTTACACCATCGGCACTAATGAAAGCGCGTTATCGGCAGACAGGGTAGGGTTGTTTAAGCTGCCGCTGGCGCGTGAAATTGCCGCGCAGGCCATCGCAAAACGGGCACTATCACGGAAACTGCTTCCTTCCAGAAAGCTATACACCAGGCCCGCCATAAAACCATCGTCAGCACCAAAACTGTCTACCGTCGTATGCGCTGGCGCAGTCAGCAAAAATTGTTCGCCATCCTTTTGGCTGCAATAAACAGACTCATCGGGCAAATAAACAAACAGTTGCTGAACGCCTTGCTGATGCAACGCATTCACTGCGGCATTACGATCAGCATCGCGGGTTATCGGCTGGCCCCATAAAATTTCCAGCTCCGGCAAAGTGGGTTTCAGAGTGTGAATATGCGCCAGCCAGTGTTTGATTTTGCCCGCTTTGAATTCTGAAACGGTATCGACAAACACCGGGATTTCATCAGCGAGGGTAAAGACCCACTCCAGCGCCTCGGCTGTCAGGTTGCAATCAGCCAGTACCACGCCCGCATGACGAAGTAAATCGCGCGACCCGTTCAGTAGTTGCGGTGTCAACTGATCCAGCAGATGGGTATCGTTAATCGCCAGCACGGTTTGATCGTCTCGATTGGCAATTGCCAGATACGTCGATGTGCTTTGACCATGTAAACGAACGCAGCCGGAGACATTCACGCCGGCGCGGCGCGTTTCTTCCAGGAGCATTTCGCCATAAAAGTCATCGCCAATCACTGAAAGCAAATGGACGTCGCGGCCTAACAGCGCCAGATTGTGGGCGATATTGCGTCCAACGCCGCCTGCCGAGCAATGAATTGTACCGGGATGAGAAGCCGCTTGCGGGTAACGGATATCCGCCATCCCGCGAATATCCATATTGATTGTCCCCACCACTACGCAGTATTCCTGCTCGGTGAGAATGTAACCTTTGCCTTTAATCCGACCTTTGCGCATTAAATCCATAATATGCGCTGCAACACGCGAACGGCTGATTTGCAGCATATCCGCAATTTCGTTCTGCTGAATCAGCGGGTTACGCCTTAATATTGCAAGGATCTCCTTCTCCCGGTTATTCATCTTCAGGCTACCGCTTTTTCAGTTTGTTGCGCTTTCAGCCAGGCGATCTCTTCTGCCCAGATATCCGGGTTGATGGTTTCAAGGATCAGCGGAATTCCGTCGAAACGGTCGTCCTGCATGATCCAGCGGAACGCATCATGACCGATATTGCCTTCACCGAGGCTATGATGGCGGTCAACGCGGCTGCCAAAGGTGCTTTTCGCATCGTTAAGGTGCATCCCGCGCAGATACTTAAAGCCGACAATACGGGCAAAATCCGCGAACGTTTTCTCGCATTCGGCTGGAGTACGCAAATCATACCCGGCAGCGAAAGCATGGCAGGTATCAATGCAGACGCCGACGCGGGATTTATCTTCCACGCCGTCGATAATCGCCGCGAGATGTTCGAATTTAAACCCTAAGTTGCTGCCCTGACCGGCGGTATTTTCAATCACCGCTGTCACACCTTGAGTTTTATCCAGCGCAATGTTGATGGATTCGGCAATACGCGCAAGGCAATCCTCTTCTGAAATCTGCATCAGATGGCTGCCAGGGTGGAAGTTGAGCAAAGAAAGCCCCAGCTGTTCGCAACGCTGCATTTCATCTATAAACGCATCGCGTGATTTCTCCAGGGCTTCGGTGACTGGATGTCCGAGGTTAATCAGATAACTGTCGTGGGGAAGAATTTGCGCCGATGTGTAGTGATATTTTTCACAGGCGGCTTTGAATTCATCGATGGTTTGCGTCGTGAGCGGTGCGGCACGCCACTGACGTTGGTTTTTGGTGAACAAGGCAAACGCGGTTGCGTCGATTTCAGCGGCGCGAATTGCGGCATTTGCCAGACCGCCAGCAGCACTAACGTGCGCTCCAATGTATTTCATGCGAGGACTCCTGTTAAACCCGCTGGAGGAAAACGGTAATGATAGCGGGTTAACAGGAGCAAGATGTAGTGGTTTATGCGATGACGCTTTGAATCACATAGTTAATCGCACCACCACCAACAATCAGCCAGGCAAACAGTACCAGAGCCATCAGCAGAGGTTTCGCCCCGGCTTTTTTCAGCGCGCTGACGTGAGTGGTCAGACCCAGCGCCGCCATCGCCATTGCCAGCAGGAAGGTATCCAGCGTTACCAGCATATTCACTACGCTCTGCGGTAACAGGTGGAACGAGTTAAAGATGGCAACTACGATGAACAAGATGGCAAACCACGGAATAGTGATTTTGCTTTTCTCGCCGCTGTTCGCCCCAGACAGCTGTTTAACACGCGCCGCCAGCAGGATGAGGAACGGAGCCAGCATCATCACGCGCAGCATTTTGGAAATAACTGCTGCGTTTTCTGCATCCGGGCTGATGGCATGACCTGCCGCCACCACCTGCGCCACTTCGTGCACAGTAGAACCAATGTAGATACCGAAAGTTTCCGGACTAAACCATTGAGACATCAGCGGATATATCGCCGGGTAGAGGAAAATCGCGACGGTCCCGAAGATAACAACGGTTGCAACAGCCACGGTTACTTTACTGGCTTCCGCTTTCACTACCGGCTCAGTCGCCAGTACCGCGGCAGCACCACAGATACTGCTACCGGCACCGATCAACCAGCTGGTGTGCTTATCCAGACCAAACACTTTCTGCCCCAGGAAACAAGCCAGCAGGAAGGTACTGGACAGCGTCAGCACGTCAATGATGATCCCACTGATACCGACATCGGCAATTTGCGAGAACGTCAGACGGAAGCCATAAAGAATGATACCCAGACGTAATAAATATTGCTTGGCAAACAGCACGCCACCGTCACAGCTTTTCCAGATGCGCGGATAGATGGTGTTGCCTAAAACCATCCCCAACAAGATTGCGAGGGTGAGGGCACTAAACCCGGCACCCGCAACCGCGGGAATGGAACCACCCCACAGGGCGACCCCGGTGATAACTGCACTCAGGGCTA
Organism: Escherichia sp. MOD1-EC4550; assembly: GCF_963876935.1. Taxonomy (NCBI): domain Bacteria; kingdom Pseudomonadati; phylum Pseudomonadota; class Gammaproteobacteria; order Enterobacterales; family Enterobacteriaceae; genus Escherichia; species Escherichia sp. MOD1-EC4550. The sequence continues at coordinate 462,261 of NZ_CAWNSE010000001.1, forward strand.
ACCCCGGAATAAAATGCCACAGTGTACGATGTTGTTTCTGTAAGGTGATATTCGTCATAACCCTCTCCTTTAACCGGGTATAAGGTTACGACTAACTGGTTTAAAAATAAAATTGATTATATATTTATAATCAATCTTTATAAGTGGTAAGCGACTATGCACATCACCCTCCGGCAGTTGGAAGTTTTTGCAGAAGTATTGAAAAGTGGATCAACCACCCAAGCGTCGGTGATGCTGGCGTTGTCGCAATCAGCAGTGAGCGCAGCCTTGACTGACCTGGAAGGGCAGCTTGGCGTGCAACTGTTTGATCGCGTGGGGAAAAGACTGGTTGTTAATGAACACGGGCGGCTGCTCTATCCGCGAGCGTTGGCACTGCTTGAACAGGCGGTTGAAATCGAACAACTGTTTCGCGAAGACAACGGCGCGATTCGTATCTATGCCAGTAGTACTATCGGTAACTACATTCTGCCTGCAGTTATCGCCCGTTATCGCCATGATTATCCGCAGTTGCCGATTGAACTTAGCGTTGGGAACAGCCAGGACGTGATGCAAGCGGTGCTGGATTTCCGCGTTGATATTGGCTTTATTGAAGGCCCGTGCCACAGCACTGAAATCATCTCTGAACCGTGGCTGGAAGACGAACTGGTGGTTTTCGCCGCGCCGACTTCGCCGTTGGCTCGTGGTCCGGTCACCTTAGAGCAGCTGGCCGCTGCGCCGTGGATCCTGCGTGAACGCGGTTCCGGCACGCGGGAGATTGTCGATTATCTGTTGCTGTCACATTTACCGAAGTTTGAGATGGCGATGGAGTTAGGTAACTCCGAGGCAATCAAACATGCGGTGCGTCATGGATTGGGAATTAGTTGCCTGTCGCGACGGGTCATTGAAGATCAATTGCAGGCAGGCACGTTAAGTGAAGTTGCGGTCCCTCTGCCGCGCTTGATGCGCACGTTGTGGCGTATCCATCATCGGCAAAAACACCTTTCCAACGCGCTTCGGCGCTTTCTGGACTATTGCGATCCCGCGAATGTACCGCGTTAAGTTGCTGTACAAGAACATGCTGGTGCTGTGTCGATTTCGTGACGCAGCGCCCGCAGCATGCATTCGCCAGAAAAGAGATTGGCTGCTTTACTTATAATCCCGGGGCGATCATGAAGGTGTCTTATAACCGTGTATTTCTGCCGGAAGGATTGCCAATCGTCTGCTACAATCGCGCCTCATTTTTAAGATGGATAGCATTTTTGTATGGTTTCCGAAACTAAAACCACAGAAGCGCCGGGCTTACGCCGTGAATTAAAGGCGCGTCACCTGACGATGATTGCCATTGGCGGTTCCATCGGTACAGGTCTTTTTGTTGCCTCTGGCGCAACGATTTCTCAGGCAGGTCCGGGCGGGGCATTGCTCTCGTATATGTTGATTGGCCTGATGGTTTACTTCCTGATGACCAGTCTCGGTGAACTGGCCGCATATATGCCGGTTTCCGGTTCGTTTGCCACTTACGGTCAGAACTATGTTGAAGAAGGCTTTGGCTTCGCGCTGGGCTGGAACTACTGGTACAACTGGGCGGTGACTATCGCCGTTGACCTGGTTGCTGCGCAGCTGGTTATGAGCTGGTGGTTCCCGGATACACCCGGTTGGATCTGGAGTGCGCTGTTCCTCGGCGTTATCTTCCTGCTGAACTACATTTCGGTCCGTGGCTTTGGTGAAGCAGAATACTGGTTCTCACTGATCAAGGTTACGACGGTTATTGTCTTTATTGTTGTCGGCGTGCTGATGATTATCGGTATCTTCAAAGGCGCACAGCCTGCGGGCTGGAGCAACTGGACAATCGGCGAAGCACCGTTTGCTGGTGGTTTTGCGGCGATGATCGGCGTAGCTATGATTGTCGGCTTCTCTTTCCAGGGAACCGAGCTGATCGGTATTGCTGCAGGCGAGTCCGAAGATCCGGCGAAAAACATTCCACGCGCGGTACGTCAGGTGTTCTGGCGAATCCTGTTGTTCTATGTGTTCGCGATCCTGATCATCAGCCTGATTATTCCGTACACCGATCCGAGCCTACTGCGTAATGATGTGAAAGACATCAGCGTCAGTCCGTTCACCCTGGTATTCCAACACGCGGGTCTGCTCTCTGCGGCGGCGGTGATGAACGCTGTTATTCTGACGGCGGTGCTGTCAGCGGGTAACTCCGGTATGTATGCGTCTACTCGTATGTTGTACACCCTGGCGTGTGACGGTAAAGCGCCGCGCATTTTCGCTAAATTGTCGCGTGGTGGCGTGCCGCGTAACGCGCTGTATGCGACGACGGTGATTGCCGGTCTGTGCTTCCTGACCTCGATGTTTGGTAACCAGACGGTATACCTGTGGTTGCTGAACACCTCTGGTATGACAGGCTTTATTGCCTGGCTGGGGATTGCGATTAGCCACTACCGCTTCCGTCGCGGTTACGTATTGCAGGGACACGACATTAACGATCTGCCGTACCGTTCAGGCTTCTTCCCACTGGGGCCGATCTTCGCATTCATTCTGTGTCTGATTATTACTTTGGGCCAGAACTACGAAGCGTTCCTGAAAGACACCATTGACTGGGGCGGCGTAGCGGCAACATATATTGGTATCCCGCTGTTCCTGATTATCTGGTTCGGATACAAGCTGATTAAAGGAACTCACTTCGTACGCTACAGCGAAATGAAGTTCCCGCAGAACGATAAGAAATAAGTTTCCTCCCTTCTTTGCTAAGCCCTCTCAACCGAGAGGGCTTTTTTAATTCTATTTCCCTGACAAATCATGCGGATATAAATTTTAACATTTGGATTGATAATTGTTATCGTTTGCATTATCGTTACGCCGAAATCAAAAAAGGCTGACAAATCAGGGGCTGTTCCGGCTTTCTGGGATGATCACCTGCATACAAATAAGTCCACCGCGATGCTGCCGTACGCAAGGGGACGTGAAGAAGATGTGAGCGATAACCCATTTTATTTTCGTAGTTACCTCATGGAGATATGGAATGTTTAGGTTTAACCCCTTCGTACGGGTCGGGCTGTGTTTGTCCGCTATTTCTTGTGCATGGCCTGTGTTAGCGGTCGATGATGATGGCGAAACGATGGTTGTCACTGCATCTTCCGTTGAGCAAAACCTTAAAGATGCACCCGCCAGTATCAGCGTCATTACCCAGGAAGACCTGCAGCGAAAACCGGTACAGAATCTGAAGGATGTCCTCAAAGAAGTGCCTGGCGTACAACTGACGAACGAAGGGGATAACCGTAAGGGCGTTAGTATTCGTGGTCTTGACAGCAGCTACACCCTGATTCTCGTCGACGGTAAACGCGTTAACTCCCGCAATGCCGTCTTCCGCCACAATGATTTCGATCTGAACTGGATCCCGGTCGATTCCATCGAACGTATTGAAGTGGTCCGTGGCCCGATGTCGTCGCTGTACGGTTCCGATGCGCTCGGCGGTGTCGTGAATATCATCACCAAAAAAATCGGTCAGAAATGGTCGGGTACCGTTACTGTCGATACCACCATTCAGGAACATCGCGATCGCGGTGATACCTATAACGGTCAGTTCTTTACCAGCGGACCATTAATTGACGGCGTGCTGGGAATGAAAGCTTACGGCAGCCTGGCAAAACGTGAAAAGGATGACCCACAAAACTCAACGACCACCGATACCGGAGAAACGCCGCGTATTGAAGGATTCTCCAGCCGCGACGGCAATGTGGAATTTGCCTGGACACCGAATCAAAATCACGATTTTACTGCCGGATACGGTTTTGACCGTCAGGATCGTGATTCCGACTCGCTGGACAAAAACCGCCTGGAACGTCAGAACTACTCCGTCAGCCATAATGGGCGTTGGGATTACGGCACCAGCGAACTGAAATACTACGGTGAGAAAGTCGAAAACAAAAACCCTGGCAACAGCAGCCCGATTACTTCCGAAAGCAATACGGTCGATGGTAAATACACGTTGCCACTGACGGCGATTAATCAGTTTGTTACGGTTGGCGGTGAATGGCGTCACGACAAACTTAGCGATGCGGTGAACCTGACCGGGGGAACCAGCTCCAAAACGTCTGCCAGCCAGTACGCGCTGTTTGTGGAAGATGAATGGCGGATCTTCGAGCCGCTGGCGCTGACGACCGGCGTACGTATGGACGATCATGAAACCTACGGTGAACACTGGAGTCCACGTGCCTACCTGGTTTATAACGCCACCGACACCGTAACGGTGAAAGGGGGCTGGGCGACGGCCTTTAAAGCACCTTCTCTGTTGCAACTTAGCCCTGACTGGACGAGCAATTCCTGCCGTGGCGCATGTAAGATTGTGGGTAGCCCGGATCTGAAACCAGAAACCAGCGAAAGTTGGGAGCTGGGGCTTTACTACATGGGTGAAGAAGGCTGGCTGGAAGGGGTTGAATCCAGCGTGACCGTTTTCCGCAACGATGTAAAAGATCGTATCAGCATCAGCCGTACGTCTGACGTCAATGCTGCTCCGGGCTACCAAAACTTTGTCGGTTTTACAGCGGACGGTGTGCCAGTATTCAGCTACTACAACGTTAACAAAGCACGTATTCAGGGCGTGGAAACCGAACTGAAAATTCCGTTCAACGATGAATGGAAACTGTCGATCAACTACACCTACAACGATGGTCGTGATGTCAGCAACGGCGAAAACAAACCGTTGTCCGATCTGCCGTTCCATACCGCTAACGGTACGCTGGACTGGAAACCGCTGGCGCTGGAAGACTGGTCATTCTATGTTTCTGGTCACTATACCGGGCAGAAACGCGCCGACAGCGCGACGGCTAAAACTCCGGGCGGTTATACCATCTGGAATACCGGCGCGGCCTGGCAGGTGACCAAAGACGTCAAACTGCGTGCGGGTGTGCTGAACCTTGGCGACAAGGATCTCAGTCGTGACGACTACAGCTATAACGAAGACGGACGTCGTTACTTTATGGCAGTGGATTATCGCTTTTGATGAGAAGATGCCCGGCGAACCGGGCAGACTTTACTTCAGTAAATACTGCGCATGGAAGCGCAGATGATCCTCTATATAAGAGGCAATAAAGTAGTAACTGTGATCATATCCCGGCTGAATACGCAGCGTCATCGGCCACGCTTTTTGACGCGCGGCTTCTGCCAGCACTGCGGGTTGTAGCTGGTCGGCAAGAAACTGATCATTATCGCCCTGATCAATCAGTGTCGGGATCGCATCCTGCGCATTACTCGCATACATCAGCGCGCAACTGTCCCATTCCATCCAGTCATTTTTATCCTCACCCAGATAAGTGCGAAACGCTTTGATTCCCCACGGGACGCTGCACGGATTCACAATCGGCGCAAAGGCAGAAACACTGGTGTATTTGCCAGGATTTTTCAGCGCCATAATCAATGCGCCGTGACCACCCATGGAATGACCGCTAATAGCGCAGCGATCGCTGACGTTAAATTGCGATTGAATGAGAGTCGGTAATTCATCGCGCAGATAATCGTACATCCTGTAATGCGTCGCCCACGGTTTTTGTGTGGCGTTGAGATAAAACCCCGCGCCTTGACCTAAATCGTAGCCGTCGTCGTTGGCTACTTGTTCGCCGCGCGGACTGGTGTCTGGCATCACCAGTACAATCCCCAGTTCCGCCGCTACGCGTTGGGCCCCCGCTTTGGTGGTGAAGTTCTCGTCATTGCAGGTTAATCCGGAGAGCCAGTACAGCACCGGCGGCGGGGTGTGATCGCGAGGCGGTGGAAGAAAGATGCTGAACGTCATCGGGCAATTTAAGGTACTGGAGTCGTGCCGCCAGCGTTGTTGCCAGCCTTCAAAACAGCGGTGCTCTTCGAGCATTTCCATGCGTGGCTCCTTGTTGTGTTGTTTGCAATTTCTTCATCATACCGTTTATTCAATGTGCTGTGAGTAACTTTCACTTCCGTATATACATAACGATGTTTTAACATCTGCTGATGAAAGGCAGCGGCAATTACAATAATTATCGCTGTGAATACTGGATTATGTGCGCCGCCTCACGCACAATAATCAGGCTGTAAATCAGCTTAATAACTTTGCCCCCACGCAGGGCGGAGGCGTCACACCTGCAGGAGAAATCATAAATGCCATCACTCAGTAAAGAAGCGGCCCTGGTTCATGAAGCGTTAGTTGCGCGAGGACTGGAAACACCGCTGCGCCCGCCCGTGCATGAAATGGATAACGAAACGCGCAAAAGCCTTATTGCTGGTCATATGACCGAAATCATGCAGCTGCTGAATCTCGACCTGGCTGATGACAGTTTGATGGAAACGCCGCATCGCATCGCTAAAATGTATGTCGATGAAATTTTCTCCGGTCTGGATTACGCCAATTTCCCGAAAATCACCCTCATTGAAAACAAAATGAAGGTTGATGAAATGGTCACCGTGCGCGATATCACCCTGACCAGCACCTGTGAACACCATTTTGTTACCATCGATGGCAAAGCGACGGTGGCTTATATCCCGAAAGATTCGGTGATCGGTCTGTCAAAAATTAACCGTATCGTGCAGTTCTTTGCCCAGCGTCCGCAGGTGCAGGAACGTCTGACGCAGCAAATTCTCATTGCGCTACAAACGCTGCTGGGCACCAATAACGTGGCTGTCTCTATCGATGCGGTACATTACTGCGTGAAGGCGCGTGGCATCCGCGATGCAACCAGTGCCACGACAACGACCTCTCTTGGTGGATTGTTCAAATCCAGTCAGAATACGCGCCACGAATTTCTGCGCGCTGTGCGTCATCACAACTGATTAAAAGGCAGGAACCATGGAGCGCAACGTCACGCTCGATTTTGTTCGCGGCGTCGCCATTCTGGGGATCCTGCTATTAAACATCAGCGCCTTTGGGTTACCAAAGGCGGCTTATCTCAATCCCGCCTGGTACGGCGCTATTACGCCGCAGGATGCATGGACCTGGGCATTACTCGATCTCATCGGTCAGGTGAAATTCCTCACGCTTTTTGCGTTGCTGTTTGGTGCTGGCCTGCAAATGTTGCTACCCCGTGGCAAACGCTGGATCCAGTCGCGGTTAACACTGTTAGTCTTGTTGGGCTTTATTCACGGTTTATTGTTCTGGGACGGCGATATTCTGTTGGCTTACGGGCTGGTGGGCTTAATCTGTTGGCGGCTGGTGCGCGATGCGCCATCGGTAAAAAGCCTGTTTAATACCGGCGTCATGCTTTATCTGGTGGGGCTTGGCGTTTTGCTGTTGTTGGGGTTGATTTCAGACAGTCAGACCAGCCGCTCCTGGACGCCGGATGCATCGGCTATTTTGTATGAAAAATACTGGAAGCTTCACGGCGGCGTTGAAGCGATCAGTAATCGTGCCGATGGTGTTGGCAACAGTTTACTGGCACTGGGCGCACAGTATGGCTGGCAACTGGCAGGGATGATGCTAATTGGCGCGGCGCTGATGCGCAGTGGCTGGCTGAAAGGGCAGTTTAGCTTGCGCCATTATCGGCGTACCGGTTTTGTGCTGGTGGCGATTGGGGTGATCATTAACCTTCCAGCGATCGCCCTGCAATGGCGGCTGGACTGGGCATATCGCTGGTGCGCCTTCTTACTTCAGATGCCGCGGGAACTGAGTGCGCCGTTTCAGGCGGTTGGCTATGCGTCGCTGTTTTATGGTTTCTGGCCGCAATTGAGCCGCTTTAAGCTGGTGCTCGCGATCGCCTGCGTCGGACGGATGGCGCTGACCAACTATCTATTGCAAACGCTGATTTGTACCACGCTTTTTTATCACCTCGGTTTGTTTATGCAGTTTGACCGTCTGGAATTGCTGGCGTTTGTTATTCCGGTATGGCTGGCGAATATTCTCTTCTCTGTTATCTGGCTGCGTTACTTCCGTCAGGGGCCGGTGGAATGGCTCTGGCGTCAGTTAACTTTGCGTGCTGCCGGACCTGCATTATCTAAAACATCAAGATAACGATCTGGATCACATTCATTAACAAAATGGTTGTAACCGTTTCCATTGCTGTGACTCGATTCACGAAGTCCTGAATTCAGTGCTGACAAAATAGCCGCCAGCAAGCAGGCATTTACTGCAATCTCATAACAGGTAGTGAATATGATCACCATTCGTGATGTAGCGCGTCAGGCTGGCGTCTCTGTGGCAACGGTTTCCCGGGTGCTCAATAACAGCACGCTGGTCAGTGCCGACACGCGTGAAGCAGTAATGAAAGCAGTGAGCGAGTTGGATTATCGGCCAAACGCCAATGCCCAGGCGCTGGCAACTCAGGTTAGCGATACCATTGGCGTGGTGGTAATGGACGTTTCTGATGCGTTTTTCGGCGCGCTGGTAAAAGCGGTGGATCTCGTCGCCCAGCAGCACCAGAAATATGTGCTAATAGGTAATAGCTATCATGAAGCGGAAAAAGAGCGTCATGCCATTGAGGTGTTAATTCGCCAGCGTTGTAACGCGTTGATTGTTCATTCAAAAGCGTTAAGCGATGATGAATTAGCGCAGTTTATGGATAACATTCCCGGTATGGTGTTAATCAACCGCGTTGTGCCAGGTTACGCCCATCGTTGCGTTTGCCTGGATAATCTCAGTGGTGCCCGAATGGCCACGCGCATGTTGCTCAATAATGGTCATCAACGTATTGGTTATCTTTCTTCCAGCCACGGCATTGAAGATGATGCCATGCGCAAAGCAGGCTGGATGAGTGCGTTGAAAGAGCAGGATATTATTCCGTCGGAAAGCTGGATTGGCACTGGCACCCCGGACATGCCAGGCGGTGAGGCGGCGATGGTTGAACTGCTGGGGCGCAATCTACAACTTACCGCTGTATTTGCATACAACGACAATATGGCCGCTGGCGCACTGACGGCATTAAAAGATAATGGTATTGCGATTCCGTTACATCTCTCAATCATCGGTTTCGATGATATTCCCATCGCTCGTTACACCGACCCACAATTAACGACCGTGCGTTATCCTATTGCTTCGATGGCAAAATTAGCTACCGAACTGGCCTTACAAGGGGCAGCAGGCAACATTGATCCTCACGCCAGCCACTGTTTTATGCCGACGTTAGTGCGTCGCCATTCTGTCGCAACGCGCCAGAATGCGGCAGCGATCACTAACTCAACAAATCAGTCGATGTAACCGCTTTCAATCTGTGAGTGATTTCACAGTATATTAACAATGCGATAGCTATGATTGCACCGTTTTAACGCTGTAACCTGTATGTAACAGTGAATCATCACTTTCACCGAGGTAATAGCGTCATAACAACAATTAAAGCCGTTTTCTGGAGCGTTACCGGGCATGGAAGAACGAATTTTAAAAAGTGAGCTTCGGCGTTCAGTAACACTTCATTAACTCTACTGCCCCGCCGAGCATTTATCTCAAGCACTACCCTGCATAAGAAAAACCGGAGATACCATGAATAAGAAGGTGTTAACCCTGTCTGCTGTAATGGCCAGTATGTTATTCGGTGCCACTGCACACGCTGCTGATACCCGTATTGGTGTAACAATCTATAAGTACGACGATAACTTTATGTCTGTTGTGCGCAAGGCTATCGAACAAGATGCGAAAGCCGCGCCAGATGTTCAGCTGCTGATGAATGATTCTCAGAATGACCAGTCCAAGCAGAACGATCAGATCGATGTATTGCTGGCGAAAGGGGTGAAGGCACTGGCGATCAACCTGGTTGACCCGGCAGCTGCGGGTACGGTGATTGAGAAAGCGCGCGGGCAAAACGTGCCGGTGGTTTTCTTCAACAAAGAACCGTCTCGTAAGGCGCTGGATAGCTACGATAAAGCCTACTATGTCGGCACTGACTCCAAAGAGTCCGGCATTATTCAGGGCGATTTGATTGCTAAGCATTGGGCGGCAAACCAGGATTGGGATCTCAACAAAGACGGTCAGATTCAATTCGTACTGCTGAAAGGTGAACCGGGCCATCCGGATGCAGAAGCACGCACCACTTACGTGATTAAAGAGCTGAACGACAAAGGCATCAAAACTGAACAGTTACAGTTAGATACCGCTATGTGGGATACCGCTCAGGCGAAAGATAAGATGGACGCCTGGCTGTCTGGCCCGAACGCCAACAAAATCGAAGTGGTTATCGCCAACAACGATGCGATGGCAATGGGCGCAGTAGAAGCACTGAAAGCACACAACAAGTCCAGCATTCCAGTGTTTGGTGTCGATGCGCTGCCAGAAGCTCTGGCACTGGTGAAATCCGGTGCACTGGCGGGCACCGTATTGAACGACGCTAACAACCAGGCGAAAGCGACTTTTGATCTGGCGAAAAACCTGGCCGATGGCAAAGGTGCGGCTGATGGTACCAACTGGAAAATCGACAACAAAGTGGTCCGCGTACCTTACGTTGGCGTAGATAAAGACAACCTGGCTGAATTCAGCAAGAAACAAGACTGATTGGGCGCAGTCGTTTACTGCGCCCTTATTGTATGGCCAACAAGGTAAAATTATATGGTCAGCTCAACGACTCCGTCTTCCGGGGAATACTTGTTGGAAATGAGCGGTATCAACAAGTCTTTTCCGGGTGTTAAGGCACTTGATAACGTTAATTTAAAAGTCCGGCCACATTCTATCCATGCATTAATGGGGGAAAACGGCGCAGGAAAATCAACATTATTAAAATGCCTGTTTGGTATTTATCAAAAAGACTCCGGCACCATTTTGTTCCAGGGTAAAGAGATCGATTTCCATTCTGCCAAAGAAGCACTGGAAAATGGTATTTCGATGGTACACCAGGAATTAAACCTGGTATTGCAACGTTCGGTGATGGACAACATGTGGCTGGGGCGATATCCCACCAAAGGCATGTTTGTCGATCAGGACAAAATGTACCGCGAAACCAAAGCAATTTTTGATGAGCTGGATATTGATATCGATCCGCGTGCGCGCGTCGGCACATTATCCGTTTCGCAAATGCAGATGATCGAAATCGCCAAAGCGTTTTCCTATAACGCGAAAATTGTGATTATGGATGAACCGACATCTTCGTTAACTGAAAAAGAGGTCAATCATCTTTTCACTATTATTCGTAAATTAAAAGAGCGCGGCTGCGGTATTGTTTATATCTCGCATAAAATGGAAGAAATCTTCCAGTTATGTGATGAAGTCACCGTATTGCGCGACGGTCAGTGGATCGCTACCGAACCGCTGGCAGGGCTAACGATGGACAAGATCATCGCCATGATGGTTGGACGCTCTCTTAACCAGCGTTTCCCTGACAAAGAAAACAAGCCGGGCGAAGTGATTCTGGAAGTGCGTAATCTGACGTCGCTGCGCCAGCCGTCGATTCGCGATGTCTCGTTTGATCTGCATAAAGGGGAGATCCTCGGTATTGCCGGTCTGGTGGGGGCGAAACGTACTGATATTGTTGAGACGTTATTTGGTATTCGCGAGAAATCGGCTGGCACCATTACGTTGCACGGCAAAAAGATCAATAACCATAACGCTAACGAAGCCATAAACCACGGATTTGCACTGGTAACTGAAGAGCGCCGCTCAACGGGAATTTATGCCTATCTGGATATTGGCTTTAACTCGTTAATTTCCAATATCCGCAACTACAAAAATAAAGTTGGCTTGCTGGATAACTCGCGGATGAAAAGCGATACCCAGTGGGTAATTGATTCGATGCGGGTAAAAACGCCGGGACATCGTACGCAAATTGGTTCACTCTCCGGCGGTAATCAGCAAAAGGTAATTATTGGGCGCTGGCTGCTAACGCAACCAGAAATATTAATGCTCGATGAACCAACGCGCGGTATTGATGTCGGAGCGAAGTTTGAAATTTATCAGTTAATTGCCGAACTGGCGAAGAAAGGCAAGGGGATTATTATTATTTCCTCCGAAATGCCAGAGTTGTTAGGGATAACAGACCGTATTCTGGTCATGAGCAATGGTCTCGTTTCCGGAATTGTCGATACAAAAACAACAACGCAAAACGAAATTCTGCGTCTTGCGTCTTTGCACCTTTAAGATTAGGGGCCTCCCATGAGTGCGTTAAATAAGAAAAGTTTTCTTACTTACCTGAAAGAGGGCGGTATTTACGTCGTTCTTTTAGTTTTGCTGGCGATTATTATTTTCCAGGACCCAACTTTTTTAAGTCTGTTGAACTTAAGTAATATTCTCACCCAGTCATCGGTGCGTATTATTATCGCGCTTGGTGTGGCAGGATTAATTGTCACCCAGGGGACCGACCTTTCTGCGGGACGTCAGGTAGGGCTGGCAGCCGTGGTGGCAGCGACGTTATTGCAGTCCATGGATAACGCTAACAAAGTATTCCCGGAAATGGCGACGATGCCGATTGCGCTGGTAATTCTGATTGTCTGTGCCATTGGCGCGGTGATCGGTTTGATCAACGGCCTGATTATCGCTTATCTCAACGTGACGCCATTCATTACCACGCTCGGCACGATGATTATCGTCTACGGCATCAACTCGCTCTATTACGACTTTGTCGGGGCGTCGCCAATTTCTGGTTTTGACAGTGGCTTCTCTACCTTTGCTCAGGGCTTTGTTGCGCTGGGGAGCTTCCGTCTCTCTTACATCACTTTCTACGCGTTGATTGCGGTGGCATTCGTCTGGGTGTTGTGGAACAAAACCCGCTTCGGCAAGAACATTTTTGCCATTGGCGGTAACCCGGAAGCGGCGAAAGTTTCTGGTGTCAACGTTGGCCTGAACCTGCTGATGATCTACGCGTTGTCTGGTGTGTTCTATGCCTTTGGCGGGATGTTAGAAGCCGGACGTATCGGCTCTGCCACCAACAACCTCGGCTTTATGTATGAGCTGGATGCTATCGCAGCGTGTGTGGTGGGCGGTGTATCGTTCAGCGGTGGTGTAGGGACGGTGATTGGTGTGGTGACCGGGGTAATTATTTTTACCGTCATCAACTATGGCCTGACGTATATCGGCGTAAACCCATACTGGCAGTACATCATCAAAGGGGCGATTATTATCTTCGCCGTAGCGCTGGATTCACTGAAATACGCGCGTAAGAAATGATGTGAATGTGGGTATTGCCGGATGCGCCGCATCCGGCAATCGGTGCCAAATGCCGGATGCGACGCTGGTTCTACAACGTTACCGGGTGTTCTTTCTCTCCCTTCTTAAACTTCACTTCCCCGAGATCAATACAACCAACCGGGCAAACATGACCACAAAGCAGACAACCCACGCACTTCTCGGTATTACAATGCGGTGTGCGCGTTTTCTCGCTCCATTCCATCGCCTGGTGACCGCCGTCGTAACAGGAAATATAACAGCGTCCACAGCCAACACATTTATCGAGATTGATATGGGGATAGACGATATAGCTACGGTCTAAATCTTCCGCCGGGACAATATTGTGATTCGCCAGACCTATCATCTCCTGCAACGAATCAAATCCCTGATCGGCGAGATAATGCGATAACCCGCTTGCCATATCTTCCACTATCCGATACCCGTACTGCATAATGCCGGTGGTCACCTGTAACGTTGCTGCGCCGAGCAATAAAAACTCTGCTGCATCTTCCCAGGTTTCAATACCGCCGATACCGCTAATCGGGAAATCGCGCAGCTCTGGATGGGTGCGCATTTGCTGAATAAAGCGTAGGGCGATCGGTTTTACCGCTTTACCGGAATATCCGGAAATACTCGATTTACCGTTAACGATCGGCATACCAATTTTCTGATTAAGATCGATATTGGTGATGGATTTAACGGTATTAATCGCCGCAATGCCATCTGCGCCGCCGCGCTTCGCAGCCAGCGCCACTTCGCACATATCACCGATATTCGGCGTCATCTTCGCCAGCATCGGCAGCGTAGAACCACGTTTCACTGCCCGACAATATTTTTCTACCAGCTCCGGGCTTTGCCCGACATCACTACCCATCGCATGAGAAGTCATTTGCGGACAGGAGAAGTTACACTCGATCATATCCGCACCAGCTTCTTGCACTAGCCGCGCCAGATCCTCCCACTGCTGTTCATTTTCGCCCATGATCGAAGCGATCAACACTTTGTCCGGATAATCTTCTTTCAGCCGACGCAGGGCGGCCAGATTCTCCTCCAGAGGATGTTCGGCAATCTGCTCCATATTTTTGAAGCCGATAAAACCGGTATCTTCTTTCACCAGATGATCAAAACGTGGTGAGACTTCGTTGGCGATAAAAAAGCCGATCGTTTTAAATACCACGCCACCCCAGCCCGTGTCGTAGGCTTTGGCGCACATCTCATAGCAATTGCCTACCGGCGAAGAAGAGAGGCAGAACGGGTTGGGAAACTTCACGCCGCAAAAGGTAATCGAAAGATCTTTCGTTAACATGAGCAAGCTCCCTCTAAATAGTGATGAATTGCCTCAGCGGCTTCTTTCCCGGTTTTCACGGCATAGACCACGGTTTTGTCACCCTCAACAATATCGCCAGCAGCAAAGACTTGCGGGTCGCGGGTCTGGTAATTTTGTGTTTTGATGGTGTTACGCTGCGGCTCTAACTCCGCAAAGGCATCCAGTCTGGCATGCTGACCGACGGCGAGAATAATTTTATCTGCCGCCATCGTCAGTTCGCCCGGTAAGCGTACATGCTTAAACGTGACTTTATTGCCTTCCACGGCCACTGGTGTGAATCCATCGATGATCGAAACGCCCAACTCCCGGGCGCTGGCAAACTCTTTTTCGCTTGCCGGAAACTCATCTAACTCTTCACGCGCTACGCAAGTTACCGCCTGACAGCCGAGAACTTTCAGCGTGCTGGCTACGTCCATCGCGACATCACCGCCGCCGATAATTAATGCGCTTTGTGGAATGCTGATATCGCCTTGCGCCTGGCGTGCACGTTGCAGGAAGTCGACGGCAATCTCAACGTCGCTATGCTCAAACAGCGGTAGCCCCGAACCGCTCGATAACCCCACGGTGACCAGTACCGCGCGGTTTTCCGCTTTCAGTTGCTCCAGGGTGAGTACTTTACCGATTTCGTTATTGCACTTAATGGTCACCCCCATTTTTTCGATACGGGCGATCTCTGCATCCAGCACGGATTGCGGCAAACGAAATTGCGGAATACCGTTACACAGCCAGCCACCGGGTTGCGCTTCTTTTTCATAAATAGTGACGTCGTACCCCATATTTGTCAGCGTCACGCTGGCCTGCAATCCAGCAGGACCTGCGCCAATAATGGCGACTTTGCCGAGCGTTTTAGTACCAGGCTGATAAATTTCCATCCCGGTTTGTTGTTCAAAATCAGTGATAAAACGCTGTAAGCGACCGATATCAATGGGAGCATCAACACCGGCACGGGTACAACCGCTTTGACATAATTTCTCCGTTGGGCAAACTCTGGCGCATACAGCACCTAAGGCATTATTTTCGCGAATTGTCTCGGCAGCGCCTTTAAAATTACGAAAGTAGATTGAGCGTATAAATTTCCCCGGATCGGTTTGTGCCGGGCAAGCCTGACTACAGGGAGCGTCGTGACATAATAAACAGCGAGAGGCTTCTTTAATCGCCAGTAAAGGCGTAAAAGCCGGAGTGAGTTCATCCAGATAATTTTGTTGCGGCATGTGATCTTCCTTAATGCTATGAGTAATTAAGGCGAACGCTAAATATACTCGTCATACTTCAAGTTGCATGTGCTGCGTCTGCGTTAGCTCACCCCAGTCACTTGTCGCCTTCCTGCAACTCGAATTATTTAGAGCATAAATATTGCTTGCTGATATTAAGGCTAAGCGTGTGGGGAAATTTAAACTGTGAAAGAATTCACAAATAGCTGTGGTTCAGAATGTTATATCCGCAGCTTATTGACTGAAGTAATAATTATTCTCAATAATTAACAGGGGAGGGACAATATTAACGATAGAAAATAAGATAAATAATCATACCAATAGATAAAATTCCGAAGCCACTATATGCCACTATATAAGCAAAGAAAAGTCCTGGATTTTTTGCTCGCCAGACATACACCGGTTCCGCTGCATTTTTAACCCGTTTATCAATCGCGCCTGCACGCCAGCCTTTCCATGCTTCGCGAAAACAAAATATCGGGATAAGGAAAAAAACGGCAACCACAAAAAACTGCTGTACATCCATAACTACTTTCCTTGTTTCTTTTGCAATTCAAGTAACTGTTCGGGCGTGACGGCGGGATACCCCTGCGCATCTTCCGGCACCTGGTGCATAGCCGGAATAGGCACAAGCGGCCCTAAAAAACGCGGTTCACGTTTAAAAATATAAAGGTCGGCCAGCGCACCGAAACGGGCGGCAAATTCGCGAATACGTACTGACAGCATATCTTTCGGCGACGGTACGGCATAACACTGGGCCTGAATCCCCATATGTAGCGCTATAAATAATGCCCGCTCACAGTGGAAACGTTGGGTGATAATAATGAAATCATTAGTATCAAAAACTTTGCGTGTACGCACGATGGAATCCAGCGTACGAAAACCTGCGTAATCGAGGACAATATCTGATGGGTCGACACCTGCGGCGATTAAATCTTTGCGCATGGTCTTTGGCTCATTATAACTTTGCAAAGCATTATCGCCGCTCAGTAATAGATAATTTACCTTGCCGCTGTTATAGGCATTAATCGCTCCTTGAATACGGTAGCGATAATACTGATTAATTACGCCAGTACGATAATATTTTGCTGTGCCGAGCACCACGCCGACCTGGCGGTAGGGGAGATCCTGCAATTCGTCGTAGATATAAGGTGCGGTTTTCCAGCTCATCCAGCGATCGAGGCCGAGCACAGTCAACAGCAGCAAGCCGATCAGGACTAACAGGCTGTAGAACACGCGCTTTAACATGCAGGAGACTCGATCTAAGGAAAATTTCCATCAGGCTACTTTACCCGCTGGTTTTGCGCAAGAAACGGCAAACTGTTTGCCGGGATTTTCGACACCGGGAGAGAGCAGGCAAGTATGATGCGACGTTTATCAGTGTGTCAGACCTGAAGGCGGCCGGATAAGGCGTTCACGCCACATCCGGCACCAGTCTTAAGCGAGAAGCACGCGGTCGATATTGTGACAACCGAGAGCTTTCAGCGTTGCGGAGGTGGCATCCCACTGAATCAACGGCGCATCGGCTTTTTCTGCCAGAACCGCGCGCTGGATATCCGGGTAATCATAACCCTTGAGATTCAACAAAATTAACGCCCCCTGCAACGGTGGTAGAGTCGGGTTAAATGCGGCGTTTTCAGCGTAGCTGCCGCTGAAAATACGACCGTCTTTACATTCCAGCGCAACACCGCTTGGCGACTTACTGTAAGGCATGTGTGAACGATTTGCCGCTGCAATCGCCGCCTGAGAAAGCGCATCACCAGTCAGCGCATAGCCGTGATCCTGCTCGTCCATCAGCAGCGTTTTAATCTCCAGATCCTTCGGCCCAAAGGCATCCGGCAGATAGTCACGCAGCGCGTGTGCCTCGCGGCCCGGCAGATGAATACGCAGATCCAGACCGCTGTTCAGTTCATTCATAAACTGACGGCAGTGACCACAAGGCGTGTAGTTAACGGTGATGGCTGCGAGCGCTTTTTCACCACTCAACCAGGCGTGGCTGATCGCGCTTTGTTCGGCATGAACGGTTTGCTGCATTGTCGCACCAATAAATTCCATATTGGCACCGAAATACCAGGTTCCGCTCACACCGCGCGCAATTGCGCCAACATTAAAATTCGACAATGGCGTACGCGCACAGGCCGCCGCCAGCGGGAGTAGTGCGAATGCCAGCGCGTCTTCGTCCAGCCCCGTTGCGCTCTTCAGCGATGAGACTTGCTCCCCGGTCAACAAAGCGGGGAAGTACTTGTCTGCCAGAATAGGTTCCAGTGCAGATTGCAAGTTATCCGCAAGTTGGGCAAAAGCGGTTTGAAAACGTGGATGCATGGCGTTGCCTCATAATCATGTAATGGGATAACAGTTTACGAACCCGTTATGGCTTTATATGTGATCTGAATCTCATTAATTGTGCAACGAATGAAACTTACATCAAAAATGCGCGACGCATCGCAAATTTTAGCCCATTACTGCCAGAATAATCGGGAAAAGGAACGGTGCGATCAGCGAAGTAATAATCCCGCATAACACCAGCGCCAGCGAACTAAATGCACCTTCCTGATAATCCAGCTCAGCACAGCGTGCCGTACCGAGGGCGTGCGAGGCTGTCCCCATCGCCAGACCGCGCGCTGCTTTGGTGCGAATACGCATCGCATTAAGTAACGTATGACCAAACACTGCGCCCAGAATACCGACGAAAATCACGCAAACTGCGCTGATTGCCGGAATACCGCCAATACTGCCGCCAACCGCCATTGCAATAGGCGTGGTGACTGATTTCGGCAGGATTGACGCGGCGATTTCCGGTGAAGCGCCCATCAACAATGCCACGGAAGTCCCCGTCACCATCGCAACCACGCTGCCGATAAAACAGATGGTGATGATCGATTTCCAGCGCGCGCGGATCTGGTGCAGCTGCTCATATAAAGGATAGGCCAGTGCGACAACCGCCGGTTGCAGCAGATCGTTTAGCACTTCGCTACCTTTAAAGTAGCTGTCGTAAGAGATGCCGGTCAGCATTAAAAAAGGAATGATCACCACCATTGCAACCAGCAATGGGTTAAGCAAGGGAAACTTATACCGCGCCGCCAGTTTGCGGGCGGCAAAAAAGACAATTAACGTTAGCGGCAATGACCACCAGATATTTGCCATCATTCTTCTGATCCTTTCTGACCTACGACTTTACGTTCACCGTGCACCAGTTGCGAACTCCAGCTCACCACCAGAAAAACCACCAGCGTACTGACTGCACAGGAAACCACTACCGGACCAAACTGTGCGCGGAGCAAATCAAAATATTGCATGACGCCTACGCCAATCGGCACAAACAATAGCGCCATATAGCGAATCAGTACGTAGCACCCCGGATTGACCCACTTTGCCGGAAGAATTTGCAAGGCCAGCAGGACAAACAAGATCAGCATCCCGATGATGCTGCCCGGAATGGTTACCGGTAGCAGGGAAGCAATGAAAATGCCTGCATACAGGCAGGCATAAATCAGGATAAAAGCGCGTAAATATTGCCAGATAATGTTCAGTGTCTTACTCATAATCAACACCCCAGATGAGATGGATTCATCATACAATTAATTCGTAAAACGTGCTACCGATCACATTAAGAATTCTCAGCATAGTTGAATTACAGGGAAGTAACATCGGGCGAGTGCCCAGTTCAGCACACTAATTCTGCTGTAAAAAGTGCAGAAACTGACTTAAAGCATAAGAAGGCGTTTCGTTATTACGCCAAAACACACCGACGCTGCCTTTCTGTTCAATCTTTGGCAGGTTGAGGATCACCAGTTGCCCCTGGCTGGCATAACGTTGCGCCAGGCGTAATGACAAAATAGAGATCATATTGCTGCTTTGTAACAGGTTGGTACTGACGTTCATCGACGCCGACTCAATCGTGTTTTCTGGCAGCATCACGCCGTGGTCTACCAGCGCATTATCAATGCTGATGCGGATGGGGGTACCTGTCGGCCAGACTATCCACCGCCAGTTAGCAAGATCATTCCAGCTGAGGGTGGCGTATTTCGCCAGTGGATGCTCAGGACGGGCGACAAAGCATACCGGCTCGGTGTAGAGCACGCGATAATTCAGCGGCAGCTGCAACGCGCGACCGCCAATTCGCCCAACCACCACATCGACAGAACCTGCCAACAGATCTTGCAGCAATGGGGTCATCACCTTCTCTTCGATATTCAGGTGTAGAGTTGGCATCTCCTTGAGCAAATGCAAAATCGCCTGGGATACGCAGTCAGTGGCGACGGGAGAACAGCCAATTTTCAGACTGCCGACCAGTCCACCTTGTTTAAAGCGAGCCAGTTCATATTGCGATCTTTCCATGTCATTGATTAACCGTTGGGCATGTTGCAATAACAATTTGCCGCCTTCGGTCGGACGAAGCCCTTTGCTGTGCCGCTCAAAAAGTGTGAGTCCGATCTCATCTTCCAGTTGTGACAACCATTTCGAAAGCGCGGGTTGGGTGATATTCATCATCCGTGCGACATGGGTCAGATTACCCTGTTCACCCAGCGCCACCAGCATTTGCAGGTGATGTAGTTTTAGTTTTTGCGCCCAGTTCGCCATTTGCCATAACCTCCAGGTTATCTCTCTGCCCGAAATGCCATTGTACATCTCATCTCTTTAATCACATTATCGCAACATATACAAAACAAAAGAAACATCTACCTTACCTGCACTGAGGCATTTACTATGACTCAACGACGTGATTTACAAGCACTGATCGATGCTGCTCCGGTCGGCAAGATGCAGTGGCGCGTTATCATCTGCTGTTTTCTGGTGGTAATGCTCGATGGTTTTGACACCGCGGCTATCGGCTTTATCGCCCCTGATATCCGTACTTACTGGCAGCTCACCGCAGGCGATCTCGCCCCGCTTTTTGGCGCGGGTCTGCTGGGATTAACCGCAGGCGCACTGCTTTGTGGCCCGTTGTCCGATCGCTTTGGTCGCAAGCGGGTGATTGAGCTGTGCGTCTTTTTGTTTGGCGCGTTAAGCCTCGCCTCGGCTTTCTCACCGGATCTGCAAACGCTGGTCTTCCTGCGCTTTCTCACCGGCCTGGGTCTGGGCGGCGCGATGCCGAACACCATCACCATGACCTCGGAGTATTTGCCTGCCCGCCGCCGCGGCGCGCTGGTGACGCTGATGTTTTGCGGCTTTACGCTGGGTTCGGCGTTTGGCGGGATTGTCAGTGCGCAGCTGGTGCCGGTGATTGGCTGGCACGGCATTCTGGTGTTGGGGGGCGTGTTACCGCTGATGCTGTTTGTCGCACTGCTGGTAGTTCTGCCGGAATCGCCACGCTGGCAGGTGCGCCGCCAGCTACCGCAGGCGGTGATTGCGAAAACCGTCAGCGCCATCACCCGCGAGCGTTATGTCGATACCCACTTTTATCTCATTGAATCAGCCTCCGTTACAAAAGGCAGCATTCGTCAACTGTTTATGGGACGTCAGTTACCCATTACGTTGATGCTTTGGGTGGTGTTCTTTATGAGCCTGCTGATTATTTACCTGCTCTCAAGCTGGATGCCGACGCTACTGAACCATCGCGGCATAGACCTGCAACACGCGTCCTGGGTCACCGCCGCGTTCCAGATTGGCGGTACGTTGGGCGCGCTGGCGCTGGGCGTGCTGATGGATAAGTTCAATCCTTTCCGCGTGCTGGCGCTGAGCTATGCCGTAGGCGCTGTATGCATCGTGATGATTGGCTTAAGCCAGGATGGATTATGGCTGATGGCGCTGGCGATTTTCGGCACTGGCATTGGCATTAGCGGATCGCAGGTGGGGCTGAATGCGCTGACCGCAACACTTTATCCAACACAAAGTCGCGCTACGGGCGTGAGCTGGTCAAATGCTATCGGCCGCTGCGGCGCGATTGTTGGTTCGCTGTCTGGCGGCGTGATGATGGCGATGAATTTCTCTTTCGACACCCTGTTTTTCATTATCGCTGTGCCTGCGGCGATCAGTGCGGTGATGTTAACCCTGCTGATTACCGTGGTTCGCCAGTCGACCTCTGTCCCTGACTCACTGCCTCGCGCAGGCGTTGTGAACGAATAAGGAGCATCCCAATGACTGATAACAATCAAAAAAGCCGCGAGCAATTTTATCAGCATATTTCCGGGCAAAACCTGTCCCCGCTGTGGGAGTCACTGCACCATCTGGTGCCGAAAACGCCCAACGCTAACTGTGCGCCAGCGTACTGGAATTATCAGGAGATCCGCCCGCTGCTGCTGGAGAGCGGCAGCCTGATTGGCGCGAAAGAGGCGGTGCGCCGCGTGCTGGTACTGGAAAACCCGGCGCTGCGAGGGCAGTCTTCCATCACCGCGACTTTATATGCCGGTTTGCAACTGATCATGCCGGGCGAAGTGGCACCGAGTCATCATCATAGCCAGTCGGCGCTGCGTTTTATTGTTGAAGGCAAAGGGGCATTTACCGCCGTTGACGGCGAACGCACGCCAATGAATGAGGGCGATTTTATCCTGACCCCGCAGTGGCGCTGGCACGATCACGGCAACCCTGGCGACGAACCGGTTATCTGGCTCGATGGGTTGGATCTGCCATTAGTGAACACTCTGGGCTGCGGTTTTGCCGAAGATTACCCGGAAGATCAACAACCGGTAACGCGTAAAGAGGGCGATTACCTGCCGCGTTACGCTGCCAATATGTTGCCGCTGCGCCATCAGACGGGGAACTCCTCGCCGATCTTTAACTATCGTTATGACCGCAGCCGCGAAGTGCTGCACGATTTAACCCGCATGGGCGATGCCGACGAATGGGATGGCTACAAAATGCGCTACGTCAACCCGGTCACCGGCGGCTATCCGATGCCGTCGATGGGCGCTTTCCTGCAACTGCTACCGAAAGGGTTCTCCTCCCGCGTGGCGCGCACCACTGACAGCACTATCTACCATGTAGTGGAAGGTAGCGGACAAGTCACCATCGGCAATGAAATCTTCACCTTTAGTGCAAAAGATATCTTTGTGGTGCCGACCTGGCACGGCGTGTCATTCCAGACTACGCAAGATACCGTTTTATTCAGTTTTTCGGACAGACCGGTACAGGAAGCCCTGGGGCTGTTCCGCGAAGCGCGTTATTAATTTGGGAGAGAGAAAATGACTCAATATGTATTCGAACCACAAGCGCCCGTTACCGTACCGGTTGTTGGCAGTGATAAACAATTCCCCGTGCGTCGCGTTTACTGCGTCGGGCGTAACTATGCCGCCCACGCCCGCGAAATGGGCTTTGATCCAGATCGTGAACCACCCTTCTTCTTCTGCAAACCAGCAGATGCCGTTGTTCCGGTCGCCGCTGGCGAAACGCTGGCGCTGCCATATCCGGCGCAGACCGATAACTATCATTACGAAATTGAACTGGTGGTGGCGATTGGTAAAAAAGGCAGCGATGTCCCACTGGAAAAGGCCCATGAATATGTCTGGGGTTATGCCACAGGCCTTGATATGACGCGCCGTGACCGTCAAATGGAAATGCGCCAGATGGGCCGTCCGTGGGAAATCGGCAAAGCCTTTGATCTCTCGGCCCCCATCGCACCGCTGCACAAAGCCAGCGAAACCGGCGGTATTGATAACGCACCAATCTGGTTACAGGTTAACGGCGAAGATCATCAGCGCAGCGATATTCGCCATCTCATCTGGTCGGTGAATGAAACCATCAGCTACCTGTCAGGCTTCTTTGAGCTGCAACCGGGCGATCTGATCTTCACCGGTACGCCGGAAGGAGTTGGCCCGGTAGTGAAAGGTGATGTGATCACGGGCAACGTCGAGGGCTTAACCCCTATCGCGGTGAAGATTGTCTGAGGTGCATGATGAAGCTGTACAGTTTTTTTAATAGTTCAGCATCGTACCGGGTACGCATTGCGCTGGCGCTGAAAGGCATTAATTACCAGACCGAAGGGGTGAATATCCGCATTGGTCAGCAAAATGAACTGGCCTATCGGCGGATGAATCCGGTCGGGCTGGTGCCGACGCTGCTGACTGACGAGGGCGAATCACTCGGACAATCGCTGGCGATTATTGACTGGCTGGAGAGGCACTACCCGCAAGTTCCGCTGGTGCCGCAGGAAGAACCGGCCCGCAACAAGGTGCTGGAAATTGTCTATGCCATCGCTTGTGATATTCATCCATTGAATAACTTGCGCGTGCTGCGCTACCTGACCGAAGAACTGAACGTCAGTGAAGAAGAAAAAAAACGTTGGTATGCGCACTGGATCCGGCAAGGGTTAAGCGCGGTGGAACAACTGTTGCGCCAGAACCAGTCGGGGCAATTTTGTGTGGGCGAGACGCCGACGCTGGCAGATTGCTGCCTTGTCCCGCAGTGGGCAAACGCGCTACGCATGAACTGCGATTTGAGCGGGTATCCACGCTGCAAAGCGGTGTACGACGCCTGCACACAGCTGCCAGCGTTCATTGCCGCAGCGCCAGAAAATCAACAAGATAAAATTTCAGCCTGACCAGGAGAACTATAATGACGAAAGTGACACGCGCAGTAATTGTGGGAGGCGGGATCGGCGGTGCGGCAACTGCGCTGTCACTGGCCCGCCTGGGGATCAAAGTGGTGCTGCTGGAAAAGGCGCATGAGATCGGTGAGATTGGCGCGGGCATCCAGTTGGGGCCAAATGCGTTTTCGGCGCTGGACAGCCTCGGCGTCGGCGAAGTTGCCCGCCAGCGCGCGGTGTTTACCGATCACATTACCATGATGGATGCGGTGAACGCCGAAGAAGTGGTGCGCATTGAAACCGGGCAGGCCTTTCGTGACCATTTCGGCGGTCCTTACGCGGTGATCCACCGGGTTGATATTCACGCCTCGGTGTGGGAAGCGGTACTGACGCATCCGGACGTGGAATATCACACCTCCACCAACGTCGTGGATATTCGCGAGACGGAAGACGATGTCACCGTGTTTGACGATCGCGGCAATAGCTGGACCGGCGATATTCTGATTGGCTGTGACGGCGTGAAGTCAGTGGTACGCCAGAGCTTATTGGGCGATGCGCCGCGTGTCACCGGACATGTTGTCTACCGTGCGGTTATCGATTGTGCCGATATGCCGGAAGATTTGCGCATTAACGCACCGGTACTGTGGGCGGGGCCGCACTGTCACCTGGTGCATTACCCTTTGCGCGGCGGCACGCAGTATAACCTGGTGGTGACATTCCACAGCCGCCAGCAGGAAGAGTGGGGCGTGAAGGATGGCAGTAAAGAGGAAGTGCTCTCTTACTTTGAGGGGATTCACCCGCGTCCGCGCCAGATGCTGGATAAACCGACTTCATGGCGACGCTGGTCAACTGCCGATCGTGAACCGGTAGGGAAATGGGGGACTAACCGCATTACGCTGGTGGGCGATGCGGCCCATCCGGTGGCGCAGTATATGGCACAAGGTGCCTGTATGGCGCTGGAAGATGCAGTAACGCTGGGTAAGGCGCTGGCGCAGTGTGAGGGTGATGCGGCGCAAGCTTTTGCGCTGTATGAGTCGGTACGTATTCCGCGTACCGCGCGCATCGTCTGGTCGACCCGTGAAATGGGGCGGGTTTATCACGCCGCAGGGGTAGAACGTCAGGTACGTAACCTGCTGTGGAAAGGGAAATCGCAGGCAGAGTTTTATCGCGGCATGGAGTGGCTGTACGGCTGGAAAGAAGATAACTGTCTGCAACCACGCTGAGTACTTCTTACCCAATCAGGTGCACGGACGGTCCCCTCGCCCCTTTGGGGAGAGGGTCAGGGTGAGGGGAAAAATCTTGCCCGAATTAATCAGTAAGTCAGTTTGTCTGCAAACACCAGAGGCGCTAACATAGCGCCTCATTTTTTTGCGGGTGATGATATGCGTGTGTTACTGGCGCCGATGGAGGGTGTACTCGACTCTCTGGTGCGTGAATTGCTGACCGAAGTTAACGACTACGATCTGTGCATCACCGAGTTTGTCCGCGTGGTGGATCAACTGCTGCCGGTAAAAGTTTTTCATCGCATTTGCCCGGAGCTACAAAACGCCAGCCGAACGCCATCCGGTACGCTGGTGCGCGTGCAATTGCTGGGTCAGTTCCCACAATGGCTGGCAGAGAACGCCGCCCGTGCGGTGGAGTTAGGTTCCTGGGGTGTGGATCTTAATTGCGGCTGTCCGTCGAAAACGGTTAACGGTAGCGGCGGCGGGGCGACACTACTCAAAGATCCTGAACTCATCTACCAGGGTGCAAAAGCGATGCGTGAAGCTGTACCGGCGCATTTGCCCGTCAGTGTGAAAGTGCGTCTGGGCTGGGACAGCGGTGAGAAGAAATTTGAAATCGCCGATGCGGTTCAACAGGCTGGCGCTACGGAGTTGGTGGTGCATGGGCGGACAAAAGAGCAGGGGTACCGCGCGGAGCATATTGACTGGCAGGCGATTGGCGAGATTCGCCAACGGCTGAATATTCCGGTGATTGCCAACGGTGAAATCTGGGACTGGCAGAGCGCGCAACAGTGTATGGCGATCAGCGGCTGTGACGCGGTGATGATTGGTCGCGGAGCGCTCAATATTCCCAATCTGAGCCGAGTGGTAAAATATAACGAACCGCGAATGCCGTGGCCGGAGGTGGTTGCTTTGCTACAAAAATATACCCGTCTGGAAAAGCAGGGCGATACTGGGTTATATCACGTTGCGCGGATTAAACAGTGGTTGAGTTATTTGCGTAAAGAATACGATGAAGCAACGGAATTATTTCAGCATGTTCGGGTGTTGAATAATTCCCCTGATATTGCAAGGGCTATTCAGGCAATTGATATCGATAAGCTGCGATAATAGTGGAATCGCAGCTTACCAGAGACAATGAATCGCTTATTCAGCTTCATCATCTTGTTGCGCTCCTTTCATGAGCTAAGCCATATATTGCCACTGGCGCAAGGCGCGCGCAGGGGGAGGACAATCGCCTCCTCCCCCTGCATCCCCGGGCTCTGGCGAACAAAATCGCCGTTGCGCGGTACCTTCAGCTTATCCCCTTCGTCTACCGTGTCGTGCGCAAGTTAACGTCCCTGTAAAACGCGCCCTCAGCCCACCTTCATGTGGGCTGTCCCGGCCTTCGGGGACGCTTCAGCGATTTTGACGCCACCAACACCGGAGCGTTTGCAAATCAAGTACACAAAATATCGAGTTCCTGACCTGACAACTTATATGCCATATCTGATTTTTAAAATATCATCTTAAATACGCCAGTCACCACCAGTAGTCCAATCAGGAAAATAATCAATACAGCCCAGAGTATAATTTTCATTGGCGTTCCTTTATTTGTGAGTGTCGAATAAGTATAGGAAAAAACGAAGCCCTTTGCCGTTACTCATAAGTGATTAAGATAAATCGGAGAATATCATTCACTTACTGTATATTTTTCTGAATATGTCGTTTTATTGCCACTGATGTATTGCCACGCGAAACTAAAAAATATATTGCATCACACGGTAATCTCCGCGCACCTTTTCTTACCTGACTATTCCTCCATGAATCGTGATTCCTTTTACCCAGCCATCGCCTGTTTTCCTCTGTTACTGATGCTGGCCGGGTGTGCGCCTATGCATGAAACCCGCCAGGCGTTAAGCCAGCAAACACCCGCTGCGCAAGTTGACACCGCATTACCCACGGCGCTGAAAAATGGTTGGCCAGACAGCCAATGGTGGCTGGAGTATCACGATAATCAACTCACTTCATTAATTAACTATGCACTGCAGAACGCACCGGATATGCAGGTGGCTGAACAGCGCATTCAGCTGGCTGAAGCCCAGGCGAAGGCAGTTGCCACTCAGGATGGCCCTCAGATCGATTTTTCTGCGGATATGGAGCGGCAAAAAATGTCGGCAGAAGGGCTAATGGGGCCGTTTGCTCTGAACGATCCTGCCGCAGGTACGACCGGTCCGTGGTACACCAATGGTACTTTTGGCTTAACGGCGGGCTGGCATCTTGATATTTGGGGAAAGAATCGGGCGGAGGTTACTGCTCGCCTGGGTACAGTTAAAGCACGGGCGGCGGAACGCGAGCAAACCCGCCAATTGCTGGCTGGCAGCGTTGCCCGCCTTTACTGGGAGTGGCAAACCCAGGCAGCGTTAAACACTGTTTTGCAGCAAATCGAAAAAGAGCAGAACACCATTATCGCGACCGATCGCCAGCTATATCAGAACGGGATTATTTCTTCAGTTGAAGGTGTGGAAACCGATATTAATGCCAGCAAGACTCGGCAGCAGCTCAACGATGTCGTGGGAAAAATGAAAATTATTGAGGCACGGTTAAGCGCACTTACAAATCACCAGATAAAGTCATTGAAGCTTAAACCGGTTGAGTTGCCGAAAGTGGCAAGTCAGCTTCCTGATGAACTGGGGTATTCATTGCTGGCACGGCGGGCAGATTTGCAGGCAGCGCATTGGTACGTTGAGTCATCGTTAAGCACCATTGATGCGGCAAAAGCGGCATTTTATCCTGACATCAACCTGATGGCCTTCCTGCAACAGGATGCGTTGCACTTAAGCGATTTGTTCCGTCATTCCGCGCAGCAAATGGGCGTTACGGCAGGCCTGACGCTACCCATTTTCGATAGTGGTCGTCTTAACGCCAACCTCGATATTGCAAAAGCCGAAAGCAACTTGTCGATCGCCAGCTACAACAAAGCGGTGGTTGAAGCGGTGAATGATGTGGCGCGGGCTGCCAGTCAGGTTCAGACATTGGCCGAGAAAAACCTGCATCAGGCGCAAATTGAACGCGATGCCTTACGTGTGGTAGGTCTTGCACAGGCGCGCTTTAACGCGGGTATCATTGCTGGTTCCCGCGTCAGCGAAGCCAGAATCCCGGCGCTGCGTGAGCGTGCCAATGGCCTGTTATTGCAAGGGCAGTTGCTGGATGCCTCCGTTCAACTCACCGGGGCGCTGGGCGGGGGGTACAAACGTTGATGATATGCGCCTTCTATACTTAACGTTTATTCAGCGTTAAGTGGAGAACTCGATGGCACAGGTCGCGATTATTACCGCTTCCGATT
Source organism: Escherichia sp. MOD1-EC4550 (assembly GCF_963876935.1). Classification (NCBI taxonomy): domain Bacteria; kingdom Pseudomonadati; phylum Pseudomonadota; class Gammaproteobacteria; order Enterobacterales; family Enterobacteriaceae; genus Escherichia; species Escherichia sp. MOD1-EC4550. The sequence goes on from NZ_CAWNSE010000001.1 coordinate 490,826, forward strand.
CGGGGATCGGCAAAGAGTGCGCGTTATTACTGGCGCAGCAGGGTTTTGATATTGGTATTACCTGGCACTCAGATGAAGAAGGGGCAAAAGATACCGCGCGTGAGGTGGTTAGCCACGGCGTACGTGCGGAGATGGTGCAGCTCGATCTCGGTAAACTGCCAGAGGGGGCACTGGCGCTGGAGAAACTTATTCAACGGCTGGGGCGCATCGATGTGCTCGTGAATAATGCGGGCACAATGACCAAAGCACCGTTTCTTGATATGGCTTTCGATGAGTGGCGCAAGATTTTTACCGTTGATGTTGATGGTGCATTTTTATGCTCGCAAATTGCGGCCCGCCAGATGGTGAAACAAGGGCAGGGCGGTCGCATCATCAACATTACGTCGGTACATGAGCATACGCCGCTGCCGGATGCCAGCGCCTATACAGCCGCTAAACATGCACTCGGTGGGCTAACCAAAGCGATGGCGCTTGAGCTGGTCAGGCATAAGATTTTGGTGAATGCAGTCGCGCCTGGGGCTATCGCCACACCAATGAATGGCATGGATGACGGCGACGTGAAGCCCGACGCGGAGCCTTCGATTCCCCTGCGGCGTTTCGGCGCAACGCATGAGATTGCCAGCCTGGTGGCGTGGTTATGCTCTGAAGGCGCAAATTACACCACCGGGCAGTCGTTAATTGTCGATGGTGGCTTTATGCTGGCGAATCCGCAGTTCAACCCAGAATAGCGCAGTGAGGTGCGTGGTTATTTCAATGGGTAATATTTGGTAGGCATGATAAGACGTGCAAGCGTCGCATCAGGCATGGTGCGACGGATGTCGGATGCGGCGCAAACGCCTTATTCTAGGCAATGGTTTTACGCCTGATTATCCGGCTTTTTCTTCCCGCGTCGTTTCAGCCACCAGCGCACGCCAACCACCAGAACCACGACCAGAATCAACCAGACCCAGTGCTTCAAATGCTGGTCGAGATTGTGCAACCACGGCGCAATCACCTGACCACCAGCATAACCGATAGTGGTAAAAATCAACGCCCAGGCAAATGCGCCGAGAATATTCAGCGGCAGAAAGATTTTCGGCGGCAGCTGGCTGGCACCAATCAGCGTCGGGCCAATGACCCGAAAGCCATACATAAAACGCGTACCAATGACAAACAGATACGGATGGCGCTGGATAAGTTTCTGCGCCCGCTCAATTTTATCCTGATGCTTAGAGAAGCGGCGTAACAGCTTGCCACCAAACCGCCGCCCGCACAGATAAAGCACCTGGTCGCCAATCATGCCGCCAAGCGCTACAGAAAGTACCACCAGCGGGAACTTTAATAACCCCTGATGTGCCGCAACGCCTCCCAGCAACGTCACGGTTTCACCTTCCGCCAGACTTCCGAGCACCAGCGCGGCATAACCATATTGTGAGATGAGTGTATTGAGATCCATAGGCCCGTCTGTCTCCCTTTGGTTGCTTGTAAGCATACACCCTGTGAATCATTCACGCTGAAAAAGGACGCTCATCAGACGGTGCAAATTCTATGAATGCACAAAAAATAATCACAAGCTGACTTATACTTGAACTGTCAGGTTCATGAACTCACAACAAGGGGGCGGTATGAGCCATGTCTGGGGACTGTTTTCCCATCCCGATCGTGAAATGCAGGTGATTAATCGCGAAAACGAAACGATTTCTCACCATTACACCCACCACGTTTTGCTGATGGCGGCGATTCCGGTGATTTGCGCCTTCATTGGCACCACACAAATTGGCTGGAATTTTGGCGATGGCACCATCCTGAAGTTATCCTGGTTTACCGGACTGGCGCTGGCTGTCTTGTTTTATGGCGTTATGCTGGCTGGGGTCGCGGTGATGGGGCGGATCATCTGGTGGATGGCGCGCAATTATCCGCAGCGTCCGTCGCTTGCGCACTGTATGGTCTTCGCGGGTTACGTTGCGACGCCGCTGTTTTTAAGCGGTCTGGTGGCGCTTTACCCGCTGGTCTGGTTGTGTGCGCTGGTCGGCACGGTGGCGCTGTTTTACACCGGCTACCTGCTTTATCTCGGTATTCCAAGCTTCCTGAATATCAACAAAGAGGAAGGCCTTAGCTTCTCCAGTTCGACGCTGGCGATTGGCGTGCTGGTACTGGAAGTGCTGCTCGCCCTTACCGTTATACTATGGGGTTACGGTTATCGTTTGTTCTAGAAAGTTCTTTTGTGTTGCATTGCTGGCGTAAATGTCAGCAATGCAGCATTTCCTCACGATTCTCCTTTGACGATCGCACTTTTTGCTCGTTATGATGGCGTCGCTAGCCTCAGTAAATCCTTACTCCGGCGGTGCGCAACCTGTGCGCGTGAACCACTATCTGAATGCTCATCATGCCGAAATTTCGAGTTTCTTTATTTAGCCTGGCCCTGATGCTGGCTGTGCCTTTTGCACCGCAGGCCGTTGCGAAAACGGCAGCCGCTACCACCGCTTCACAGCCGGAAATTGCCTCCGGTAGCGCGATGATTGTTGATCTGAATACCAACAAAGTGATCTATTCGAACCACCCGGATTTGGTGCGTCCGATTGCGTCTATCAGTAAATTAATGACCGCGATGGTTGTGCTGGATGCACGATTGCCGCTGGATGAAAAACTAAAAGTGGATATCAGCCAGACGCCGGAGATGAAAGGGGTCTATTCGCGCGTACGACTGAACAGCGAAATCAGCCGTAAAGAGATGCTGTTGCTGGCGCTGATGTCTTCAGAAAACCGCGCGGCGGCAAGCCTTGCGCACCATTATCCCGGTGGTTACAAAGCATTTATTAAGGCGATGAATGCGAAAGCGAAATCGCTCGGAATGAACAACACGCGCTTTGTTGAACCGACCGGATTGTCGGTGCATAACGTTTCAACTGCCCGTGACTTAACCAAACTGCTTATTGCCAGCAAACAATATCCATTGATCGGGCAGTTAAGTACTACCCGGGAAGATATGGCAACCTTCTCTAACCCGACGTATACGCTGCCGTTCCGCAATACTAATCATCTGGTGTATCGCGATAACTGGAATATTCAGTTAACCAAAACCGGCTTTACCAATGCGGCGGGCCATTGTCTGGTGATGCGCACGGTTATCAATAATAAACCGGTGGCGCTGGTAGTGATGGACGCGTTTGGCAAATATACCCATTTCGCCGATGCCAGCCGCCTGCGTACCTGGATTGAAACCGGTAAAGTGATGCCTGTTCCGGCAGCAGCGTTGAGCTATAAAAAACAAAAAGCCGCCCAGATGGCGGCGGCGGGGCAGACGGCGCAGAACGATTAAGGGTAGGCAGGATAAGGCGTTTACGCCGCATCCGGCATTCGGAGCACAATGCCTGATGCGATGCTTGCGCATCTTATCAGGCCTACAAACGTGACGCGTCCGTAGGCAGGATAAGGCGTTCACGCCGCATCCGGCATTCGGAGCACGATGCCTGATGCGATGCTTGCGCATCTTATCAGGCCTACGTCTGCATCAGGCATCCAGCCGTATTTACTCCACTTCCTGCCAGTTTTTCCGCTTACTGGTTTTACCGATCCCCGGATTCATGCTGTTGGTCGGATCGTTCTCGCGATAGAACTTCTGCAACGTCTCCGGTGCTTTATACAAATGACCGACGTTATGCTCGGCAGGGTATTGCGCGCCGCGCTGCTGTAGCAGTTCCAGCATCTGTTCTTTCAACGCATGCACATCCACGCCTTTTTTAACGATGTAATCCTGATGGAAGACATAGCACATAAAATGGCCGTAATAGAGCTTGTGCACCAGCTGGCAGTCGATCTCCGGCGGTAAATGCTCATACCACTCGGTGTCGTTACGCCGCAGAGCGATATCCAGTGCCAGAATGTCTTCGACTTCATCGGAATGCACCGCCTGATAACGAATTGCTGCGCCCGCAGCGGCGAAACGGTGTAAAAACGCTTTGCTGCCTTCTTCCGGCGTACAGACAAAGAAATCGCCCTCGGCCTGTTTGAAATAATCCACCAGCCACGATTTAGCTTCGCCGACGCCATCGCCCGCCATTTTTAACAGCAGATGATGTTCATATTTATCGCGCCAGCTTTTCATGCGCGGTGGTAAATGGCTGGGGAACAAGTGACCGAATTTTTGCATCGCACGGTCGGTAAAATGCGGACGGAAGAATTTCACTTTCTCCAGCATCGCATCGGTGCGTCCCTTGAGATTAAAGAAGAACGGCATCTTGTCGGTGCCTAACTTATCAATCATCAGGAAGGTGTCTTTGCCGTATTTTTCCGCAATATCGTAGATATCCCGGTGCATATATTCCCCGGCAACCGGCAGGTTCTCGAAATTAGCCAGGATATGGCGGCGGATTTCGGTCAGTACTTCCGGCTGGTTGGTGCCGATATAAAACACCTGCTGATTTTTTTCTGCTTCGAAGGTATCAAGACGTACCGCAAAGACGGCCAGTTTTCCGGCGCAACCGGAGGATTCAAACAGGCGATCCGGGTCGGCGTTATAACGTGCGGGTGTGTCGGCTTCAATATCCCGAACGCGGTGAACATAGTCATAATCGTGGGCGTGACGACCATCGTGGCGCACATCGTCATCTTTGATGCGATCGTCATCCAGCTTGCTAAGGATCTGCTCCGGCGTTTCGCCGAGATCAATCCCCAGATGGTTCACCAGCGTCAGTTTGCCGTCTTCATTTATACGCGCGAATAACGACATTTCGGTATACGCCGGGCCACGCTGCACCAGCGAGCCTCCGGAGTTGTTACAAATACCGCCGATGACCGATGCGCCTATACACGATGAGCCAATCACCGAGTGCGGTTCGCGTCCCAGCGGTTTGAGGGCTTTTTCCAGCGAATAAAGCGTGGTGCCCGGATAGGCCAGCACCTGTTCGCCCTTGCCAAGAACGTGCAGCTTGTCGAGACGCAGGGTGCTGATGATCACGATATCGCGATCATAGTCGTTACCGTTTGGCGTCGAGCCTTCGGTCAGACCTGTATTGGCAGCCTGCATCAGAATAATTTTGTCGGCGGTGACGCAGGCTTTCAGCACCCGCCACAATTCCAGTAGTGAGCCAGGGAAAACGACAGCCAGCGCGTCGCCCTGACCAGAACGGAAGCCCTTGCGATAGCGGGCCGTTTTTGCGGGATCGGTGAGCAGGTGTGAATGACCGACCAGACGGGCAAGTTCATTCAAAAAGGCTTTATTATCAGTTGTTGTCATGGAAGACATTTTCCACTCCTTGTGGTGGCGAAAAAATATCACAAACTAGAATAGCGCCTTGTATGACAATTCAGCGAGTGAATATTTTGAAAATTCAGACAATAAACTGAGCATTCTTTTTCTCTCTCCATCATGCTTATGGCAAACTACGGTTTTTGCACCATTTTCGCTGCCTCGTCGGGCAACAGAGGAAGAATAATCCATATGAAATGGCTATGTTCAGTAGGTATCGCAGTGAGTCTGGCCCTGCAACCAGCACTGGCGGATGATTTATTCGGTAACCATCCATTAACGCCTGAAGCGCGGGATGCGTTCGTCACCGAACTGCTCAAGAAAATGACAGTTGATGAGAAAATTGGTCAGCTGCGCTTAATCAGCGTCGGCCCGGATAACCCGAAAGAGGCGATCCGCGAGATGATCAAAGACGGGCAGGTTGGAGCGATTTTCAACACCGTAACCCGTCAGGATATCCGCGCCATGCAGGATCAGGTGATGGAACTGAGCCGCCTGAAAATTCCTCTCTTCTTTGCTTACGATGTGCTGCACGGTCAACGCACGGTTTTCCCGATTAGCCTCGGTCTGGCCTCGTCTTTTAACCTCGATGCGGTGAAAACGGTCGGGCGTGTCTCTGCTTATGAAGCCGCAGATGATGGCCTGAACATGACCTGGGCACCGATGGTCGATGTCTCGCGCGATCCGCGCTGGGGACGTGCTTCCGAAGGTTTTGGCGAAGATACGTATCTCACTTCGATTATGGGTAAGACCATGGTGGAAGCGATGCAGGGTAAAAGCCCGGCAGATCGCTACTCGGTGATGACCAGCGTCAAACACTTTGCCGCTTACGGCGCGGTAGAAGGTGGTAAAGAGTACAACACCGTCGATATGAGTCCGCAGCGCCTGTTTAACGACTATATGCCGCCGTACAAAGCGGGGCTGGATGCAGGCAGCGGTGCGGTAATGGTGGCTCTGAACTCGCTGAACGGCACGCCAGCCACCTCCGACTCCTGGCTGCTGAAAGATGTTCTGCGCGACCAGTGGGGCTTTAAAGGCATCACCGTTTCCGATCACGGTGCAATCAAAGAGCTGATTAAACATGGCACAGCGGCAGACCCGGAAGATGCGGTGCGCGTGGCGCTGAAATCCGGGATCAACATGAGTATGAGCGACGAGTACTACTCGAAGTATCTGCCCGGTTTGATCAAATCCGGCAAAGTGACGATGGCAGAGCTGGACGACGCTGCCCGCCACGTGCTGAACGTCAAATATGATATGGGGCTGTTCAACGACCCATACAGCCACCTTGGACCGAAAGAGTCTGACCCGGTGGATACCAATGCTGAAAGCCGCCTGCACCGCAAAGAAGCGCGTGAAGTGGCGCGCGAAAGCCTGGTATTGCTGAAAAACCGCCTTGAAACGCTGCCGCTGAAAAAATCGGCAACCATTGCGGTGGTAGGGCCACTGGCGGACAGCAAACGTGACGTGATGGGCAGCTGGTCCGCAGCCGGTGTTGCCGATCAATCTGTGACCGTACTGACCGGGATTAAAAACGCCGTCGGTGAAAACGGCAAGGTGCTGTATGCCAAAGGTGCGAACGTTACCAGTGACAAAGGCATTATCGATTTCCTGAATCAGTATGAAGAAGCGGTCAAAGTCGATCCGCGCTCGCCCCAAGAGATGATTGATGAAGCGGTGCAGACTGCAAAACAATCTGATGTGGTGGTGGCTGTGGTCGGTGAAGCTCAGGGGATGGCGCACGAAGCCTCCAGCCGTACCGATATCACTATTCCACAAAGCCAACGTGACTTGATTGCGGCGCTGAAAGCCACCGGTAAACCGCTGGTGCTGGTGCTGATGAACGGACGTCCACTGGCGCTGGTGAAAGAAGATCAGCAGGCTGATGCGATTCTGGAAACCTGGTTTGCGGGGACTGAAGGCGGTAATGCGATTGCCGATGTGTTGTTTGGCGATTACAACCCGTCGGGCAAGCTGCCGATGTCCTTCCCGCGTTCTGTCGGGCAGATCCCGGTGTACTACAGCCATCTGAATACCGGTCGGCCGTATAATGCCGACAAGCCGAACAAATACACTTCGCGTTATTTTGATGAAGCTAACGGGGCGCTGTATCCGTTCGGCTATGGTCTGAGCTATACCACCTTCACCGTCTCTGATGTGAAACTTTCTGCGCCGACCATGAAGCGTGACGGCAAAGTGACCGCCAGTGTGCAGGTGACGAACACCGGTAAGCGCGAAGGGGCGACGGTAGTGCAGATGTACTTGCAGGATGTGACGGCTTCCATGAGTCGCCCGGTGAAGCAGCTGAAAGGCTTTGAGAAAATCACCCTGAAACCGGGCGAAACTCAGACTGTTAGCTTCCCGATCGATATTGAGGCGCTGAAGTTCTGGAATCAACAGATGAAATATGACGCCGAGCCTGGCAAATTCAATGTCTTCATCGGCACTGATTCCGCGCGCGTTAAGAAAGGTGAGTTTGAGTTGCTGTAATGCTTTAGTAAGGGCGAGACGTCTGCGCCCTTTGCCTGATGCGTTGCGCTTATCAGGCCTTCAGGGGTTTTTAACCTCTTGAATTTTCGCTGTTTGTAGGCCGGATAAGGCGTTTACGCCGCATCCGGCAAGAAACGCCGGGCAAAATATGCCCTTTAAGTATTTATCTGATTCTGCAACTGAATCCTTCCGCTCAGGCTAACCCCGCCATTATCAACTATGCTTTTCTCTTAATTCGCTGAAAACAACAGTAAAAGAATGAGGAAAGCATCATGCCACTCTCAAAGCTCTGGGCAGGTTCACTGGTTTTGTTGGCAGCCGTGAGCCTGCCGCTACAGGCGGCTTCAGCCGTTAAAGTCGGTTCGAAAATCGATACCGAAGGCGCGCTGCTCGGCAATATCATTTTGCAGGTGCTGGAAAGTCACGGCGTACCAACGGTCAATAAAGTGCAACTGGGAACGACTCCCGTGGTGCGCGGGGCGATTACTTCCGGTGAACTGGATATCTATCCGGAATATACTGGCAATGGCGCGTTTTTCTTTAAAGATGAAAACGATGCAGCGTGGAAAAATGCCGGGCAGGGCTACGAGAAAGTCAAAAAACTCGATGCAGAGCAAAACAAGTTAATCTGGCTGACGCCCGCGCCTGCAAATAACACCTGGACCATCGCCGTGCGTCAGGATGTTGCAGAGAAAAACAAACTCACTTCGCTTGCCGACCTGAGTCGTTATCTGAAAGACGGTGGCACCTTCAAACTGGCGGCTTCGGCAGAGTTTATCGAACGCGCTGATGCGTTACCTGCATTTGAAAAAGCCTATGGCTTTAAGCTCGGTCAGGATCAGTTGCTGTCACTGGCCGGTGGCGACACGGCGGTGACAATCAAAGCCGCTGCCCAGCAAACCTCTGGCGTTAATGCCGCTATGGCTTACGGTACCGACGGCCCCGTAGCGGCGCTGGGGCTGCAAACCTTAAGCGATCCGCAAGGCGTTCAGCCTATCTACGCGCCTGCACCAGTGGTGCGTGAATCGGTGTTGAAGGAGTATCCGCAAATGGCACAGTGGCTACAGCCAGTCTTCGCCAGCCTCGATGCAAAAACATTGCAGCAACTGAATGCCAGCATTGCTGTGGAAGGACTGGATGCCAAAAAAGTGGCTGCCGACTACCTGAAACAAAAAGGGTGGACGAAGTAATTTCCCGTGACTTATTTCCGTATTAATCCTGTTCTGGCGCTGCTGCTGTTGCTGACGGCAATCGCAGCGGCGCTGCCGTTTATCAGTTACGCGCCTAATCGTTTAGTCTCGGGTGAGGGGCGTCATCTCTGGCAGCTGTGGCCGCAAACGATCTGGATGCTGGTGGGCGTTGGTTGCGCCTGGCTGACCGCCTGTTTTATTCCCGGTAAAAAAGGCAGCATTTTTGCACTCATTCTGGCGCAATTCATCTTCATATTGCTGGTGTGGGGCGCGGGAAAGGCGGCGACACAACTGGCGCAAAATGGCAGTGCGCTGGCGCGTACCAGCCTCGGCAGTGGTTTCTGGCTGGCTGCGGCTCTGGCATTGCTGGCCTGTAGCGATGCCATCCGCCGAATCTCCACGCATCCGCTGTGGCGCTGGTTGTTGCATATGCAGATTGCCATTATTCCGCTGTGGTTGCTGTATTCCGGCGCGCTTAACGATCTCTCGCTAATGAAAGAATACGCCAACCGTCAGGATGTGTTTGATGATGCGCTGGCACAGCATCTGACCCTGCTGTTTGGTGCGGTGCTGCCTGCGTTAGTGATTGGCGTGCCGCTGGGCGTCTGGTGCTACTTTTCCACTGCGCGGCAGGGGGCGATTTTTTCTCTGCTGAATGTCATTCAGACCGTGCCTTCGGTGGCGCTCTTTGGCCTGTTGATTGCGCCGCTTGCCGGACTGGTTACGGCCTTTCCGTGGCTGGGAACGCTCGGCGTAGCAGGAACCGGAATGACACCCGCACTGATTGCGCTGGTGCTCTATGCCTTGCTGCCGCTGGTGCGCGGTGTGGTAGTCGGCTTGAACCAGATCCCGCACGATGTGCTGGAGAGCGCCACAGCGATGGGCTTGAACGGAGCACAGCGATTCCTGCATGTGCAGTTACCGCTGGCGTTACCGGTATTTCTGCGCAGCCTGCGGGTGGTGATGGTGCAAACCGTCGGCATGGCGGTGATTGCGGCGTTAATCGGCGCAGGCGGTTTTGGTGCGCTGGTTTTCCAGGGGCTGCTAAGCAGTGCCATTGATTTAGTGTTGCTGGGGGTGATCCCGGTAATCGTACTGGCGGTGCTGATCGACGCACTGTTCGATCTGGTTATCGCACTGCTGAAGGTGAAAAGTAATGATTGAATTTAGCCATGTCAGCAAACTGTTCGGCACACAAAAAGCCGTTAACGATCTCAATCTCAATTTTCAGGAAGGGAGTTTCTCGGTGCTGATTGGTACATCAGGCTCCGGTAAATCCACCACATTGAAAATGATCAACCGTCTGGTAGAGCATGACAGCGGAGTGATCCGCTTTGCCGGAGAAGAAATTCGCTCGCTGCCAGTGCTGGAGTTGCGCCGCCGGATGGGCTATGCCATTCAATCTATTGGCCTGTTTCCCCACTGGAGCGTGGCGCAAAACATTGCTACTGTGCCGCAATTACAAAAATGGCCGCGGGCGCGGATCGACGACCGTATTGACGAATTAATGGCGCTACTGGGGCTGGAGCCGAATTTGCGTGAGCGTTATCCGCATCAGCTTTCCGGCGGTCAGCAGCAACGTGTGGGAGTGGCCCGCGCACTGGCTGCCGATCCGCAAGTCTTACTGATGGATGAACCTTTTGGCGCACTGGACCCGGTAACGCGCGGCGCGTTGCAACAAGAGATGACGCGTATTCACCGTTTGTTGGGGCGTACCATTGTGCTGGTCACTCATGATATTGATGAGGCGCTACGGCTGGCAGAACATCTGGTATTGATGGATCACGGTGAAGTGGTGCAGCAGGGCAATCCGCTGACGATGCTGACTCGTCCGGCGAATGATTTCGTCCGCCAGTTTTTTGGGCATAGTGAACTGGGGGTCCGCCTGCTTTCGTTACGTAGCGTGGCGGATTACGTGCGTCGCGAAGAACGGGCAGAAGGTGAGGCACTGGCAGAAGAGATGACGCTACGCGATGCGCTCTCCCTGTTTGTCGCGCGGGGTTGTGAAGTGCTGCCGGTGGTGAACACGCAGGGCCAGCCTTGCGGTACGCTGCATTTTCAGGATCTGCTGGTGGAGGCGTAAGCGTATGAAGATGTTGCGCGATCCGCTGTTCTGGCTCATTGCTTTGTTTGTGGCACTGATTTTCTGGCTGCCTTACAGCCAGCCGCTGTTTTCTGCCTTGTTCCCACAACTGCCACGCCCCGTTTATCAGCAAGAAAGTTTTGCTGCTCTGGCACTGGCTCATTTCTGGCTGGTGGGAATTTCGAGTTTGTTTGCGGTGATCATTGGCACAGGTGCCGGAATTATTGTTACTCGCCCGTGGGGCGCGGAATTTCGCCCACTGGTGGAAACTATTGCCGCCGTTGGGCAGACTTTTCCGCCCGTTGCGGTGCTGGCGATTGCCGTTCCGGTGATTGGGTTTGGTCTGCAACCGGCGATTATCGCCTTGATCCTGTACGGTGTGCTGCCCGTCCTGCAGGCGACACTTGCCGGGCTGGGAGCGATTGATGTCAGCGTGACAGAAGTTGCGAAAGGTATGGGAATGAGCCGTGGACAGCGACTGCGTAAGGTTGAGCTACCGCTGGCAGCTCCGGTGATTCTGGCGGGTGTACGAACTTCGGTGATTATCAACATTGGCACGGCGACGATCGCCTCAACGGTAGGGGCCAACACGCTGGGTACGCCCATCATCATCGGGCTTAGCGGATTTAATACTGCGTATGTGATCCAGGGGGCGTTACTGGTGGCACTGGCGGCGATCATCGCAGACCGCCTGTTTGAAAGGCTGGTGCAGGCGCTTAGCCAGCACGCAAAATAAAGGTATAACCTGCGAGCATGACGCCACCAATTCCGCCTAACGCCATAAAAAGGAACAGGGCGATGACCCCAATTTTAGCTATGCGCATAATGCACTCCTTATGTTAACGAAAGGATTGTACAGTAAAGCGCATTTGTTAACGAATCATTAAATGCCGAGTGGGAAAATATCATGGCCTTGTTCCTGCCAACTGGTAAGTTGCTGCTGTTGGGCAGAGGTTCGATTTTCACCGCACCACACCAGCAATGTACGGCCTTCGAACAGTTCAGGGCGTAGTTGATTGAGCGAGTGGGCGAGGACATCAATGCGCCATCCTTGTTGACTGGCAATCCAGCCCTCTAGCCACAGACGGGTGGTATCCTGAATATTCCAGCCAACCACCAGCGCATCTTTACCCTGTTTTTTACGTGCCGAAGCCAGACAAATGGCGATGTAGTTGATCAGTACGCCGTCGAGGATCGCCAGCAGCGCCTGGAGAGTCGGTTGTTGGCACTGAAGCCGTCGGCGCAGAGGAATAAACAGGTGCGTGGTGAGTGTCTGGGCGGGGTAATCCTGACCGCGCTCTTTGATCCACGTTCGCAGGCTATGCAGATTGCCGCTTTGCAGGTAAGTCAGTAATGTTTCTTGCTGATCGCGCCAGCCGTTCTGCACATCAACATTTTCATTACTGAGCAGCATTTTAACTTTGCTGACCTGCACGCCGTTGTCGATCCAGCGTTTGATCTCGCGGATCCGGTCAATATCGGCATCATTGAACAGCCGATGACCGCCGTCTGTCCGTTGCGGTTTCAGCAATCCGTAACGCCTCTGCCACGCGCGTAACGTGACAGGGTTAATATCACAAAGCAACGCCACTTCACCAATTGTGTAAAGCGCCATCGTCTCACCCTTGCTCGCGAGGTCCCAGTTTAACTTTAGACGCAGTTTTGCGAACCAGGTAGTTTTGCCCGTTTTTTGTTCATCTATAGGGTGATTTTATTTTTGCCAGGCGATTTTGAGTGATCGTACTCACGAATTCTCATTTTTCTGCAAGAGTTCAAAGAAAGTTAAACGCAGGCAATGTATGTTACGCGTTTTAAAGGGAAGTGTGGTTTGCGGGTATGTACGATTTTAATCTGGTGTTGCTGCTGCTTCAGCAGATGTGCGTTTTTTTAGTCATTGCGTGGTTAATGAGTAAAACGCCATTATTCATACCGTTAATGCAGGTCACGGTTCGTCTGCCGCATAAATTTCTCTGCTACATCGTCTTTTCCATCTTCTGCATCATGGGCACCTGGTTTGGGCTGCACATTGACGATTCTATTGCCAATACCCGTGCGATTGGTGCGGTAATGGGCGGCTTACTCGGCGGTCCGGTCGTCGGTGGGCTGGTTGGTCTGACCGGCGGGTTACATCGATATTCGATGGGGGGCATGACCGCGCTAAGTTGCATGATCTCGACCATCGTTGAAGGATTGCTCGGCGGCCTGGTACACAGCATCCTGATCCGTCGCGGGCGCACTGATAAAGTCTTTAATCCCATTACCGCGGGTGCCGTCACGTTCGTCGCTGAAATGGTGCAAATGTTGATCATCCTGGCGATCGCCCGACCTTATGAAGATGCGGTGCGTCTGGTGAGTAATATTGCTGCGCCAATGATGGTCACCAATACCGTCGGCGCGGCGCTGTTTATGCGTATATTGCTCGATAAACGCGCGATGTTTGAAAAATACACTTCGGCTTTTTCTGCTACTGCGCTGAAAGTGGCGGCCTCGACGGAAGGCATTTTGCGCCAGGGGTTTAACGAAGTGAACAGCATGAAAGTGGCACAGGTGCTGTATCAGGAGCTGGATATTGGTGCAGTCGCGATTACCGATCGAGAGAAATTGCTGGCCTTTACCGGAATTGGTGACGACCACCATTTACCTGGTAAACCGATTTCTTCGACTTACACCTTAAAAGCGATTGAAACCGGTGAAGTGGTCTACGCCGATGGCAACGAAGTGCCTTACCGTTGCTCGTTGCATCCGCAATGCAAACTGGGGTCGACGCTGGTAATTCCGTTGCGTGGTGAAAATCAGCGGGTGATGGGTACCATCAAATTGTATGAAGCCAAAAACCGTTTATTCAGTTCAATCAACCGCACGCTGGGCGAGGGGATTGCGCAACTGCTTTCGGCGCAGATCCTCGCTGGGCAATATGAGCGGCAAAAAGCGATGCTCACCCAGTCAGAGATCAAACTGCTTCACGCCCAGGTGAACCCCCATTTTTTGTTTAATGCGCTTAACACCATTAAAGCGGTGATCCGCCGCGACAGCGAACAGGCCAGCCAGCTGGTGCAGTATCTTTCCACTTTTTTCCGCAAAAACTTAAAGCGGCCTTCGGAGTTTGTTACTCTCGCCGACGAAATTGAACATGTGAACGCTTATCTGCAAATTGAAAAGGCGCGCTTCCAGTCGCGGTTGCAGGTCAATATTGCTATTCCGCAAGAATTATCCCAGCAGCAATTGCCCGCGTTTACCCTGCAACCGATTGTGGAAAACGCCATTAAACATGGGACATCACAACTGCTGGATACAGGGCGAGTAGCAATCAGCGCCCGACGTGAGGGGCAACATTTGATGCTGGAGATCGAAGACAATGCTGGCTTGTATCAACCGGTAACCAATGCCAGCGGGCTGGGGATGAATCTGGTGGATAAGCGTTTACGTGAACGGTTTGGCGATGACTATGGGATAAGCGTCGCCTGTGAACCTGATAATTACACCCGAATAACGTTACGACTGCCATGGAGGGACGAGGCATGATTAAAGTCTTAATTGTCGATGACGAACCGTTAGCACGGGAGAACCTGCGCGTATTTTTGCAGGAGCAGAGCGATATTGAAATCGTTGGTGAGTGTTCAAACGCCGTAGAAGGGATCGGCGCGGTGCATAAACTGCGCCCGGACGTGCTGTTTCTCGATATCCAGATGCCGCGTATTAGCGGTCTGGAAATGGTGGGGATGCTCGACCCGGAACATCGTCCGTATATCGTTTTTCTCACCGCGTTTGACGAATACGCCATTAAAGCCTTTGAAGAACATGCATTTGATTATCTCCTGAAGCCAATTGATGAAGCGCGGCTGGAGAAAACGCTGGCGCGTTTGCGTCAGGAGCGCAGCAAGCAGGATGTTTCGCTGTTACCGGAAAATCAACAGGCGCTGAAATTTATCCCTTGTACGGGGCATAGTCGGATTTATTTGCTGCAAATGAGAGATGTAGCATTTGTCAGCAGTCGGATGAGCGGTGTCTACGTTACCAGCCACGAAGGGAAAGAAGGTTTTACCGAACTGACTTTGCGCACCCTGGAGAGCCGTACACCACTACTGCGCTGCCATCGTCAGTACCTGGTTAACCTCGCGCATTTACAGGAGATTCGTCTGGAAGATAACGGCCAGGCCGAGTTGATTTTACGTAATGGCTTAACTGTTCCGGTCAGCCGCCGCTATCTGAAAAGTTTAAAAGAGGCGATTGGCCTGTAAAAGACTGCTAAAATGGTTTTTTGCCTCATCAACACCTGAAGGCCTCATGCTAAGTAACGATATTCTGCGCAGCGTGCGCTACATTTTGAAAGCCAATAATAACGACCTGGTGCGCATTCTGGCGCTGGGTAATGTCGAAGCCACTGCGGAACAGATCGCCGTCTGGCTACGCAAAGAAGACGAAGAAGGGTTTCAGCGTTGTCCGGACATTGTTCTGTCTTCATTCCTGAATGGCCTGATTTATGAAAAACGTGGCAAGGATGAGTCAGCGCCGGCACTGGAGCCGGAACGTCGCATTAATAACAACATCGTGCTGAAAAAATTACGTATCGCGTTTTCGCTGAAAACTGATGATATTCTGGCGATCCTTACCAAACAGCAGTTCCGCGTTTCGATGCCGGAAATTACGGCGATGATGCGTGCACCGGATCATAAAAACTTCCGCGAATGCGGCGATCAATTTTTACGTTATTTTTTGCGTGGACTGGCAGCGCGCCAGCATGTGAAGAAAAGCTAAGACGGGCATGGCGGCCATGCGAAAAACATGGCCGCTGACAGATTATTTCACTTCTTTAAAACCAGCGGCTTTCATCACCAGTTCCATTTGCGCCATAGTGATACCTTTTTTGGCATCTTCAGCAGAAACGTTGATACCTGAAATACCCTGCAGGGCTTTAAAATCAACTTTTTCCATATCGATAGTCACGTTTTCCTGAGCATAAGTATCGGTAAAGGTTAATTTTTCTTCAACGCCAGGGATGTTTTTATATTTGGCACTTAACGGCTCAAGTGTCTTGGCAGCATCTTCTTTGGTGGTTGCACCAATGGAGGCAAATTGAATTTTGGTTTCAGAAGATTGCTTAAGAACCTTGTCACCTTTGTAGACATAGGTAATAGCAATTTCAGTACCGTTCAGATTAGCGCTAAATTTCTTCGATTCTTCTTTGTCACCGCAGCCAGCAAGAGAGAAAACCAGAACAGATGCAACAACAAGGGAAAACAGCTTATTGAAAGCCTTCATGTAAAACTCCATTTTATTTAATCAAGGAACTGGTGACCACACCAGGGGCCATATAGGATATGCCTAATACCTTGGCGTGAGCAGTCCGGAACTGGAGTAGAACTCTTTGTAAAAAGCACTATTTGTCCTTGTTACTCAAGCAAGGTTAATAATTGTTCGCAAAGCAAAACGCAGTTATTCATTGCTTCTCCCCGTGCCTCGCCTTCTGTATTACGAAATTGTCCCAACACATGTGCCAGCCGATAAAAACCCATCGCGGTGAGTTCATTGACCAGCAACTCTGACTGACTAATGGCACTCTGTTCCTGATAGCGCCAGCCATTATGGAGCAGTTGAATAAGCAACGCCTGACAGCGCATCAGTAACTGATGAGTGGTAGACGGTACAGGCAGAACGCTGGTAGAAGGTAGCGGTGCCACAGGCGCAGTTTCTGCGTCCAGTGCCCAGGCGCGGGTTTGCGTCATCATTACTCGTGGTTCCAGTGTCAATTGCCCCTCAGCAAAATTGATAAACCCAGAAACCAGACTAACGGGATCTTCTGTTTGTTGTAACAGAGCTGCCATGCGTTCAACAGCAAAGGGCGCATTGGCTGAAGCTGGCAGTGATAACGTCAGCACATTATCGTCACCTTCGCCACTGATTACCTGCGCATCCAGTGTCTGCCGACTGCTGTCCCAACCGAGTGAAATGCACTCTTCTACTGGCAGAATAAATAAGTTATCGACCTGGTTAAGCGGTCGTATGGCGGCTGGCGGACGTTGGCGTAAATATTCCCGCAAAGCCACAATGCCCGGCTGGCGCAGTGGTGCGCTCAACATTTGCCAGGCATCAGGCGACAGCGGAACAACACTGCTTAAGCGGTTGCGGGTAGCTAATAGCAACTCGCCATCAGCACTGCGTTTTGCTGCTTGTGAAACAATTTGCCCACCCGCCAGCGCGCCAGCCTGAAAACTAAACAGCCGCCGTTTTGCCGCTGGAGAGTTATCCTGTTCACTTCTCGGCCAACTGCGCGAAAGATGCAAAATACTGCCGGTGTCGGGATCGGTGAACCAGATGCGTAAACCATACCGCTCATTATCCTGCCAGCAACGCATACCTAGTGACACCAGCCGCAAATGATCAAGCTTTGCTTCGCCAGCAATGCCTGCGCCAACGACCGTGCGCCACGGTATGGGCGGTACTTCACCGACACTGTCACGTCGCGCCATCTCTTGTGCACTGTTCAAGCGACTGGTTAACGCCGCAAGCTGGCACAAGCATTTTCCGGCATGATAGTGGCTGGCGCGGGCGTGGAAGGCATCAACGCTTGCCCGTAGCTGTCGTAGTGATTCACTTACCCAACGCCAGTTGCAGCGTTCCGCCGCTTGCTGCGCGCGGCTGAAAGCGGCCTCGTAGTGGATTGACGGTTGGCTGATGCCGCCCAGCCATAATGCCTGACTTAATTGCTGAACATATTGACGACATGCTTTACCTTCGTCGCTGGAAAACGGATCGTCAGATGATGTGACGTGTTCACTGTGCATCTGCCAGATCAAATGAGTAAATTCTGCTTGTTGATTTTTGGCCTCGACGAAGGCCTGCACAGCCAGTACGACATGTTCACACAGCGTGCCTTCAATACAATCACAGCGTGCGAAACGAATGCTGCTGCGGGAATAAAAACGCACATCGCTCATCGGTAAGCGGGCAGAGGGAATTTCGCCCGGGGTGCAGAACAACTCAATGGTGATGCCTTTAGCGACCAGCGCCTGCGCGCGTTTGCGCGTGGTATTGGGCAGGGTAGCCAGTTCTTCCTGCCAGATTGCCGGATCCCACTCTTCTTCTTTTGCCGTAGGCTGGGCAGTGGCACAAAGTCGTTGATAACTTAACACCAGCATCACGCGATGACGGCACATGCCGCTGGCCCCGCAGCTGCATTGAGCCTCTTTCAGTGCCTGACTGTTCGCCAGCCGGGTACGGACACCGTCACTGAACGTGGCGATTAAAGCGCCGTTCTCATGGCAGATTTCCGGGACATTGCCATTTTCCAGTTCCTTAAGGCTGCGCTTCACAAAACCAGCATTGCTTAACGCCGTCAAAGCTTGTGGTGTCAGTTCTAATAATTCCGGACGTAGTGAATTCATGACTGAAGATTCTCCGCAAGCCAGGTCGCCAGTTCGCCCGGTGTCATGGCAGCTATTTGTGCGCCGACATTAACCAGCGCCTGGGCCATATCGCGGTCATAGCAAGGTGTTGCGGTGCTATCGAGCGCCGCCAGTCCCAGCACTTTGATGCCGCTCTGGACACACTTTTTCACCTGATGCGTCAGCAATGATGATGAACCCCCTTCATAGAAATCGCTCACGAGGATAATGACGCTTTTCGCTGGTCGTTCAATAAGTTGCCGACCATACTCCACGGCACTGGCGATATTGGTCCCGCCGCCCAGTTGTACTTTCATTAATAACTCTACCGGATCGGCAACGTCGGCAGTGAGATCGACGACGTTAGTGTCAAAAGCGACCAGATGGGTACGAATGCCGGGTAACTGCCATAAACAGGCCGCCATCACCGCTGAGTGGATCACCGAATCGACCATTGATCCGCTTTGATCAACCAGTAACACCAGCTGCCATTGTTCGCTATGGCGCTTAATGCGACTGTTAAAGCGGGGGGATTCGATATACAACTTGCCGTGTTGCGGATGCCAGTGTTGCAGGTTGGCACGCAGGGTACTTTTGAAATCGAAATTACGCGCCAGTGGAATAAATGAGCGGCGACGACGATCGCGGACACCAGAAAAAGCCTGACGAACTTCCTTTGCCAGTCGCGCCATAATTTCTTCAACAACCTGGCGCACTATCCGGCGGGCGGCAGCCAGCACTTCGGGATTCATCAGATGTTTGGTGTGCAAAACGGCGCGTAACAGGCTTTCAGAGGGCTGCATACGCTCCAGCACGTCGAGATTCGTCACCACATCTTCAATGCCGTAGCGCAGCACGGCATCGCTTTCCAGCCGCTCAATCACCTGCTGCGGAAACAGCGTGTGAATACTGTTGATCCACTCAGGGGTGGTGAGATTTGAGTCACCTAATCCACCGGAGCGTTCACCACGCTGGAGCCGTTCAGGATCGCGCCCGTACAGCCACTCCAGCGCGTGGTCTATCCGCCGGGCGTTGTCATCCAGCCCACAAAGCGTCGTTTCTGCCGCTTCGCCAAGAATTAATCGCCAGCGTTGTAGCTCACGAGTGGTCAGAAGATCGTTCAGTTCAGACATGGAAAACTCCCCAGTGTTGCAGTGATGCCAGTGCCTGCTGTTCGAGTTGTTGATGATGTGCAATGGCTTGCGGTGGGCAATGCAACGGCATTTGCAACGCCGAAACGGGAAGCTGAGCGAGCTGGTAATGCTCAAGCACCTGATGCGCCAGCGTCCCGCGTTCTCGTGGCGGTAGCCAGGCCATCGCCGCGCGTAAATCGGGCAGGGCGTTAATAAAATCGGCGTCACTCAGTTGATTCAAATGGCTGCTGAAACCGGCGATAAATGCAGGCTGACTGGCCAGTTGATGGCGGGCCAGCGCCAGCAAACCGTGCAGCGCCTCGCCAGATTGTGCCGGGGATAATTGTGCCAGCATCGTCAGTGCCGCTTCGGCACTGGCGTTGGGATGTTCCAGACGGATCAGCGCGCCAAGGGCCGCACCGCGATCCAGCGCTGGGGCATGAATCGCCTGACTGCGACGTTCCAGTAAGGCTACCGCCGCAGAAAGCGAAACGCCGGGTAAATTAACGCCGCTATTTAGATCGCGCAGGATATGGCAAAGCGCCTGCCAGCTATGCAGGTGAGCGTGAAACTCCTTCTCATCCGGCCTGCCGTTGGATTCACATAGCCACAGTGTGCGATCGATAGCCGCGTATAACGTCGTCTGTAATATCTGCGCGCCTTGCATACCGCTGATTTCATCGAGCTGCCACAAGGCGTAAAGCACTTCCAGCGCCTGGCCCATTTCGGCAAACTGATTTTCCTGGGCGATTAATAATGTGAGTTGTTCCAGTAATTGCTGACTGAAGGACGCCAGACCCGCTAACGCTGCCTGGCTAAGACATGTGGTGATGCCGCTGATTCCACCCGCGTCCAGCATATCGGCTTCTAATTTATTGCGTGCGGCCTCCTGGAGGGTGGCACCAAAGCATGCGGCTTCAATCAATGCCGCATGTTGGCTAAGTGGCTGGGTTAATGTCCAGCGTTCTTCACCGTTGCCCGCCAGCGTCAGTGTACTTCCTTGCTCGCGCACAATGCCGGGAATCTCCAGTATTGCCAATTGATGTAGCACCTGACTTTGCGCCAGTCCATCGGGGGGAAAGCGATTTAAGGTAAGCTCCGCCGGAAGAGAGATTCCGGTACGTTCCAGTTCGCAGGTGACATCTTTTGGCAGAGGTGGCTGTGGCGTCGAGGGGGCAAGTTTACCGAATCCGTCACCTGCTAATGTGTCTATCAACGTTAGCAGAATCGGATCGGTATCGGGATGAATAACGCCGCGATAGCTCCACGGCAACGGCGCATTCAAGGCTTCTTTAATCAGCGAGCCTGCTATGGCATCCAGCCAGTCAGTGCGTAACGGTAGTGTATGACCGCGCAACTGTGCCAGTGCCATCGCATGCAGATGAGCGGCAGCCATATCCGCTGTTGAAGCAGGCAAGTGGTGCTGGCGCAAACGGGTAAGAACCGTTTTTAGTAGTTGTTCACCTGCCTGCTGCAAGCCCCACCGCCAGCACCAGTTTTGCCAGACCGGGGCAGGCATTCCTGAAAGGTATCCTGCCAGCACATCAAGGCGCTTTTCACTGTATGGCGTGAGATAGCAACCTGTAACGGCATCATCCTGTGAGAGCAATTCTGGCTTGTTAATTTCTTGCGGGCATTCGCGCCACATTTTTGCCAGTGCCGGAGCGTGCCAGCCTCCGCAGACGACTAATACGTCGCCATTGTTTTGCTGCATCGCCCATGCAATGCAGTGGGCCATAAAGGCTTCGCGCTGACGATTGAGCGCATCGCCGGAGGCGTCGCCCCGCAGTTGGGCAAAATAGTGCGCCAGTGCAGAGGGTAATATAGTTTGCTGGCTTTCATCTTCGAACAAGTGATCCCACAGGGTATCGCTGTTATCCATGCGGGTGGCACGCAGCAGCAAGGCCTGGCTTTCCTCTTGCATATCAGGCGAATCATCCTCTTCTTCACTTTGTGCCCAGCAAGGCAAATCGATGAAGTAAGTTTGTGCCTGAATACGACGTGCGGCTTGTAGCGCCTGCCACTCCGGCGAAAATTCAGCAAATGGCGTCCAGGCACCACGCCCGGGGGCCGCACCGTCCTGATACTGGCAATAACTGTAAATAGCTACCGGAAGCTGGTGGGCTAACAACAGTTCGTCTACCCGGTCATTAAAATCAGCCGGGCCTTCAATCAACACGTATCGTGGCCGCTGGCTTTCGATTAACGATTTCACCAGCCGGGCGCAGGCCGGACTATGATGCCGGATGCCGACAATTAACGGCTCGCTCATGGATCTTTCCTCACGGCAGGCGGTGGCGAGCTTGATAATAAGCCTGCCAGTGAGCTTCTTTATGTGTAGCGACACGTTGTTCGAAGTAACGGCGCAGACGTGCGCGATCTTCTTCGTTATCTTTGACGATGGTTCCGGCAATACAGTCCACCAGGTCGGCTGGCTCCCCCGCGCGATTCGCTAAAAACCAGGCGCGGACGCCCACAGCGTGGGCCACGTTCACGGCTTCAGCGGTGGACATAATCGCTGTCAGTGTATCCATTGACGTTTTCTTTTCGCCGTTGGCACGCAGATCGCGGAAGGTGCGTACCAGTAACTCAAGTACCGCGTCAGGCACTTTATGCGGAATACCGCTATGGGCCAACAAACGCGCCGAAGCACTGGCGACCAGTTCCAGCTCCTGGGCGAAATCCATAATCGGAAAAACCGTTTCAAAATCGAAGCGACGCTTTAGCGCAGCGCTCATTTCATTGACGCCGCGATCGCGGGTATTGGCAGTGGCAATAATATTAAAGCCTTCTCGCGCATAGAGCTGACTGGCTTCACCAGTGAGTTCCGGCACCGTCATTACCCTGTCAGAAAGCATACCTAACAGACAGTCTTGTACTTCCAGCGGTGTACGCGTTATCTCTTCAAAACGGACAATTTTGCCGTCGCGCATTCCCTGGTAAAGTGGGGCAGGGACCAGCGCTTCCGTTGACGGGCCATGGTTGATAAGCAGGGCGTAGTTCCAGCCGTACTTGATTTGATCTTCGGTGGTAGATGCGCCGCCCTGGATGGTTAACCCAGCATCGCCGCTAATAGCGGTTGCCAGTAATTCAGACAGGAGAGATTTTGCGGTGCCAGGTTCCCCCACCAACATCAAACCGCGCCCGGTAGCAAGAGTGACTAACATGCGTTCGACAGCGGAGGGACTAATCACGACTTTACGGCTGATATTTTGCGCGCTATCGCCAAGAATAAAAGAACGGGCCGCAGGCAAACTTAACTGCCAACCGGGCGGGCAAGGTGCGTTATCATTTTGCTTTAATTTTGCCAGTTCATCGGCGTATAACACAGCGGCAGGCGGACGCTGCAGATGATTATTCTGCGGTGACATATATTCATCCCTGAAATGTATTAATCAAATAAACGATATTTTACGCGCAATAAATGTTTGGCGCATTAGTTGTTTGAGCGGAAAATATCTGGAAAGCAGATCACAGTAAATAAAAAAACCTGCTGGTGAGGCAGGTTCTTTTATTTACTACTTTCAGGCCTAACACCACGGCCTGTGCAACATCGTGTTCCAACGAACGAATTATAACCATCGGTGGACCCCGTTGCAATTAAGATAATGAGATTTATAATCCTGACTGTTGGGACGTTGCGCCGGATCGAACCCATTTCAAGTCCTGGCTACCGGACGGGTGGTGCCGCAGGTAGTGCCCTGATCCGGAGTGCAACATCGTGGTCCAACATACGTAAACCAGTATCGACAGGCAGTGTAAGGGTAAGATGCTGGTGTTGCGCTCCTTAATAAGGAGAGCGGATGGACACGCTGACACAAAAGTTAACCGTGCTCATTGCCGTACTGGAGTTATTAGTGGCTCTGTTACGGCTGATTGATTTGTTGAAGTAACGGGCAAATTGAAACGCATCTAAGGGGGAAAATACCGCTTCCCCCTTTAATAAAATGATTATTGCTTCCATTAATTCACCCGATAACTTTTTTCTTATTTATAAATTCATCGATTTTATAATGAACGTACATTTGACCGGGATGTGAGTATTTATGGTGGATTATGGGCAAAAATATCTGGAAAGCAGATCGCAGAAAATAAAAAAACCTGCTGGTGAGGCAGATTCTTTTATTTACAACTTTGACGTTAAGTTACTGATTATGCAACATGGCGCCCCAACGAACGAATTATAACGACCTACGGACCCCGTTGCAATTAAGATAATGAGATTTATAATCCTGACTGTTGGGAAGTTGCGCCGGATCGAACCAATTTCAAGTCCTGGCTACCGGACGGGTGGTGCCGCAGGTGGTGCTCTGATCCGGAGTGCAACATGGCGACTCAACATACGTAAACCAGTATCGACAGGCAGTGTAAGGGTAAGGTCCTGGTGTTGCGCTCCTTAATAAGGAGAGCGGATGGACACGCTGA
>NZ_CAWNSE010000002.1:0-75179 GCF_963876935.1 Escherichia sp. MOD1-EC4550
CTTCTTTCGTATGGCGGTAGCCTTCCCCCACCTGACCAATTTTCTCCTGCGCGCTTTGTACATCCATGCCCTGACCGAGCATCATGCCAAAACGGCGGTTACGCGACTGGTTGTCGGTACAGGTAAGCACCAAACCGCCCAGCCCCGCCATGCCCATAAAGGTGGCAGGATCGGCACCCAGCGCCGCGCCAAGACGCGACATTTCAGCCAGCCCACGAGTGATCAGCGCCGTACGCGCATTCGCACCAAAACCGATACCGTCGGACATCCCCGCGCCAATGGCAATAACGTTTTTCACCGCGCCGCCAAGTTGCACGCCAATGAAATCCGGGTTGCTGTAAACGCGGAAACTTTTACCACAGTGCAGCAACTGCTGAAGATCATCAGCAAAGGTTTGGTCGGTAGAGGCCAGCGAAATGGCCGTCGGTAAACCTGCCGCCAGTTCTTTCGCAAACGTTGGGCCAGAGATAACCGCCAGCGGAATTTGATCGCCTAACGCCTCACGCGCCACGTCCTGTAACAGACGTCCGGTTTCCGCTTCCAGCCCTTTGGTCGCCCACACCAGCCGCGCATCAGGACGCATCAGCGGTTTAATCTGGCGCAGCACTTCCCCAAAGACATGGCTGGGTACGACGACGAGAATATTACGGCTGGCTGCCAGTGCGGTAGCGAGATCGCTTTCAAGATGGAGCGTATCGGGAAAAGGCACATCGGGGAGAAACGCGGCGTTACAGCGGTCGCGTTCAAGCGTCGCGATATGTTCAGGGTCATGGCCCCAGAGAACAACCTCGTGGCCATTTCTTGCCAGGGTGATGGCAAGAGCAGTGCCGTACGAGCCGGCACCGATCACAGTCATTGAAGCATTACGTTGGTTCATCAGGCATCCTGATGTTCTTCAGTACCTTCGCCAGCCTGCTGCTGCAAATAGTTCATGAACAGCGCATCGAAGTTAACCGGCGCAAGGTTCAGTTGCGGGAATGTACCGCGGGATACCATGCTGGTGATGCACTCACGAGCATACGGGAACAGAATGTTCGGGCAGTACGCGCCCAGGCAATGTGCCATCTGGGTGCCTTCGATACCCGCGATGGAGAAAATACCGCCCTGCTGCACTTCGCACAGGAACGCAGTTTCTTCACCCAGGGATGCCGTTACGGTAACACGCAGTACCACTTCGTAAACGTCATCTGCCAGTTGAGAAGATGCCGTATCAAGATCAAGTTTAACTTCTGGCTGCCAATCTTTCTGGAAAACGTGCGGCGCGTTTGGCGCTTCGAAAGAAATATCCTTGGTATAAATACGCTGGATCTGGAAAGTCATTTCAGTGTTGTTTTGTTCTGACATGTGTAGAAAACCCTTAAGTGTTGTCCTTCAATACTGCGCAATGTAATGCCAACGTTCACACGTTATTTCAGCAGGGGATCCAGTCCACCACGTGCATCCAATGCATACAAGTCATCACAGCCGCCAATGTGCTGTGCGTCAATAAAAATCTGGGGAACCGTGGTGCGACCGCTGCGTTTGATCATCTCTTCACGCTTAGCGGCGTTGCCATCGATCGGCAACTCCTGAAAACTCACACCCTTGCTGCTCAGCAGTGCTTTCGCACGATGGCAATACGGGCAGGTTTCTTTGGTATAGATTTCAACATTGGCCATAAATTAGCTCCTGTTTTTTTACCCTGAAATTTCATGTTGCAGGGCGGCAGCAAAATGGAGTGTCCCCAGAAGCTTATAACAATAAGTCTCAGGGGGCCTAATTGCAGCTAACGGCCTGCATCATGAAAGACGACAGGTAAATTATTTGCCGCGCACCAGAGGCAAGTTCTCGCCAGCCCAGCCAGCGACGCCCTCTTTCAGCACGAATACTTGCGCAAAACCTGCTTTCGTCAGCGCGTTTGCAGGCTCCTGGCACTGCATGCCAGAACCGTCTACCACGATAACCGGCTTGTCTTTGTGCTTCTCAAGCTCACCAACATTATTGGCTTTGATTTCGCTCGGCAACAGATTGATAGAACCTGCGATATGGCCTTTACGGAAGTCATCACGCTGACGTAAATCCACAACCACAGCGTCTTCTTTGTTGATCAGACGTGTAGCTTCACCACGAGTAATCACCTTCACTTTCGAGGTCAGGCTCTTAAACGTAGTCACAAGAACCGCCACCAGTAACGCGATCCAGGCGATACTCAGTATGGGATGACGGCCAACAAATTGCATAATTTCTTGCATGGGGGGTAACAACTCCCGACGTAGTGATTAAAAAAACCAGGAAAGGAGTATACCTGCGCGGTGCGGCAAATACAGCCAGCGCGTTAACTGGAATGCAATTTTGCGGGGTGCTACGAAAAAAAAGCGTAAATCTGGCATCGGCTTGCCGCGAGCGGTCGTATATTTTGATCTTCAGAGGCTATTTTATCGATTCAGCTGTAGTAAAATTACGCAAATTTTGACTCTTGAGTATGAGGTTGTCGCAATGTCGGTTTCTAAAAAACCTATGGTACTGGTGATTCTGGATGGCTATGGCTATCGCGAAGAACAGCAGGATAACGCCATTTTTAGTGCTAAAACCCCGGTAATGGATGCACTGTGGGCCAATCGTCCGCATACCCTGATCGACGCTTCCGGTCTGGAAGTCGGTCTGCCTGACCGTCAGATGGGTAACTCCGAAGTAGGCCACGTTAACCTGGGTGCCGGCCGCATCGTGTATCAGGACCTGACTCGTCTGGACGTTGAAATCAAAGATCGCGCTTTCTTCGCTAATCCGGTGCTGACTGGTGCGGTAGATAAAGCGAAAAACGCAGGCAAAGCAGTACACATTATGGGTCTGCTCTCCGCAGGTGGTGTACACAGCCACGAAGATCACATCATGGCGATGGTAGAACTGGCAGCGGAACGCGGCGCAGAAAAAATCTACCTGCACGCATTCCTTGACGGTCGCGACACCCCGCCGCGCAGTGCTGAATCCTCGCTGAAAAAATTCGAAGAGAAATTTGCCGCGCTGGGCAAAGGCCGCGTAGCGTCCATCATTGGTCGTTACTACGCAATGGACCGCGACAATCGCTGGGATCGCGTTGAAAAAGCGTATGACCTGCTGACGCTGGCGCAGGGCGAATTCCAGGCCGACACCGCTGTTGCCGGTTTGCAGGCTGCTTATGCTCGCGACGAAAACGACGAATTCGTGAAAGCGACCGTTATCCGTGCTGAAGGCCAGCCAGACGCGGCAATGGAAGATGGCGATGCGCTGATTTTCATGAACTTCCGTGCTGACCGCGCGCGTGAAATCACTCGTGCTTTCGTGAACGCTGATTTCGACGGCTTCGCGCGTAAGAAAGTGGTTAACATCGATTTCGTGATGCTGACCGAATACGCCGCTGATATCAAAACTGCGGTTGCTTACCCGCCAGCTTCTCTGGTTAACACCTTCGGCGAGTGGATGGCGAAAAACGACAAAACTCAACTGCGTATTTCCGAAACCGAAAAATATGCTCACGTCACTTTCTTCTTTAACGGTGGTGTAGAAGAGTCGTTCAAAGGCGAAGACCGCATTCTGATCAACTCGCCGAAAGTGGCAACTTACGACCTGCAGCCAGAAATGAGCTCCGCAGAGCTGACCGAAAAACTGGTTGCGGCCATCAAGAGCGGCAAATACGACACTATCATCTGTAACTATCCTAACGGCGACATGGTAGGTCACACCGGGGTGATGGAAGCAGCGGTTAAAGCCGTTGAAGCGCTGGATCACTGCGTGGATGAAGTTGCGAAAGCGGTTGAGTCCGTGGGTGGACAACTGCTGATCACCGCTGACCACGGTAACGCTGAACAGATGCGCGATCCGGCAACGGGTCAGGCGCACACAGCGCACACCAATCTGCCTGTTCCGCTGATTTACGTTGGCGATAAGAACGTGAAAGCGGTTGAAGGCGGCAAACTTTCTGACATCGCGCCGACCATGTTGTCGCTGATGGGTATGGAAATCCCGCAAGAGATGACTGGTAAGCCGCTGTTCATCGTGGAATAATCCCTCCCCATGAGGGGAAAGGCGATTAATACCATGACACGGGCCGTGAAACCGCGCAGGTTTGCAATCAGGCCCATCATCTACGCCAGCGTTCTTAGCGCTGGCGTATTGTTGTGCGCCTTTTCCGCCCACGCGGATGATCGCGACCAACTCAAATCTATTCAGGCCGATATCGCCGCGAAAGAGCGCGCGGTACGCCAAAAGCAACAACAACGCGCAAGCCTGCTCGCACAATTGAAAAAGCAGGAAGAAGCGATCTCTGAAGCCACTCGCAAGCTGCGCGAAACGCAAAACACACTCAATCAACTGAATAAACAGATTGATGAGATGAACGCGTCGATTGCCAAACTGGAGCAGCAAAAAGCCGCTCAGGAACGCAGCCTCGCCGCGCAACTGGATGCCGCGTTTCGTCAGGGCGAGCATACCGGTATTCAGCTCATTCTCAGCGGTGAAGAAAGCCAGCGTGGTCAGCGTTTACAGGCTTATTTCGGTTATCTCAACCAGGCGCGACAAGAAACCATTGCTCAGTTGAAACAAACGCGTGAAGAAGTCGCTATGCAACGCGCCGAGCTGGAAGAGAAACAGAGCGAGCAACAAACACTGTTATATGAGCAGCGCGCCCAACAGGCGAAGCTGACCCAGGCGCTGAACGAGCGTAAAAAGACGCTGGCTGGGCTAGAGTCTTCCATCCAGCAAGGTCAACAACAGTTGAGCGAGCTGCGCGCCAACGAATCTCGTCTACGTAACAGCATTGCCCGTGCGGAAGCGGCAGCGAAAGCGCGTGCTGAACGTGAGGCGCGCGAAGCCCAGGCGGTTCGCGACCGTCAGAAAGAAGCGACGCGCAAAGGCACCACCTACAAACCGACCGAAAGCGAAAAATCGCTGATGTCCCGAACTGGTGGCCTGGGCGCGCCGCGTGGTCAGGCATTCTGGCCGGTTCGCGGGCCGACGCTGCATCGTTATGGCGAGCAGCTACAGGGTGAGCTGCGCTGGAAAGGGATGGTGATTGGTGCTTCTGAAGGTACTGAAGTTAAAGCGATTGCCGACGGTCGGGTGATTCTGGCTGACTGGCTGCAAGGCTACGGTCTGGTGGTGGTGGTTGAGCATGGTAAAGGCGACATGAGTCTTTACGGCTATAATCAGAGCGCACTGGTGAGCGTTGGTTCGCAGGTTCGCGCGGGCCAGCCAATTGCACTGGTGGGCAGCAGTGGCGGTCAGGGTCGGCCTTCACTCTATTTCGAAATTCGCCGCCAGGGTCAGGCGGTCAATCCACAGCCGTGGTTGGGAAGATAAGTTTTGTTTCCATTTCGTCGTAACGTTCTTGCATTTGCCGCTCTGTTGGCGCTCTCCTCCCCCGTACTTGCTGGCAAACTTGCCATCGTCATTGATGATTTTGGGTATCGCCCGCACAACGAAAACCAGGTGCTGGCGATGCCCTCCGCTATCTCCGTCGCTGTATTACCCGATTCACCGCACGCCAGAGAGATGGCGACCAAAGCGCATAACAGCGGTCACGAAGTGTTGATTCATCTGCCAATGGCACCGTTGAGTAAACAGCCGCTGGAGAAAAATACGCTGCGCCCGGAGATGAGCAGCGACGAAATTGAGCGCATTATTCGTAGTGCGGTCAATAACGTGCCCTATGCCGTGGGGATCAACAACCACATGGGTAGCAAGATGACCTCTAACCTGTTTGGTATGCAGAAAGTGATGCAGGCACTGGAGCGTTACAATCTTTACTTCCTCGACAGCGTAACCATCGGTAATACCCAGGCGATGCGCGCCGCGCAAGGCACTGGCGTGAAGGTTATTAAACGGAAGGTGTTCCTCGACGATTCACAGAACGAAGCAGACATCCGTGTGCAGTTTAATCGTGCAATTGACCTGGCGCGTCGCAACGGTTCGACCATTGCCATTGGGCATCCTCACCCTTCAACGGTACGCGTGTTGCAACAGATGGTTTATAACCTGCCGCCAGACATTACACTGGTGAAAGCCAGCAGCTTGCTGAATGAACCGCAGATTGATACGTCTACACCGCCTAAAAACGCTGTGCCCGACACACCGCGTAATCCGTTCCGTGGCGTGAAGCTCTGCAAACCGAAGAAACCGCTGGAACCTGTTTATGCTAATCGCTTCTTTGAAGTATTAAGCGAAAGCATCAGCCAGAGCACGCTGATCGTTTACTTCCAGCATCAGTGGCAAGGCTGGGGCAAACAGCCCGAAGCGGCAAAACTTAACGCTAGCGCAAATTAAAGGCGCTACGCGTAATGCGATGGTGCGACCGCGTTTTGTCGCGCCATTGCCATAAGCGGAAAGACCACAGTAACGCCTGATAACCCACCTTCACGCTGCGCACATTGGTAATCAAGCGCTTATACATACCGGAAGTAAATATCTCGGCAATCATCCGTTGGCGGGTAATAATATCTGGCTCTTTACGTACCGCATGGCAAACACGTAATGCTTCGTAAGTTATTTGTTGATGAAATTCCGGGTAAATCACTATTCTGTCTGCGTAATCGCGATTTAACTTTTCCAACAGTCGGGTAATCTTAATATAGTGGCGTTGATAATTAAGGTTTTTATTTCCCTGTCTATTCAATCGGCTCACTGACGTATTATGCAAATAATATTTATATAACGATTGCTCGGTATATCGCACGCGTTGCGCGTTAAACATGAATTCTGTTGTCCAGACGATATCCTGATGATGTAATCCGGCAATAAATTTAATGTTATTTTTAACAATGACATCACGACGATAAACCCCCATCCAGACAACGTGAGTCCAACGGCGGGAAGAAAGCCCCATCCGCAACCAATCAGGGCCGGTTAATACGCCGGTTGAGCGAAGGCGATCGCTGGGGATGGATTGCCAGGTTTCTCCCGTTTCACGAAAACACCAGTCAGCGTTGCACTGCGCCACATCGAGGTCGTCCTCTAACGCCATGGTCATCAGCGTTTCGTACATAGTGGGATAGACCTCATCGTCAGCATCGACAAAAGCGACATATTTGCCCGTCGCCACCTCGATCCCACGATTACGCGCCACCGATGCGCCAGCATTCGCCTGATGCAACAAACGAACGTGCGGATAGTTTTCCGCGTAATGCTTTGCTATTTCAACAGAATTATCCGTTGAACCATCGTTAATAATAATGATTTCCAGAGCAGTCCAGGTTTGCGCGATTAAAGATTCCATGCAAGTACGGAAATCATCTCCCGCATTATATAACGGGATAATAACACTGAGTTTATTGGTGCTGTTCATCATAAATACCGACGACCTCTGAAGTTATCCTGATGTTTTACAGGCTTTGTATTAAGAAACCATTAAGCCTGTGAGATATTATTTTTACAGGTGAGAGAGTCACTTCAGGGTAGAGAGATAATGAGAGCAGCTATATAAGAGATCAGCGCAATTACGATATCTTTATTACACTGACAGGATTTTACATATTTAACGGATTATCCTCAGATAAAAGGGCTGGTATTTTGGATTTTCAGATTGTAGACCAAGTGCGCTTTGTTTATGCCGGATGCGGCGTAAACGCCTTATCCGGCCTACCAAATTGTGCAGATTTAATATTTTGCAGGAACCGCGTAGGCATGATAAGCGTAGCGCATCAGGCAATTTTGTGTTTGCCATCAGCTTCAAGGGCTGGTATTCCAGCCCTTGTTCGTGTTAATCCCAGCTCAGAATAACTTTCCCGGACTGGCCCGAACGCATAGCGTCAAAGCCCTTCTGGAAATCATCGATAGAGAAACGATGGGTAATGATCGGCGAGAGATCGAGGCCAGACTGAATCAGCGCCGCCATCTTGTACCAGGTTTCAAACATCTCACGACCGTAAATACCTTTAATGAACAAGCCGTTAAAGATCACTTTGGTCCAGTCGATAGACATATCAGACGGCGGAATACCCAGCATCGCAATGCGACCGCCGTGGTTCATGGTGTCGAGCATTGTACGAAACGCTGGCGGCGCACCGGACATTTCCAGACCAACATCAAAGCCTTCGGTCATGCCCAGTTCTGCCATCACATCATTGAGGTTCTCTTTAGCGACGTTAACCGCACGGGTGATACCCATTTTACGCGCCAACTCAAGGCGGTATTCGTTAACATCAGTAATCACCACGTTACGTGCACCAACGTGTTTCGCCACCGCCGCCGCCATAATACCAATCGGGCCTGCACCAGAGACCAGCACATCCTCGCCCACCAGATCAAACGACAGCGCGGTATGCACGGCGTTACCGAACGGGTCGAAAATTGCGGCTAAGTCATCGGAGATATTGTCGGGGATTTTGAAGGCGTTGAATGCCGGGATCACCAGATATTCGGCGAAGCAGCCCGGGCGATTAACACCAACGCCTATCGTGTTGCGGCACAAATGGGTACGGCCACCACGACAGTTGCGGCAATGACCACAAGTGATATGGCCTTCGCCAGAAACGCGATCGCCGATCTTGAAGCCTTTCACTTCCTGACCGATGCCAACCACCTCACCGACATATTCATGGCCTACAACCATCGGTACTGGGATGGTTTTTTGCGACCACTCATCCCAGTTATAGATGTGAACGTCAGTCCCGCAGATGGCTGTTTTACGGATTTTAATCAGCAGATCGTTATGCCCGAGTTCCGGTACAGGAACGTCGGTCATCCAGATGCCCTCTTCCGCTTTCAGTTTGGATAACGCTTTCATCTCACATCCTCAGGCGATAACGCCCAGTTGTTTACCAATACGCGTGAATGCTTCTACTGCACGCGTAATTTGCTCAGGGGTATGCGCCGCAGACATCTGGGTACGAATACGCGCCTGACCTTTCGGAACGACCGGATAGAAGAAACCGGTGACGTAAATGCCCTCTTTTTGCAGTTCACGTGCAAATTTTTGCGCCACTACAGCATCGCCAAGCATGACCGGAATAATGGCGTGATCGGCACCCGCCAGGGTAAAGCCCGCCGCCGACATTTGCTCACGGAACTGACGCGCGTTCGCCCACAGACGGTCACGCAGCTCGCTACCCGCTTCAACCATCTCCAGCACTTTGATAGACGCGGCAACAATGGCCGGTGCCAGCGAGTTGGAGAACAGGTACGGACGAGAACGCTGGCGCAGCCACTCAACCACTTCTTTGCGCGCCGCGGTATAACCACCAGAAGCCCCGCCCAGCGCTTTACCGAGCGTGCCGGTGATAATATCGACCCGGCCCATCACATCGCAGTATTCATGGGAACCACGACCGTTTTCACCGACAAAACCTACCGCGTGGGAGTCATCTACCATCACCAGGGCATCGTATTTATCTGCGAGATCGCAAACACCTTTCAGGTTGGCAATCACGCCGTCCATCGAGAACACACCATCGGTGGCAATCAGCACATGACGCGCACCGGCTTCACGCGCTTCTTTCAGACGTGCTTCCAGCTCCTGCATATCGTTGTTGGCATAACGATAGCGTTTAGCTTTGCACAGACGCACACCATCAATAATAGACGCGTGGTTCAGTGCGTCGGAGATAATGGCGTCTTCCGCGCCCAACAGCGTTTCGAACAGGCCACCGTTAGCATCAAAGCAGGAAGAGTAGAGAATCGCATCTTCCATCCCCAGGAAGGCCGCCAGTTTTTGTTCAAGCTCTTTATGGCTGTCCTGAGTGCCGCAAATAAAACGCACCGAAGCCATGCCGAAACCGTGAGAATCCATTCCCGCCTTTGCCGCCGCAATCAGATCCGGATGATTCGCCAGTCCGAGATAGTTATTGGCACAAAAGTTAATGACGTGGCTTCCATCAGCCACAGTGATGTCTGCTTGTTGCGCAGACGTAATAATGCGCTCTTCTTTAAACAACCCTTCCGCCCTTGCGGTTTCCAGATCGTTGGTTAACTGCTGATAAAATTCTCCACGCATTGCGATTCTCCAGACAGGGCAAATTCCAGCACATATTACCCAAACTTATAGGTTGCGACGAGATGACGCGTTAACACTTCTGCAAAATTCAGGATAAATAACGTCCATCAATCTCACTTTTGGCGAATGGCTGAAGCGAACGCCGTGTAGTGATATGATAGAAGCATTCGTGTCTGAGATTGTCTCTGACTCCATAATTCGAAGGTTACAGTTATGATCATCGTTACCGGCGGCGCGGGCTTTATCGGCAGCAACATCGTTAAGGCCCTGAATGATAAAGGCATCACCGATATTCTGGTGGTGGACAACCTGAAAGATGGCACCAAGTTTGTGAACCTGGTGGATCTGAATATCGCGGACTATATGGATAAGGAAGACTTCCTGATCCAGATTATGGCTGGCGAAGAGTTCGGCGATGTCGAAGCGATTTTCCACGAAGGCGCGTGCTCTTCCACCACCGAGTGGGACGGCAAGTATATGATGGATAACAACTATCAATACTCCAAAGAGCTGCTGCACTACTGCCTGGAGCGAGAAATCCCGTTCCTGTACGCTTCTTCCGCAGCCACTTACGGCGGACGCACCTCCGACTTTATTGAATCCCGTGAATACGAAAAACCGCTGAACGTCTACGGTTATTCGAAGTTCCTGTTTGATGAATATGTTCGCCAAATCCTGCCGGAAGCAAACTCACAGATTGTTGGCTTCCGCTATTTCAACGTTTATGGACCGCGTGAAGGCCATAAAGGTAGCATGGCGAGCGTCGCTTTCCATCTCAACACCCAGCTCAACAACGGTGAATCGCCGAAACTGTTCGAAGGTAGCGAGAACTTTAAACGCGACTTCGTCTACGTGGGTGATGTGGCAGATGTGAATCTGTGGTTCCTGGAAAATGGCGTATCCGGCATCTTCAACCTCGGTACCGGTCGTGCAGAATCCTTCCAGGCAGTAGCGGATGCTACGCTTGCTTATCACAAGAAAGGCCAGATCGAATACATTCCGTTCCCGGATAAACTGAAAGGCCGCTATCAGGCATTCACTCAGGCGGATCTGACAAATCTGCGCGCGGCGGGTTACGACAAACCGTTCAAAACCGTTGCTGAAGGTGTAACGGAATACATGGCCTGGCTGAATCGCGACGCATAAGAGCTCTGCATGAAAATACTGGTGATCGGCCCGTCTTGGGTTGGCGACATGATGATGTCGCAAAGTCTCTATCGCACGCTCCAGGCGCGCTATCCCCAGGCGATAATCGACGTGATGGCACCGGCATGGTGCCGTCCATTGTTATCGCGGATGCCGGAAGTTAACGAAGCTATTCCTATGCCTCTCGGTCACGGAGCGCTGGAAATCGGCGAACGCCGCAAACTGGGTCATAGTCTGCGTGAAAAGCGCTACGACCGCGCCTACGTCTTACCCAACTCCTTCAAGTCCGCATTAGTGCCTTTCTTCGCGGGTATTCCTCATCGCACCGGCTGGCGCGGCGAGATGCGCTACGGTTTACTTAACGATGTACGCGTGCTCGATAAAGAAGCCTGGCCGCTAATGGTGGAACGCTATGTCGCGCTGGCCTATGACAAAGGCATTATGCGTACCGCACAAGATCTGCCGCAGCCATTGTTATGGCCGCAGTTGCAGGTGAGCGAAGGTGAAAAATCATATACCTGTAATCAATTTTCGCTCTCATCAGAACGTCCGATGATTGGCTTTTGCCCCGGAGCGGAGTTTGGTCCGGCAAAACGCTGGCCACACTACCACTATGCGGAGCTGGCAAAGCAGCTGATTGATGAAGGTTATCAGGTGGTTCTGTTTGGCTCGGCGAAAGATCATGAAGCGGGCAATGAGATTCTTGCCGCTTTGAATACCGAGCAGCAGGCATGGTGCCGGAACCTGGCGGGGGAAACACAGCTTGATCAAGCAGTTATCCTGATTGCAGCCTGTAAAGCCATTGTCACTAACGATTCTGGCCTGATGCACGTTGCGGCGGCGCTCAATCGTCCTTTGGTTGCCCTGTATGGTCCGAGTAGCCCGGACTTCACACCGCCACTATCCCATAAAGCGCGCGTGATCCGCCTGATTACCGGCTATCACAAAGTGCGTAAAGGTGACGCTGCGGAGGGTTATCACCAGAGCTTGATCGACATTACTCCCCAGCGCGTACTGGAAGAACTCAACGCGCTATTGTTACAAGAGGAAGCCTGACGGATGCGGGTTCTGATCGTTAAAACATCGTCGATGGGCGATGTTCTCCATACGCTGCCCGCACTCACTGATGCCCAGCAGGCAATCCCAGGGATTAAGTTTGACTGGGTGGTGGAAGAAGGGTTCGCACAGATTCCTTCCTGGCACGCTGCCGTTGAGCGAGTTATTCCTGTGGCAATACGTCGCTGGCGTAAAGCCTGGTTCTCGGCCCCCATAAAAGCTGAACGCAAAGCGTTTCGTGAAGCGCTACAAGCAGAGAACTATGACGCAGTTATCGACGCTCAGGGGCTGGTAAAAAGCGCGGCGCTGGTGACGCGTCTGGCGCATGGCGTAAAGCATGGAATGGACTGGCAAACCGCTCGCGAACCCTTAGCCAGCCTGTTTTACAATCATAAACATCATATTGCAAAACAGCAGCACGCCGTAGAACGCACCCGCGAACTGTTTGCCAAAAGTCTGGGCTATAGCAAACCACAAACCCAGGGCGATTATGCTATCGCACAGCATTTCCTGACGAACCTGCCTACAGATGCTGGCGAATATGCCGTATTTCTTCATGCAACAACCCGAGATGATAAACACTGGCCGGAAGAACACTGGCGAGAATTGATTGGTTTACTGGCTGATTCAGGAATACGGATTAAACTTCCGTGGGGCGCGCCGCATGAGGAAGAACGGGCGAAACGACTGGCGGAAGGATTTGCTTATGTTGAAGTATTGCCGAAGATGAGTCTGGAAGGCGTTGCCCGCGTGCTGGCCGGGGCTAAATTTGTGGTGTCGGTGGATACGGGGTTAAGCCATTTAACGGCAGCGCTCGATAAACCTAATATCACAGTTTATGGGCCTACAGACCCGGGATTGATTGGCGGTTATGGGAAGAATCAGGTAGTTTGCATGGCACCGGGAAAAAGTTTAATTAATCTCAACGGTCAAGCAGTTTTGGAAAAACTATCATCATTATAAAGGTAAAACATGCCAACCTTCATTAAACTTCATTCATGGAAACCTTACACTCTGAAATCATCTATGATTTTAGAGGTAATAACTTATATATTATGTTTTCTTTCATTGATAATTGCATTCGTCGATAACACTTTCAGCATAAAGATATATAATATCACTGCTATAGTTTGCCTATTATCACTAATTTTACGTGGCAGACAAGGAAATTATAATATAAAAAACCTTATGCTTCCCCTTTCTATATTCTTTATAGGGGTGCTTGATTTAATTTGGTATTCTGTATTTAAAGTAGATGACTCACCATTTCGTGCTACTTATCATAGTTATTTAAACACTGCCAAAATATTTATATTTGGTTCTTTTATTGTTTTTTTGGCACTAACTAGTCAGCTAAAAACAAAAAAAGAGAGTGTATTATACATTTTATATTCTCTGTCATTTATAATTGCTGGATATGCAATGTATATTAATAGCACTCATGAATATGACCGTATTTCTTTTGGTATAGGAGCGGCAACAGGAGCGGCATATTCAACTATGCTAATAGGGATAGTTAGTGGTGTTGCAATTCTTTACACTAAGAAAAGCCATCCTTTTTTATTTTTATTAAATAGTTTCGCAGTACTTTATGTTCTGGCGCTAACACAAACCAGAGCAACTCTACTCCTGTTCCCTGTAATTTGTGCTGTTGCACTAATCACATATTATAACAAATCCCCAAAAAAATTCACTTCCGCTATCGTTCTACTAATTGCCATACTGGCCAGTGTTGTAATTATATTTAATAAACCAATTCAATATCGCTATAACGAAGCATTGAATGATTTGAACAGC
Source organism: Escherichia sp. MOD1-EC4550 (assembly GCF_963876935.1). Classification (NCBI taxonomy): domain Bacteria; kingdom Pseudomonadati; phylum Pseudomonadota; class Gammaproteobacteria; order Enterobacterales; family Enterobacteriaceae; genus Escherichia; species Escherichia sp. MOD1-EC4550. The sequence goes on from NZ_CAWNSE010000002.1 coordinate 13,940, forward strand.
TATACCAATGCTAATAGCGTGACTTCCTTAGGTGCAAGACTGGCAATGTACGAAATTGGTTTTGATTTATTCAAAAAATCGCCTTTTTCATTTAGATCTGCAGAGTCGCGCGCTGAAAATATGAATTTGTTGGTCGCAGAAAACAATAGACTAAGAGGGGCATTGGATTTTGCTAACGTGCACCTACATAATGAGATAATTGAAGCAGCATCACTGAAAGGTCTGATGGGGATTTTTTCCACCCTTTTCCTCTATTTTTCTCTATTTTATACAGCATATAAAAAACGAGCATTGGGTTTGTTGATATTAACGCTTGGCATTGTGGGGATTGGACTCAGTGATGTGATCATATGGGCACGCAGCATTCCAATTATCGTTATATCAGCTATAGTCCTCTTACTCGTTATTAATAATCGCAACAATACTATTAATCAAGAATAGACAAGTTTAAGAAGTGAGTTAAAACTCACTTCTTATCTATACAACTTAATCTCTTTACTGAATCAGTTAAAGTTTCAGGATCGATATCTTTTACCGTAAATGTTGGGGATACTATTTGTATAGACCGATGATTATTTGGGGACCAAATTAAATGTGAGGGATATTCCGGAGTGCGTGAATTAGGATAAAATGCAAGCGTTGGTTTATGATAAGCCGCAGCGATATGAACAAGAGCTGTATCAACAGAAATGACAAAATCACTATACTTGGTCAACGCAACAGTATAAATAAACTCGTCAAATGGTAGTGTTTCAATTTCAGGTATTGGTATTGTCAATAAATCTTGTGGTAACCCAGTAAATATCACTCGACAATTCTCAAATTGTACTTTCACTTCTTGATATATAACTTTTATTTGCTCAAACGTAAGTCGGCATATTTTTTTTGCACCTAATGGGTTAATGATGACTATCCTTGTATTCCCAATAAAATCTATTATTTTATTTTCAACATCTACAGGCAAATGCAAGTCGTAGTCGGTGGAAAATTCACCCTCACCATAAATATGCTTCAGTATTTCTATTGCTCGTGTACTCATATGTTCTTTTAAACATTCATCATGGGGATGGTAAAATGAATAGTAACGCTTATACCATTGATCAAAACCCAGAATGTAAGAATCTTTTAAACTTGATAATATTAAGCTATGCTTAAATGAGGGCATAGTTTCAAAGGGGTCTAATACAATATCGAACTGTAAATCCCGCAAATGCTTACATAGAGTAAGCATTTTAAGGAAACCTGTTGATTCTTTAATACAGAATCCAAATATATTTTTATTGTTAGAGAGAAACTCCCCTCCCTTTCTATTTGTGAGAATGGTTATTTTAACTCCTTTACTATAAAGCTCACGATAAATCGAACTTAATACAATTAAATCACCGAGTTTATTATTATCATGAATGATAAGGCATGATTTAACTTGTGCGAGATCTGTAACTTGGTTATTGATTTTTTTACGAAATAAAAAAGAAAGAAAATTAATCTTGATTTTGTTTATATAAAATCTTTTCTTTTTGTGAAAAGTTCCTAAACGCATTTTTATACCATATAATTTTAGTTTCAGGATGATTAATTAGCATAAGAATCAGTTGAAGCTTTATATTCCATTTTTTTTCTTATCTTATCCTTTGACTCTTCTGTACTGATATCGAGAGGTTTAATAAATGGAATTACATCGTAAGAAATAGCCGTATCATCTGACAAATTATAAATATTAATATCTTCTACATTATCACGCATAAAACGGAAAAATGGCAAGATTTTAAACAAATCCCTACTCAATTCCGAGGGCATAGGATTGTTACTTTCGTCATAGAAACGAGAACAACTACCAGTTAAATCAAGACCAGAACAAATAATCCGCGCATACTTAAGTGTATATGCTATTTGAATTGCAGCAAAGGCAATAGTATGGCATGAGCAATAACCAAGACTGATGTCCTTGCTAAATCCGACCAGACGACCTTTTTTAGACAACGGTACAGAGATCAACAGTTCTTTATGAATCTGACTTAATATATTAAATTTTATCTTCTTTATCAAACCGCCTTTTTCTCGGCGGTAAAAGGACCGTAATACGAGGCAGTTTTGGAGGATATAAAGTTTATCTTCTTTGGAAGCGTGTTCATAAACGTCGACGTTTACTATGGTATAACGACTTCTCTGGCTAAATTTATAAAAATCATCACGACGCTGATGCAAGAAGCGAACATCAGTAAGTACATAAATATAGGGAATAATATTATGACTTAGTAGATATTGCGCGGAACCATTGACAGCAATAACATCCCTTGTCTGCAGAACTGACAATGGTGTTTTTTGCGATGTGGGGCCGGAAAGAAAAATAATAACATCATCAGACGTTTTACTTTCTATCAGGTTTTCAACATCTTTTTTGTCAATGTATCTAATATTCTTCATGATAAACCTGTGAAATAATAACTCCGCATAGAAATGTTCTGACGAAGACGTTTAAATGTAAGACTTTTACTTTATCGTGCTGGCTTTCCTTTCAAGCGGCGCATAAGATTACGTATTTTTTTACGATAAACTAAAAGATAATAACCGAGATCTTTAATCTCATTATTAATACCATAATGTCGTTCTAGATCAATACGATCTTTCGCTTTACGTTGTGCAGATGCCCGTTTTCCTGAAAGATCAATAATGCGTACTTCACCATTTTCAATAATAAAATTACCACGGTGAGGATCACCAGATACCATACCATGTTCGTGCAATGAACGGATTGATTGTTGAATTTTATTTTTTAACGTTTCATCAATATCGGGGATATCACACAACTCAACGCCATCGATATATTCGATAAGCATGATGTAAGTATGGACAAAACGTAATGTTTTCCGTTCTGCTAACAAATAGAAGTCATTGAGAGAATGCAGCCCCTCGTTACGCACTTTTTGAGTTTGCTCAAAAAGGCGTTCATAATAATCTCCCTTTAAAAGAGATTTAAAGAAACGTTCGTTGCGTTTAACTTTAGGAGAAAAAACTTTAAGTATCAATTTACCGTAATCGGTATCAATAAGCATGACTTTTGTATCATCTATAGAACGAAAAACTTTGATGATATTAATATCATAAGAAAGAAAGTCATTTAATACATTGAGATACTTTGAATTGTTTTCATCGGTAAAAACAACCAAGTCTTTGATCTTGCTCTTCTGAATCATAATAAACCAGTTAAATGTTATTTACGGTAATATTTTCGGCAAAGATAACAGACTCCTGCTATAATTCCTGAGATATAGTGATGCTGCACTAAAAGATGTTTATATCTTTTTTTAAATTCAATAATTGATTTTGCATCTCGTGGCGAGTCATCTTTCCATGGCGAATTTTCTAAAGCTATTTTATAGTATTTTACCGATGGATAAATTGCCCATTTGTGCCACGGTTTAGTTGCACCTGTATAATGAATAAGAAGAGTACTTTCTGTAATCAGCTTTTTATAGTTTTGATGTGTTTTATCTTTTAATTCACTTTTAATTGTATAAATTGTATTGTACTCACGAGGCAAAAATATTGTCATCCCTTTCAGTAAGACATTCATAACATCCTGATCAGGGTATTTATAAACATTATCTTTACTCATAAGAATAGACAACGCTTTTTCTGTTAGTTTTGCGTCAGCCCATTTTTTTAAATCTAAATAAACGACACCAGAATTAAAGTACTGCCCAAGTAATTCAGGATCAGACAACCTGGATACCGCCTTTTCCTGCATTGGCTCAACATCTTTAACAACAGCAGCAACCGCTCCGTTTAAATCCAGATGCAATAGTTGGCTAATATCGCCTTTACAAACAACATCTGCATCAAGATAAAGCAAACGATCAAGCGTTAAACCCAATAATTGAAATGCAAATAAACGGAAGTACATTGCTCTTGACCAGACCTGTGTACAAGGCAAGCACTGGAGCTTATCAGTGTTAATTCTATATAACGTGATTCTTAATTGGTATTGCTCTGCAAGCTTTGCAACTTTTTGAAAAAAACCATCATTATAAACATCAGCAATAATATAAAAATCAAGATTAATATGTCGATTATTTAGGACAATTGATGTGATGGAAATACCTACACCATCAAGATAATTAGCATCGACACCATAGGCAACATTTAAACATTCAGAAGTATTTATATTAGCAAGCCGAAAATCCCAGGCTTTAACTTTATCTATCTCTATGGCAGGAAATGAGTCCACAATGCTACCCTTATATCATTACTTTATAGTTTCCCAGTTTTAATGCTTTATCTTTTCAATAAAATAAAAAAGATAGTTGCTAAATCCTTTTAGATATCTATGCTTTTTAAGCATATGTTTTGCGCTATATCTTAATTGATTGCTATTGTTCGGTTTCAGCAACGCCGTATTCTTCCATGGCGAAGCATTTTTTGCCTCCATAAAGGCTTGTGATACAGGATAATCCCAGGCCCAATCATGCCAGGGCTTGGTTGGTCCGATATAATGGATAAAAATAGTATCGTTGGTTACTGGGTTTATAAAGCTTTCTTTAAGTTGATAATTTAAGCTAAACTGGGTGTTATATTTAATATCAGCAAAAATAAGTTTATCTGCCAGCAACATATTTAATACATCCTGATCAGGATGTGTTATCTTTTTGATTATTTCTGGCTCATTTAGCATTGCAATGGCTCGGGCAGAAACCTGCTGAGCCGCCCATTGGGCAGTATTAATCAATAAAAAACCCGAGTTAAAGTAACCTTTAGCAATTCCCGCAACACCTAACGAATGGGCGCGTTTTTCCCACCAGTCAGCTTGCCCTTCTGTAACAACCATTGCGACTTTATCGCCAGGAAATGAGAAATTAATTAGTGGCTCAATATTCCCCTGACAAATGATATCTGCATCCAGATAAAGGACTTTAGACGCCTTATTAATAAAGTAATCTGCAATAACAAAACGAAAATATATTGCATGAGTCCAATTCTTTGTGCTAGGCAATGAGCGCAGTCGATCACCATTAATCAGATATATTTTAATTCTGGTTTCATACTGCAACGCCAGGGCATCAAAATACTTACGATCATCATCACCAAAATAATCCGTAAAAATATGGAAACACAATCGACTTCCTTCATTATACTTTAATATTGAAGCAATCGAAATTCCGCAACCAAATAGAAAATTTTTGTCAGTTCCATAAGCGATGTCCAGACAAAGATTTTCTGTTTCTACTTTATGATTATAATCAATAACTGAATTAAGAAACTCAGTTTCCTGGAAAAACACCTGCTGCATTATTTCCTCCGGGAAATAGCAGAAATAATTATCTTATGTAATCTATCGTAATACTTCGATTGGTAAAACTTATCGATCGACGCAGGAATTTTTTCATGTTCGATATGAATTTCACCTGCTATATATTTATTTAGAAGAGTTACAAAACCAGCAATATCTCCCGGTTGATACAGATGACCATTGACATCAGGTTGAATAATGTCAGCAGGCCCGGAGACACAATCGGCACTGATACAAGGAATCCCCCATGACAAGGCTTCAAGTAGGGTCATTGGGAAACCTTCAAAAGATGACGTGAGCAATAATGCACTCACTTTTTTAATATCTTGCTGGACCAATTCCCAGGGATGTTGTTGCCAACCATACCAGACAATTCGATCATCAATATTTAGTTCTCTACTATAAGCCTGGCATTTTTCAAAATCGGAACCATCACCCAATACATGGAGTTTCCAGTTACCTTGCGCTTGTGATAAGCCATCAAGCAGGTCTTTAACTCTCTTCTGGCCTTCAAATTTCATACGCCCAACATAAATGAACGTTGCCGTTTCGGCTTCCTCGGGCGCGGGAATGACTGAATCTTTGGCTTCGACGGGATTAAAAATAACATTTATCGTCGATTCTGCTACCCCCCGATTAATCATTTGCTGTTTAATGCCAGAGCTGATTGCTAAATGATAGTCGGCACAGGTGATATATTCAGCATGTTTTTTGTGATCTAAAGAAAAATGTGGCCATGAAAATACTGGCACATCAATTCCTGATTTTTTACGTGCTTTTGCGGCAAACAGGCAGGAGATCACATCAATACAAATAACGATATCCGGTTGATAATCCCGCAGCCATTTGCTTAAAGCATAAATATGTTTCGCCCGACGTAAAAAGCCTAAACGAATATTGGAAAATGAACACGAGTACTGTATACCCTCTAGCCATCCCTTATCCATTTTGTCATTACGACAAAAGAAAAACATTTCACTTTGGATATGTTGTTGCCTGAAGTTGCTAATGACATCACGGATGACTGTTTCCATGCCGCCAAATCCAGAAACGGCTTCGCCGATAAACGCTATTTTCATAGAAGATCTCATTAATTGAGTAAAACTCACTGTTTTAACGGTTTTATTTATCTATAAAATCAGAAACAATCGTTGACATCATTTTATCTGGACTGAATTTATATAAACTATCATAATCCATTGGTTTAACAGATGAGTTAATAAAATACTCTAACTTATCCCAATCATCATGACCTATTATAAAAAAGCGAGACTCACTATAGATTTCTGAAGTAAGTATATTTATATTATTGGTGATTAATTTCTTATTGAAAAATAGCGCCTCAAGTATACGAAGAGTCCAACCAGATTGGTTTTCTTTAGTTATATCAACAATTATATTAGCATTTAATGTTCTTCTAATATTCTCTTCATAAGGCATTTGTTTTTCAATCAAATACTTTGAAGTCGGTGATGATGTCTTATCTTTGACAACATTAAAATCTAACTTACATCCTAGTGTTGCTAGTCTATCGGCTAACTCATTAATTATTTGAAGACGCCCTTTATCTCGACCAAGAAAGAAACATATTGGCTGACTGTTATTTTTGTCAGATAAGTTATAATTCGTAATCTCCTCCATCCCTATAGGAAAAAATTGTTCTATTGCTTTGGTCTTTTCATTCCCTATAAATCTATTTTCAAAATCATATATAACATCGAAATAATTGGCGTTATCAAAAATAAAATCTTCGCTAACAGTATTTCTTAGAAGCAAAACTTTATGACAGTTAATGTTTTTTAATATTTGTTTATTGATACCTTTATTAATAACACTGTCATTAAAGATAATTATGTCATCTTTTCTAATATCATTGAGGTAATGTTTGATGAATAATCGCCCCAGCCATGCATTGTCCATCCCTATTTTTGAGATTTTCTTATTAATCCAGTTGTATTTTTTTGGTGTCGTTATGTTTTTTATCTTGTACTTTTTTTTCAGGTACTGGATCATTTTTAATTCATAATCTGCAACCCAGTTTATAAAATAAATAGTCATAATGAAGTTAGTTCCAGTACATACTGATAAATATTTTTATAATCCTTTACGTTGTGTTCGCTCTTTAATACGCTCGGCCTTAACGCTTGTCATGTTCAATAAGTTCTGTTCAAGAGACAATATTTTGCGCAAAGGCATCCCAAAATAAACCTTCATAAATCGCCATATGTCTCTTTGCGTCAGGCCAATATTCATTGATGAGAAATATAAACCAATCAGGTCTTTATCGCGCCAACGGCGCGGTACTTTTGCACGTATCTGTGCCCGATGCAGATCGATAACCGAAATTTTTAATTCATCTTCCCGGCCAGTAAATGGTAAATGAAGCAAAAAGTGGCAAATGTAGCAGTCGCGGTGATTTATCCCTGCGGCGTGCATTTTACGCACCATGGTTGCCACTCGTGTAATCAGCATACGCTTTACACGTATATCAGGCGGGTTGACTGCCCAATCAGCACAATAATCTTCAAGGCTAATCGTGGGAGTGAGATCTTCGGTAATAATAAATGATGTGCGAGTTAATGGATTTAACCCTTTTTCACCAAACCCAATGCCCTTCATTGTATCAACGCCAACATCACTCAGGCGATGAATAGCGTGCCACTCTCTGTCTGCGCCCAAAACGGGCATCCGTAATGAGAGCAGGTTTTTTACAATCTCTTTTAATGTCGTCCCTTTGTGCCATTTAAGAAAATAGCTTTTCCCGGCCAGTTCAAAGCGTAATGTGCGACGCGTCTCGAGTTCACGAAAGACCTCGCCATTCAGTTTTTTGACTTCTTCAAAAGCATCTTTACCACGCCAAAATGTGGCAAGCGGCTCTTTTAATTCAACCATCTAAACCACCTGTAATGATATCTGCGGCTTTCTCTGGCAGGCTATACAAATCCTGAGTATCGGCATAATGGCGAGCATTCTCCGCCCAGGCCATTCGTAATGGAGACTGAGTTAACGCTTTACGTAAAACTTCATTTAACTGTTCCTGGGAGAATGGTTCAGCGATAACCGTTCCACAATTGGCATCCGCAATATAATGCGCGTACCCACATACCGCAGTTGTTAAAACAGGTAATCCAGCAGTGATTGCTTCAAGAAGAACGATACCCGCGGCTTCCTGATAAGCGGGATGCAGTAATAAATCAGCGGCTGCCATTAATTCTGACACATCATTGCGACCGGAGAAGAAATGCACATTGCTCCGCACGCCGAGCTTTTCTGCCAGCGCTTCAAATTTTCGCGGCTTATCCTGGCCAACAACAAATAAAAGCGTATTGTGACGTAATGATTCCGGTAACGATGCCAAAGCTTCAATTGAGCGATCCACACCTTTACGGCCAAAATCTGATCCAACCTGCAGTAATAAGTTTTGTTGCTCTTTTATGCCATTTTTCTGGCGATAAATTTCACGACTGTTTGGGATTTGCTCGCTGTATTTTCTGTCCGGATAAATACCGGGAGGAAGAATTTGAAAACGTTCAGGTTCGGTTTGATAATGCTTCTGGAAATCGGCGATTTGCTTATCGGTCAGCATCATAAGTTTCGTCGATTTACCCTGCTCGAAAGTCGCCCGCTCAAATGCGGCATAATGGCGATATCGTGATGTTAAACGATATAAAAAACCTTTTTCTTGCGCAACTTTCTCGGCGTAACAAACATCAGCAGCAAAATAAACATCCAGACCTGGCATCTTATTAAACCCAACAACGCGATCTGCGGGATGCTCTTTGAGATGATTTTGTACCCAGGCATAATACTCTGCATTGCGTCCATGGTTGGTATGGGACTTAACTGGCACCTGAATAAGCTCAAATGCTTTTGGGCAATCACCTTCCCACGACTGCGTATAGACCCGAACATGGTGGCCCCGAGCGGCAACTGTTGATGCAATACGCATAAAGTCACGTTGAAGCCCACCAAATGGAAAATATTTATATAAACAAAACGCCACGATCATAATTGTGCATTCCTGTCAGCTGAAGGGGCATCTTCTGGCAACAGCTTTTCCGTAGCGGCAATGACATCCTCCGCTGGAATAACAGAAAGATATTTTTTGTTGCGGTCAAGTTCGTGCCGGGTCGGCATTTTCTGATAATTCCCCGCCCAGAACTGAATAATATTATCGGTCCATGGACGCCAGAATACATGATCAGTGGCCCCAAACAGGCTAATAACTGGCGTCTTCACAGCCGCCGCAATATGCCCCGGCGCAGAATCCACACCAATAAAGAGCACTGCATGATCAATTAATGCGCCCAGTTCAGGAAAACGTGTTTTACCGGCAAGGCCGGTAATAGGTTTTGTTTGGCAGCCTCGTGCAATTTCATCTACGCAAGCGAGATCATCTGCCGAAGGGCCACAAGTCAGCACAACCTGATAACCACGATGTTGCAACGCATCGATAACCATAGAAAATTTATCGTTGTCCCAGCACTTAAATATCTGTCGGGCTGTCGGCTGGATAACGACGTAATGATCTTTCACGCCCAGGGCATCTAATTCCTGGCGCATCTTCTTCCAGCAATCTTCGGCGTAACTCATTGTTGTGTCAGTGTAGAAATCGGTAATACCTAATGGCTCAAGGACCGATAAATTCCGCTCAACAATATGTGTACCGTGTATTGGCGCTAAGTGAGTGAAGCTTTTTTTCCAAATGCCATGCTGCCGATGACCATAAAGTTGCGATATTTTCATCCGTGCAGGTAAACAACGTACCAGCAGCGCCACCATCCACTGATCCGTAAGATTAATGACCAGGTCATAATTATTTCCGCGCAGAGTTTTTATCAACGAAAGCACATTTTTAATTTTATCGAATGTTCCCGCACCTTTATTGCTTATCCCGTAGAGTGCATTAATTTCTGGGTTTTCAGATAAAATCGGAATTGTATCCTGGTAAAGCAGCATATCGATTTTTGCGTCGGGATAATTCTGCTTGAGTGTACTGATTACAGGAGTAGTTAATAACATATCTCCGTGATATCGCATCTTTATGACCAGGATTTTTCGAAATGGCTTTTCCACTAGCGACTCTTTTGTGTGATTGTCTGGTTAGTTAAGCAGAAAAAAAGCACGCTACCGCCCCAGGCTCAACAGCTACCTGAATACTGATAACGCACTTACTTTGACGTGCTAGTGTATCATTTCTTTCGCAGCAATCCGACCCGAATGATTTTTATACACAAAATATTTTTTAATTATAAAATTCAAATAGATAAAAAATATCATACCGATAAGGTCGGTATGGCTTATGTAGAGTTGAAAATGGGGCTGAGTTTCAATGAATCGCATAAAAATACAAAAAAAATGAAGATGTAGCGGCAGATCAGACCAAACTGAAGCTATTTAAGTCAAAAACGGGAAAAGTAATGGTAAAGCCACCGCTAAATACATAGAATCCCCAGCACATCCATAAGTCAGCTATTTACTATGCTCGAATTGCTTTACACCGCCCTTCTCTACCTTATTCAGCCGCTGATCTGGATACGGCTCTGGGTGCGCGGACGTAAGGCTCCGGCCTATCGAAAACGCTGGGGTGAACGTTACGGTTTTTACCGCCATCCGCTAAAACCAGGCGGCATTATGCTGCACTCCGTCTCCGTTGGTGAAACGCTGGCGGCGATCCCATTGGTGCGCGCGCTGCGTCATCGTTATCCTGATTTACCGATTACCGTCACCACCATGACGCCAACCGGTTCGGAACGCGTACAATCTGCGTTCGGTAAGGATGTTCAGCACGTTTATCTGCCTTACGATCTGCCCGATGCGCTTAATCGTTTCCTGAATAAAGTCGACCCCAAACTGGTGTTGATTATGGAAACCGAGCTATGGCCTAACCTGATTGCGGCGCTACATAAACGTAAAATTCCGTTGGTGATCGCTAACGCGCGACTCTCTGCCCGCTCTGCCGCAGGTTATGCCAAATTGGGCAAATTCGTCCGTCGCTTGCTACGTCGAATTACGCTGATTGCCGCCCAAAATGAAGAAGATGGCGCGCGTTTTGTGGCGCTGGGTGCAAAAAATAATCAGGTGACCATCACCGGTAGCCTGAAATTCGATATCTCTGTCACGCCGCAGTTGGCTGCCAAAGCAGTAACGCTGCGCCGCCAGTGGGCACCTCATCGCCCGGTATGGATTGCCACCAGCACTCACGAAGGTGAAGAGAGTGTGGTCATTGCCGCACATCAGGCATTGTTACAGCAATTCCCGAATTTATTGCTCATCCTGGTACCCCGTCATCCGGAACGCTTCCCGGATGCGATTAACCTTGTCCGCCAGGCTGGACTAAGCTATATCACACGCTCTTCAGGGGAAGTCCCTTCCACCAGCACGCAGGTTGTGGTTGGCGATACGATGGGCGAGCTGATGTTACTGTACGGTATTGCCGATCTCGCCTTTGTTGGTGGTTCACTGGTTGAACGTGGTGGGCATAATCCACTGGAAGCCGCCGCACACGCTATTCCGGTATTGATGGGACCGCATACCTTTAACTTTAAAGATATTTGCGCACGGCTGGAGCAGGCAAGCGGGCTGATTACCGTCACCGATGCCACTACGCTTGCAAAAGAGGTTTCCTCTTTACTCACCGACGCCGATTACCGTAGTTTCTATGGCCGTCATGCCGTTGAAGTGCTATATCAAAACCAGGGCGCGCTACAGCGTCTGCTTCAACTGCTGGAACCTTACCTGCCACCGAAAACGCATTGAGGCTGTTATGCAAAAACGGGCGATTTATCCGGGTACTTTCGATCCCATTACCAATGGTCATATCGATATCGTGACGCGTGCCACGCAAATGTTCGATCACGTTATTCTGGCGATTGCCGCCAGCCCCAGTAAAAAACCGATGTTTACTCTGGAAGAGCGTGTGGCGCTGGCACAGCACGCAACTGCGCATCTGGGAAACGTGGAAGTGGTCGGATTTAGTGATTTGATGGCTAACTTCGCCCGTAATCAACACGCTACGGTGTTGATTCGTGGCCTGCGTGCGGTGGCGGATTTTGAATATGAAATGCAGCTGGCGCATATGAATCGCCACTTAATGCCGGAACTGGAAAGTGTGTTTCTGATGCCTTCGAAAGAGTGGTCGTTTATCTCTTCATCGTTGGTGAAAGAGGTGGCGCGCCATCAGGGCGATGTCACCCATTTCCTGCCAGAGAATGTCCATCAGGCATTGATGGCAAAATTAGCGTAGCGTTTATGCCGGATGGTATGCCATCCGGCGCGCATCAATTACTTCTGGCACTGCCGACAATAAAACGTTGCCCGCTGCGCATGTTTCGTCGCCACAATCGGCGTACCGCACACTCGACACGGCTCGCCTTTTCGCCCGTAAACCTGCAATTCCTGAGCGAAATAGCCCGGTTTACCATCACTTTGCAGAAAATCTTTCAGCGTTGTACCGCCCTGCTCAATCGAACGCAGCAACACCGCTTTAATCACCCGAGCTAACAATTCACACTCTGCCAGTGACAGTGATGACGCCAGCCGATCCGGATGGATCCCCGCCGCAAACAGAGATTCGCTGGCATAGATATTCCCTACGCCTACCACCAGCTTGTTATCCATCAGCCACGGTTTAATCGCCGTTTTTTTCTTCGCGCACTTCTGATGCAGGTACTCACCGTTGAAATCGTCGCTAAGCGGCTCCGGTCCAAGGTGGGCCAGCACATTATGCCCTTCCAGCTCTTTGGTCCACAGCCAGGCACCAAAACGGCGCGGATCGGTATAGCGCAGTACTTTGCCGTTGCTCATCACCAAATCAACATGGTCATGCTTTTCGGGAGGAAGTTCTTCTGAAAGGATGCGCAGGCTGCCAGACATCCCCAAATGAATGATAATCCAGCCCTCAGGCAGCTCCAACAGCAGATATTTAGCCCGGCGCTGCACGCTAAGCACTGGTTGGTCGCTTAAACGGTAGATCTCTTCTGAAACCGGCCAGCGCAAGCGACCGTTGCGCACCACCGCATGAAGAATGGTTGCACCAACGAGATGCGGTTCGATGCCGCGTCGGCTGGTTTCAACTTCGGGTAATTCAGGCATAGCATCTCCGGGAATGAACAGATGCAGTCAATATGGGGGCAAGCAGATAACAAAAAACCCCGCCGGAGCGAGGTTTTTCGTTACATCAAAGCGAGAATTATTTGATTTTCGCTTCTTTGTAGATCACGTGCTGGCGAATAACTGGATCGAATTTTTTCAGTTCCAGTTTTTCCGGCTTAGTACGTTTGTTCTTCGTAGTGGTATAGAAGTGACCAGTACCAGCAGAAGAAACCAGCTTGATTTTCTCACGAATACCTTTAGCCATGATTTATTTCCTCTAAGTACTTAGTACTTTTCGCCACGGGCACGCAGTTCAGCCAGAACTGTATCGATGCCTTTTTTATCGATTACACGCATACCTTTAGCAGATACGCGCAGGGTGACAAAACGCTTCTCGCTCTCAACCCAGAAACGGTGAGAGTGCAGGTTCGGCAGGAAACGGCGTTTAGTCGCGTTCAGTGCGTGGGAACGGTTGTTACCGGTCACCGGACGCTTGCCAGTAACTTGGCAGACTCGGGACATGTCTATTCTCCAAAAATCAAATTAGCTCGAGCTTCGTATGGGGTATTGGCGCCTCGTCAGGCTTTACAGCCCGGTCATCGCAGTTCTATGTGAACTCTCGATTGCCAGGCCCAAATGCCAAACCCGAGATTCTCAAAGGTGGCGTAGTATACGCTGACTCAGCGATGTGCTCAAGTCCCGAACAGACAAAGATCCCGAAGGATCGCGCATAGCGGGTTAAATCCAGCCGCGTTCGGCAAAAGAAACATACTCTCCACGCCCAATCACGATATGGTCGAGCACGCGTAAATCCATGAACTGACAACTTTTTATTATCCGTTCGGTGATGAGTTTATCCGCTTTACTGGGTTCAGCACAACCCGAAGGGTGATTATGTGCAAGGATCAGCGCCGAGGCATTTATTTTTATCGCTTCACGAATTATTTCTCGTGGATGGACTTCCACATGATTTAACGTGCCGGAAAAGAGCCGGCTGTGGGTAAGGACCCGGTGTTGGGAATCGAGAAAGATCACCATAAAGATCTCTCGTTCCTCTCCCGTAAGTTGGCTTTGTAAAAACTCCCTCGTCATCTCCGGGCTGAGCAACGGGCTTTCTTCGCGCATCCGTACGTTGTAGTAACGCCGCGCCAGTTCAGCAATCCCCTTTAACTGAGCGAACTTCGCCACACCAATTCCATGAACACCGCTAAATTGTTCATATTCAGAGGTTAACAAGCCATAAAGAGAGCCGAAATTCTCCAGCATCTCTTTTGCCAGGGTTAATACATCTTTACCGCGCGTTCCGGTACGCAGAAATAGCGCCAGCAGCTCAACATCCGTTAACGCACCAATGCCAAACTTCAGCATTTTTTCGCGCGGCATCAACAGCTGTGCATTGTTTTTCACCTTCACCTCCTTTGTGGTGCTCGCATCCTGTCATAGCCGTTCCGTTAAATCGACGGTCAGTTTTCAATCCTGGAAAGCGCCTCGCAAAGTGATTTTCAGGTGAAGGCACGACAACAAAAGTATTGTGATAAAATCGCCAACTTCTGGTGTCACCCAACAGGAAAAATCATCATGAGCCTGGCCGGTAAAAAAATCGTTCTCGGCGTTAGCGGCGGCATTGCTGCCTATAAAACCCCTGAACTGGTGCGTCGTTTGCGCGAGCGCGGGGCCGACGTCCGCGTAGCCATGACCAAAGCGGCAAAAGCCTTTATCACCCCACTTAGCTTGCAGGCAGTTTCGGGGTATCCCGTTTCCGACAGTCTGCTTGACCCGGCAGCCGAAGCCGCTATGGGCCATATTGAGCTGGGTAAATGGGCTGATTTAGTGATTCTCGCCCCTGCCACGGCAGATTTGATTGCCCGTGTTGCTGCCGGAATGGCGAATGACCTGGTATCAACAATTTGCCTGGCTACACCTGCGCCTGTAGCCGTGCTCCCCGCCATGAACCAGCAGATGTACCGTGCCGCTGCCACGCAGCATAATTTAGAGGTGCTTGCTTCCCGTGGTTTGCTCATCTGGGGGCCAGACAGTGGCAGTCAGGCTTGTGGTGATATCGGCCCTGGGCGAATGCTCGATCCGTTAACCATTGTTGATATGGCGGTAGCGCATTTTTCGCCCGTCAACGACCTGAAACATCTGAACATTATGATTACCGCCGGCCCGACGCGTGAACCGCTCGATCCGGTGCGTTATATCTCTAATCACAGCTCAGGCAAGATGGGTTTTGCTATCGCCGCCGCCGCTGCCCGTCGTGGCGCGAACGTCACGCTGGTATCAGGTCCGGTTTCACTACCGACGCCACCGTTTGTTAAACGTGTTGATGTGATGACTGCGCTGGAAATGGAAGCGGCCGTGAATGCTTCTGTACAGCAGCAAAATATTTTTATCGGTTGCGCCGCCGTGGCGGATTATCGCGCAGCTACCGTAGCCCCAGAGAAAATCAAAAAGCAGGCCACGCAGGGTGATGAATTAACAATAAAAATGGTTAAAAACCCCGATATCGTCGCTGGTGTTGCCGCACTAAAAGACCATCGACCGTACGTCGTTGGATTTGCCGCCGAAACAAATAATGTGGAAGAATACGCCCGGCAAAAACGTATCCGTAAAAACCTTGACCTGATCTGTGCGAACGATGTTTCCCAGCCAACTCAAGGATTTAACAGCGACAGCAACGCATTACACCTTTTCTGGCAGGACGGAGATAAAGTTTTACCGCTTGAGCGAAAAGAGCTCCTTGGCCAATTATTACTCGACGAGATCGTGACCCGTTATGATGAAAAAAATCGACGTTAAGATTCTGGACCCGCGCGTTGGGAAGGAATTTCCACTCCCGACTTATGCCACCTCTGGCTCTGCCGGACTTGACCTGCGCGCCTGTCTCGACGACGCCGTAGAACTGGCACCGGGTGCCACTACTCTGGTTCCAACCGGGCTGGCGATTCATATTGCCGATCCTTCACTGGCAGCCATGATGCTGCCGCGTTCCGGATTGGGACATAAGCACGGTATCGTGCTCGGTAACCTGGTAGGATTGATCGATTCTGACTATCAGGGCCAGTTGATGATCTCTGTGTGGAACCGTGGTCAGGACAGCTTCACCATTCAACCTGGCGAACGTATCGCCCAAATGATTTTTGTTCCGGTAGTACAGGCTGAATTTAATCTGGTGGAAGATTTCGACGCCACCGACCGCGGTGAAGGCGGCTTTGGTCACTCTGGTCGTCAGTAACACATACGCATCCGAATAACGTCATAACATAGCCGCAAACATTTCGTTTGCGGTCATAGCGTGGGTGCCGCCTGGCAAGTGCTTATTTTCAGGGGTATTTTGTAACATGGCAGAAAAACAAACTGCGAAAAGGAACCGTCGCGAGGAAATACTTCAGTCTCTGGCGCTGATGCTGGAATCCAGCGATGGAAGCCAACGTATCACGACGGCAAAACTGGCCGCCTCTGTCGGCGTTTCCGAAGCGGCACTGTATCGCCACTTCCCCAGTAAGACCCGCATGTTCGATAGCCTGATTGAGTTTATCGAAGATAGCCTGATTACTCGCATCAATCTGATTCTGAAAGATGAGAAAGACACCACAGCGCGCCTGCGTCTGATTGTGTTGCTGCTTCTCGGTTTTGGTGAGCGTAATCCTGGCCTGACCCGCATCCTCACTGGTCATGCACTAATGTTTGAACAGGATCGCCTGCAAGGGCGCATCAACCAGCTATTCGAGCGTATTGAAGCGCAGTTGCGTCAGGTATTGCGTGAAAAGAGAATGCGTGAGGGTGAAGGTTACACCACCGATGAAACACTGCTGGCAAGCCAGATCCTGGCCTTCTGTGAAGGTATGCTGTCACGCTTTGTCCGCAGCGAGTTTAAATACCGCCCGACGGATGACTTTGACGCCCGCTGGCCGCTGATTGCCGCGCAGTTGCAGTAATTCTCCCAAACGTTCAGGCAGAAACGTCTGCCTGACGCTTTTCTTACCATGCCACCAGCATTCGCTTTACACCCTCCCTCGCCTGTTTAAAACCCTCATCCTCAGGATTGATTTGCAATAACCAGTTTATTCTTCCCTGCAAAGCATAAAGATACGCCGTTGCCTGTGCATGAAGATCGCCAGAAGAATCAAGCTCACCACGACGACTAAGATGCGAAATGACGCCATATTTTTGGCACAAATGTACTTCCTGACGCAGTGCCCTCCGCACTTCGCGGGCGAGTTGTGGTTTGTGATTAACAACAATCCCGGTTACTTGCTGGCGCTTACAGGCCGCGACCAGGCAGCTTTTGCGTTGATTGAGGTTCAGGCCCAGCTCCGCTAACAATCCGCACACTTTATTTTTAACCAGGCGGGCATTGAAGTGACCGGAAAAGGTCATGTCATCGCAGTAGCGGGTGTAGGTAATTCCCCGAGCCTGACACCATTCCCCTATGCGCTCATCAAAACGGCGCATCACAAGATTGGAAATGGCAGGCGAAGTTGGCGCCCCCTGCGGTAACGCGTCGTTATAGCAACAAAGCCAGGTCAGCATGGTTACCACATTGCGTGGCAACTGGGTCTGGCTAAACACACGCCAGACCTGTAGCCAGCTAATGCTATCGAAAAAGTTTTCGATATCGAGTTTAAGGATCTGCGGCTGTTGGCAGTGAGGCTGCGCGTTGCTGACGATTGGGCGACCCTGTCGGTAGGCGGTAGCAAAAGAGGAAAGTGGAAATTGTGAAAGGACGTTCTTAAGAATGTTGCGCTGTACGGTTTTGAGCAAGTAATCAGGGGCTAACACCAGCCGCTGACCACCGTGGCGTTTAGAAAGAATAATGCGTCGGTAATGGCGTCCGGCATGATTACTGAGCGCATACAGCCGCTGTATTTCTTTATCGGCGCTCCAGCCCGGCGAGCCGAACAAATCGAGCGCCAGAAGGGTTATCCGGGTAGCATCCATTCCACTCTCCACATCACGGCGGCCAAAAGAGGCGCCAACAGCAGCAATACCATCAAACCATCCCGAAGGCGCGTAACTGTACTGAGCGCGTCAGCGCGACGTACGCGAAGCGTACTTAAGTACAATGGAGCGACTTTGGGTATCTGGACAACCTACTGGCGTTAAGTCGGCGACTCGCCGACCCTCCCGGCATAAAAGGCCGGAAACGCTATTGCCACTGCTGGCGAAAGCAGATTAACACGATATCTTAAACCGCATCACGCTGCGCACAGTAAAAACCTGCGCAGCGCATATTTTTAAACGCCAAACTCTTCGCGGTAGGCCTTAACCGCCGCCAGATGTTCCGCCATTTCTGGCTTCTCTTCGAGGTAAGCAATCAGGTCTTTCAGGGTGATGATAGAGATCACTTTGCAGTTGTAATCACGTTCAACTTCCTGAATTGCCGAAATCTCGCCGCGACCACGCTCCTGACGATCGAGCGAAATCAATACGCCAGCAAGCGTCGCGCCATTGGCCTGAATAATTTCCATCGACTCGCGAATCGCCGTTCCGGCGGTGATCACATCATCCACCAGCATTACGCGTCCTTGTAACGCGCTACCGACCAGATTGCCGCCTTCACCGTGGTCTTTTGCTTCTTTGCGGTTAAAGCAGTACGGCAGGTCCAGGTCATGATGCTCCGCCAGCGCCACAGCGGTAGTAGTGGCAATTGGGATCCCTTTGTAAGCAGGGCCAAACAGCAGATCGAACTCAATGCCGGAATCCACCAATGCTTCAGCGTAAAAACGGCCTAACAGTGCCAGATCGCGCCCGGTATTAAACAGCCCGGCGTTGAAGAAATAGGGGCTTTTGCGCCCGGACTTCAGCGTAAACTCGCCAAACTTTAACACCTGCTTGCCAAGCGCAAATTCAATAAACTGGCGCTGATATGGTTTCATGCCTTCGCTCCTCATCTTACTTTTCTACAGACAAAAAAAAGGCGACTCATCAGTCGCCTTAAAAATCAGTTTGCCAGCGCCGCCTTCTGCGTCGCTACAATGGATTCGATTCCCCCTCGGGCCAGCGCCAACAAGGTGAGTAACTCTTCATGGGTAAACGGCTCGCCTTCTGCCGTTCCCTGAACTTCAATGATGCGCCCGTCTTCGGTCATCACCACGTTCATGTCCGTTTCAGCGGCAGAGTCTTCAACGTATTCCAGATCGCAAACCGCTTCGCCGTTCACAATCCCGACAGAAACCGCGGCTACCATCCCTTTCATCGGGTTGGTTTTCAGCTTGCCATTTTCAACCAGTTTATTCAGGGCATCGGCTAGTGCAACACAAGCACCGGTGATAGAAGCAGTGCGGGTGCCGCCATCGGCCTGAAGTACGTCGCAGTCCAGCGTAATAGTAAACTCACCGAGGGCTTTCAAATCTACTGCGGCGCGCAATGCACGAGCGATCAGACGCTGGATTTCCATCGTGCGGCCGCCCTGCTTACCCTTCGCCGCTTCACGGGCATTACGGGTATGAGTAGAGCGCGGCAGCATACCGTATTCTGCGGTGATCCAGCCCTGGCCCTGGCCTTTCAAGAAGCGGGGCACGCCTTCTTCAATAGAGGCGGTACATAATACTTTGGTATCGCCAAATTCGACCAGCACCGAGCCTTCTGCATGTTTTGTATAGTTACGAGTCAGGGTAACGGGACGCACCTGATTATTGCTACGGCCTGCTGGACGCATATTGAAATCTCCGGCTTGAAACAAATGTGGCTGCGCATTATACGGACTTCCGGCGGTTATTCCTATCCTGACAAGGCATCGATGGCTATAATCCTTCCACCTCTCCTTTTATAAACAGGAACGTCTATGATCCGCAGTATGACCGCCTACGCCCGGCGTGAAATCAAGGGTGAATGGGGGAGCGCAACCTGGGAAATGCGCTCGGTAAACCAGCGTTATCTGGAAACTTACTTTCGTCTGCCGGAGCAGTTCCGTAGCCTTGAACCTGTCGTTCGCGAGCGTATTCGTTCTCGCCTGACGCGTGGTAAAGTGGAATGTACCCTGCGCTATGAGCCAGATGTCAGCGCACAAGGTGAGCTGATCCTCAACGAAAAACTGGCTAAACAGCTGGTAACTGCCGCGAACTGGGTAAAAATGCAGAGTGACGAAGGGGAAATCAACCCGGTTGATATTCTCCGTTGGCCAGGCGTGATGGCAGCCCAGGAGCAGGATCTCGACGCGATTGCTGCTGAAATTCTCGCGGCGCTGGATGGTACGCTGGATGACTTTATCGTCGCGCGCGAAACCGAAGGTCAGGCGCTGAAAGCATTGATCGAGCAGCGTCTGGAAGGCGTTACCGCCGAAGTGATCAAAGTCCGCGCCCATATGCCGGAAATCCTGCAATGGCAGCGTGAGCGTCTGGTCGCTAAGCTGGAAGATGCTCAGGTTCAGTTGGAGAACAACCGTCTGGAGCAGGAGTTGGTTCTGCTGGCACAACGAATTGACGTTGCCGAAGAGTTGGACCGCCTCGAAGCGCATGTTAAAGAGACCTACAACATTCTGAAGAAAAAAGAAGCCGTTGGTCGTCGTCTGGACTTTATGATGCAGGAGTTCAACCGCGAGTCAAACACCCTGGCCTCGAAGTCTATCAATGCCGAAGTGACAAACTCTGCCATCGAGCTGAAAGTGTTGATTGAGCAGATGCGCGAGCAGATTCAGAACATTGAATAACTCGTAACGCCAATTCTTACTTTTCAGCCTTCACAAATGCCGCCCACTCAAACAGAGCGGCATTTTTCTTCCCCGCAACTTCAATTCTGTTTTGCGTGCCTGCTCCAGATTTTGCGATGTTTTTTTGCCCAGCACACTGAGAACGTGAGATACTCACAACTGTATATAAATACAGTTACAGATTTACTTTCTTTGCAATCGATATCACATGGAGTGGGCAATGAACGAACATCATCAACCTTTTGAAGAAATACGGCATTATGGCACTGAAGGGCAAGAATTTTGGTCAGCGAGAGAATTGGCACCGTTACTGGATTATCGGGACTGGCGCAATTTTCAAAAGGTACTGACCCGCGCGACTCAAGCGTGCGAAGCCAGCAATCAAGCTGCATCTGACCATTTCGTTGAAACCACCAAAATGGTTGTATTAGGTTCAGGGGCTCAACGAGAACTTGAAGATGTTCATCTCTCCCGCTATGCCTGTTACCTGGTAGTACAAAACGGCGACCCTGCGAAACCGGTTATTGCGGCAGGGCAAACTTATTTTGCTATCCAGACCCGACGGCAGGAGCTGGCTGACGATGAAGCTTTCAGGCAACTTCGTGAAGACGAAAAGCGTCTTTTTCTGAGAAATGAGTTGAAAGAACATAACAAACAATTAGTTGAGGCAGCGCAGCAAGCTGGGGTAGCGACAGCTATCGATTTCGCCATATTTCAGAATCATGGTTACCGGGGACTGTATGGTGGATTAGATCAGAAAGCCATCCATCAGCGGAAGGGGCTGAAAAAGAGTCAGAAGATCCTGGATCATATGGGTTCAACAGAACTGGCGGCTAATCTCTTTCGAGCTACCCAAACAGAAGAAAAACTCAAGCGGGATGGCGTGAATTCAAAACAGCAAGCTAACACCACACACTTTGACGTGGGTCGCAAGGTGAGGCAAACCATTCATGAACTTGGCGGAACCATGCCTGAGGAGTTGCCGACCCCGCAGGTTAGCATCAAGCAGTTGGAAAACAGTGTAAAAATTACAGAGAAAAAATAGCAGAAACTAAAAACTCTTTTTGTTGATTGAGACACCCGATGCGTAAGCCAAGGTCCAGGTGCAGTGAACACAATGGCTAACATTGCACCTTTCTTTTCCACCCCTCAGTTTTAACCTACTTTTTCTTATGCATTTTCTCAGACAAGAAGTCAGAAGAATGCATCTACGCTACAGAAAACAACGATTTCACATAACTAAAAATTATCAATTTCCTCTCACCTTAAAAAATCTCAATCGTGACAATGCGCACAAATCGCTACCCTGCCAGACAGATTTTTAGGGAGAGAACCATGCTGTTACACATTTTGTATTTGGTTGGCATTACTGCCGAAGCCATGACGGGGGCGCTGGCGGCCGGACGACGGCGCATGGATACATTTGGCGTAATTATTATTGCGACCGCCACGGCAATTGGCGGAGGGTCAGTGCGCGATATTCTGCTGGGCCACTATCCGCTCGGCTGGGTCAAACACCCGGAATATGTGATTATCGTCGCTACCGCCGCAGTACTCACCACTATTGTTGCTCCTGTAATGCCTTACCTGCGCAAAGTGTTTCTGGTGCTCGATGCGCTCGGACTGGTAGTCTTTTCTATCATTGGCGCACAGGTTGCACTGGATATGGGACACGGCCCGATCATTGCCGTTGTCGCAGCTGTGACGACCGGCGTATTTGGCGGCGTTTTGCGCGATATGTTCTGTAAACGCATCCCACTGGTATTCCAGAAAGAGTTGTATGCCGGTGTCTCATTTGCCTCCGCCGTGCTGTACATCGCGCTGCAACACTATGTTTCTAACCATGATGTGGTGATTATCTCCACCCTGGTATTCGGCTTTTTTGCCCGTTTACTGGCGCTACGTCTTAAGCTGGGATTACCGGTCTTTTACTACAGCCACGAAGGTCACTAAGGTTCAAAACCTGTGATCTGCTGGGCAGCCAGCCAACTGCCCAGCTTCTTGATTTGCGCATTTTCCTTCCATTCAATAACCTGTCTGGCGCGCCCCGATCCAGTCCCCGGCAACTGCTGCCAGAACTGTTCTGTGCTAAATAAAAGTTGCGACCAGGACCGTTCATCACTGGCGTTAAGCGCCTCCCGGGTTAGTGGTATTCCCATTGCCATCACCCAGCGAGTAAAAGGCTGCTTACGAGCCAGATTAAACTGATGCCATAACTGTGTGCTTTTACTTTTCGCGATCCCCGGCGTGTTCTGTAATTGCTCTGGCGTTAATAAAAGCCAGGAAAAGATATGCTCAAAGCGATGAGTCTGATGCAGCGCGCGCCAGCCAGCCTCACCAATGCCATCCAGCCCCAGAACCTGTTTTGACCCCAGCCAGACTAAGCGTGAAATGAACTGTTCCCGACAAACATCAGAAGCAAAGTAGCAGGTCAACGAGTTAAAGCGGTTTTCTGGTGGTGTCGGTTTTGTGCGTTCTGTACCGCGCCAGACCACATTATCAATGCGAGGAATACCCTGCCCGGCAAGGCTGACGAGGATCTGATCACCAGGCGCAATATCCCACTCCTGCCAGCGTCTGACGGAACCAACATTCACCCGCTGAACTTTTTTATCATCCAACATGACAGGCACAAGTGACGCAACCACCGAGATTTTACCGCTCTTGCCCACCGCAAACTGAATCGCCTTCACTTCGGCAACCTGAGCTATAGGTTGATATTTCCAGGCCACCAGCCACTCTGCCTGGCCCGGCAGCCAATGGCGAGATTCGGGTTCCTTAGCCGCTCGTACAACCACGCCATCGGTGACGAAAGGTAATTTCGCTTTCCACCACTCATTGCGTATGCGCTCAACCTCATCAGCATTGTTAACCGCACGGGTATACGTCTGCGTTAGAGTAAAACCTGCGGTAGTCAGCTGCTGTAAACGATCGGTCATTAACTGCGTTCCATCCGGCCATGCCCAGACAAAAACGCCCAGTGAATTCAGCGTGTCGCTATTCCCCTGGCGCATCAGGAGACCAGCAACTTTTGAGCGGGCATTTATTCCCCCCATTTGTTGTTGGATATGCCCCTCGCGCTTGAGAAATATTTCCCCCTGAAGTGTACTATTGACTAAAGGCCCGCTAACGGTTTGCGGCACAGAGGGAATTAAGCTAACTTTCTGCGTCCAGTCCTCCCCTTTCAGGCCATTGCCGCGACTGATTGCTTTGTTCAGTTTCCCGTCCCGATAAACCAGGGTTACCGCAACGCCATCGACTTTCGGCTGTACCCAAAGATCGTTGTGTTCACGCATCCAAAGACGTAGTGCATTTTTATCCGCTAATTTACGCACGCCCGTATGCGCAACTGGATGCATAACTGTGCCTGCCAAAGGTGGCATCATCGCGTCGCGGGGCTCGTTCCCAAAACAGCGTTGCCACTGCGTGAGACGGGCGCTTAACTGATCGTAAACACCGTCTTCAATTTCACTTTCCCCTTCCTTCCAGTAGTCATCGTCCCACTGTTTTATTTGCTGTTGCAGGCGGGAAATTTCTTCCTGTGCTCTGGCTGGCGACCAGGCCGGACAGACCGCCCACGCCGATGATTGCCAGCACAAGATACTTATTAATATCGCCATCCATACTTTCATCATCACCTCCGCTGTAGATAGTCAGGCAGATATACAACGTGATGAAAGCAAAGCCGAGTGGCAAAAACGGAGTCTGCGAGGACGCTTCCTGAGAATCGTCTTTATTGCAGTGAATCACAGGCAAATGCGGAAGCAGCTACGCAAAACGCAACAACTTTGCGCAAAAAGTGTGAGCAAGGGCTACGTCACATGGCCGCGCCGTGTATAATAAGCTCGTATGTAGGCTTTATTTCGCTAATCACATACGAAAGATACTCATGGCTCAAGGCACGCTTTATATTGTTTCTGCCCCCAGTGGCGCGGGTAAATCCAGCCTGATTCAGGCTTTATTAAAAACCCAACCGTTGTATGACACCCAGGTTTCTGTTTCACACACCACGCGCCAACCGCGTCCTGGTGAAGTTCACGGTGAACATTATTTCTTTGTTAATCATGATGAATTTAAAGAAATGATTAGCAGAGATGCGTTCCTCGAACACGCAGAAGTTTTTGGTAATTACTATGGCACTTCGCGTGAGGCCATTGAGCAAGTACTGGCGACCGGTGTCGATGTTTTTCTCGATATCGACTGGCAGGGCGCGCAGCAAATTCGCCAGAAGATGCCGCACGCGCGGAGTATCTTTATTTTACCGCCGTCCAAAATTGAACTGGACCGCCGTCTACGCGGTCGCGGTCAGGACAGCGAAGAGGTCATTGCAAAGCGTATGGCGCAAGCTGTTGCAGAAATGAGCCATTACGCCGAATATGATTACCTGATTGTGAATGATGACTTCGATACCGCGTTGACCGATTTGAAGACCATTATTCGCGCCGAACGTCTGCGCATGAGCCGCCAAAAGCAGCGTCATGACGCTTTAATCAGCAAATTGTTGGCAGACTGAACCTGATTTCAGTATCATGCCCAGTCATTTCTTCACCTGTGGAGCTTTTTAAGTATGGCACGCGTAACTGTTCAGGACGCTGTAGAGAAAATTGGTAACCGTTTTGACCTGGTACTGGTCGCCGCGCGTCGCGCTCGTCAGATGCAGGTAGGCGGAAAGGATCCGCTGGTACCGGAAGAAAACGATAAAACCACAGTAATCGCGCTGCGCGAAATCGAAGAAGGTCTGATCAACAACCAGATCCTCGACGTTCGCGAACGCCAGGAACAGCAAGAGCAGGAAGCCGCTGAATTACAAGCCGTTACCGCTATTGCTGAAGGTCGTCGTTAATCACAAAGCGGGTCGCCCTTGTATCTGTTTGAAAGCCTGAATCAACTGATTCAAACCTACCTGCCGGAAGACCAAATCAAGCGTCTGCGGCAGGCGTATCTCGTTGCACGTGATGCTCACGAGGGGCAAACACGTTCAAGCGGTGAACCCTATATCACGCACCCGGTAGCGGTTGCCTGCATTCTGGCCGAGATGAAACTCGACTATGAAACGCTAATGGCGGCGCTGCTGCATGACGTGATTGAAGATACACCCGCCACCTACCAGGACATGGAACAGCTTTTTGGTAAAAGCGTCGCCGAGCTGGTAGAGGGGGTGTCGAAACTTGATAAACTCAAGTTCCGCGATAAGAAAGAGGCGCAGGCCGAAAACTTTCGCAAGATGATTATGGCGATGGTGCAGGATATCCGCGTCATTCTCATCAAACTTGCCGACCGTACCCACAACATGCGCACGCTGGGCTCACTTCGCCCGGACAAACGTCGCCGCATCGCCCGTGAAACCCTCGAAATTTACAGCCCGCTGGCACACCGTTTAGGTATCCACCACATTAAAACCGAACTCGAAGAGCTGGGTTTTGAGGCGCTGTATCCCAACCGTTACCGCGTAATCAAAGAAGTGGTGAAAGCCGCACGCGGCAACCGTAAAGAGATGATCCAAAAAATCCTCTCGGAAATCGAAGGGCGTTTGCAGGAAGCGGGAATACCGTGCCGCGTCAGTGGTCGCGAGAAGCATCTTTATTCGATCTACTGCAAAATGGTGCTCAAAGAGCAGCGTTTTCACTCGATCATGGACATCTACGCCTTCCGCGTGATCGTCAATGATTCCGACACCTGTTATCGCGTGCTCGGCCAGATGCACAGCCTGTATAAGCCGCGTCCAGGTCGCGTGAAAGACTACATCGCCATTCCAAAAGCGAACGGCTATCAGTCTTTGCACACCTCGATGATTGGCCCGCACGGCGTGCCGGTTGAAGTCCAGATCCGTACCGAAGATATGGATCAGATGGCGGAGATGGGTGTTGCCGCGCACTGGGCTTATAAAGAGCACGGCGAAACCAGCACGACTGCACAAATCCGCGCCCAGCGCTGGATGCAAAGCCTGCTGGAGCTGCAACAGAGTGCCGGTAGTTCGTTTGAATTTATCGAGAGCGTTAAATCCGATCTCTTCCCGGATGAGATTTACGTTTTCACACCGGAAGGGCGCATTGTAGAGCTGCCTGCCGGTGCAACGCCCGTCGACTTCGCTTATGCGGTGCATACCGATATCGGTCATGCCTGCGTGGGCGCTCGCGTCGACCGTCAGCCTTACCCGCTGTCGCAGCCGCTCTCCAGTGGCCAAACCGTTGAAATTATTACCGCACCGGGCGCTCGCCCGAATGCCGCATGGCTGAACTTTGTCGTTAGCTCGAAAGCGCGCGCCAAAATTCGTCAGTTGCTGAAAAACCTCAAGCGTGATGATTCTGTAAGCCTGGGCCGTCGTCTGCTCAATCATGCGTTGGGTGGCAGCCGTAAGCTCAATGAAATCCCGCCGGAAAATATTCAGCGCGAGCTGGACCGCATGAAGCTGGCAACGCTTGACGATCTGCTGGCTGAAATCGGCCTTGGTAACGCAATGAGCGTGGTGGTCGCGAAAAATCTGCAACATGGGGACGCCTCCATTCCGCCGGCGACTCAAAGCCACGGGCATCTGCCGATTAAAGGTGCTGATGGCGTGTTGATCACCTTTGCGAAATGCTGCCGCCCCATTCCTGGCGATCCGATTATCGCTCACGTCAGCCCCGGTAAAGGTCTGGTGATCCACCATGAATCCTGCCGTAACATCCGTGGCTACCAGAAAGAGCCAGAGAAATTTATGGCTGTAGAATGGGATAAAGAGACGGCACAGGAGTTCATCACCGAGATCAAAGTGGAGATGTTCAATCATCAGGGCGCGCTGGCAAACCTGACGGCGGCTATTAACACCACGACCTCGAATATTCAAAGTTTGAATACGGAAGAGAAAGATGGTCGCGTCTACAGCGCCTTTATTCGTCTGACCGCCCGTGACCGTGTGCATCTGGCGAATATCATGCGCAAAATCCGCGTGATGCCAGACGTGATTAAAGTCACCCGAAACCGAAATTAATGTTTTATGAACCCAACACGTTATGCACGCATCTGCGAAATGCTCGCCAGGCGGCAGCCTGATCTGACCGTCTGCATGGAGCAGGTCCACAAACCCCATAACGTTTCTGCGATTATTCGTACTGCAGATGCCGTTGGCGTACATGAAGTTCATGCTGTCTGGCCTGGCAGTCGGATGCGCACCATGGCTTCGGCTGCGGCTGGCAGCAACAGTTGGGTGCAGGTGAAAACACACCGCACCATTGGCGATGCCGTTGCTCATCTGAAAGGCCAGGGCATGCAGATTCTGGCAACCCATCTTTCTGATAACGCTGTCGATTTCCGCGAAATTGATTATACCCGCCCGACCTGTATTTTGATGGGACAGGAGAAAACGGGTATCACGCAGGAAGCGTTAGCCCTGGCGGATCAGGACATCATCATTCCGATGATCGGCATGGTGCAGTCGCTGAATGTTTCCGTTGCCTCAGCCCTTATTCTTTACGAAGCCCAGCGTCAGCGGCAAAACGCAGGTATGTATCTGCGTGAAAACAGCATGTTGCCGGAAGCAGAGCAACAACGCCTGCTGTTTGAAGGCGGCTATCCGGTGCTGGCGAAAGTCGCAAAACGCAAAGGCCTGCCCTACCCCCACGTTAATCAGCAAGGCGAAATTGAAGCTGATGCCGACTGGTGGGCCACTATGCAGGCAGCAGGGTAAGCGCCATGAAAGGTCGCCTGTTAGATGCTGTTCCGCTCAGTTCGCTAACGGGCGTTGGCGCGGCGCAAAGTAATAAGCTGGCGAAAATCAACCTGCATACCGTGCAGGATTTACTCTTACACCTTCCTCTGCGCTACGAAGATCGCACCCATCTCTACCCCATCGGTGAACTACTGCCGGGCGTTTATGCCACGGTGGAAGGCGAAGTGCTGAATTGCAATATCTCCTTCGGCGGTCGGCGGATGATGACCTGCCAGATCAGCGACGGTTCCGGCATTCTCACCATGCGCTTTTTCAACTTCAACGCGGCAATGAAAAATAGCCTGGCGACGGGTCGCCGTGTGCTGGCCTATGGAGAAGCAAAGCGCGGTAAATATGGTGCGGAGATGATCCACCCGGAATACCGCGTGCAGGGCGATCTCAGTATGCCAGAGTTGCAGGAAACGCTAACGCCGGTTTACCCAACTACGGAAGGCGTAAAGCAGGCCACGCTGCGTAAATTAACCGACCAGGCGCTGGATCTGCTCGACACCTGCGCCATTGAAGAACTCCTGCCGCCGGAACTGTCACAAGGAATGATGACGCTACCGGAAGCGTTGCGCACTTTGCACCGCCCGCCGCCGACGCTACAGCTTAGCGATCTCGAAACCGGGCAGCATCCGGCACAACGCCGGCTGATTCTGGAAGAGTTGCTGGCGCATAACCTCAGCATGTTAGCCTTACGTGCCGGAGCACAGCGTTTTCATGCCCAGCCGCTGAGCGCCAATGACGCGCTGAAAAATAAACTCCTCGCAGCCTTACCGTTCAAGCCAACGGGCGCACAGGCACGCGTGGTGGCGGAGATCGAGCGCGATATGGCGCTGGATGTGCCGATGATGCGCCTGGTGCAGGGCGATGTAGGTTCCGGTAAAACGCTGGTCGCCGCCCTCGCCGCGTTGCGTGCGATTGCGCACGGCAAACAGGTGGCATTGATGGCACCAACCGAATTACTCGCCGAGCAGCACGCCAATAACTTCCGTAACTGGTTTGCTCCGCTCGGTATCGAAGTGGGCTGGCTCGCCGGTAAACAGAAAGGTAAAGCACGACTGGCACAGCAGGAAGCCATCGCCAGCGGTCAGGTGCAGATGATTGTCGGTACACACGCCATCTTCCAGGAACAGGTGCAGTTTAACGGCCTGGCGCTGGTGATTATCGACGAACAGCATCGTTTTGGAGTGCATCAGCGTCTGGCGTTATGGGAGAAAGGCCAGCAGCAGGGCTTCCATCCGCATCAGTTGATCATGACCGCCACGCCGATCCCCCGCACGCTGGCAATGACTGCATATGCCGATCTCGATACCTCGGTGATAGATGAGCTGCCGCCAGGCCGCACGCCAGTGACGACAGTGGCAATCCCGGATACCCGCCGCAACGACATTATCCACCGCGTGCGCCACGCCTGTATGACTGAAGGGCGTCAGGCGTACTGGGTGTGCACACTCATTGAAGAATCAGAATTACTGGAAGCACAGGCGGCGGAAGCTACCTGGGAAGAGTTGAAACTGGCGCTACCAGAATTGAATGTTGGTCTGGTACACGGACGGATGAAACCAGCCGAGAAGCAGGCCGTCATGGCATCATTTAAACAAGGCGAGTTACACCTGCTGGTTGCCACGACCGTTATTGAAGTCGGCGTTGATGTGCCTAACGCCAGCCTGATGATTATCGAAAACCCTGAGCGTCTGGGTCTGGCGCAGTTACACCAGCTGCGCGGGCGTGTAGGTCGTGGCGCGGTGGCTTCTCACTGCGTGTTGCTCTACAAAACACCGCTTTCTAAAACGGCGCAAATTCGCCTGCAAGTGCTACGCGACAGCAACGATGGTTTTGTGATTGCACAAAAAGATCTGGAGATTCGCGGCCCTGGCGAATTGTTAGGCACGCGTCAGACGGGTAATGCTGAATTTAAAGTGGCGGATTTGCTGCGCGATCAGGCGATGATCCCGGAAGTTCAGCGCCTGGCACGCCATATTCACGAACGTTACCCACAGCAGGCAAAAGCCCTGATAGAACGCTGGATGCCAGAAACAGAACGTTACTCAAATGCGTAAAAGGCGGCGGTGAGAAACCGCCATTTCAGGTTACCCTACCTTCCTGCCGGATGCGGCGTGAACGCCTTATCCGTCCTACAAAAAAAACTACAAATTCAATAAATTGTGAATCAATACGCAGACTTGATAAGCGAAGCATATCAGACATTTGTCTTTGTTGCGGCGGCACTTATACCGCCGCTTCATCAATTAACCCGCAAAAATCGGCAACATTAAATACAGCTTAATCACCAGCGCGTTAACGATATCAATAAAGAACGCACCAACCATCGGCACGACCAGGAACGCCATGTGCGACGGGCCAAAGCGTTCGGTGATCGCCTGCATATTGGCGATTGCCGTTGGCGTTGCACCGAGTCCAAAACCACAATGACCCGCAGCCAGCACTGCCGCATCGTAGTTTTTACCCATCATGCGCCAGGTAACGAAGATGGCATACAACGCCATGAAGATGGTCTGTACCACCAGAATCGCCAGCATCGGCAGCGCCAGCGAAGCCAGCTCCCATAGTTTCAGCCCCATCAGCGCCATCGCCAGGAACAACGACAGGCTTACGTTACCAAGCACGGATACCGCACGCTCAAAGACGCGGTAAAAGCCCATCATTGACAGACCGTTGCTCAGAATCACGCCAACAAACAGTACACAGACGAAGGTCGGCAGTTCAAAAGCAGTGCCAGCCAAAAGTTGCGCAACAATTTTCCCCACCGTCAGGCAGATAGCAATCAGCGCGATAGTTTCAATCAGCACCAGCGAGGTGATCATGCGGCCCACATCCGGCTTTTCGAACGCCGTCGGGACTTCCTGGTCATCCGGAATACCGTTCGGCGTGGTGGAGTGTTTCACCAGATAGCGCGCTACCGGACCGCCAATCAAGCCGCCCAGCACCAGACCAAACGTCGCACAGGCCATTGCCACTTCCGTCGCATTGGTGAAGCCATAACGTTCAATGAACAATTTACTCCAGGCAGCACCCGTACCGTGACCGCCCGAAAGCGTAATAGAACCGGCCAACAGCCCCATCAGCGGATCAAGCCCTAACAGGCTAGCCATACCAATGCCAATGGCATTTTGCATAACCAACAGACCAACAACCACAATCAAGAAGATGCCAACCACGCGCCCACCGGCACGCAGACTGGCAAGGTTGGCGTTCAAACCAATGGTGGCGAAGAAAGCCAGCATTAACGGATCGCGCAGGGACATATCAAAGTTGACTTCCCAGCCCATGCTTTTTTTCAGTACCAGTAGCGCCAGCGCCACCAACAAACCACCCGCAACAGGTTCCGGTATGGTGTATTTCTTCAAAAAGGAGACGGAATGGACCAACTTACGCCCGAGCAGCAACGTCAGCGTTGCGGCAACAAGCGTTGCTAAAGTATCGAGATGAAACATAGTTACTCCTTTGTATCCGCATCACTCTTTCATACTCGTCATACTTCATCGCGCAGTGGCACCTTCATGAAATATGACGGGTATCGAGTCATGCTTTCCTGGGTCAAATTCTCAGCTGTTAATGAACAAATGGCATGGATTTTAAGCAGAAAAATACCAAAAGTTATATAAAAAAGTGCATTTATCTCATTTAAATATTTAGCAGAGGCCGTGGCAAACGTTTGCTTTTCTCTTTCGGTCAGCTAAAATGCCCGCTTTGCTACCACGGGATTGTTTTCGATGTCTGTTTCCACCCTCGAGTCAGAAAATGCGCAACCGGTTGCGCAGACTCAAAACAGCGAACTGATTTACCGTCTTGAAGATCGTCCGCCGCTTCCTCAAACTCTGTTTGCCGCCTGTCAGCATCTGCTGGCGATGTTCGTTGCGGTGATCACGCCAGCGCTATTAATCTGCCAGGCGCTGGGTTTACCGGCACAAGACACGCAACACATTATTAGTATGTCGCTGTTTGCCTCCGGTGTGGCGTCGATTATTCAAATTAAGGCCTGGGGTCCGGTTGGCTCCGGGCTGTTGTCTATTCAGGGCACCAGCTTCAACTTTGTTGCCCCGCTGATTATGGGCGGCACAGCGCTGAAGACCGGTGGTGCTGATGTTCCTACCATGATGGCGGCTTTGTTCGGCACGTTGATGCTGGCAAGTTGCACCGAGATGGTGATCTCCCGTGTTCTGCATCTGGCGCGCCGCATTATTACGCCGCTGGTTTCTGGCGTTGTGGTGATGATTATCGGCCTGTCGCTAATTCAGGTTGGGCTAACATCCATTGGCGGCGGTTACGCAGCCATGAGCGATAACACCTTCGGCGCACCGAAAAATCTGTTGCTGGCAGGCGTGGTCTTGGCCTTAATTATCCTGCTTAACCGTCAACGTAACCCATATTTGCGCGTGGCCTCACTGGTGATTGCGATGGCGGCCGGATATGCGCTGGCGTGGTTTATGGGCATGTTGCCAGAAAGCAACGAACCGATGACGCAAGAACTGATTATGGTGCCAACGCCGCTCTATTACGGTCTTGGCATTGAATGGAGTCTGCTGCTACCGCTGATGCTGGTCTTTATGATCACTTCGCTGGAAACCATTGGCGATATCACGGCGACCTCTGACGTTTCCGAACAGCCAGTGTCCGGTCCGCTGTACATGAAACGCCTGAAAGGCGGCGTGCTGGCAAACGGCCTGAACTCGTTTGTTTCGGCGGTGTTTAACACTTTCCCGAACTCCTGCTTCGGGCAGAACAACGGTGTGATCCAGTTGACCGGTGTTGCCAGCCGCTATGTCGGTTTTGTCGTCGCGCTGATGTTGATCGTGCTGGGTCTGTTCCCGGCAGTGAGCGGTTTTGTACAACACATTCCAGAACCGGTTCTGGGCGGCGCAACGCTTGTAATGTTTGGCACCATCGCCGCCTCCGGTGTGCGTATCGTTTCTCGTGAGCCGCTGAACCGTCGGGCGATTCTGATTATCGCGCTGTCGCTGGCGGTCGGTCTGGGCGTGTCTCAGCAGCCGCTGATTTTGCAGTTTGCCCCTGAATGGCTGAAAAACCTGCTCTCCTCCGGGATCGCCGCGGGCGGTATTACTGCCATCGTGCTGAATCTGATTTTCCCACCAGAAAAACAGTAATTCACTGACGGCGGTAAGATAATTACCGCCGCAGTCTCACCTCTTTCACCATTCCCGCCTTGAGGATTGCGCGTAAATCGTGCATAACTCCCTTATGTGCATTTCACGGGATGGAAGACCATGAAATTTATTGGGAAGCTGCTTCTCTACATTCTCATCGCTCTGTTAGTGGCGATCGCTGGCCTCTATTTCCTTCTGCAAACCCGCTGGGGAGCAGAACATATCAGCGCATGGGTTTCCGAGAATAGCGACTATCATCTGGCCTTCGGGGCGATGGATCACCGTTTTTCCGCGCCATCTCATATCGTGCTGGAGAACGTCACGTTTGGTCGTGATGGTCAGCCCGCGACCCTGGTGGCAAAAAGTGTCGACATTGCGCTAAGCAGTCGCCAACTGACCGAACCACACCATGTCGATACCATCCTACTGGAAAACGGGACGCTGAATCTCACCGACCAGACCGCGCCGCTACCGTTCAAAGCCGATCGTCTGCAACTGCGTGATATGGCGTTTAATAGCCCGAATAGCGAATGGAAACTGAGCGCGCAGCGGGTAAATGGTGGCGTGGTTCCGTGGTCACCAGAAGCCGGTAAAGTGCTGGGTACGAAGGCGCAGATTCAGTTTAGTGCCGGATCGCTTTCGCTCAATGATGTTCCTGCCACCAATGTACTGATTGAAGGCAGTATTGATAACGATCGCGTTACGCTGACTAACCTGGGTGCCGACATCGCCCGCGGGACATTAACCGGAAACGCGCAGCGTAACGCCGACGGCAGCTGGCAAGTGGAAAATCTGCGGCTGGCGGATATCCGTCTACAAAGCGAAAAATCGCTAACCGACTTCTTTGCGCCATTACGCTCTGTCCCGTCGTTGCAGATTGGTCGCCTGGAAGTCATTGACGCTCGTCTGCAAGGTCCGGACTGGGCGGTGACCGACCTCGATCTCAGCTTGCGCAACATGACCTTCAGTAAAGATGACTGGCAGACACAGGAAGGCAAACTGTCGATGAACGCCAGCGAGTTCATTTATGGTTCGCTGCATTTATTTGACCCGATTATAAACGCGGAATTTTCCCCGCAGGGCGTAGCACTGCGCCAGTTCACCAGCCGCTGGGAAGGGGGCATGGTCAGAACGTCAGGGAACTGGTTGCGTGACGGGAAAATGTTGATCCTTGATGATGCGGCAATTGCCGGACTGGAATATACCTTGCCAAAAAACTGGCAACAGTTGTGGATGGAAACGACACCCGGTTGGTTAAACAGCCTGCAACTGAAGAGATTTAGCGCCAGCCGCAATCTGCTCATTGATATCGACCCTGACTTCCCGTGGCAGCTCACCGCGCTCGATGGTTACGGTGCCAATCTGACGCTGGTTACCGATCATAAATGGGGCGTCTGGAGTGGCTCGGCGAATCTGAATGCCGCCGCCGCAACGTTTAATCGTGTTGATGTCCGTCGTCCGTCGCTGGCGCTAACTGCCAACAGCAGCACGGTGAATATCAGCGAACTGAGTGCATTTACTGAAAAAGGCATTCTGGAAGCCACCGCCAGTGTTTCACAAACGCCACAACGTCAGACCCATATCAGCCTGAATGGACGCGGTGTGCCGGTGAATATTTTGCAACAGTGGGGATGGCCTGAACTACCGTTGACTGGCGACGGCAATATTCAGCTTACCGCCAGTGGCGATATTCAGGTCAATGTCCCGCTGAAACCTACGGTTAGCGGGCAATTGCATGCCGTGAATGCCGCAAAGCAGCAAGTGACTCAAACCATGAATGCGGGCGTAGTTTCCAGTGGTGAAGTTACGTCGACGGAGCCGGTGCAGTAAAAATAAGGACGCTAGCGGATATCAGCGCTAGCGTTCCCCGTTATTAGCGCAAAATTCCATACTCACTGCACAATAACCATTTCACCGGTTCATCTTCTTCTATCGCCGGAAAACGTCCTCCCGGCTCAAGAAAATAATTATCGTGTTGGTCATCATTTACCATCGAAATTTCCCAGCCGAGAACAAACGCTTTTTCCGCCCAGAAGCGATGATACAGACGCGGCGGCAGGCAAATGCCCTGCCCCGGCTTTAGCACCAGCGTTTCACCAGGTTTCATGGTACGCCGCTGACCATCAACACTCACGGTAATGACTCGTTGATCATCACAGAGATTGGCTTCGTTGGCCCAGGCCAACTGCATGCATAAGTCTCCACCGCCCCGATTGAGGATATCTT
Organism: Escherichia sp. MOD1-EC4550; assembly: GCF_963876935.1. Lineage (NCBI taxonomy): Bacteria > Pseudomonadati > Pseudomonadota > Gammaproteobacteria > Enterobacterales > Enterobacteriaceae > Escherichia > Escherichia sp. MOD1-EC4550. The sequence continues at coordinate 50,017 of NZ_CAWNSE010000002.1, forward strand.
CCATTTTGTGGGTGTGAAAATGCCAGGGAGTCTGCTGATCTTGTTGGATCTGCAACATTTTCTCAGCATACGGTTTTGGATATGCCGCCGACCCCAGCGCGCCGTTGCGCATCGTTAGCAGTGTTAGTCCCGTTTGGTTGAAATCACCACGACCAAAATCGGTGATATCCCAACCGAGCTGTAAGTCGACTACTTCTTGCCAGTTATCCCGTTCCCGCTGCAGCCAGTCATCCACCGTAAAATAGGCGAACTCTGGCAAACAAACGCGGAAGGTCTGCGCAATGGCATGTGCTTTATCAATAACATAATTAATTTGTGAGCGTTTCATTGGCTTCTCCGTTGCGCATAGCAAGCCAGGCAGCGCCACGCATTCCGCTACTGTCGCCGTGCTGTGCTTTTACAATGGGAGTGGTGAATTGATCGGTGAAAACCAGTGGAGCGACTTCTGCGTTCAGATCGGTGATAAGCAGTTCCACATTCGAAAGCCCGCCGCCGATCACAATCACGCCAGGGTCAACAACGTTAACGATGGTTGCCAGCGTGCGGGCAAGCTGTTGGCGAAAACGTGCCACCTGCTGCATGGCACAAGCATCACCACGTTGTGCCAGGGTGACAATCGCCGCAGGAGTGAGCAAGTTACCAGTCATCTGTTGATAGCGTTCACTAAAACCGCTGCCGGAAACAAACGACTCCACGCAGTTGTGTTTGCCGCAATAGCAACTGACTGATGGACCATCTTCCTGCTCCGTATAGCCTGGCAACGTGATATGACCGCATTCGGCAGCATTTCCCCAGGCCCCTATAAACGGTCGTTGCTTGATGGCAATGCCACCGCCGCAGCCCGTGCCAAGCGTAATACCAAATACCACGTCATAATCTTGCCCGGCACCGTCGCAAGCTTCTGATAGCGCGAAACAGTTACCATCATTGGCTATCACCACCGGTTGCCCAAGCAATTGCTGCAAATCAGCCTGTAACGCATGACCGTTAATCACCTGAATATTCGCATTTTTAATCAGGCCAGTGAGTGGCGAGATACTGCCGGGTAAGGCGATCCCTGTCAGCATCGGTCGTTGAACGTCCCGCCTAATCTGCTCGATAAGCGCCACAACGCATGAGACAAATTGTTGATATGTCGACTTTTGCGTCGGGCAGCGGTAACGGCGAATCTCCCAGCCATGCGCATCCATGACGACGGCGGCGATTTTGGTCCCACCAATATCCAACCCCAGATAGTGCATATCTCGTTCCTTGTTGCGTAAAAGGCGGGTCACCCCGCCCTTCTGGCTTAGTACAGTGATGCTTTACCGAGCGAACCGAACAGTTTCATTTTGTGGCGAATGACTTCCCGCGCCGCGTTAATCGCATCCGGATAGATGACGTTCGGGTCCCACCAGCTCTCTTTAGCGAGAATTTCACGCACTTTCTGGAAATAGGCGTATTTCATATCGCTGGAGATATTGATTTTGCCAACGCCGAGCGTAACGGATTCAGCAATCTCCGCGTCCGGGTTTGCCGAACCACCGTGCAACACCAATGGAATATCAATGCGCCCGGCAATGTCGCGCAAAATGTCCATTTGCAGTTTCGGCTGCATCCCTTTCGGATAGATGCCGTGTGCCGTACCAATCGCTACCGCCAGTGTGTCGGCCCCTGTACGAGCAATAAAATCGGCGGCTTGCGCCGGGTCAGTGTAGGTAACTTGTGAAACTCCACCTTCCACTGACGTTCCTGTTTGTCCGATGGTCCCCAGTTCACCCTCAACCGATACTCCAACCGCGTGAGCGAGGCGAACCACTTCTGCGGTCAGCGCCACGTTTTCTTCATACGGCAGCAGCGAACCGTCGATCATTACTGAGGTAAATCCGCAGCGAATCGCACGCAAAACATGCTCTACAGAGGCACCATGATCGAGGTGCAGTACAAACGGGACCGGACTACGCTGGGTAATTTCGCGAACGTGAGCGAAAAAGGCATCGCCCACAAAATCATGTTCGCTGGGATGGATAGCAATAATCGCCGGAGTATTTGTCGCTTCTGCTTCATCCACGACTGCGCGAAGGAAACAGTTATCCGCCACATTAAATGCGCCAATGGCAAAGCCGTGCTGGCGGGTAGGTTGCAGTAATTCTTTCATCGAAACTAACATGTTAAATCTCCAGTTTCAGCGTGTAGTCCGCCCTGCCGGTGCGTTATTGCACTGGCATAAAGGCCATGACAGAAAATGAATCAGGCTTTGCCGATAGAGCCGCTCGCCTGTAAATACGGTGTAATCGCTTCTTCGAAGGCCAGTTCCATAGCTTTCAGCGCGTCCACCAGTTCAATGGATATATCGTGACAGAGGGTATGCAGGAGCGCGGATTTCCCCCGTTCAAAAATGGCCGCCCCCACGTTGATTTTTGCTACCCCCAGCGTCGTACAGAGCTGGAGCTGATCGAACGGCGTACCGCTACCGCCATGTAATGCCAGAGGCACGCTCGAGCAGTGGAAAATCTCCGCCAGACGCTGAAAATCAATAGCAGGTACAACACCAGGCGCGTACATGCCGTGCGCCGTGCCTACCGAGACGGCCAGTAGATCAATGCCTGTCTGCGCGATAAACGGTTCCACATCAGTGGGTTGCGTCATCAGGTCGGCATTGGTGGCCTGGTCGTAACGCGGCGCATCTGCCAGATGGCCCAGTTCGCCTTCCACGCAGAGCTGCGCGCTGGCGGCGAGTTCCACCACCGCCCTGGTCTGGCGCACGTTTTCCTCCAGGGGAAAAGCAGAAGCATCAATCATTAATCCGCTGAAACCAGCACGAAACGCCTGACGAATACAGTCCGGATTTTTGCCATGATCAAGCGCCAGAGCGACCGGTACTGAGGCAGATTCCGCGAGCGTTTTAACCACTGCCGCCGCGACGGGTGCAGGAAAATGCGCCAGATGCCCCTGATAGAGATTGAGAATGATCGGAGCACGATTCTTCTCCGCCACGCGGATAGCTGCGTGAGCACTTTCCAGATTCATACAGTTGATCGCCAGCAAGGCGTAATGTTCATGCCAGGCTTTCATCACCATACTTTTCATATCGGCAAACATAGGGCCTCCGGTTATTCGAGGGTGAAAGTGATCTCTTCATCTTTCAGCTTTTGATCGCTCAGTTCGTCAAACTCTTCGTCACGTTCCGTTACCGGTTTCTTCCAGAGTGAAAGCATCACGCCACAAATCACCGTGCCTATACCCAGCGCCAGGCAAAACAGCAGAGGATGGGTGAACAAAGGCACAACAAACAGGCCGCCATGCGGAACCGGACTCTCCACGCCCCACACCATGATCAAGCCGCCAGCTACCGCAGAAGCCACCACACAAGATCCCACCACTCGCAGCAAGTCACGCGCGGCGATCGGAATGACTCCTTCAGTGATCATGCAGATCCCCATCGGAAACGCGGCTTTCAGCGCCTCGCGCTCCGCACGGGTGTATTTATGGCGTGTCAGTAAGAACGAAAGTGTGATGCCAAACGGAGGGATGATTGAGCCGACAAATTTCACGGCTTCTGGCCCGTAGACGCCGCTGACCAGCAAGCCATCGGAAAACAACGACATTGTTTTATTTACCGGACCACCGAAATCGAAGGTTGCCATCGCGCCAAGTATGGCCCCCATCAGGAAGCGCGATCCGCCCTGCATCGACTCGAGCAAATGAATCAGTGCTTCTTGTAACCAGGCGATGGGTTTACCAATCAGCGTCATCATTAACAGCCCACCGATAATGGTGCTTAATACCGGCAACACCATGATTGGCATGAGTCCTTGCATCGACTGCGGCAGGCGGATATAGCGTTTAAGTAGCAAAATGGTGTAGCCCACCAGGAAACCACCCAACATACCGCCAATAAATCCGGTATGGATTTGCCCGCAGAGAAAGCCGACAATTAGGCCCGGGGCAAATCCGGGACGATCGGCAATAGAATAGGCAATTGCCGCGCTAATCAGCGGCACAATCAGCCCCATTCCCCAGCCGCCAATCTGATTAAGCATCCACGGGATTGTTCCTGTTTTTTCACCAACATCTGTACCGCCAAGAACTTGCCCCAACGCAATACATATCCCGGCGGCCACAATAAGGGGTATCATCCACGAGATGCCGGTTAATAAATGTTTTTAATTTCCTGTGAAACCGGAATTTTATTGTCTTTCATATTAAGATCCCTCCAGTATAAGGATCATTTGTTTCCCAGTGATTTTTCGACCTTTTCAAGAAATTGAACGGGCGATTTAATGACGATCTCTGTCTTTACTCGCACAATACGTTTATTGGTGAAGCGTTCTTCTCCTTTTATTTTCACATCTACAGCAAGAATCACGACGTCAGCAGCAGAGATATCTGCCGCCTGTAATTCATTTTCTGTACCAATGGTTCCCTGGGTTTCAACTTTAATGGTATGGCCCAGAGCTTTTGCTCCTTTGATTAACTTTTCACGAGCAATATAGGTATGAGCAATACCCGCCGTACAGGCGGCAACACAGACAATATTCATGACATACTCCCTGTTATTTAGCAGACATCGGATTGTGCATACTGACTAAAGAGATCAATGATTTTTTGCGGACTCGTCTCAACTAACAATTGTTCTATGATGTCATCATCCGCAAGCGCGCCCGCGACCTGAGAAAGTAAACGGATATGGGTGGTATTTTGATCTTCAAGACGTACCGCAAATAAAATAATACAGCGCACGCTACTGCCATCCAGCGTTTCCCAGGGAATATCCTGCCGGGTACGGCCAATTGCCAGCGTAGTATTAATCACAGCTGAAGATTTACCATGCGGGATCGCAATATGATTTTCAAAACCAGTCGAGCCTTCCGCTTCGCGCTGCCAGACATCTTTAATAAAGGTTTCCCGACAATCGATCGCACCATCTTTTTTGAGAAGATTAGTTAATTCTTCAATCGCCTCCGCTTTATTCGTCGCTTGCATATCTAAAATAACGCGATTCGTATTCAGGATTTTTGTTATGTCCATTCGTCATACCTCATAAAATTCTGACATTAAATTTCAACGACCCGAGACGTCGCATGATGTAATTTTTCCGTAATCACCATTTCAGTGACCCGCTTAATATCGGCATCATTAAAAAAAGCGGTAACATAAGCGACCGGCATAGTGACTGTAGGCAAATTAATGGTCGAAATAATCAGTTCGATATTGTCAGGCAAAACCTGTGATAAATTCGCTGCTGAAATAACATCAACAATCGTCCATTCAGGAAATGCTCGCAGAATACGGCTTTTCAGTAGATGCGAAGTTCCGATTCCGGTTGAACAGACCAGTAATACACGTTTACGGGCAATTTGCCGCTCCATCGCAGCCTGAAAATGAACGGTCAGGTAACCCACTTCATCCTCGCTCACTGCATTCTCACCCCAGATTTTAAATACCTGATTCACCACATATTGCGTCAACCGCCAGACATCCGCTAATTCTGCTTTAATATCTTCCAGCAATGGATTACGGATATGAATGCGATAATTTAAACGGTTAATCAGCGGCTTAATATGAACCAACAAGCCATCATATAATGCGCTGTCTTCACTAAAATCGCAGTCCACGATGTCACTGAATACCGTAATTAAACGCCAGGTAATCAGACGCGCTTCATTGCTGGCCTGCATATGTGAAATAATGCTAACATCTTTTTGTCCATCAATCGCCACACCTGATGAAATGATATATTGATAAATAAACCAGACTTCATCATCGGGCAATGTATGTGCAATTCGTTGTTCTATCTTATGAATCATCTGACTGGCAACATTAAAGATATTTTCATCATATTGCCTGGTTTGATCTTCTTCTCTTGATAACGCATTCCCGTGCGTGTTGCGATACATCATAATAAGGATGTGAGTAAAAATGTTAACGTAATAAGGTTCTCCCAAAGACCAACTTAATTCATTTTCCATATCCAGTAACAATGACTGGACAAATAACACTTCTTCCTCTCCAAAATAATGGACTAATGCTTTATAGCTTCCGGGATCCAGACGTGAATACACGACACCTTGCGGCTCATTATGGTTAATAATGCCGTTAATCAGTAATGCCATTGCCTGTCGGACTTGCCCTTCACTACCTTCAATATGCGTACCACTTGGGCTGCGGATCAACGATAACCCCAACGGCGCAAGCCAGGACTCAATTACTCTCAGGTCATTAACAATAGAGGCTCCGCTGATAAAGTAGCGTTCTGACAATTTACTGATCGACGTTTCATTCGGTGTTTCACTTAATAACTGCGACGCTATTTTAACGCGCCTGGCATTATTCATTACACCATCAATCTCTTCACATTCTGCCACCAACAAATGATCAAGATGCAGCAAATCAGCAATATTCTCCGCGCTTAACATCACACCCGCGCCAGCACGCTTCTCAACAGTTATTCTCCATTGCCCCAGCCATTGCTCAAGTAAACGTAAATCACGTTGAATGGTTTTTTCCGAAACATTTAAATAGCCGGCAATCGTAACAATAGTCGTATATTCCCTTCGTGGTAGAAGGAATCGTAATAATCTGTTTTGTCGCGAGGTAATCATTTGCATTTTTTACCCTTATCACAGATTAAGAAGCCCCATGAGGAAGAGCTTCAGTTGCCATCTCTGAGGGTAAATATAAAGCAGAATAATTTCACAACAATACTAAAATCTGTCCGTAATCCGGACAGTGATAAAACAAAGCAAGGCGGTTAAGGGATATTTTTCAGCACAGATCACATTTTCGCGATGAATAATCGTGATCATGCTCGCAAATACGATGGAAGAAATATTTATTACCAGATGTGAGATTATTTACCGGATACGACACAAAACCATTCGTATCCGGCATTCTTCAATAGATTACAACGTAATTGTCAGCGCATTCCCTTGAGGCGTCACCACCAGCCCCTGCTCACTTTCAGCCTGCGAACCGCCTTGCAGACCATTTACTTTCACAACATTGCGCAAGCACAGCGTCCAGTTCTTCGCCACGCCCGCACCATTCACAGTAATTGTGTTGCCAGTACGCGCCGCTTTCAGGGTGAAAAGAACGGAACCATCGGCAGCGGGCACTTCACAGATGGCTTCATGCCCGTCTTGCAGATTAAAGAGCTGGAATGCCGTGCCTTCGTGCCACGCGTAATCGGGACGTTGCTCGTTGTTGCCCAGCGCCAGTAGAGTGTTATCACGCACATAAACGGGCAGACTCAGAAAGCCGTGCTGCTGTTTATGCCAGCGACTACCATCGAGTTCATCGTTGTGCCACAGGTGTGTCCAGCGACCTTCCGGCAAGTAGAACTGCACATCGCCCGATTCAGTGAACACCGGAGCAACCATCACGTTGTCGCCTAACATGTATTGACGGTCAAGGTAATCACAAGCCGGATCGTCCGGAAACTCCATCATCATGGCCCGCATCATCGGCGTACCCCGCGCGTTCGCACGAGCAGCCTCACGATACAGATACGGCATCATGCGGCATTTCAGTTGCGTGAAGAAGCGCACCACATCACAGGACTCATCATCATAGGCCCACGGCACACGATAAGATTTGCTGCCGTGTAAACGGCTATGGCTGGAGAGCAAACCAAACGCGCACCAGCGTTTGTAAACGTGCGCCGGAGCGGTATTCTCAAAGCCGCCGATATCGTGGCTCCAGAAGCCAAAACCAGAAAGGCCAATAGACAAACCACCGCGCAGGCTTTCCGCCATTGATTCGTAGTTAGCGTAACAGTCGCCACCCCAATGTACCGGGAATTTCTGCGCACCGACGGAGGCCGAGCGGGCAAACAAGACGGCTTCTTCCTCGCCAACGGTTTCCTTGAGCACGTTCCACACCAGTTCGTTGTAGATGTACGCATAATGGTTATGCATTTTCTGCGGATCGGAACCGTCAAACCATTGAACATCGGTTGGAATACGTTCGCCAAAGTCGGTCTTAAAGCAATCAACGCCCATCGCGACCAGACCTTTCAGTTTGTCGGCGTACCATTTGCAGGCATCCGGATTGGTAAAGTCATAAATCGCCAGACCTGGCTGCCATTTATCCCACTGCCACAGCGAACCGTCCGGGCGTTTGAGTAAATAACCTTTCTCTTGTAACTCTTTAAAGACAGGGGATTTTTGCCCGATATAGGGGTTAATCCAGACGCAGATTTTTAGCCCTTTCGCTTTCAGGCGGCGGATCATCCCTTCCGGGTCCGGGAAAGTCAGCGGGTCCCACTCAAAATCGCACCACTGGAAGGCTTTCATCCAGAAACAGTCAAAGTGGAAAACATGCAGCGGCAGATTGCGTTCCGCCATACCATCGATAAAGCTGTTTACCGTCGCTTCGTCGTAGTTGGTGGTAAATGAAGTGGTTAGCCACAGGCCGAAGGACCACGCGGGCGGCAGCGCCGGACGACCAGTAAAACGGGTATAACGATCAAGTACCGCTTTCGGCGTCGGGCCGTCGATAACAAAGTATTCGAGATATTCACTCTCAACGCTGAACTGCACTTTGGAGACTTTCTCCGATCCCACTTCAAAAGAGACGCATTGGGGATGATTGACCAGTACACCATAACCACGGTTAGTCATATAGAACGGGATATTTTTATACGCCTGTTCAGTACTTGTGCCGCCGTCCCGGTTCCAGGTCTCTACCGTCTGGCCATTGCGCACCAGGGCAGTAAAGCGCTCTCCCAGACCGTAAACTGTTTCGCCAACGCCAAGATCCAGCCGCTCAAACATATAATTTCGTTGATTATTCGTGTCCTGCACGTAGCCATTATTTTTCACCTGACTACCGGTAATACGTTCGCCGTTGCGCAGAAAATCCAGTGACCAGAACTCACCTTTGCTGACACGCGCACTTAAGTTGCCACTTTTAAACTCAGCGTAACGTTCTGTGTTTTCGATTGTGACCTTCACGTCCTGCAAAATATTGAGCGGGTAATGAGGACCGTTATTCAGCGCCCCCTGAAAATGCTCAATCCGTACACCGACAATACCTTCCTGTGGGGAGAAAAAGCGCAGCGTAAATAAAGGCGTATCAAGCTGCCAGGTACGTTCACGCACATCACGGGGGGCAGCATAGACCACCATTTCATTACCCTGCTGTTCAACCTCGAACACCTGAAGCGGGTGAATCAAATTGAGGCCAGGTTGAATCAACCAGTTTCCGTCGCTAATTTTCATTGCCGTTCCTTAGTTCTGCACTTCTTGAGAGGTGAATTGTTGCTGGCAACGGCGTTTGCCCTGGGCCAGCTGTTCCATAACGGTTTTCAGATTGTGCGTCGTGAGTGAGTAGTAGCGTTTAGCGATAATCGCGCTCAGCAAGTAACAGATCGCCGGAACAATCGTGAATAGCGCGATAATGATGCTAATCGTGGCGCTGTTCTGCGCTTTTTCTGCCGCATCATATCCGCCATAAGCCAGCATCCAGCCGATAAGAGCGCCGCCGAAGGCCAACCCCAGTTTGAGCACAAACAACGTGCCAGCAAAACTGATCCCAGTCAGGCGTTTACCATTGCACCACTCGCCGTAGTCGACGGTATCGGACATCATTACCCACTGGATAGGTGTCACCAGTTGATGCAACACACCAATCACGAAGATGAAGACAAACATGGTGATGCTGGCCTGCATAGGAACAAAGAACATCGCCAGGCTAATCACTGCCAGCAGGGCGTTCGTCCACCAGAAGATAGTGACTTTACATTTCCAGTCGGTCAGCGGTTTCGCCAGTGCGGAACCAATCAGATTACCCACGCAATAAGTGGTAAGAAAAGCGACAAACACTTCCGGCGTACCCAAAATCCATGTGACGTAATACATCATCGCCCCGCCGCGTACGCACACCGCCAGAATATTGAAAATGGTCAGGAAACCGACAATACGCCACTGGTCGTTTTGCCAGATATCACGTAAATCTTCCCGCATAGACGTCGTTGTAGGTGGTGCTTCAACGCGTTCTTTAGTGGTGAAGAAACAAAATGCCAGCATCATAAATGCCACCACGGAAAGGACCGCGATACCGCCCTGGAAACCGAGTGGTTTATTATCACCACCAATTAAATTAACCAGCGGCATCATCAGCACAGTAGAGAGCATGCCTCCCGCGGTCGCCAGCACAAAACGCCAGGATTGCAGCGAGATACGCTGAGTCGGGTCATTGGTGATTACACCACCCAATGCGCAGTAAGGGATATTGACGACGGTATAAAGTAAGGTAAGTAGAGTGTAAGTAATTGCTGCATAAATCATTTTTCCGTTCATACTGAGATCTGGCGTGCTATAGGCCAGTACACAGACGATCCCGAATGGCAGTGCGCCAAACAGTACCCATGGACGAAATTTACCCCAGCGAGAGCGCGTTCGATCGGCCAACAACCCCATGCAAGGATCAGAAATTGCATCCAGTGCACGAGCGACCAAAAACATGGTTCCGACAAATCCGGCAGGAATGCCAAAAATATCGGTATAAAAGAACATCATATATAACATTACGTTATCGAAAATAATGTGGCTGGCGGCGTCTCCCATGCCATAACCAATTTTCTCTTTAACGGACAACACTTCACTCTTCATCTGCTTTTCCTTGATGCTATAGGGGTGCTGAGACCGATAACGCATTTTGTAAACCATCCCTGTGAGAGCGAATATTCCGATATCTGGTTATTAATTTATGATTCTTGTTTTATGTGATCGTGGTAGCGTAAATTACGCTCATATATCATTGTAAAATATGGGTTTTATATGAAATATAATGCTTTCGTGATAATACGCTGCATGTATTAGGCGGAAAAAACTGATCTGGGGGATGTAGAAACTCAAGGAAGTAGCTATAATGCGCCCCGCCTCCATGTAGCAATCGAGGCGCGGAAGATCGTCGTCTCCGGTGAGGCGGCTGGACTTCAAATCCAGTTGGGGCCGCCAGCGGTCCCGGGCAGGTTCGACTCCTGTGATCTTCCGCCAATTTGCCTCTACTGACGTTTTCCAACCCCTTGTAATACAGTCAATCCAGATATTTTCTACTGCTCAATATTTAATCGGCTTCAGGAATACCTAATCAAAGGTTTTGTGATGGACGATGAGCGACTGAAGAATCCGCCTGTCGGTTCTTCTGTCCTCGAACGCATCCGCGATATTCGCGCCAGCATGCGCCGTGTTTATTTGCAGGTGATTTGCCCCCCTGCTGACTCTCAGCCAACTGTATCGCCATTAAGGTGAAGATGTTGTTTTACACGCCCCAGAACACCCTTTTTTTATACGACGATTCTATTCCTTTAACCGCTGGCGAAAAAAACTGACCTATAAACTTCACCAATAATCAGACTGCCATCAAGATTAATTTGTTCATTTAATATATCAAATAAACTTGTTTTATTTTTACTATCAAAAATAGCTCATTGCCTTACTATAATTAATATATAAATTCGGTGATTAATTCTTAACATGCTTTTGCTAATAATCTCAATTGCTGGCCCTATAATATTGCGCTAGCATTGCTTTCTGGTTGTATCAGCGATACTCAAAAATTCTTAATATAATACTCATTCGACTGGTACTTATTTGTAACTCAGTTATATTTTGTCGCCCGGTGATTCAGAAGAATGCAAAAAACGGCTACCACTCCATCAAAAATACTTGATCTCACTGCCGCGGCATTTTTACTTGTCGCCTTTCTGACTGGTATTGCGGGCGCTCTCCAGACTCCCACCCTAAGTATATTCCTCGCAGATGAACTGAAAGCCCGTCCTATAATGGTAGGTTTTTTCTTCACCGGTAGCGCTATTATGGGAATTCTGGTCAGTCAATTTCTGGCAAGGCACTCCGATAAACAAGGCGACCGTAAATTACTGATCCTGCTATGTTGCTTATTTGGAGTGTTGGCCTGCACTCTTTTTGCGTGGAATCGCAACTACTTCATTCTCCTCTCAACGGGTGTACTTCTGAGTAGTTTTGCTTCCACTGCAAACCCGCAAATGTTCGCCCTCGCCCGTGAACACGCCGACAGAACAGGCCGTGAGACGGTCATGTTCAGTACATTTTTACGTGCTCAGATCTCGCTTGCCTGGGTTATCGGGCCACCGCTCGCTTATGAGCTGGCAATGGGATTTAGTTTTAAAGTGATGTATCTCACCGCTGCCATCGCATTTGTTATTTGCGGGCTGATAGTCTGGTTGTTTTTGCCATCAATACAAAGAAATATTCCTGTCGTTACCCAACCCGTAGAAATTTTACCCTCCATCCATAGAAAGCGGGATACACGGCTACTTTTTGTAGTCTGTTCAATGATGTGGGCGGCGAATAATCTCTACATGATAAATATGCCGCTATTTATTATTGATGAACTGCATCTAACCGATAAACTGGCTGGAGAAATGATTGGTATTGCTGCCGGTCTGGAAATTCCGATGATGTTAATCGCAGGCTATTACATGAAACGTATTGGCAAGCGACTATTAATGCTCATTGCTATCGTGAGTGGTATGTGTTTTTACGCCAGCGTACTCATGGCGACGACTCCGGCAGTTGAGCTGGAATTGCAAATTCTAAATGCCATTTTCCTTGGTATTCTCTGTGGTATCGGCATGCTTTATTTTCAGGATCTGATGCCTGAAAAAATAGGCTCTGCGACAACGTTATATGCAAATACCTCACGCGTCGGCTGGATTATCGCCGGCTCTGTTGACGGAATTATGGTTGAAATCTGGAGCTACCACGCGTTGTTCTGGCTGGCGATAGGGATGTTGGGTATTGCGATGATTTGCCTGCTGTTTATTAAAGATATTTAGCTCACCAGTCTGAGCTAAGAAAAATCGGCGTGGCGCAAACAGAGCCATCCTCGCCATTTTTGCTATCATGCCTGCATACATAAACGACAAAACAGTATGCAGAGGGAAAAATGGGTTCCACCAGAAAGGGGATGCTGAACGTTCTGATTGCCGCCGTGTTGTGGGGAAGTTCAGGGGTCTGCGCGCAATACATCATGGAGCAAAGCCAGATGTCGTCGCAGTTTTTGACTATGACGCGTTTGATATTCGCCGGTTTGATTCTGCTGACGCTGTCATTTGTGCATGGCGATAAAATCTTTTCTATTATTAACAATCACAAAGATGCCATTAGTCTGCTGATTTTTTCCGTGGTTGGCGCGCTAACCGTACAGCTCACTTTTTTGCTAACCATTGAAAAATCGAATGCTGCCACGGCAACGGTGCTGCAATTCCTCTCACCGACGATTATCGTCGCCTGGTTCTCACTGGTGCGTAAATCCCGCCCGGGCATTCTGGTTTTTTGCGCTATTTTGACATCGTTGATCGGGACTTTTTTATTGGTGACACACGGTAATCCGACGTCATTATCGATCTCTCCGGCCGCGTTATTCTGGGGCATTGCCTCGGCATTTGCTGCTGCATTCTATACCACCTATCCCTCAACGCTGATTGCCCGCTATGGCACGTTACCGGTCGTCGGCTGGAGTATGCTGATCGGTGGTCTAATCCTGCTGCCCTTCTATGCCGGGCAAGGAACAAACTTCGAGGTTAATGGCAGCCTGATTCTGGCGTTTTTCTATCTGGTGGTAATCGGAACTTCGCTAACCTTTAGTCTATATCTGAAAGGCGCACAGCTCATTGGCGGGCCAAAAGCCAGCATTTTGAGCTGTGCAGAACCATTAAGTAGCGCGCTGCTCTCTTTGCTGTTGCTGGGGATCACGTTCACATTGCCGGACTGGCTGGGCACACTGCTGATTCTGTCATCGGTGATTTTGATTTCAATGGATTCCCGTCGCCGCGCCAGAAAAATAAATCGTCCGGCGCGGCATGAGTGAGAATTACCAGCCAGGCACCGCGCCACCGTTAAAGATGGTTTCTGCCGCTTTAGCGACTTCGGGCGATTGATAAGATTGCAGAAATTCCTTCACGTTTTCTGCATTCTTATTATCTTCCCGTGCCACCAGAATATTCACATACGGCGAATTCTTATCTTCAATAAATACGCTGTCGTGCACCGGAGAAAGCCCGGTCTGCTGAATGTAAGTGGTGCTGATAATCGCCACATCAACTTTGGGATCATCCAGTACGCGCGGGAGCTGTGCCCCCTCGAGTTCCATAATCTGCAAATGACGAGGATTCTCGGTTATATCCAGCGCGGTAGGTAGTAACCCTTTTCCCTCTTTCAGAGTAATTAGCTTCTCTTTTTGCAACAGTAAAAGCGCGCGACCAAGGTTGGTCGGGTCGTTGGGGATCGCCACTGTCGCGCCTTCTTTTATTTGCGCCACGGTTTTGATTTTTTTGGAATAACCCGCCATGGGGAAGACAAACGTATTTCCCACCGCTACCAGTTTATAACCATGCGCCTGATTATCTTGTTCAAGAAAGGGTCGATGCTGGAAGACGTTCGCATCAAGCTCGCCATGATTTGTCGCATCGTTCGGTAGCAACGAACCGCTAAATCCTACCAGTTCAACATCGAGGCCATATTTCTCTTTTGCCACCTTTTTAGCGACTTCCGCGACATCTTGTTCTGCGCCATTAATAACGCCCACTTTAATGTGCTTTTCATCGCTGCTGCTCTGGTCGCAACCTGCCAGCAGAATTCCTGCCAGTAATAATGCGGCCCCCGCCCGTAGATGATGTGTTGTCAGTTTCATTTTTTATCCTTTTTTTAATCGTTAACTGACTATAATGGCAAGATCACTACGATTTAAAAAACGAAAAGCTATCGAATAGAAGAAAAAGGTATATAAAACTGGCACTTCTTACTGACCACGCAAACACCTTTCGTACAGCATGATGAGAGCGGCAAAAGCAAACTACACTTATGCTTCATTCGATGCACATTTGCAGAAGGTTGCAGCTATGAAGCCAACGATGCTACTCATGATTACCGTATTCCTGACTTTCCCAGCCATTTCTCAGGCCGAGTCGCCATTCAGTTCTCTACAGTCGGCAAAAGAAAAGACCACGGTATTGCAAGATTTACGTAAAATTTGCACGCCACAGGCGTCATTATCAGACGAAGCGTGGGAAAAATTAATGTTGTCTGATGAGAGTAACAAACAACATATCCGCGAAGCTATTGTGGCGATGGAGCGTAATAATCAGAATAACTACTGGGAAGCGCTGGGTAAGGTGGAATGCCCGGATATGTGAATTTCGCACACCTCCGCGCTCAGGCCAGCAGCCACTGACGTACGCTCGCACATCAGTAAATCACCTGCTTTTTCAAATTCCAATCAGAATTGAACCCGTTCATCAGGATTGTGGATAAAATTCCCTCTACATTATTTTCATTTCATCACATAGAAAATCTTATCTCATTGAAACAATACTTGTTTTTAATGCAGAAAAGGAAGTCCAACGGATGGGCATAAAAATGAGCGAATTTTGATATCACCACCCTCTAAAAAATGGTGAAGTCTGAACAAAGAATGTTCGAAAGGAGAGAGTAGAGATGGAAAGCGCAAATCTGGATTTAGAAGAAAATAAAGAAATTGCCAGTAAGTTCGAACGTGCACTAGGTATGGGAGCAACGCTTGCAGAACTGCATGGCATAACCCCGGATACCCTTGAAGGCGTTTATGCTTACGCTTATAACTTTTATGAAAAAGGAAGACTTGACGAAGCTGAACTCTTTTTTAAATTTCTCTGTATTTATGATTTCCAAAATTATAATTATTTAAAGGGATATGCCGCCGTCTGTCAGTTGAAGAAAGATTATCAAAAGGCATTCGACATGTATCATATCTGTTTGATGCTATCTCCCGATAACGATTTCTCTTTGGTTTATTATATGGGCCAATGCCAGATGGGCTTAAAAAACATTAAAATGGCCACGGAGTTATTTAATACAGTCGTAACCTACAGTCAAAATGAAAAAGTTAAAGAGATGGCTAATGCTTATCTTGAACTCTTGACAGCCAATTCCGAAGAGGAAGTTCAAACAGAGTGAGTCGGCAAAATGAACATAAACGTAAAAAAATCTCCTTTTACGCCTGAAGAAGCAACCAAGAAATATAAAGAGGAAGCAACAATTGATTTAAAAAACAACCATGCCAATAAAATAAATGAGAAGAATAACAATAAACACATTGCTTATTTTCCCGTTGATGCCATTTTAGATGGAAATAAACATCTGCCATGAGTTAAATAATAAACAGTTAATTAAGCCAGATGATAGCTTAAAAAGGAGGTGAATTATGTCGGCACCGATTACGGGACAGACGATCACGTTTGAACAAATCAGCGAAACATTGCGTACACAATATAGCGATGAGGAAAAAAGACTGCAGGACAGCAGCAAAACGCAAGTTGATCCCATGCGGCTTAATAAAAACCCGAAGTCCCTTGATAACGATATTCGCGCTCGTCTTGAAAACAAACCTATGCTTGCTCTACCTGCAATGCAGGTTTCCGATTCTGATAACGCCACTGCAGCAAAGACGAATGATGCCCGCCTGACGATGATTTTGGGTAATTTATCAGGCATTGCCGATCAGGATATTACTACACGCTTGCATAATAACCTGGACAACACCCTGCTTCGACACGAAATGGCACATAATAAGTTTCGTGAATTAAGCGACGCCTACACCTCGTCATTAGATTCAGCGCAAAAAGCCAACGATAATCTGCATCAGGCCAACAATAATTACAATGCTGTCGATAAAAGAGTGCAATCGCTGGAAAAAAAAGTCAACACATTGGATCAAGAGTTGTCGCAACTGCAACCTGGCGATCCGCAATATAATAAAGTACTGACGCAAAAAAATGCGGCTGAAAAAACACTCACGCTGTCGTTACAAAAAAAATCGTTAGCTGAGAAATCGTTAAATACAGCCATTATGGATGCTGATGCTGCGATCGGCCAAAGTATGGAAGTTTTTGACGAAATTCAACAGCAAGAACAGATTAATAACTTCACCACCAATATTTGCCTGACACAGGAAAACCAGAAAAACAGAAACGCGACAGCCACATTTATCCTTTTGATTACCTCAGTAATGGAAGTTATTGGCGATACAAATTGCGAATCTATTAAAAATCAATCTGAGGTAATGAAAGAAATCAACCATGTCAGGGAAAATAAACTCAATGAAACAGCACATAAATATACTACCACGACTAAAGTTTTAAAAATAGTTAATGAGTGTGTAACTGTAGTTACCTTTGCCGTAAGCGCAGTCTTAATTGTTGTTGGTCTTCTTGCTGCAGTTCCAAGTGGTGGTTCAAGTATTGCGGGTGCATTGGCACTTATTGGAGGAATAGCGGGCGCAGTAGTATTAGGTGTAGATATCACTTGTCAAATCGCTCTGGGCACCACGGCTACCGGCTGGATTTTAGGGAAAGTTGTAGAAGGTCTTTCGGCTGCGATTAAAACAGTTGATCCCACTCTGCTCGCAATAACCGCGCTTCTGGACGTTATTGGTGTCGATCAAGATACGATTGAACTGGTTAAAAGTATTTACGCAAGTGCAGCCGCTTCTATTGTCATGGCGACAGTAATGATTGGTGCAGCTGTAATATGTTCTGTAGCAATAGGGGCCGTTGTTTCTGCATTATCAAAAACAGCCGCCGAAGAAGTCACCAAAGAAATAACAAGCACTATAAAATCAACCATTGAATCAATTATTAATTCAGTTTCAAAAAATATTATAAAGGTATTAGACAGCGTATGCAGCGTGCTACAAACATCAGCCGTAGTGTTGAAGTTGATTGCCAAAATAAGTAATGGCCTGGAGAAAATAGGCTTACTCATCTGTGCAATAGCAACATCGACGATGAATTGTTTTGTTGCTGGAAACTCTGCCGACATGGCAATTTTACAACAGGACATGAGTAATCTATCAAAAACGCGTGAACAAATGCTTTCAGTATTGCAAAGGGTGGATAAAACCGTCGAACAAGAGGTAAGCCAGATGGTACGAGTATTACAACACCGAACTGAAGCCTTAAAATTTGCTTCCCATTCTATCGTATAAGAGGGTTTTAACATGGCCACCTATGAAATTAAAAATGCGTCCAGCACATCTAATATTAACAGTCTTGATAAAACAATCTTTGATAGAGATTATAGTAAAAAAAACAACATACCAAATGATAATAAAATTGTGCAATACTATAACCTTAAAGATATTAATCATGACATAAGCTCTCAGTTTATAATATTAAAAAATACAGACAGAGAAGTCTGTCCGGAACTAAGAGTAAAACTATTGGATAATCTTAATTACTCAAGGAGTACGCTAGATAATTTGAGGGGTGACCTTGACCAAGCTACAATTTCATCCAGTCAATCAAGCAGTTCTGCAGAACAGAGTTCTATTAAAATATCTAAATATAATATCCTTGATATGCTAGATAATTTGACCATGCGACAACAGGCTGTTATGGAGGAATTTTTAAGGGTATTCACATCAATGTATAAAGCCTCTGCTATGTCTGAGGCTATTATGAGCAACGTTTTTGAACAACTTGTCCAGTATCAGAAAACAGAAACCGTACACGCTACAATGGCAAGTTCGGCTGGTGTTCTTGCCGGGTCAACAGTTGGCGCAGCCGGAGCTGCAGCATCTGTTGTAGCAAATTTCAGAAGCCCTCCCGAAAAGATGCAAACCCTTACACCTGATCAGAAGCACACTATCAGTGGAACTGATGATAAAACACAGCGAGGATTAAAAAGGGAAGTTCAAGATCAACAAGCTTATCTCAAGCAAATAGATGAAGAAATAAAAACAACAACGAAAGATACAACACTTGATGAAGAACAAAAAGAAGAGACCCTGAAATATTACGATAAAGAAAAAGAAACTACGGAAGAAAAGATTAGAGATAAAAACGAGCGTATTAGTATAAAACATAACAAAAGATATAATAAATATTTTACTATAGGTAAAGCAGATGTACTTTCACAGCTTGTTAATCAATCAACTCAAGCATCACTTAGAATTCTAGAAAGTACTACTCATGCAGAAAAAGAAATTGTTGAGCAAGCTAAAAATGTGATGCATTCAGTTATGAGTAGCTATCTGGATCAAATTAATCGTGATGTTCAAGGAAGAGATCAGGCACTCAATTTATTACAGCAAATAATACAAACCATTATTGATACTGATAGTGCTATCGTTCAAGGCATTCGCTCATAAATTATTGCAATAATAGTTAATTATATTTAAGGAGGAATGACACATGATTAATAAAGATAATAATTTAAATATAGATATTTTACGTCAGCAGAATGCAAACATTCCTCTTAAAGAGGCATCCTCGCAAAGTGAGGAGCCTCATCAACTGGAAAACAGCAAAAGCGAGGGTAATTTGTATAACAGCGCCAGTAAGGATAATAATATTGGCGCTATGCTCAAGAAAGATGTTGAAAAACTATCAACTTTAGTCAGTGAACGTAGCCCGCGAAATGAAGACTGGAAATGCCAGCATGACATACAACTTAACTTCGTTAAAAACATGCTCAGAAATTTCCCAACTGAGAACCTATCAGAGAAAGGATCTGCGCTCTTACACGAAAGTTATTCGCTGATAAAAAAAGTTCTGCAGCTTACAGAAAATGTTAATACTATTGACGGAAAATTAAAGGATCCCGCTAAAATATTGACCTTGCATAACTCTGTGAGAAAAACCCTGGCTAACGTTGCTCACAACAAAACCGGGTCAAGTACAATGGCATCGACCAAAGGTACCTTAAATCACGCTATCGCTTCTTTAGAGAGTTCTGCGCCTGAAATGAGAAGTTCAGCAACCAGCAGTACTTTAACGGCCAGTAGTTCAAACGAATTTAAAAGTGATAAATATATATGCAGTGATATTGCTGATTTGATGAGTGTGCTCGGTAGCGACTACCTCGAAATTTATGCGAATAGCGTTGAGATAATGAGCGCATACTGGCAGGACTTCAGTGAACATATCCAAAGCAATATGGGAAAATGGACTCACTCTAATAAAAAAGGCGATGCGATAGTTTTTGACGTCAATGCATTCCAAAAAGCCTTGATGCATTTTTATTATATCGATAAATATCCTAATGGTGATTTCCACTATCATTACAATCCAGACTATGTTTTATACCCTCCGGCACCTGCTGACAAAATTGGTGTACCACTAGAAGAAGCAGAAAAATGGTGCGCCGCTTTAGGACTTCCGGTAATTCCACCCGATCCCAAACACCGCACACCTTCTCCGATTGTCGAAGTTGAACCACAAGGTAGCGGTTTATATGTTATTATTCCCAACCCTCAGATTATTGACAGTATGAGTCAATCTTCAGATTCAATGGTGCACAGGGATAATAAAGGGAAGGAAAAAAATATATCTAAAGAATTCACCGGTTATGAAATAAGCACAGCTGAATACCAGGCATGGTTAGCGGGTTATAATGGGCAAGCAGAAAACATGAAAACCGATGTACAGGTTATCACGACTAAATACAGCACAGCCAACTCCACCTACGATACGATTATAAAATTATTATCGTCAACCATTACAGCATTATTTGATTCAGCGAAAGATTATTTACGTTTCTGATTAAGTAACGCCAAATATTATAGTCCACTATCTGGTCTCGTAAAATGGGACCAGCGTTTCATATTATTAAGCATCAGCTTTCATTCATTTCTTCATCACAATCTTACAAAATGAGCGTTTTTTGATAGAGCAATTCTGCCAATACTTTATTTTATATTGATCAAATTAATACTATGAATAGAGAAAACGGAAGGAGCGTTCTATGCAACTGCAACATGGAAAAAATAATACACAACAATATATATTTGGCGACTTTGTATTAAAAAACAATGGAATATTATTATTCAAAAACAAAGAATATCATATTCCCCCGAAAGAACTTGGCGTTATTATTCTATTACTTAATGCTGACGGTGAAATTGTTAGCAAAGAAGAGATTATTGATAAGGTCTGGAGCGCAAGTGTTGCCAGTGATGAATCTTTAACACGGTGTATTTATGCATTGCGCAAACTTTTGCATGAGAATAAACAGTGTAAGTATATCGAAACGGTCTATGGTCGTGGATACCGTTTTACTGTACCCATTGTGATTGTAACCGATAATGAACCGGTAAAGTCGACTACCACTCTTGCTGTTTTTCCATTTCGTACCGAAGGCTCAATCAATGTTCTAAAACTGCATTACGAACTTGTGCAGGGCCTTTCAAAATATGCTTTTTGTGGTTTAGATATTTTACCTGCCTCGGTAACGAATGAGGCAAGCGATTTTTCTACTATCCATCAGTTTATTAATAAAACAGGCCCAGAATATTACATTATGGGTCAGGTCGTTCACTATGGTAAAAACTGGCGTTTATTTATTGAATTAATTCATGCCAGAACGCATAAGTTGATCGATCATCAAAGTATTGATTTTAACCCCGACAATCCTCTTTCCGTATTATTATCACAAGTAATTAATATCCTCATTGAAAAAATACCTAACATTAATTTTAAATCTATAAATACACAACAAATGCCATCTCTTGATTCTGCTGTTATGTATATGAATGGCAGAATGGAAATGTACCGTTATACACCAGAGAGTTTGAAACGAGCATTAGTAATATTTAGAGATTGTGTGAGTACGCAACCGCAAAATACCTTGCCCTACTGTTGCCTGGCGGAATGCCATATATCATTAGCACTCCTTGGACTCAGTGAACAAAAACAAGCAATAACTACGGCAGTAACCTCCATTGAAAAGGCTCTTGAAATTAACCCTTCAAACTCTCAGGCATTGGGTTTACTGGGTTTAATCAGTGGGCTAAAAGATGAACATTCAGTGTCTAATGTGCTATTTAAGCAAGCACATTTACTCAAACCTAATTCGCCAGACGTTTATTATTATCAGTCTCTGCTATGCTTTTTGAACGGTGACCTTGCAAGAGCATTTAATCTAATAGAAAAAAGCATTGCTCTTGAACCCAATAAAATGGGCATAAGCATTCTTAAATTAATTATACTTTATTACACATCCCCCCTCGATAACGCGATATCTTTTGCATTAAATCTGAATAGTCAAAACACCTGTAATAATCCAATTATTACCTCTATTCTGGCTATGTTCATGGCACTGAAAGGACATAATGACAAAGCCAAAAGTTTATTGCTTAAACTTGAGCCTGAACATGGTCTTGATTACAGCTGTGTTAACTCGCTTTATACGAAGTTTCTGATCTATGGCGCATCTATAAAAAATGACATTATGAAGTTACTGGCAAATATTAACACTAACAAAATCAATGGTGTGATCTTGCCGTTAATTTACACTGTTTATGGTAAAAAAGAATATGAAAAGCGCTGGCAACAATTAGTTAAAGACAATGATTTATGGTCAAATGTTTTGCTTCACGACCCTCGTTTGCTCAATGTAAAAAATGAATTTAATACTATCAGTGCGATGCGTACTTCTGCGTAAGAACGAAGAGAAATTGCCCTGCTGATGCAGGGCAATTTAGTAGTTATTTCGTTAAAAATATCTCACACACAAACCAGAAGACTTTCCTGATCCTGGTGTTGATATACCAGTTTCAGGATTGAATTTCTCGTGAACCCCTATAAGTACAGTACTTGTCCAGTAATCCGTACTGCTAAATGTACTGCCATAAGCTTTCAAATTACCATATTCTCCCCACAACGTACCTACTTTTCGTGGAACTACACCACTACTTGGTCGCTGCGCTAATTCTAAAGATGACGCCACTTGTCCATAGCTATTGCATGATGCATTTATAATATCCCAAGTGTTATTACTGGCAGCACCTAAACTAGTAAACCATTTTTTCATCTTGAATTTGAATACAACATTATTCCCTTTACCATCTTTTGGTTTCCCGGTAATAGTGATTTCACTATTTAGGGGCAGACTTATTGTGACTTCTCCATTATTGTTAACATTAATACCATAGATGCCTGCCGTCCAATCATAATCTGTATTCTTCATATTATGGGTTAATACTAAGGTGAATTTAGCCCCATCAAATCCTGTTTCAGGAAAACCATCTGCCGCCCTGAATATTGCACCATTCACACTCAGTGAATCGACTGCCACAAAAGGAAGGATGGTATAGGAAGGTTGCCCGTTTACACGCCAACCGTTAATCTGCAGAAATGAATTTAAGTTCTCTCCTTCTTTGTAGGCCATATAGGTACGCTCATATATGCCATCACCCAAATATATCCATTTAGCCCCTTCTTTCTTCTCCACATTTTGTAAGTACACTGCATTATCCAGCAAATCCAGACCGTTATCCAACGGGTTACCAAAATCATCAGCTAATAAAACACTGACAGGTAAATCCGCCCCAACAACCACAACATCATCTCTTATACGAAGCTGTGAACCATGCGGACTCGCTTCACCCGGTTTAATAGTATAATTATTTGAATAATTGGCATCGCTCCAACCAACCATCTTCAGTTGTGCATTCAAATTCACTTCCGCGAAATGCGCCATATACTGTCTTTGATATTGCCCATTGCCGTTGTATATCCAATTATTACCCTGGATAGGATCTGCATTCCTGACTTTTACGTTTTCCTCATTAAGCTGAGCGACACCATCAGTAATAAAGTTACCCTGAGCATCACTAAGTACAACAGTCACCGTTATGCTCTCCCCAGCGATATATACCGTTTTGTCCGTGATAATCGTGGACTGAGTTTTTGCTGCTGCACCTGGTTGTATCCCGTATAGCGCGGAATCAATCTCCGTTGCCCATGTTTTTAATTTCAGACTGGCAACCAAATTTTTCTCGGCAAACCATGCTGTCCAGATCATGGTATATTCACCATTAT
Source organism: Escherichia sp. MOD1-EC4550 (assembly GCF_963876935.1). Taxonomy (NCBI): domain Bacteria; kingdom Pseudomonadati; phylum Pseudomonadota; class Gammaproteobacteria; order Enterobacterales; family Enterobacteriaceae; genus Escherichia; species Escherichia sp. MOD1-EC4550. The sequence goes on from NZ_CAWNSE010000002.1 coordinate 73,844, forward strand.
TCTGTTCGACCCATTGCATCGAATCGGGGACTGCGCCGCCCACCGTAAAATTATCGATATATGATTCGATAACTCCTGATGTCAGCCCTAAAGCCGGGTTACCAAACTCATCCCGCAACGTTACTGTGACAGTTAATGACTCCCCGGCGATATATGTCGTTTTATCTGTCCTGATGGCTGAATTTGTTTGCACCGGAGCACCACTGTGGATGGAATAACTCTCTGATTGTTTACTGCTGCCCCACTCAGGCAAAGTCAACGTCGCGTGGTGAGAGTCTCCCGCCATTTGCGCCGACCATGTAGCAGTATAAACACCGGCGGTTTCAGACCATCCTCCTGAACGTACGGCTCCTTCCACTATTACGTTATCACCAGACAGTAAGGACTCGCCCCCTTCAACCAGGTTACCGTGCGCGTCTTTCAGCGTCACGGCGACGGTTATAGTGTCGCCAGCGGTGTAGGCGTTTTTATCCGTAGCGATAGTTGATGTAGCTTGCGCCGGAGAACCGGACTGTATGTCATAGCGATCTGACGTTACACCATCACTCCACGTCTGCAATTGCAGGTTGGCGTGCTGATTGGTACTGGCAATCGTCGCCATACGGGTTGTGGTATACACGCCACCTGATTCAATCCAGCTTCCCGTTTCTGACGGGTCGGTGCCAGCCACCGTAAGCACACCATTAGCGGCTAACTGTGAAGCTGCACCGGTTACCAGATTATCGAACGCATCCCGGAGCGTTACCGTGATGGTGATTGTCTCTCCAACCGTATAGTTCGACTTATTTGTTTCAACGGTTGACGTGAGCTGCGATGCATCACCCGGTACAAAGGTGACGTTCTGGCTCAGGCTGCTGCTGTTGATGCTGGCGGTGACCGCACTGGTGCCCGCCGTCTGGCTGGTGACACTGATCTCCACCGTGCCGTCCGGCTGCGTGGTGACCGTCGGGGCAACCGTTGCACCGTTGTCCGCCAACACGCTGACTGTCTGCCCGGCAAGCGTATTACCGAATGCATCGGTGACCTTCACCCGCAGCGTGTTCGCCATTGCGCCGTCAGCCACTGAGCCGTCCTTAATAACCACCAGATCCGCGATCTTCGCGGTGCTGACATCCGGGATAAATGTCACATTCTGACTCAGACTGCTGTTGTTGATGCTGGCGGCAACGGCACTGATGCCCGCAGTCTGGCTGGTGACGGAGATTTCCACGGTGCCGTCCGGCCCGCTGATAACCGTCGCGGCAACCGCTGCCCCGTTGTCCGCTGAGACGCTGACCGTCTGTCCGGCCAGCGCATTGCCGAACGCGTCGGTGACTTTCACCCGCAGCGTGTTCGC